>NZ_JBVJIU010000019.1:0-65985 GCF_055586105.1 Actinoplanes sp. NPDC051537
TCCTCTCCCCCCCCCCCCCCCCCCCCCCCCCCCCCCCCCCCCCCCCCCCCCCCCCCCCCCCCCCCCCCCCCCCCCCCCCCCCCCCCCCCCCCCCGAGCCCGGTGATCCCCGCGGGCCGGGCTCAGGGGATCGAGCGGCCCTGCGCGGGCCTTCGCCGTCGGCGGCGGCGGGGCAACGGTTTCACGGAGACCAGCGCGTAGGGGCGGATGCCCGCGCCGAGCAGGCGGTCGAGGATGCCTGCGTAGCGGCTGTTCGGCGCCTCGCGCAACGCTCGATCGACCGCGACCCGGGCCAAGGCGCCGTCGCCCGAGCGCCACGCGGCGAAACCGAGCAGCGTTGCCGGGCCCGCCACCTCGGTGGGGGCGGCTCGGCGCACGGACTCGGTCCACAAGCGGGCTCGCCAGCCGTCGGGGCTCGTGCGGTCTATTCCGTGCTCCAGCACCGGCTGCTCGGTCAGCAGCACGTTCAGCCAGGCGTAAGCGTCGGCGGCCAGCGGACGGCCCGCGCGCGCAATCAGCTCGGCCTCTCGGATCGCTTCATGGCCGGCTCGGCTCAGCTCCTCGTCCGGCAACTCGGCTCGTCGCGCCCGCGCTCGGATGGCGGCCGCCTCGGCAGCGCGCCGGGCCTCGCCCTCGACGGGGGCGAGCTTGGCGATCAGGGCCTTGCGGTCGGGCAGTGCGACGAAGCCGTTGAAGACGGCCGGCGCCGCCAGTCCGGGCGAGCACGGGGTGCCGTCGGCGGGACCGGGCGACACATATGACCACCAGCGCCCGCCGTGCACCCGGAGCGAGTCGACCACCTTCACACCCGCGGCGGCCAGCGCCCGGGACAACTCGATCACCGCGGGACTCACCGGCCCGGGCGGCCCGTAGCCGAGGACGAACACCCGCTCGGAGCCCTGGCGCGCCACGAGCTCGGCCGCCTCCTCGAGCACCGGCGGCAGATCGGGCGGCGGAAGACCGGGCGGGAGCAGATCGGGCGGGAGCAGGTCAGGCGGGAGCAGGTCAGGCGGGAGCAGATCGGGCGGGGGAAAGTCGTAGCGCACCACGAAGTCGACCAGGCGGCCGAACAGCCCGAGGACGACGAGGCTGTCGGTGGGATGGAACCCGAGCGCGTAAGGCGTGACGGCGACGGCCTCGGCGGAGTTCTTCACGGTGATCATGCAGTCCGGGGTCATGCCGGAATGCTGGCCCGGCGGGCACCGGGCGCGAGTGCCAAAGTGCCGGCCTGTGGACGACGCGCTCGTTATCCACAGGGACGGGGAGAAAGGGGGCTAAGAGCGGAACTGCATGTCGTGCAGTTCGAGCCCCTCGTCCTGCCACTCGTGCGGGTTGCGATCGAGGTCGAGGGTCAGCTCGATCGACGACACCACGTCGTAGCCGGCCGCGTGCAGGCTGCGGATGGCGTCGACGTTGCGCGACTCCGGCGAGATCGTCAGGGCCGTCATGTTCCGCTTGCGGGCCTCGGTCGCCACGTGCCGCAGCAGCTTGCGGCCCACACCCTTGTGCCGGTGCGAGATCGTCACGACGATCGGCTCGACCACGCCTGCCCGGCCGCGGATGGTCAGCCCGACCAGCCCGATCACCCCGTCGTCGGCGTGGTCGGCCACCCACAGGCCGCCGAGATCGAGCCGGGTGAGGTACTCCTCGAAACCTTCGCCACCGTCGTCGGGAACCGAGCCGTACATCTGATTGTGCTGGTTGGTCAGCTCGGACCACAGTCGACGACCCGCGGCGTGGTCACCCGGACGGTACGAACGCACTGTGACAGGGCTCATGCCGACATTTTGACTCCGATTTCGGGCGTCCGTAAGCCGAAGTGGAAGATAGGCCCGTGGACCAGGCGTACTTACGCGCGCACCCCGAGCATCTCCCGACATTTCTGACCCACCAGCGGATTCGTGAGACGCCGGTGGGCGGCGGCAGCGTGTCCAACGCCGCGCGGCTCACGCTCGACGACGGGACGTCCCTGTTCGCGAAGACTTGGCCGGCCGGCGAGCCTCCGCGAGGCTTTTTCGAGGCGGAGGCGTACGGGCTGAGGTGGCTGGCCGACGCCGACGCTCCCGTGCCCGAGGTGTTCGTCGCGCTCCCCTCGATGATCGCCACCGAGTGGATCGACCACGGTTCGCCGACGCCCGCGGCCGCCGAGCGCCTGGGCCGCGATCTTGCCGCGTTGCATCGCGCCGGAGCGGCCTCGTTCGGCGCCGACTGGACGGGCTTCATCGGTCCACTTCCGCTGGACAACACCCCACAGCCCGGTCCGTGGGGCCGGTGGTTCGCCGAGCGCAGGCTCCGGCCGTACGTGCGAACCTCGGTCGATCAGAGTGCGTTGACCGCCCAAGATGTCGCCCTCCTGGAGGAGGTTCTGGGCGCGTTGGACCGGTGGGACGACGGCGAGCCGCCCAGCCGGACCCACGGTGATCTGTGGCCCGGCAACATCCTGTGGTCCGCGGGCGGCAGGGCCTATCTGATCGATCCGGCCGCGCAGGGTGGGCATCGCGAGACCGACCTGGCGGAGTTGGCGCTGTTCGGCGGGGCGCCGCACCTCGATCGGATCCTCGGCGCCTACCAGGAGGCCTATCCGCTCGCGGACGGGTGGCAGGCGCGCGTGCCGCTGCATCAGCTGCACCTATTACTCGTGCATGCGGCGGCCTTCGGCGGTTCCTATCGCCAGTCGGTGGTCGCGGCCGCGCAGATGGCACGGTCGGCTATTTCCTGACCTTTTGCGCCTCGATTACTTTCTCGCCTCTACTTTCTCGCCTCGATCAGGAAGCGCTGCGAGTGGGCGACGAACGGGCCCGCACGCTCGATCTGCTCGTGGAGCGCGCGGAGCCGGTCGAGGTAGGCGTCGAGCGTGAAACTCGGGACGGTCCAGATGACCTTCCGCAGGAAGACGATCACGGCCGCCACGTCGAAGAACTCGATGCGCAGGGCCTCGGAGCGCAGATCGAGCACGGTGAGGCCGGCGGCGGTGGCCTCGGACCGGGCCCGCTCCGGATCGCGCGCGTCCCCGACGACCTGCGGGCCCATCATGAAGTCGATCAGCTCCCGGAGCGACCCGGCGCCGACGTGCTGGGAGAGATAGGTGCCGCCGGGCGCGAGCACGCGGGCCACCTCGGCCCAGTTCACGGCGACCGGATGACGGCTGGTGACCAAGTCGAACGACTCGCCGGGGAACGGTAGATCGGCGTCCTCGGCCAGCTCCACGACGACCCCGCCGAGGGGAGCCAGCCGCTCGCGCGCGAGCGCCGCGTTCGGCGGCCAGCCCTCGGTGGCGACCAGCGTCGCCGGCGGTTTCGGCATCGTGGCGAGCACCTCTCCACCGCCGGTCTGCAGGTCGAGCGCCCGCCCGGCGTGGGCCATCCGCTCGCCCATCAGGCGTGCGTAACCCCAGGACGGCCGCTCCTCGGTGGCTCGCCCCTCGAACCAGGAGAAGTCCCAGCCCTCGACCGGCACCGCGGCGCCCTCGGCCACAAGATCCTCAAATCCCCGCATGGGGGCGACCATCCCAGCCCCGCCCTCGGCCCTCAACCGGTTTTCCGGGTTATCCACAGATCGAAATCGGCTTCGGCGTCGGGCGGTCGGAGCGGCTAGATTCGGAGCGTGGAAGACGAGACGAGATCAGGCCCGGGGGCGCTCCCGGCCGGGCTCGTCGACCGCTTCGGCCGGGTGGCCACCGACCTGCGCGTGTCATTGACCGATCGATGCAACCTGCGCTGCACCTACTGCATGCCCGAGGAGGGGCTGGCCTGGTTGCCGCGTGAGCAGCAGCTCACCGACGACGAGGTGGTGCGGCTCGTCCGCATCGGGGTGTCGCTGCTCGGGATCACCGAGGTGCGGTTCACGGGAGGCGAGCCGCTTCTGCGGCGCGGGCTGGTCGGCATCATCGCGGCCGCCGCGCAGCTCGCTCCGCGGCCGAGACTGATGCTGACCACGAACGGGATCGGGCTCGAGCGGCTGGCGGTGCCGCTGCGGGAGGCCGGGCTCGACCGGATCAACGTCTCGCTCGACACCCTCGATCCGGAGCGGTTCGTCGCGCTGACCAGGCGAGACCGGCTGTCCGACGTCCTGCGCGGGCTGGAGGCCGCAGCCACGGCCGGCCTGACGCCCGTAAAGATCAACACCGTGCTGATGCGCGGGATCAACGAGGACGAGGCGCCGGAGCTGGTCAAATTCGCGCTTGCGTACGGCTATCAGCTGCGCTTCATCGAGCAGATGCCCCTGGACGCGCAGCACCGGTGGGACCGTCACACCATGGTCACCGCCGACGAGATCCTGACCGCGTTGGCGCCCTTCGATCTGCGGCCCGATTCGGTTTCACGTGGAACGTCGCCGGCCGAGACCTGGCTGGTCCCGGGCCACGTCGACGCCGCCGGAGAGCCCGCCCGGGTTGGCGTCATCGCCAGCGTGACCAGGCCGTTCTGCGGTGACTGTGACCGCACTCGGCTGACCGCCGACGGGCAGATCCGGAATTGCCTGTTCGCCACCGAGGAGAGCGATCTTCGCCGGTTGCTGCGTTCGGGAGCTTCCGACGCGGAGATCGCCGAGGCGTGGCGAGTGGCGATGCGGGGCAAGCGGGCGGGGCACGGGATCGACGATCCGAGCTTCCTGCAGCCCGCCCGCCCGATGTCCGCGATCGGCGGCTGATCGATGCGGCCGACGGTGATCGGAGTGCCAGCATGCTGACCGTCCGCTATTTCGCGGGGGCACGGGCGGCGGCGGGTGGCGTGTCGTCGGAGCCGGTCGAGGCCGGGTCGATCGCGGAGCTCGCGCAGGTGCTGACGGATCGGCATGGGGAGCGGCTGGGGTTGGTGCTGAAGGCGGCCAGCTTCCTGGTCGATGGGTTGGCTTGTCACGATCGTGGGGCGGCGCTCCCGGCGGGAGTGACGGTCGATGTGTTGCCACCCTTCGCGGGCGGCTGAGGCTGGGCGGCAGGCGCGGTTTGGATGGCGCGCGTCTCGGGGGGTGCATGCTCGGGGGGCGCAAGCTCGGGGGGCGCACGCTCGGGGGCGCAAGCTCGAGGGCGCAAGCTCGGGGGGCCGCGCGGCCTCGTTGACTGACGCACCGCGTGCAGCTGACGCACCGCCTATTGCTGCCGCCCGGCCACGTTGGCTGACGCCCCGCCTACAGCTGACGCACCGCCTACATCCGCCGCGCGGCCACGTCGGCTGACCGCCCCGCCTACAGCTGAGGCACCGCCTACATCCGCCGCGCGGCCACGTCGGCTGACGCCCCCCTACAGCTGACGCCCCCTACAGCTGACGCACCGCCTACAGCTGCCACACGGCCCTTAGCTGCGGCACGGTGTCGACGGCCGCACACCCCACGACTGCCGCACACCCAGGGCCCATCGCCCGAGGTCTGTGCGCAGCAGCCCGCTGCCATGGCTGCTCACCTGTCCGAATTGACCCGGTCGGCCAATGCCCGCGCGTATTTGTAAGCAGAGCAAAGGACGCGCGGGTGGGCGGGTCGGGGGCGGGCTCTCAGGGACGGCCTGGAAACTTGAGGCCACGCCGCCGGTGGGCGGAGTGCTGAGGAGGGGTTTTGCTGGTCTTCGTCGGGCTGGTCTTCGTCGTCATCGGGCTTGTTCACTTCTATCTCTGGAAGCGCCTCGTGCGGGACACGATGCGGGGCAAGCGGGCGCGGCGCATCGGGGCCATCGCGGCCGTCGTGCTGGCCGTATTGCTGCCGGTGACGCTGATCGCGACCCGGACCGGGCACGTGGAGTGGCTGGGCTGGCCGGGCTATCTCTGGCTCGCGCTGATGTTCTACCTGCTCGTGGTGCTGCTGCCGCTGGAGATTCCGCGGGCCGGGGTGCTGCTCTGGTGGCGCGCCCAGCGGCGAGCGGAGAAAAGAGAGCCGGTGCCGGCGGGAGCGAGCGGCACCACGAGCGACGGCCACGACAGGACCGACGGCGACAGCACGGCAGAAGGCGACGGCGAAAAGCAAGGCCTCGAGCGCCGCCTGCTCCTCGCGCGCGGAGCGGCGATCTTCGCGGGGCTCACGGCGGCGGGCATCACCGCTTACGGAGTCAAGACCGCCCTCGGGCCGCCGCAGATCAACCGGTGGGCGATGCCCATGGCCAAACTTCCCCGGGCCATGGATGGCACCCGACTGGTCGTGGTGTCCGACATCCACCTCGGGCCGCTGACCGGGACCCGGCACGTCGGGCGCATCGTTGACCTGATCAATTCGGTGAAGGCGGACATCGTGTGCGTCGTCGGGGATCTCGTTGACGGCAGCGTTGCGGAGCTGGGACGGTTCGCGACGCCGCTCGCCGACATCCAGTCGCGGTATGGGGCGTATTTCGTGACCGGGAACCACGAGTACTACTCGGGGTACGAGCCGTGGATCGAGGAGGTGGCGAGCCTGGGCGTACGACCGATGCGCAACGAGCGGGTGGAGCTCGCCGGCCTCGACCTGGCGGGGGTCAACGATCTCGGTGGCACCGCCGTGGGCGACCCGCCCGATTTCGGCAAGGCGCTCGGCGATCGGGATACCACGCGGCCGGTCGTGCTGATGGCGCACCAGCCGGCGGCGGCGCACCAGGCGGCCCCGTTCGGGGTCGATCTCCAGGTTTCCGGGCACACGCACGGCGGGCAGATGGCACCCTTCAACCTGCTGGTCAAGCTTGATCAACCGGTGGTGTCCGGCTACGGCGACGTGGACGGCGTGCCGGTCTTCGTGACCAACGGCGCCGGGTTCTGGGGACCTCCGGTCCGGGTCGGCGCTCCCCCGCAGGTCACCGTTGTCGAGTTGCGGGCGGTATGACGCAAGACCAAGCATCAAGATCCGTAAGTTTGTTAGCGCGTGGCGATTGGTTACCGAAGCGGAGGGCGTGACAGGATGCAGCGCGTGCCCTCGGACAACGCAGGGTCCTCGGTCGCCGCGGACACATACGTCGCGGATCTGCACATCCACTCCCGGTTCTCGCGCGCCTGCAGCCGCGACCTGACGCTGCCCAACCTGGCCTGGTGGGCCCGGCGCAAGGGCATCGCGCTGCTCGGCACCGGCGACTTCACCCATCCGGCGTGGTTCGACCACCTGCGCGAGAGCCTGACCGCGGACGGCGGCGGGCTTTACCGCTTCGCCGACGAGGACGAGGTCACCAAGCGTCTTCCGGGCTCACTGCAGGGCACGCGCGCGGCGAAGTTCATGCTCAGCGTCGAGATTTCCACGATCTACAAGCGCGATGACCGTACGCGCAAAGTGCACCACCTCATCTACATGCCCGATTTCGAGGCCGCGGGCCGGTTCAACACCGCGCTCGGCCGCATCGGCAACCTCACCGCCGACGGCCGCCCGATCCTCGGCCTCGACTCCCGTGACCTGCTGGAGATCACCCTCGAGGCCGGCGGCTATCTCGTGCCGGCGCACATCTGGACCCCGTGGTTCTCCGCCCTGGGCTCGAAGTCGGGCTTCGACGCGATCGCCGACTGCTACGCCGACCTGGCCGACCACGTCACCGCCGTGGAGACCGGCCTCTCCTCCGACCCGGAGATGAACTGGCGGGTGTCCAGCCTGGACCGTTACCGCCTGGTCTCGAACTCGGACGCCCACTCGCCGGCCGCGCTGGCCCGCGAGGCGACCCTGTTCGCCGGCGAGCCGGACTACGCGGCGGTCAAGGCCGGCGACACCATCCGGGGCACCCTCGAGTTCTTCCCGGAAGAGGGCAAGTACCACGCCGACGGCCACCGGGCCTGCGGCGTCAACTGGGAGCCGCAGCGCACCCGCGAGGCCGGCGGCCGCTGCCCCGAGTGCGGCAAGCCGCTGACCGTGGGCGTGCTCAGCCGCGTCGAGGATCTGGCCGACCGGCCGCTCGGCTTCCACCGGGACGACCACGTCGAGCACCTGATCCAGCTGCACGAGATCCTCGGCGAGATCAACGGGGTCGGTCCCAAGTCGAAGACCGTCGAGGCCCAGCTCAACCACTTGGTCGCCACCCTCGGCGCCGAGCTCGACATCCTGCGCAGTGTTCCGCTCGACGAGATCGGCCAGGCCGGCGGGGGCGACCTCGAGGAGGCGATCGGCCGGCTGCGGCGCGGCGACGTGCGCCGGGTGCCGGGCTACGACGGCGAGTACGGGGTGATCACCCTCTTCGAGCCGGGCGAGCTCCGGAGCAAGGAGCCGCAGGCGGAGGCCCTGTTCGACCTTCCGCTGTTCGACGTCCCGCAGCAGCGCAGGCCCGAGCGAGCGGCAGCGCCCAAGAAGCCGGCCAAGCCCGTCAAAGAGACGGCGCCGCCCCCGCCCGTGCTGGCGACGCCGGCGAGCCCGCACGAGCCGTTCGAGCCGATGCTGGCCGGAATGGAAGAGGTGGGCACCGGCCTGCTCGACCGCCTCGACGCCATGCAGCGGGTCGCGGCGAGCGCCCCCGGCGGTCCCCTGCTGATCGTCGCCGGCCCGGGCACGGGCAAAACCCGTACGCTCACGCATCGCATTGCTTATCTCTGCGCCGAGCTGAACGTGTTCCCGCACCGTTGCCTGGCGATCACCTTCACCCGCCGGGCCGCCGCCGAGCTCCGCGAGCGCCTCGACGCCCTGCTCGGCGACGGGGCCGAGGACATCACGGTCGGCACCTTCCACTCGGTCGGCCTCGCGATCCTGCGGGACAACGCCAAGGCGGCCGGCCTCGGCGCCCACTGGCGGATCGCCGACGACCGGGAACGGGCCGAGGCCCGCGAGCAGGCCGGTGACGACGATCTCGCGTACGAGAAACTGCTCCGCCAGCAGGACCTGGTGGACCTCGACGACCTGATCAAGATGCCGGTCGAGATTCTCCGGGACGAGCCGGCCCTGGTCCAGAAGTACCGCAAGCAGTGGCCGTGGATCTTCGTGGACGAGTACCAGGACGTCGACGAGACGCAGTACGAGCTGCTGCGCCTGCTCAGCCCGCCGGACGGCAACCTGTGCGCGATCGGCGACCCGGACCAGGCGATCTACTCGTTCCGCGGCGCCGACGTGAAGTACTTCCTGCGCTTCAACGAGGACTTCGTCGACGCCCGGCTGGTCCGGCTCACCCGCAACTACCGGTCGAGCGCCCCGATCCTGGCCGCCGCCGTGCAGGCGATCGCGCCGTCCAGCCTGGTCAGCGGCCGGCGGCTGGACCCGGCCCGGCTCGACCCCGAGTCGCCGCTGGTGGGCCGATACTCCGCCGCCAGTGTCGCGGACGAGGCCGACTTCGTGGTCCGCACGATCGACGAGCTGGTCGGCGGCCTGAGCCACCGCTCGCTCGACTCGGGCCGGGTCGACTCCCGCGCGACCGCCGCCGGCAATCTGTCCTTCTCGGACATCGCCGTGCTCTACCGCACCGACGCGCAGTCCGGCCCGATCGTCGAAGCGCTTTCGCGGGCCGGCGTCCCGGTGCAGAAGCGGTCGCACAACCGGCTGCGCGACCGGGCCGGCGTGCAGGTCATCGCTCGCGAGCTGCGGCACGCGGGCGGTCTCGGCGGCTCGCTCGCGGCGCGGGTGAAGCTGACCGCGCAGGTGCTGGCCCAACGGTTCGCGGCGCCGACCCTGGACGCCGAGCAGCTCGCCCCCGAGGACATCTGGGCGGCAGCCGACCTGCTGATGCCGCTGGCCCACCGGATCGGCGACGACCTGCCGCGCCTCATCGAGGAGATCGCGACGGGCGCCGAGGTGGACTCGCTCGACCCGCGGGCCGAGGCGGTCAACCTGCTCACCCTGCACGCCGCGAAGGGCCTCGAGTTCCCGGTGGTCTTCCTGGTCGGCTGCGAGGACGGCCTGCTGCCGCTGCGCTGGCCGGGCGCCACGCCGACCGACGACGAGGTCGCCGAGGAGCGCCGCCTCTTCTTCGTCGGCCTCACCCGCGCGCAGGACCGCCTCTACCTGAGCCACGCGGCGCGGCGGTTCCGGCACGGCAGCGAGCGCGAGCAGAGCCCGACCCCGTTCCTCGACGCGATCGACTCGGGCCTGTTCGAGCGGCTGGGCGACACGGTTCCGGCCCGCCCGAGGGACCGCCAGCTCAGGCTGCTGTAAGCGCGATCAGCGCACCCACCAACAGGGCGGGACCGAACGGCAGGACCCGTCGCCGGCCGGTGACCAGCACGAACAGCGCCACCGGCCCGTTGATCAACGGCGGGGCGAGCACGCCGATCACCACCGCCGGCCAACCGGCGAACCCCAGGATCATGGTGAGCACGGCGGCGAGCTTCACGTCGCCGAGCCCAAGACCTCCCGAGAACCACAGGATTGCGTACGCGATGAGCACCGCGACCGCCGCCAGCAGGGACGCCGCGATCCGGTCGGGGCGCAGCACCGCGAGCGGCACGCCGCCGACGATCCCGACCGTCGCGACGAGCCGGTCCGGCAGTCGCAGGCAGCGCAGGTCGATCACCGCGAGCAGCACGCCCGGGACGGCCGCCAGCAGCAGGGGCGGCAGCAGCGGCGACGGTCCGATCACGACGGCCAGCAGGGCGGCCACTGTCGCGCCGGCGACCGTCGTCCACGCGTACCCACCGAAGCAGCACGCGGCTCCCACCCGTACCCACCCTTGAATGCCCTGGGGAAACGGCCGTGCGCAAACCGCGCAGGCCGGCCGAGGCGCGTCGGCCCGGCCGACGGCGAGGCGATGGGCGAGCCGGGGGAGAAAGGCGGCGGTGGCCGCGCCGAAGCCGGCCGAGAAGATCACGAGGAGTGGCGACACGACCGTGGACCGTATCGGCCCTCCCACGCGGGCCGGGGGTCAGGTTGCCGACACCAGCGGCGATTCCGTACGGGTTTGCGTGACCCCCGCACGCTACGGTGGCAGGCAGCGTTGACCGCATCCGGAGGAAGTTCCCCATGTCGCAGAACGGCCCGCACTCCGGCCCGCCGTGGTCGCACGGGCGCTCGGACGAGCCGTACGCCGAGCCCGCCGACCCGTGGGGAGATCAGGGTGCCGCGGTTTCGCCCGATCCGTCGTGGGGTGGCCACCCGCCGTCGATCCCGCAGCAGCCGGTGGCCTATCAGTCCGCGCCGATCAGCGGGGCCTCGATGTGGGGTCAGCCGTCGGCGCCGCCGCGCGAGAAGCGGAACACGCCGATCATCGCGCTGGTGGTCACGCTGGGCGTGCTGATCTGCGTCGGGCTGGGTACGACGGCGTGGCTGCTCAACGAGCGGAACAACAAGCCGAGCACGGCCGCCAGTCCGTCCGACGCGGCGACCAACCCCGGCCCGGCGCCGGTCGGCAGCGAGGACGCCCGGTTCAACGTGAAGCAGGGCGACTGCGTGGTCAACGACGGCTCCGACGCGAAGCCCGAGATGCGGGTGAACGCGTGCACCTCGGGGACGTTCGAGGTGCTCAAGCGCATCGACGGCAAGACCACGGGCGAGAAGGACGCGGAGTCCAAGTGCGCCAAGGTCCCGGGCTACACGAAGTGGTACTTCTACGACAGCCCGCTCGACGACCTCGACTTCGTGCTCTGCCTGAAGGAGCATAAGTCGCTCTAGCGGTTTCTAGCTCTGGGCGTAGATTCGGGTAGACAAGACACGACGACCTTTTGATAGCGCTCTCTAGCTTTTCCGCTAGACGACCCGATACGGTGCTATCCGTGGATCCGGTGCGGAACCCGTACGCTCCCGGCGCTGGTCAGCGCCCGCCCGAGCTGGCCGGTCGCGGCCGCGAGCTCGACGCCTTCGACGTGGTGCTCGAGCGGGTCGCGCGCGGCCGCCCCGAGCGCAGCCTCGTCCTGACCGGGCTGCGCGGGGTCGGCAAGACCGTCCTGCTCAACACGCTGCGCTCGGCCGCCATCGGCCGGCTCTGGGGCACCGGCAAGATCGAGGCCCGCCCCGACCAGTCACTGCGCCGCCCGGTCTCGGCCGCGCTGCACATGGCGATCCGCGAGCTGGCGCCGCACCACCGCGATCCCGACCGGGTCGACGACGTGCTCGCCGTGCTCAAGGCGTTCGCGCTGCGGGCCAACGACCCCAACGGCAAGATCCGCGACCGCTGGTCCCCCGGCATCGACGTGCCGCCCGCCCACGGCCGGGCCGACTCCGGCGACATCGAGATCGACCTGGTCGAGCTGTTCACCGACGCGGCGTCGCTCGCCACCGACGTCGGCACCGGCATCGCCCTGTTCATCGACGAGATGCAAGACCTGGGGCCGGCCGACGTCTCGGCGCTGTGCGCGGCCTGCCACGAGCTCTCCCAGCTCGGCGCGCCGCTGATCGTGGTCGGCGCCGGCCTGCCCCACCTCCCGGCCGTCCTCTCCGCCGCGAAGTCCTACTCCGAGCGCCTCTTCCGCTACCAGCGCATCGACCGGCTCGACCGGGTGGCGGCCGATCTCGCGCTCTGCGCCCCGGCCGCGCGCGAAGAGGTGGAGTACGAGGCGAAGGCGCTCGACCTGCTCTACGAGAAGTCGGGCGGATATCCGTACTTCGTCCAGGCGTACGGGAAAGCCACCTGGGATCACGCCCCGCAGTCACCGGTCACCGACGCCGACGTGCGGGTGGCCGCGCCCGAGGCCGAGGCCGAGCTGGCGGTGGGCTTCTTCGGCTCCCGCTTCGAGCGCGCCACCCCGGCCGAGCGCGAGTACATGCGGGCGATGGCCGTGCTCTCCGGCGAGCCGGACAACGACATGGACGCGGCCGTGCCCACCTCCGAGATCGCCACGGCGCTCGGCCGGAAGCCGGCCAGCCTCTCCCCCGCCCGCGACGCCCTCATCAAGAAGGGCCTCATCTATTCGGGCGAACGGGGCACGGTCGCCTTCACCGTGCCGCATTTCGGCCGATACCTGCGTACCCAGCCGGTGTAGAGCCCGGCGGGCGGGTATAACCAAATTCATGAAGCCCGTACGCACCGCGGCCCGCGCCATGCTCGCCTCGATTTTCGTGGTCAGCGGCGTCAAAATCCTGATCCGCCCGGATGCCAAGGTCGACACGGCGCGCCGGGTCACCGACCGCGTCGGGCCCCTCCTCGAGAAGATCGACCCGCGCATCCCGACCGACGCGCGAACCCTCGTGCGGGCCAAGGCCGCGACCGACGTGGTGGCCGGGCTCGCGCTCGCGTCCGGCCACTTCACCCGGCCGGCCGCCGCCGCGCTCGCCGCCGGGCTGGTGCCGACCACGTTCGCCGGGCACCCGTTCTGGAGCTCCGACAAACAGGAGCGCGCGGCGCATCAGACGCAGTTCCTCAAGAACCTCGGTCTGCTCGGCGGCCTGCTGCTCGCGGCGGCCGACACCGAGGGGCGCCCCAGCCTGCGTTATCGCACCGGCAACGCGGTCGACCGCTCGCAGCGCGAGATGAAGCACGCGGTGGACCGCTCGCAGCGCTCGATGCAGCACGCCGTCGACCGCTCGCAGCGCTCGATGAAGCGCGCGGTCCGCACCGCGAAGCGCGAGGCCAAGATCGCGGCGATGTCGGCGGCCGCCGCGCGCAAGCTGCCGGGGTGATCTCGCAGGTCGGGTGACCTTGGGGCGATCTCGGCGTTAGAGGTACGTGATCGCGTTCGCCGGCGTGGCCTTCCTGG
This sequence comes from Actinoplanes sp. NPDC051537, assembly GCF_055586105.1. NCBI lineage: Bacteria > Bacillati > Actinomycetota > Actinomycetes > Micromonosporales > Micromonosporaceae > Actinoplanes > Actinoplanes sp. NPDC051537. The sequence continues at coordinate 13,469 of NZ_JBVJIU010000019.1, forward strand.
TGCTCGCCCTGGTCGCGCTGGTCGGCCCGGTCGCCCGCCGCTACGGCCGGCCCCGGGCCGTGGCCGTCGCCGCCGCGGCCGTGCTCGCCCTGGTGGCCGAGCCGGTGCGGGCCGCGCTCGGGCTCGGCGGCCTCGACCTGATTCTGTTCGGCCTGGTGACCGCCGACGTGGTGGCGCTGCGCCGCTCGGCCTGGGCCCGCAGCCGGGCCGCGTGGTGGCCCGGGCCGCCCGCCTCCCGCCCGCCCGGCGCCCGACCGGTGATCGCGCTGCTCCGGCGCGCCTGGGCGACCGGCGCCTGGGCCGGGGCCGGCATCGGCGTGGCGACGGCGCTGGCGATCAGCCCCGTCGTCTTCCTCTTCTATCTCGTGGTCAGCCGGCAGTGGCGGGCCGCCCTGACCGCGGCGGCCACCGCGCTGACCGTGCTCGGCGGCGCCACGCTTCTCGGCATGCCGCCGTCGTTCGGCGTCCAGCGCCCGCTCGACGATCCGCTCAACCAGTCGCTGGCCGGCGTGCTGGCCCGCCTCTACGACTCGTCCGGCGCGCCGGTGCTGATCTGGCTGTCGTTCTCCGGCCTGCTGCTGGCGGTCGGCATGATCCGGGCCCGCTCGGCGCACGCCGACGGCGACGAGATCGCGGCCTTCACCCTCGCCGGCCTGACCGGCGCCGCGATCGGCCCGGTCAGCGGCGTGCATTCGCTGATCTGGCTGCTGCCCGCGGTGCTGATCCTGGTCGACGCCGCCGCCCGCCTGCGAGTGACCGCCCGGCGCCCACGCCGGCACCGCTTCCCCGGGGCCGGCCACGCGTGCGCCGCGGCGCTGGTCTACCTGCTGATCCTGATCGGTCCACGGTGGACGACGGGCTGGAACGGCTACGCCTTCGCCATGATCCTGCTGCTGAACGCCCTGCCGTGGCGCCCCGGTGTCGCACCGGCGGTCGCCGCGCGCCGTCCCGCACCGGCGATCCGACGCGCCCCGGCCATCCCCGGCCCTAGGGGCAGTTGACCCATTCCTCGGTGCCGTCGGTGAAGACCTGGCGCTTCCAGATCGGCAGGCGCGCCTTGGCCTCGTCGACCAGCCGGGCGCAGGCCGCGAAGGCGGCCGCCCGATGCGCGGTGCTGACGGCGGCGACCAGCGCGACATCGCCGATGGCGAGCGTGCCGACCCGATGCGACACGGCCACCGCATAGACCGCCGGATCGGCCGCGATCTCGGCGGCCACCTCGCGCAGGACCGCCTCGGCCGTGGGATGTCCCTCGTATTCGAGCAGGGTCACCCCTCGGCCGTCGTCGTGGTCGCGCACCACACCCTGGAAGGACACGACGGCCCCGGCCCGCACGTCGGCGACCGCCTTCTCATGCGCCGCGAGATCGAGCGGAACGTCCCGCACCTCGACCAGCACGATCTCCCCGGTCATGGCCGCTCCTCGATTCGCACGGTCACGGCCGCTCCCCGGTTCGCACGGTCATGGCCGCTCCTCGGTTCGCACGGTCATGGGCGCTCCCCCGCCAGCAACGGCAGCGGGAGGAACGGGACCAGGTCGCCGGCGGTGGCCTTCGTGTCCGGCCGGACCACCACGAAGCCGTGGGCGTTCGACAGGCCGCGCAGCATCGCCGAGCCGACGTGACCGACCGGCGTCGCCGACCGTCCACCGTGGTCGAGGCGAGCCAGCGCGAGATGCGTGTGTGCGCCGCGCCCGGGCACGTCGGCCGTCGTCTCGACCCGGGTCAGCGTCGGCGCCGGGCGGCCCTGGAGGCCGGCCAGCAGCGGGGCGACCAGCGTGATCAGGGCGATCACGGCGGACTGCGGGTTGCCGGGGAGGCCGGCCAGGAAGCGCGGGCGGCCGTCGGGGGCGGGGATGCGGGCGAGCAGCATCGGGAAGCCGGGGCGGACGGCGACGGTGTTCACCACGTACTCGGCGCCGAGCTCGGCCAGCGTCGGGTGCAGGTGATCGACCGGGCCGTGCATCGTGCCGCCGGTCGTGCAGACCAGGTCGGCCCCGGCCAGCGCGCCGCGAACGGCCGCGAGATGGGCCTCGAGCGTGTCGTGGACCGGGCCGGCGACCGCGGAACGATCCACTGTGGCCCCGCAGCGGCGCAGCCAGCCCGGCACCTGCGGACCGAGCGAGTCGCGCACCCGGCCGGCGCCCGGCGTGCCCGCGGTCAGCAGCTCGTCGCCGAAGACCAGCAGCCCGGCCCGGGGCTGCGGGCGCACGCTCAGCGTCTCGTACCCGCAGGTCGCGGCGACACCGATCACGGCCGGGTCGATCGACGTGCCGGCCGGGAGAAGCTCCTCGTCCTTGTGGGCCTCCTCGCCCGGGAGCCGCCACTCGGGCGCCGGGCGGGGCGTGCCGCGGACCCCCCCGTCGGCGTCGCGCGTCGAGTCCTCGATGCGGATCAGGGCCTCGGCGCCGGCCGGCACCATGGCGCCGGTCGCGATCTCGACGCAGGCGCCGTCCTCGTCGAGCGGGGCCGCGATGCCGCCGGCCAGCACGCGGCCGGTCACGCGCCAGGGCTGCGGACCGCGCACGGCCCAGCCGTCGATGCTCGAGGTCGGGAACGCGGGCAGGTCGGTGAGCGCGCGCAGCGGCTCGGCGAGGGTGCGGCCGTCGGCGTCGGGCAGCGAGACCAGTTCGGCCGGTCCCGCGGCTCGGCGGCCCGCCTCGTACGCGAGGACGCGGGCCTGTTCCCAGTCGACCGAGGTGTCAGCGCTCACCGGTCGAGCCTATCCAGCGCGCCCGGATCCGCCTCGGATAGGTGCCCGGCTAGGTTCGGTCCCACTATGTGGAAGATCGCCGTAGTCGGGTTTTGCACTATCCGTCTAGTCCCTCGTGCGTAGTACTTCTGGGCTACGCCTGGGTGTGGTCACCGCCGTTGAGCTGGTCGATCGCGTGCCTGAGCAGGGGCCCGAGCACCGCGAGCCCGTCCTTGGCGCCACCCGAGGACCCCGGCAGGTTCACGATCAGCGTACGGCCGGCGACCCCGGCCAGCCCCCGGGAGAGGGCCGCCGCGGGGACCTTGTCCCGGCTGTAGGCCCGGATCGCCTCGGCGATGCCCGGCACCTCATAGTCGAGCACGCCGCGGGTCGCCTCGGGGGTGCGATCGGTCGGGGTGATGCCCGTCCCGCCGCTGGTCAGCACCACGTCGACGCCGTCCGCGACCGCCGCCCGCAGGGCCTCCGCGACCGGTTCGCCATCCGGCACCACGACCGGCTCGCCGACCTCACAACCGAGCTCGCGCAGGCCCGTGACCAGGCGCGGGCCGCTCGTGTCGGGGTAGACGCCGGCCGCCGCGCGGTTGCTCGCGACGATCACCCGGGCCCTCATGGACGGTCCTCCGGGCGGACCCATTCGCCGGTCTTCCCGCCCTCCTTACGCAGGACACGAACGGCTTCGATGCTTGCCGCCGGGTCCACCGCCTTGATCATGTCGATCATCGCGAGGCCCGCGGTCGCGACCGCGGTCAGCGCCTCCATCTCCACCCCCGTGCGGTCGGCCGTCCTGGTGGTCGCGGTGATCTCGACGGTGGTGCCGGTCAGCTCGAGATCGACAACGACTCCGTGCAGGCCAATGGGGTGGCAGAGCGGGATCAGATCGGGCGTTCGCTTGGCGCCCATGATGCCGGCGAGCCGCGCCACGGCGAGCGCGTCGCCCTTCGGAACGCCCTCCCCGCGCAGCAGTTCGATCACCCCGGGCGTGGTGACCACGCGACCGGCGGCGACCGCCCGGCGAGCACTGACTTCCTTGGCAGAAACGTCGACCATGCGGGCTGCACCCGTCTCGTCGACGTGACTAAGCGGTGATTCCTCGGGCATACCGGGAGTTTATAGAAACCTCGCCGAACGAGCCGCATAGCCCGCTCGGGACATGCGCTTCACCATTGAATGACGTGCAATGTTCATGATCTATGCGCTGCTCAAGAGCCTGCCGACGTTACGGATTAGATAGTCCTTTTGTCAATCCGCAGGGTAATAGAAACAGCACCCTGCGCTATGTAGACACTGCGCTTCAAATCGACATTCGAGATTGCACAGAGTTTCCTTTCTCGAACAGGGAGTAACGACCGCTCCCTCGATTATCGCTTTCTGCGCATACCGACACAAAAGGGTTACCAGCGCCCGCATCGTTGCATAACGTTTCGCTCGTCGCGACGAACAGAGATCAATTAGAGCTCGGTCTGGGGCCGGACTCTTACGCGAGGAGAAAACAATGCGGGTCCGCGACTGGGAGTAGGGCGGTGCGCCGCCCGGCGTCCGTTGCATACGCTTGAGCCCGGGAACAGCTCCCGTTGAGCTCGGCGACAGGAAAGATCCCCGTGTCTGCTAAGCGAAGCTCCAACGACGACGCGACCGATCGGCGGCTCCGGCTGCTCATCGGTCTCGTCGTCGTTCTTGCGTTCGCCGCCGCCTGCCTCAACGTTTGGTACGCGGTCGACGCCCAGTTGGTGGCCCCCCACCCGCTGGTGCTCTTCCTCGTGTTCCTCGGCACGGCGATCGGCGACCGGGTCAAGATTTACGTTCGCGTGCAGTCGAGCCACAACGCCACCAACTGGAGCGAGATCCCGCTGATCGTCGGGCTCGTCGTCGCGCCGATGCCGTGGGTCCTGCTCAGCGCCACGGCCGGCATCACCCTCGCCAAGATCCTGGCGCGGGTCGCACCACAGAAGACGCTCTTCGCGGTCGGCAAATGGGTGCTCAGCTCGAGTGCCGCCGGGGCCGTGCTGGTCCTCTCCGGCGCCCACCCCGACCTCGTGAACCCGCAGGTGAGCATCGGCGCCGTCGCCCTCGCCTACCTGGCGCTCAACGTCGTCGACCAGCTCCTGTTCCTGCCGGTCATCGCGGTGGCGTCGCACTCGACGATCCGGAAGGTCTTCTTCCGCGACCTCGTCTCCGACCTGGTCGACAACGCGGCCAAGCTCATCACGATCGTCTACATCGTCGCGGTTCTGGTCAGCGGGGCGAGCCTGCTCTGGCTCGGCTTCGTGCCGCTGGTCGTGGCCTGCCTGCACCTGTGGCACTCGCGCCGGCTGCGGACGGCCGAGGAGCGCGAGTCCTGGCGGCGGCTGGCCGACACCACCGACGAGCTCAGCTCGGTCGACCTGAACCGGGTTCTCTACCTGGCGGCCGAGCAGGGCGCACGTCTGTTCTCCGCGGACGAGGTCGAGATCGACCTGACCGCCACCGGCGTCGATCGTGTGGTGCGCGCCCGGGCAGAGGGCGTCACCTACGACGGTCCCGGGCCTCGGAAGTTCGGTGGCGACTCGGCAATCACCACCGACCTCGAGACCCGGGACCGCAGTTACCGGGCCGGCGCGCTGGTGCTCGACTTCCACGGGAAGATCCGGCTCACCGAGTTCGAGCGCTACAAGCTCAAGACGTTCGCCTCCGCCCTGTGCACGGCCATCCGCAACGCGGCGGCCTACATGGAACTGCAACGGCTCAATGAGCAGAACGCGTACGAGGCGGCGCACGACCCGCTGACCGGGCTGGCGAACCGCCGCGAGCTGTACGAGCGCGCCGACGTGCACTTCTCCGGTCTCGCCGACGACGGCATCGTCGCCCTGCTGCTCATCGACCTCAACCACTTCAAAGAGGTCAACGACACGCTCGGGCACGCGGCCGGTGACGCGGTGCTGCGCGAGGTGGCCCGCCGGCTCGGCGACGCCGCGGCCCCCGGCGACCTGGTCGCCCGGCTCGGCGGTGACGAGTTCGCGGTCCTGCTCGTCGACCTGGCCACGCCGGCGCTGGCCACGCACCGCGCCGAGCAGATGCTGAGCGCGCTCGAGGCGACCCTCGAGGTCGAGGGCATGCAGATCACGGTCGAGGCCGCGGGCGGCATCGCGCTGGCGCCCGGCAGCGGCGGCATCAACGAGCTCATGCGTCGCGCCGACGTGGCCATGTACCAGGCGAAGCGGGCCGGACAGACCACCGCGACGTACGCCCACTCGCAGGACACGGCCGACGTCAGCCGCCTGATGCTCGGCGGCGAGCTGCAGCGCGCGGTCGCCGAGCGCGAGTTCGTGGTCGACTTCCAGCCGATCGTCGACCTCGGCACCGGCGAGCTGATCTCGGCCGAGGCGCTCGCCCGCTGGCAGCACCCCGAGCACGGCTACCTCACGCCGATGCAGTTCCTCGAGACGGTGGAGCGCTCGGGCCAGCTCCCCGCGTTCGCCGACGCCGTGCTCGACCAGGCGCTGGCCGCCTCCGGGGTCTGGCGCGAGGCGGGCTTCGACGTGCCGGTCGCCGTCAACGTGTCCCCGCGCAGCCTCCTCGACCCGCGCTTCCCGGCCTCGGTGCTGTCCCGCCTCGAGCGCCACGCCGTGCCCGCCGACCGCCTGGTGCTGGAGCTGGCCGAGACCCTGACGATCAGCCAGCTCGACACCGTCGGCCGCGCCCTGACCGAGCTGCGCGAGGCCGGCGTGGGCCTGGCCCTGGACGACTTCGGCACCGGCGTTTCGCCGCTCTCGGTGCTGTCGCACATCCCGATCAGCCAGCTGAAGATCGACCGCGAGTTCGTCACCGCCGTGGAGACCTCGTCGGAGGCCGCCGCCGTGATCCGCTCGACCGTCGACCTGGCCCGCAGCCTGCACCTGACCGTGGTGGCCGAGGGCGTGGAGAGCGAACCCCAGCGGCACGCCCTGTGGGAGCTGGGCTGCGTAGCCGGCCAGGGCCACCTGTTCGCCCGCCCGATGTCCTCGGCCCGCATGATCGGCACCCTCCAGCGCGGTTCCGGCGGCCGCCCCGGCGCCTTGGCCGCGGCCTTGCACGACGCCGGCTCGGTCGTCCGCCTGCCGCGCCGCCGCCCCTCCACGGGCTCAGGCCGCACCGGCTCCGGAACGCCCCACCCGCAGGCCTGATCCGCACCGCCGCCGACCGGCTCCGCACCGCTGCCGACCTGCTCGGCGCCGCTGCCGACATGCTCCGCACCTGAGCGGCGCCGCAGCCTGTGGACGACCGACCCAGAAATGTCGTACCCCACCCCTACATTCGCCCCACCCACTAACGGGGGTGGGGACTCGATAGCGGGCGTGGACCCGATAGCGGGGAGCGGGCCGATGACGAGGGTGCGGGCCGATGACGAGGGTGCGGGCCGATGACGAGGGTGCGAACCCGTCTCCGAGCCCCGCACCTGAGCCGCTCCGGGCGCGTACCGCTCTGCCACACTGGCGCGCGTGACCAATCGCGCCGTTTGGCTGCTTGAACGTGTTGACCGGGCGGGCGGCGGGCTTACTACCGATCTCGTGCTCTACGCGCTGGCGGCGGGCTTTGCGCTGATCACGGCGCTCGCCTCGACGCTGCTGCCGCATCGGGGCTGGGGGGCCATCGCGGCGTGGGCCTATGCGGTGGGGACGGCGGTGGTGCTGCTGCAGGTGGCGGTGCGGCGCTTCACACCGTACGGGCGCATGGGGAACCTGATCGGCGATGGCGCGAGGGCCGCGCTCGCCTGGACCGTCGGGATGGCCGCGGCCTTGCTTCCGCTGGTGGTCGAGGCGGTGCAGCGCGCGGGCGGGCGGACCGACCGCGCGCAGGAGGAAGTGCTGGTCGTCGAGCGGATGGGCGAACGGCTGCTGCACCACGGGACGCCCTACCTGGGGCGGGACGCGATCGCGGCGCTGCCGGTGGACGAGCGACTCATGGCCTACAGCCCGTATCAGCCGGGGATGGCGATCTTCGGGCTGCCGCGGGCCGCGTTCGGGGAGCACTGGTGGACGGACTCGCGCGTCTGGTTCGCGGTGGTGACGGTGGGCGCGCTGGTCGTGGGGGTGCGGCTGTTGGCCGGTTCGTCGTCCTCGGTGGTGCGGGCGATCCAGTCGGTGGCGGTCTTTCCGATCTGCGCGCTGACGCTGGCTACCGGCGGTGACGATCTGCCGGTGCTGGCGCTGTGCCTGCTGGCGTTGGCGCTGACGGCGAGGGACCGGTACGGCTGGGCGGGCGTCGCGGTGGGTGCGGCGGCGGCCGGGAAGCTCTTCGCCTTCCCGGTGGTGGCAGTGCTCGCGGCGCTGGCGATCGGCCGGGGGCGGGGGCGGGCGTTCCTGCCGGGGGCGATCGGACTGCCGGTGCTGGTGCTGCTGCCGCCGTTTCTCGTGGACTCGGACGGCTTCGTCGAGAACGTGCTGCGATTTCCGCTCGGCCACGGCCTGGTCAAGAGCCCGGCGCAGTCGCCGTTCCCGGGCTATCTGATCGCGCAACACCTGCCGGGCGGCCGATTCCTGGCGGCTGGGCTGCTCGTGGCGGTCGCGGTCACCATCGCAATCTTTCTGGTACGCCGCCCGCCGCACACGGCAACGACGGCGGCCCTGATCTGTGCCTGGGGCCTGCTCGCGGCGATTCTGCTGCTGCCGACGAGCCGCTTCGGCTACCTGCTCTACCCTGTAGCGCTGCTGGTCTGGGCGCCGGCGCTGGCCCCGGTGTCCGACCTTTCCCGGCGAGCATTCAGCAACCACACAGCCTGACGAGGCCCGTCGGAGTGACACCGCCTTGTACCGTCTGTGAGATGCAGATGACCTGTCCGAAGTGTCATGGCGAGATGCGAGTCTACGAGCGCAGCGGCGTCACGGTCGATCAGTGCACCGAGTGCCGCGGCATCTTCCTCGACCGCGGTGAGCTCGAGAAACTCTTCGAGGCCGAGGCAAGCTACAACAGCCGGCCGGCCCCGTCCCGCCCCGCCGCCGCGCCCCAGGCGCCGCCGCCGGGCGCATATGCCCCGCCGCCGCCCCCGCCCGCACACGGCGGTTACGCGGCGCCGCCCGCCCCGGGCTACGGCGCGCCGGTGGCGCACGGTTACCCGGCGGCCGCTCCGGCGTATGGCCACCACGGCCACTACCGGACGCACGGCCACTACCGGGCTCCGGGGCACCACGGTCACTACCAGCGCAAGCGTCACAAGAGCTTCCTGCACGATCTCTTCGACTGATCGTTTGGACTGGTCGCGTTGCTGAGGCCGACGCCGCCTTCGGGTGGGGTCGGCCTCGCGCTTCAATCGGGGTCGGGCGGGCGACGCGGGCTTGGGGGCGATGCGGCCTTGGCGGGTGACGCGGGCTCATCGGGCGACGCGGGCTTGGCGGGCGACGCGGGCTTGGCGGGCGACGCGAGCTTGGCGGGCGACGCGAGCGGCACGGGCTCAGCGGGCCACGCGGGCTCAGCGGGCCACGCGGGCTCAGCGGGCGGCGCGAGCCGGGCCGAACGGGCGGGAGCCGCGGTCTGGGCGGGCGTGGCGGGCCATCCCGAGCGCTTTGTGCGGCGGCCCAATCAGGGTGGCCTACGTCGTGGAGGCAAGCCGGCGGGGGGCGTCGCATGCCGGGCGAGGCAGTGAGACCTGATGAAGCTGCCGAGGCCCGGAGGCGAGGGGCGTCGGGGTCTGGGCCCGGGCTACGTCCACGACCCGTCATCGCGTAGGCGGTCGGCTGGGCCGTCCCCGGTCAGCAGGGCAGTAACGGCCTCGTCCACGGTCGCGCCGATGAACCACTCTCCGGCCTGGTCGAGGATGAAGACTCGGCCTCGGTCATCCAGGACGACCAGCGCATCCCCGCCTTCGGTTGCCAACGGGAAGACGGGGGCGTCGATCAGGGCGGCGAACTCGGCCAGCGCGGCGGGCTGGCGGGCGCCGGGTAGTGGGTCGAAGGTCAGCAGGCGGATCGCGCGGCGGCGGCCCGGGCCGCGGCGGGCGCAGCGCACGCCCGCGAACTCGGCCAGGGCTCGGCGGGCGGCTGGGAACGCGGTGCGGCCGCTGAGCCGCTCGGCCTCGGCGATCGTCGGGCCGGCGGGCAGCTCGACGCCCAGCCAACCGCCGCCGGCCAGGGTGCGGGAGACCTCGGGCGGGAAACGGCCCCGGATGCGGTCGGAGCCGTGCCGCCACTCCACGGTGTCGGCCAACTGCTCGCGCGGGAGCACGCCCAGCTCCACGAGCACCGTCAAACACGACTCGCAAGGGCGGCACACCTCGCCCGCCTGGGGGTCGGCCGGCTCGCGTACCAGGAAAGCCGTCAACGCCGAACCCGGATGCCCGACCTCGGACAGCGCATCCGAGACGGCGATCAGCTCGGCGTGACGCTCGACGCCGCGGACCCGGGCGCCTGGTGGAATCGCGGCCAAGCCATCCCGTACGCGCGGATGATGGTTGAGGTCTTGATCGCCTTTCGCGCCCTGGGCCCGGAACACGCGGCCGCCCACGATCAGCTCGGCCGCCGTGGTCGGGGCCGGTCGGCGCCGCGTTGCACGCCGCAAGGACACCGCCGGATCGACCGTCGTCGAGGGCCGCGGACGCTGCTCCCGGTAGCGCGCGGCGATCTCCTCGTGCGGGATCGCCGGCCAGGTCGACAGCGTGCCCGTCTCGCGATCGATGACCGTCCGGGCGCCGTCGCCGGGCAGCGGCAGGACCGACGGCGCCGGCCGCATCCAGACCACCCAGCCCAGGTCGAACTCCACGAGCGCGGGCTCACACGCGTACCCCCGCTGCTCGGTCTCGCCCCGCGCCCAGCGGGAGGCGATCTGCTCGGCCTCCGCCCGACTGACCATCGTGAATTTCCCTCCTTATGCGCGGAATGAAGTTACCGGACCACGCAACGTTGCGAAGCTGGGTATTGTCACGGAGTTCGATGGCGGCGAACAGGGAGCCTCAACCGTGGCAGAGACGGCGGATCGCGATGCCAACCAGGCATTACGCGACCGGTTGGGCGAGGTCTACGGGCAGTACGCCCGATTGCGGTCCGATCTGGACGATCTTCAGAAACGTATGGCGGCGCTGCGGGTCAGCGCCGCGTCACCCGATGGGGCGGTGCGCGCGACGGTCGATCCGCGTGGCCGGCTCGTCGATCTGAGCCTCGATCCGGCCGCGTGCCGAGATCCGCAGGCGCTGGCCCGCACGATCGTGGCGACCGCGCAGGAGGCGGCGTCGCAGACCGACGGCCAGATCGAGCAGCTGATGGCCGGCTATCTGCCGGCCGATTCGGGGACGCTGCGCTTCCTGCGCGACAACGACCTCGGCTCACTGTTGTGACCGGATCTTGGGAGAGAGCTGCCCGTACGCTCGGGGAGTTGCGCGACGGGCCCGGCGCCTCCCTCGCGGCGGCCTCGGCGTCCCGGCCGTGGGGCGACGACGAGGCGGGGCGGGCGTTCGAGGGCCGGTATCGGCCGGTCGAGGCGCAGGTCCTGGCCGCGTGGGAGCAGCTCGCGCACTTCATGGAGAGCGTCGGCCGTGACGGTCTGGCCTAGTCCGCTTCCGGGTCCGCTGGCGCTCTGCCCGTTCGAGGTGCCGGTGTGGGCGGTGCGGGCCCTCTCCCGCGTCGTCGATCCGTCGTGGTCCAAGGACTCGCCGGCCTGGCCGTCCGGTGACGAGACCGCGACGTGGGATCTGGCGGATCGGTGGTTTGCCCTGGCCGAGGCGCTGACCGGGCCGCGGGACCTGGTCGCGGCCGCCCGGATGACGGGTTTCGAGGATGCCTGGCAGTTGCTGGCCGGCGATCCGTCGGCGCCGCTCAACGCCCTGGCGCCGATCGCGTCGGAGCTGGGCACGTCGGTGGCCGAGTGCGCGCGCGAGCTCGAGGCCGCCAAGCTGGAGGCCTGGACGGAGATCGGCCGGTTCCTGCTTGATCTGCTCGGGTTGTCGCTGACCACGGCGCTGACCGGGCCGGCCGTGGAGGTCTCGATCGCGGCTACCCGGCTGTCGCTGCGACAGATCTTTGCGGGGCTGGCGCTGTCGTTGGCTACGGGTTCTCGGCGCACTTCCTCGCACGAGACGACGCGCCGGCTGTTTCCGCCGACGACGCCGGCGGACAGTGAGTTGGCGGCGGCGCCCGCCGAGTCCGCCGGGATCACCGCTGCCGGGATCTTGCGCAGGTCCTATGGGACGGCGGAAAGCACTCGCCGTATCCCACGGTCCGAATTGGATCGTCCGGCTCGTCGCGATGCGGGGACGGAGACGGTCGCGATTCCGGGCGAGGCGACCGTGCTCATCGAGATCTCGGGGCCGATAAATGACGACCCGCCTCCGCCCCCACATTTCGGATATTTACCCGATGACCGTCGGGACGAATATTCCGCTTATCTCGGTTCAATCGCCGAGGAGATTCGCGCGAAGATTGGTGATCTCGGGCGGCTGGCCGATCACGAAATGCTTGTCGGGTCGGCGGAGCTGGGCGAGCAATTTCGGCGTCATGTGGCCGATCTTCGAGCGGTCCTGGCCGAGGTCGAGGCCTCCGCGACCATTCGCGCCGCCGCCCCGCCACCCCCGGCCGCCGCGGGTGACTATGGCGGTCTGGGGGCGGCCCTCGGCGTACACCAGCAGGCTCTTGAGAACGCGGTTCCGCGCGACGGCGACGGCCGCGCGGCACGCCTGGCCGATCCGCGCGCCGGTGAATGGTTCCGGCTGATCAACGCCGACGGGCCGGCCACCGACCCGACTCGGGCGCTGAACTGCACCGACGTCGTGCTCGCTCTCTATGACACCTACCTGCTCGGCCGGCCTCGGGTGTCGGCGCCACGGACCTTCGACGCGTACGCCCATGGCGAGCCCGGCCGCCCGACCGGTGGCGAACGGGACGGCCCGCGGCGTATCGAGCGCGAAACCGGAACCACGTTCCAGAACCTGTGCCCGTTCCTGGGCGCCGCCGACCCCGAATCGGCGCGGCCCGCCGTCGACGCCGCCCTGCGCAACCTGGCCAATCACCTGCACAACTCGGGCCACGGCGCGTTCGCCTTCGTGCTCACCGACCTCGAGGGCGGCGGCTGCCACGCCTGGGCCGCGATCAACCACGGCGGCGCGATCCTCTTCCTCGACCCGCAGATAGGCCGCCTGAGCGCGGAGATTCCCCTGTACGGCCACCGCGGCGCCCCCGACCACGCCAACATCATCTCGATGGACGCCCTGGTGGTCGACGCCCAGGCTCAGCCGGCGCCACTGCCGTACCACGGCCCCGGCCAGTGGACGACGACAGCGCCCTGACGCCCCCGCCGGTCAGACGATCGCCATGTCGACGAAGCGGGACAGGTGCAGCTGGGCCGCCACCGTCACGGTGTCGGTCGGGCCGTTTCGGTGCTTGGCCACGATGAAGTCGGCCTCGCCCGCGCGCGGTGACTCCTTGTCGTAGTAGTCGTCGCGGTGCAGCAGGATGACCACGTCGGCGTCCTGCTCGATCGAGCCCGACTCGCGCAGGTCGGACAGCTGCGGGCGCTTGTCGGTTCGTTGCTCGGGACCACGGTTCAGCTGCGAAACGGCGATCACCGGGCACTCGATCTCTTTGGCCAGCAGCTTGAGGCCACGGGACAGGTCCGCGACCTCCTGCTGACGGCTCTCGGTGCGCTTCGGCGAGGTCATCAGCTGGAGGTAGTCGACCACCAGCAGCTTGAGGTTGTGCCGCTGTTTGAGCCGGCGCGCCTTCGCCCGGATCTCCATGAGGTTCATGCTCGGGGTGTCGTCGACGAAGATCGGCGCCTCGCTGATCTCGCCCATCCGGCGAGCCAGCTTGCTCCAGTCGTCGTCGGTGAGCTGGCCCGAGCGCAGGACGTGCAGCGGCACCCGCGCCTCGGCCGAGAGCAGACGCATGACCATCTCGATCTTGCTCATTTCCAGCGAGAAGATGGCGCTGGCGCAGTTGTGGCGGATCGCCGCGTTACGGGCGAAGTCCATGCTCGCGGTCGACTTACCGAGACCGGGTCGCCCGGCCACGATGATCAGCTGACCGGCGTGCAGGCCGTTGAGCAGACGGTCCAGGTCGGAGAAGCCGGTCGGCACGCCGGACATCATGCCGCCCTGGGCACCGACCGCCTCGATCTCGTCGAGCGTCGGCTGCAGCATGTCGCCGAGGGCCGCGAAGTCTTCGCTCACCCGCTTCTCGGTGACGTCGTAGATCGCCTGCTGGGCCAGGTCGACGATGTCGTCGACGTCGCGCCCGCCGTTGCCGCCGGCGCCGTAGCCGAGCTGCACGATCTTGGTGCCGGCCTCGACCACCCGGCGCAGGATGGCCCGCTCGGAGACGATGCGCGCGTAGTAAGAGGCGTTGGCCGCCGTCGGCACGCTCTCGATCAGGGTGTGCAGGTAGGGCACGCCGCCGATCCGCTGGAGGTCGCCGGTGTCGGCCAGCGCCGCGGAAACCGTCAGCGCATCGGCCGGCTCTCCCCGCCCGTACAGGTCAAGGATGATGTCGAAGATCGTGGCGTGCACCGGGCGATAGAAATCGTGCGGCTTGAGGATCTCGACCACGTCGGCGATCGCGTCCTTGGACAGCAGCATGCCGCCGAGAACACCCTGCTCGGCCGCCACGTCCTGCGGCGGGGTGCGGTCGTAGCCGCCACCACCCCCACCACCACTGCCACTGCCACCGCCACTGCTCGAACCGTCCCCGCGTGGCGGCCCCCCGGCCGATGGCTGGGCCGGCGGCCGCGACTCCGGCCGCGCGTCATCGGTGATCGACACCGGGACCCCCCTCCGCTCGCCGTACGTCTATCTCGTGATCCAACAGCCCGGGTATGACACTTTCGGCTGATCCCAACCAAGATCCAAAAATTCTTTGGACCCCGTACGCGATCTCGTACGCGCGAGTGAGGGCCCCACTCTACGAACAGCCCTGCCACCAGCCCAAGCGCGCCGGTGGATGAGTCTCGGGACAACTTGTGGACATCTAGCCCCAGCCTGTGGGTGGCCCTGTGCACAGCCTGTGCACAACTCTTGGGAACGAAATCTCGTCGGCCTTGTCCAGCAGGAATAACGTCGTCAACAGGTGTGGAGGAAGAAAAAGCTGCCGCGCGTGAGCAAGCCATCGCCCGGAGGCGTTGCGGTTCGGTCGCTTGCACGTCACGCTTTCACGGTGGACCAACGGGAATGGGACTACGGCGCCCGCATGCCGCGCGACCGGCGCGCGGCACAGCCGTATCCTCCCCAGGGTCCGGAGCGCACCGATTTGACCGAGCCTGAGCCGAAATGGGCGTCGCTGACGGACACCGGCAGCATGGAGCCCAGCCCCGAGGCTCTGGCCTGGCAGCGCCGCGCCGATCAGTGGGCGCAGCAGTCCGAGTCCGACTCCCAGGCGGTCGAGCCGGCCAGCCGCTGGTCCGACGCGGCCGCGACCGGCCGCCCGACGTTCCCGGCCGACGGCGTGGGCTGGCGCTCCGAGACGGCCGAGTGGCGGGCCACGGGCGCGCGCTGGCGGCAGACCACCGAGTGGCGCTCGACGACCGGCTCGCACGGCTGGCGCTCCACGACCGAGGCCTGGCAGACCGGCGGCAACGACTCGTACAACCCGCCCGTCGAGTCGCCGACCGCGCAGCCGGCCATCTCGAGCACGGCCTGGTCCTCGTCCGATTCGCCGTCCGACGAGGCGCGGCCCGCGTGGCAGCAGTTCACCGCGCCCGCGACGGCCTGGGAGCAGCAACAGCAGCAGCAGTCCACGCCGAGCTGGCAGCAGCCGTCGCAGCGTCCGCCGGCCGAGAGCTCGCCGTCCTGGCAGCAGCTGGTCGACCCCGATCGGCCCGCGTGGGGCGCGAGCGAGAGCCCGGCCTGGCAGCGCGACGCCATCGAGGGCACCGCGACCTGGAGCGAGCCCGGTTCCGCCGGCAGTTCTGGCGGCAGTTCCGCCGGCGGTTCCGCCGGCAGCTCCACCAAAGACTCCGCGTCCATGTCGAGCTGGCTGCGCATGGACGATCCGGCCGAGACGCCGAGCTGGCAGACTCCCCGCGACGACGGTCGCCACCTGGTGCGCGAGGACGACCGGGCGGCGTGGCGGCAGAACGCGGATCAGGCCGGCAGTTCACCCTCGGTCGGCCGCCGCCGGGCTCCCGAGGGGGGCACGGGCTGGGCCACGCGCTCCGACCCGGACCACTGGGCCGGCCACACCGACACCGGCAACATCCCGCTGTTCGCCGATCCGGCCGCCCCGGCCACGCCCACGTGGGCGGCGGGCGGTGACCCCGGCTCCGGCCGCCACGACGGCTCCACGGGCCGCCGGGCGCTCCCGTCCGGCGGCTACGACGAGTCGTCCCGGCGTTCCCGCCACGACGAGGGCATCGCCCGCAGCGCGTCGGCCGCGATGCCGCTGAGCTACGACACCCGCCCCGGCGGTCACGCCGCCGAGCCGCCGGCCACCCCGCGCCGCGGCCGCTACGCCGACGAGGCGCCGGCGGCCGAGACCCCACGCGGGTCCGGCGCGTTCGGCCGCGGCCCGGCGTACGGCACCGAGCCGCCGCCTTACCAGGAGACGCCGCCGTCCTCCGGCTTCGGCCGCGGCACGACGCCGCCCTTCGAGCCACCTCCCGTCGCGCCGACCACCGGGTTCGGCCGTGGCGCGGCACCCGCTTACCCCGATTCGCCGTCGTCGGCATCCGGCTTCGGCCGGGGCACGGGCTACACCGACCCGCAGCCCGCTTCCGGTTTCGGCCGCGGCGCGGGCGTCGCCGAGCCGCCGGCCACCGGTTACGGCCGCATCGCCGAACCGCCGGCCGCATCGCCGACCACCGGCTATGGCCGCATCGCCGAGCCGCCGGCCGCATCGCCGACCACCGGGTTTGGTCGCGGCGTGGAGCAAGCCGCCCCCGGTTTCGGCCGCGGTGCTGCGCAACCCGGCCCCGGCTTCGACCGCGGTGCTGCGCAACCCGGCCCGGGCTTCGACCGCGGTGCCGAGCAGCCCGGCCCGGGCTTCGACCGCGGTGCCTCGCAACCCGCCCCCGGTTTCGGCCGCGGCGGGGAGCAGGCCGCCCCCGGTTTCGGCCGCGGCGGGGAGCAGGCCGCCCCCGGTTTCGGCCGCGGTGCCGAGCAGCCCGGCCCCGGCTTCGGCCGCGATGGTGAACAGCGCGGACCAGGCTTCGACCGTGGTGGCGAACCGCGCGGCCCAGGCCGTGGCGCGGAGCCGCCGGCCTCGGCGCCGACGACCGGCTTCGGCCGTGGCGCGGCACCGGCCTATCCCACCGACCAGCCGGGCGCCGGCCGCCGGCGCAGCCGCGCCGAGGAGGAGCCGACCCGCGGCCCCGAGCCCGAGCGCTTCGCCGAGGACGGCCGCGGCGGCGTGGAGTCCGGCGCCCGCAGCGCGCCCGGTGGCGGCCGTCGGGCCCGGCCCGAGGAGCCTCCCCGCCAGTCCGGACGGGGCAAGGCCCGCTACAACGACGTCGACGACGACTGGCGCGAGCACACCGGCTCCTGGGCGGCCGAGCCCGACACCAGCAGCTGGGTGCGCGACCCCGACACCGGCCAGTGGAGCCGCTCCGACGACGACCCGCGCGTGCAGGCCTGGCGCGAGGAGGCGGCCCGCCGCGAATCGGCGAACCACACCCCCGGCACGCGCCGCGAGCTTCCGGCCGGCCCGGCCAAGCCCGAGCCGGCGGCCAGCCCCGAGCCCGAGGACGACTGGCGCACCCCGCCCGGCGCCCCGCGCAGCGCGATGCCCGCCTCGCCCCGCAGCGCGATGCCGGCGTCGCCCCGCAGCGCGATGCCCGCGTCACCGCGCAGCGCAATGCCGGCGTCGCCCCGCAGCGCGATGCCCGCCTCACCGCGGAGCGCCACCCCGTACGGCGCCGACGATTCCTACCCGAGCGCGCCCCGCAGCGGCACCCCGTTCGGCACTCCGCGCCGCGAGCTGCCCAGCGGCCGCGCCCGCCCCGACGAGACCGCGCCACCGGCGTACGGCGGCCAGCCGGGCGGTCCCACGTATGGCTCCGGCCGCCGCGAGCTGCCCAGCGGCCGCGCCCGTGCCGACGAGACCGCCTTCGGCGCCGCGCCCACGAGCGGACCGACCTACGGCCCCGGTGGCCCGTCCTACGGCGGCTCGGCCAATGGCGCTGCCTATGGCGGCGCGGAGGGCTACGGCGGCTCGGCCAACGGTTCGGCCTATGGCGGCGCGGAGAGCTACGGCGGCGCGGAGGGCTACGGCGGCGCGGAGGGCTACGGCGGCGCCCCGGCCGGTCCCGCCTACGGATCGGCCCGTCGCGCGCTCCCGAGCGGTCCCGCCCGCCCCGACGAGCAGACCGACTACCGCGACGGCGGCGGCTACGGCGATGGCCCGGGCGCCCCGCGACGCGGCGGCGATCCCTACGGTGACGGCCCCGGCGGCGACGACCCCTACGGCAACGCCCCGGGCGGCCCGCGACGCGGCGGCGATCCCTACGGTGATGGTCCCGGCGGCGGACGACGCGGCGACGGCCCGGCCCAGCGCAGCGGCGTGCCATACGGCGACGGCCCGGGGCAGCGGAGCGGCGTGCCCTACGGCGGCGGCCCCGCGCCGCGCAGCGGGATGCCCTACAGCGACGGACCGGCCGACTACCGCGGTGGTGGCCGCCGTCGCGCCGACGAGCCCGCGGACCCGACCGGCCGGCGCCGCTCCGCCCCGGAACTCGGTTACGGCGATGTGCCGAACGCCGATGGCTGGCGCCGCGAGCTCGACGCGGGCCCGGGCCGGCCGGCGCGTGGCACCGGGGCGGCGCCCTGGTCCGGCGGCGCCGCGCCGGCCGAAGCGCGCCTGCCCGCCGACTGGCGGCTCGAGTTCGCCGAACAGCCCGAGGGCGACGGCCAGGGCTCGGCCTCCTATCGTGACGGCCGCGGCGACGACTGGCGCCGAGATCTTTCCGACAACGGCGGTCTCGCCGAGGGCGAGTCCCGACGATTTGGCACCTCGGATTACGTGCCCTTTCGGCCCAGCGGGGCCGCATCGGTCCCGCGAGCGTCGAACCTATCGATGACCTCCACGTCGCTGATCTCGCCCGTTCCCCGCGAGCAGCGCGAGCCGATGGTGCGCCCGCAGCGCACCGGGGGCGGATTCCAGCAGGGCGCGACCGGCTCCTACGAGCGCCGACCGGTCACCGGCGGCTTCCCGACGAGCCGGAGGAGCGACCTGCTCGATCCGGACGACGAGGAGGATGATCAGGACGCCAGCGGTCCTCTCGCCGCGGTCGGCTACACCGTCATCTGGTACGGGGTGCCCATTGTCCTTTTTGTCGTGTACATGCTCGTGGTCAACACCGGCTCCCAGTCCCACGCGCTCGACACCCTCGCCAAGGCGGCGCCGCAGTTCCTCATCTCGCTCGTGCTCAGCGTGATCGTCGCCCTGGGCCTGCGAAAGTTCAGCAGCTCGTGGAAGGCCATCAGCATCGGCCTGGCCGCGGCCGTGGTGGGCGGCGGACTGGCCACTGTGCTCAGTTCGGCCATCACCGGCAACAGCCTCAGCTGAGCGAGGCGAGGCCCGGCAACGCGGGGCTGAGCAAAGCGAGGCGAGGCCCGGCAACGCGAGGCTGAGCAAGGCGAGCCCGGGGCAAGCAAAGCAAAACGGCGCGCCAGGCCGAAGCCCAGCGCGCCGTTTCGACGCGTCAGAAACGCACTTACTTGGCGGCCACCACGTTCACCGGGAACGTCGCGGTCACCTCGGGGTGGAGCTTGACCTGGACGTTGTACGCGCCCGTGGTCTTGATGTGGCCGGGCATCTCGAGGCGACGCCGGTCGAGCGACGGACCGCCGGCGGCCTTGACCGCGTCGACGATCTCGGCCGGGGTGATCGAGCCGAACAGGCGGCCACCGTTGCCGGAACGCGCCGACAGCGTGACCTTGAGGCCGGCCAGCTGGCCCTTGACCTCGTTGGCCTGGCCCAGGTCACGGATCTCACGAGCCTCGCGGGCCCGCTTGATGACGGCGACCTGCTTCTCGGCGCCCTGGGTCCACCGGATCGCGAAACCCTGCGGCAGGAGGTAGTTACGGCCGTAGCCGTTCTTGACCTCGATGACGTCGCCGGGCGTGCCGAGACCGGACACTTCCTGGGTGAGGATGATCTTCATGTCGCAGACCCCCCTCAGCGCGCCGTCGCCGTGTACGGCAGGAGCGCCATCTCGCGGGCGTTCTTGACCGCGCGGGCGATCTGCCGCTGCTGCTGAGACGTCACCCCGGTGACCCGGCGGGCACGGATCTTGCCCCGGTCGGAGATGAACTTCCGCAGCAGGGCGGTGTCCTTGTAGTCGATGTAGGTGATCCCGTCCTTGTCGAGCGGGTTCACCTTCTTCTTCGGCTTGCGCAGTGCCGCAGCCTTAGCCATTGCTCTTACTCCTGAACTCGTTGCAGCCCGAACGGGCTAGAAGGGAGGCTCGTCGTCGAACGAGGAGTTTCCGCCGCCACTACCGCCGGAGCGGGTGCCGCCGGAGGCCGGAGCGGCCGTAGCCCACGGGTCGTCGAAGTTGCCTCCGCCGCCACCGCCGGACTGCTGCCGGTTGCCGCCACCACCGCTGCCGCCACTGGCGCCGCCGTTGGAGGCGCCGAAACCGCCGCCACCACCGCCACCGCCACCGGAGCGGCTCATCCGCTGCACCTTGGCCGTGGCATACCGCAACGACGGGCCGATCTCGTCGACCTCGAGCTCGTAGACGGTGCGCTTCTCTCCCTCGCGGGTCTCGTAAGACCGCTGGCGCAGCCGGCCCTGCACGATCACCCGAGCGCCACGCTGCAGCGACTCGGCGACGTGCTCGGCGGCGTCACGCCAGATGTTGCACGCAAGGAACAGTGGCTCGCCGTCTTTCCACTCGCCCGACTGCCGGTCCAGAGTGCGCGGCGTGGACGCGATGCGGAACTTGGCAACCGCCGCACCCGAAGGGGTGAAGCGCAACTCGGGATCGTCGGTGAGGTTACCGACGACCGTGATAACGGTTTCTCCTGCCATGATCTACTCCTCGCCGCTGTTCTCGTTCGTAGGAGGTTCTCAGAACCCCCTGACAAAAACGAGCGATCAGCGGGTCTCGGGCCGGATGACCTTGGTACGCAGGATGGACTCGTTGAGCCGCAGCTGACGGTCCAGCTCGGCGACGGCCTCGGGGGTCGCCTGAAGGTCGACGACGGCGTAGATGCCCTCGGCCTTCTTGTTGATCTCGAACGAGAGCCGGCGACGGCCCCAGACGTCGAGCTTCTCCACCGAGCCACCCGCGGTCCTGATCACGTTCAGGTACTGATCGAGCGACGGGGCGACGGTGCGCTCCTCGAGCGAAGGATCGAGGATCACCATGAGTTCGTAATGACGCAAGACGTTCTCACCTCCTGTGGGCTTAGCGGCCACGGTCTCTCCGTGGCAGGAGGTCTTGTGTCGATCGCATCGAAAAGCCGTGGGTAGGAATGCCCACGGCCCTCACACTGCGAACCGAGCAAGCATACCCAGGCGGGTCGACCTGCCCAAATCCGGTCGTGACGGGTTGTGGACGAAGAAAGAGGACCCCGTCGTCGAACGGGGTCCTCTTTCTTTCGGGAGCCGCGGGGCGTCCGTTCCGCTTTCGCTGGGTGGGACCTGGGGAGGAACGACCACACCGATGAGGTTGGACGCGGCCGCCCCGCGGAGCTTGTTGACGACCAGCTTACGCCACTTTTGTACGATTTGCACGTTGCGACACGATTGCCCGAATCGCTCCGGCGCCGACGCCCATCACGCACACCGCGGCGATCAGCGCCAGCAACCCGACCGGCGCGGTCTCGGGCATCCGGGTCATCGCGGCCACCGGCTCGGCCGCGGCGATCTCGGTGGGCGGCGGGGTGGCTGCCGCCGGCGCGGCGTCCTGCGTGGCCGAGGACAGATCCAGCGGAGGTACGCCGGGAATCAGCGCCTTGCGATCACCAGGCGGCATGCCCGCGAACGCGGGGACGGTGCTCCCCGGCGTACCGGCGCTGCTCCTGCCTTTGATCTTTCCGGCCCCGCCACCTTGCGGCATCGCCTGCGCCGCCGTGGTCGCCGCCTGGGTGACCGTCGCCGTGCGCAAGGTCGACCCCGGAGCCCGCACCCCCGCATGGCCCGCCGCCGGCGTCAGCCGGGCGGAATGCGTCACCGGCGCCGCGCCGGACAGCGTCGAGACCGTCGTGGAATCGGACGGCCCGGCCGCCGAGCCCGACGGCGTGGCCGTCGCCGTGTCGCCGCCCGAGGGCACCGGAATCGGGTCCGGCATCGCCGCCGCGGCCGACGGGGATGCCGTGACCGTCGCCGGCACCGCGTCCTCGCCGAGCGGGCAGTTCGGCTTGAGCAGCACCGACGTGGTGCCCCGGCGGAACACGACCTGGGTCGCCGAGTCGTCGGCGAGCGTGCCCTTGCTCTCGCCGCTCAGCATCAGGCGGGCGCTGTATCCGGTGCGGTTGACCACCCGGATCGTGCTCTCCGCCGGCACCACCATGCTCTCGATGTCGGGGTGCGACCGGCAGGAGAGGCCGAGCATGCCCCCGCCCTCGAACGTCACCTGACGGCCGCCCTCGTCCAGCAGGTTCGCCTGTTCGGCGCTGGCCGTCCCGTTCGTGAGCAGCGGCGCCCCAAATATCAGTCCGCCCAGCACGAACGCCGTGACCCGGTATCGGAACTGCCGCGACATGCACCATCTCCCAGTTCGGACCGGCCGTGCCGGTGTCCGTCTTCGTTTCCACGTGATCGTTTTGTTCGAGGCGCGCATCGGCATACGTCCGGCATGCCGGTCGTCACATGCGTAAATGGCCTCGATTGGGGCTAACGAGGCCCGGCGTGACGCGGTGACGCGCGGAAGAACCGTCGTACCCGCGTCGTAGGCTCGTCCCATGCGCATCGGAGCCCATGTCGATCCCGCCGATCCCCTCGACGCAGCCCGTGAACGCGGTGCCGACGCCGTGCAGTTCTTCCTGACCGACCCGCAGGGTTACAAATCGCCCAAACCGCGTGAGGATGCCGCGGCCCTGCGTGAGTCCGAGGTGGACGTCTACATCCACGCGCCCTACATCGTGAATGTGGCGTCGCCCAACAACCGCATCCGCATCCCGAGCCGCAAGCTGCTCATGGCCCATGCCAAGGCCGCGGCCGAGCTGGGGGCGAAAGGGCTGATCGTGCACGGCGGCCACGTCGGCAAGGACGCCGATCTCGAGGCCGGCTTCGAGAACTGGCGCAAGGCCTTCGAGTACGCGGAGTCCGACGGTGGCCTGCCGCTGCCGATCCTGATCGAGAACACGGCCGGTGGTGACAACGCCTGCGCCCGCCGTTTCGACGACCTTGCCCGGTTGTGGGACGCGGTGGGTGGCTTCGGCGCCGGGTTCTGCCTCGACACCTGTCACGCGTTCGCGGGCGGCGAAGATCTGGTCGGCATCGTCGACCGGGTGAAGGCGATCACCGGCCGGATCGACCTGATTCATGCGAACGACTCGAAGGGCGGCTTCGACTCCGGGCAGGACCGGCACGACAACCTCGGTAGTGGCAAGATCGACCCGGAATTGGTGGTGGCCGCGATCCGGGCCGCCGGCGCGCCGGCCGTCGTCGAGACACCGGGCGGCGCCGAGGGCCAGACCGCCGACATCGCCCTCCTGCGGGAGGGGACGGGCCGCTGACGGGCCGGGCCGAGCCAGCCGGTACTTGGGGAGGACCATGACCACCGACCAGCCGAAGCAGTCCACGGCCCAGGCCCCGCCGCCGGATGCGGAGACCTTGCGTCCCGCGATCCCGGCGCAGGCGGGCGGGCCGGGTGGGGCTTCCGCGGGCTCGGGAGGTACGCCGACCACGGCCGGCAACGGCGGCGATGGCTCGGCCGGTGCGGCCCCGCCCGGCGCGGGCAGCTCCCCTGGTCAGGACGCGGCCACGGTGGTCCGGCCCTCGACCGATCCCCAGGCCGCCGACTCTTCGGCCTCGGCCGGTGCGCCCTCCTCCAGCGCGCCCACCCCGGTCCAGCCCACCGCCTCCAGCACGCCCACCCAGATTCAGCCCGGCGTCTCGGAGCCGCCCACCCGGGTCCAGCCCGCCGCCTCGGCGCCGCCCACCCAGGTCCAGCCCGGCGCCTCGGAGCCGCCCACCCGGGTCCAACCCGCCGCCTCGGCGCCGCCCACCGAGGTTCAGCGGGCCGCCGCGATGGCGAGCCCGCCGACCATGATTCAGCCCGCCCTGGCCGAAGAGCCGGCGGCCGCCGCACCCGCGTCCGGGTGGCGGCGGCTTTTCCGCATCAGGAAGAAGGCGCCGGCCCGGGAACTCGCCATGGTCGGAGCGCCCGCCGCGGCCGCGTCGACCGTCGGACAGGCGTCCGATGTGTCCGGTTCAGCGCCTGATGTCGAAAATGCTCCACAGGAGAACGCGGCGACCGTCAAGCTCAAGGAGCCGCTGCCCAGCTCGCGGCCCGCCGACGCGCCGCCCGACCCGTGGACCGCCTTCGCCACCACCCAGGAACGCGGCCCGGGGCGGATCCGCCGGGCGAGCCGGGCCTTCGGGCGGGGTCTGATCCACGAGTACGCCCTGGTCACGTACATCGCCATCGCTCTTGCCGTCGGCATGACCTGGCCGACCCTGCAATATCCGCTGCACACGCTCCCGCAAGATCTCGCCGACCCGGCACGGCAGGCCTGGCAGATCGCCTGGAGCGGCCACATTCTGCTCACCGATCCGGTCAAGCTGTGGCAATCCAACGCTTACTTCCCACAACCGAACAGTTTCGCGTACGGCGACAGCCTGCTCGGTTACGCGCCGGCCGGCATGATCGGCACCGGCCCGCTCGCCGCCGTCCTGCGCTACAACATTCTCTTCGTGCTCGCCCACGCGCTGTTGTTGATCGGCGCCTACGCCCTGGTCCGGCAGCTCGGCGCGGGCCGCACCGGCGCCGCGGTGGCCGCCGTCGCCTTCGCCTACGCGCCGTGGCGGCTCGCCCAGGAGGGCCACCTCGACATCATCTCGGCCGGGGGCATCCCGCTGGCCCTGGCCATGATCGCGCACGGGCACGGCTGGTCGATGCGGCGTGGCTTCCGGCGCGGCAAACGCCACGCCGGGTGGGCCGCCGCCGGCTGGATCGTCGCGGCCTGGCAGGTCAGCCTCGGCTTCTCGCTCGGCCTGCCGTTCCTCGGCGTGCTCGGGCTGATCCTGCTGGTGCTGCTGGTCCGGGTGCCGATCCGCTGGTGGCGCCGCCCGGCCGAGCGCCCGGTGCTGGGCTGGCGCCTGATGGTCACCGACATCGTCGGCCCGCTGATCGTGGCCGGGACCGCCGCGGTGGTCGCCCTGCCCTACCTCAAGACCGGCAACACGGCCACGGCCACGGCCGAGATCAAGTTCTTCTCGCCGCCGCTGCGCAGCCTGCTGATCGGCCCGGCCGAGTCCCGGCTCTGGGGCGGCCCGCACCAGGTGCCGCGCTCGTCACTGCCCTGGCCGGCCGAGATGTCGCTGCTGCCGGGCTTCGTGCTCTACGCGCTCGCGCTGGCCGGCCTGGCCTTCTCGATCTGGACCCTCTGGCAGCGCCTGTTCCTGCTCGCCGGGCTGGCCGCCACGACGATCCTGGCCCTGGGCGCCAACTTCTTCGACGGCCGCTGGACGTACCTGCCGCTCTTCGGCCACCTGCCCGCCTCGCTGAACGCCCGCATCCCCGGCCGCCTCATGATCTGGGTGACGTTGCTGCTGGCGATCCTGGCCGCCGGGGCGGTCGCCGAGTTCGTGCGGCGTGCCGATCACTGGGCCGAGCTGCGCATCCCGCCGTGGCCCGGTCCATGGCTGCGGTCGGCCACGCTCGTACCCCTGGTGCTGGTGCTCCTCGAGGGTTGGAACGCGACCGCCCACCCGGTGGTGCCGCCCCAGCCCAGCGCGATGCGCACGGTGACCGGCCCGATGCTGGTGCTGCCGACCGCCGACAACACCGACCAGATGGTGATGCTCTGGTCGACCACGCGCTTCCAGCAGATCGCGAACGGCTCGGGCGGCTTCGCCGCGGCCCACCAGGCCACGATGCGGCGCAACGTCGAGACGTTCCCCGACAGCACGAGCATCGAATACCTGCGCTCCCAGGGCGTGACCACGGTGCTGCTGCTGCGCGCCTACGTGGCCGGCACCCCATGGGAGCGCGCGGGCGACATCCCGGTCGACTCGCTGGGCATCTCACGCGAAGACCTGGACGACGCGGTCCTGTTCCGCCTGACCCAGCCGACCCAGCCCGGCCAGCCCACCCAACCCGGCGGCGGGGTCACGCCCACCCAGCCCGGCACCCTCCCGGGAACGGGCACCGACCCCGGAACCGGCACCCTCCCCGGCACGGGCACACAGCCGGGCACGGGCACGCTCCCCGGCACGGGCACGCAGCCGGGGGCGGGCATCCAACCGGGCACGGGCACCGACGGCGGCACCATTCCGGGCGAGGGCAACCAGCCGGTCGTCCCGGGCCAGCAACGCGAGGTCCCGACTTTGGTGGCACAGCCGGCCCGCTGACGATCGGCCGGACGTCGTCCCGCTCTGCTTACCTCCACGCGCATGGCGGGCACACAGCACAAGCCAGCGAGCCCACCGCAAACCAGCGAGCCCACGAACAAGCCAGCAGCGAGCTCACCGCACGCCAGCGAGCCCACGAACAAGCCAGCAGCGAGCCCACCGCACGCCAGCTAGCTCACGGCAAGCCAGCAGCGAGCCCACCGCAAGCCAGCGAGCCCACCGCAAGCCAGGGGCGCCGCCGGACTCGGGGCGGACCGATCCAGGCGGCCGCGTAGCGGGCGCCCTCGTGGGCAGCTATGCCCGGCGGCGCGTCTAGGGCGTGAGTGGCTACGGTCCGAGTCCGCGGCGGCGTTGCGCGCCGTTTGTGCCTCTGGTGCCGCGCTTCCGCGTACGGGATAGGCGATTTAGGTGTTTGCCGGCTCCGGCGCCGAGGGTGGGTCGGCCGCCGGAGACACCGTCTTGTCGACGCGGAACACCTGGCGGAAGTGGCTTACGAAGCGCTGGTCGGGGCCGTTGAGGTAGCCGCCGTCCGGGTCCTCGTCCTGGTAGGTCTGGCGGACCACGTCGAGCTCGGGGCGCCAGATCTCGCGGATCACCAGGCCGCAGAGGACCGCCACGGTGATGATGCGCAGGGTCGAGGCCAGGACGAACGTGCCCTCGGGGATCACCGGCTTGCCGCCCGCGCCGAGCAGCTCGGCGTAGAAGGCGGTGAAGTAGCCGAACTCGGCCACCGTCCAGGCGACGATCGCGCCCCAGCGGGGGCGGGCCAGGACGATCAGCGGGAGCAGCCAGAGGACGTACTGCTGGGACCAGACCTTGCTGAAGATCAGGAACGCCGCGACCACCAGGAAGGCGAGCTGGGCGAGGCGCGGGCGCTTCGGGGCGAGCAGCGCGAGCGCGGCGATGCCGACACAAGCGAGACCGAAGAGACCGTACGTGATGATGTTCAGCGTCGGGATGTGGTTGCTGAGCCATTGGAAAGGGCCCTGATCACCGGTCGCGCCGTTGTGCCACTTGCCGTCCAGGTAGCGGCCGACGTACCAGAACGTGCCCCAGTCGATCGGGCGCTCGCTGTTGAGCTGGAAGAAGCGCAGCCAGCTGTCGTGGTAGAGCAACCACACCGGGAAGTTGACCACGACCCACGAGCCGACCGTCCCGAGGAACGCCCAGAACCACTTGTCGACCGTCTTCGAGCGCACCGCCAGCACCAGCAGCGGGCCGAGGATGAACAGCGGCCAGAGCTTCGCCGCCGCGCCCAGGCCGAGGAACACGCCGGCCCAGAGTGGATGGCGTTTGGCCCAGAGGTAGAGGCCGACCGCGGCCAGCCCGATCGCCAGGAAGTCCCAGTTCACCGTGGCCGTGAAGAAGATGATCGGGGAGAGCGCGAAGATCGCCGCGTCCCAGGGCCTTCGTCGTCGCAGCGCGAGAATCACGGCCGCGGTGATGACCGCCAGCGCGGAGAGCACCAGCGCGTTGGTGTTGTAGAACCACTGACCCTGGTTGATGTCGGGGTGCTTGACCCCGTACGCGTGGACCGGCAGTCCCAGCGCGCCCATGAAGTAGCCGGTGACGACCGGGTACTCCACGGCGTGATCCTTGTACGGGACCTGTCCCTCGTTGAGGCCCTCGGCGTAGTAGAGCGCCAGCACGTCGGTGTAGCAGAACCGCGTGTACTGGACGTTCTTCTGCCAGTCGCCGGTCTGGCAGGGCGACTTCTGCACCCAGGAGAACGCCAGCGTGATGCAGGTGAGCGCGAGGATGATCCGCGCCGCGGTCCAGAACCGCCCGGGCTTCGCGTCCGGCCGCACGGCGTGACTGCCCAGCGGCCCACCGATCGCCTCGGAGAGGCCTCGCACGAAACCGTCGCCGGTCGCCTGAGCGGTCGGCGGTGCTTCGGGGCGATCGACGTCCTCGGACGGATGCGTGCTCATGACAACGCATCATGCCGCATCCGGCAGCAAACGTCGGACTCAACTCCGGCGTACGTGAGAAAGCCTGATGAAACGCCGATGGCCGGCGCGCGCCCCCGCAGGGCACACGCCGGCCATCGAAGCAGCCTCGGGCGCTAACCGCCGCCGGTATTGGTTGCGCCCTGTGTTGTGGTGACGCCGTTCGGGATGATCCCGGTGCCACCACCGGTGTTGCCACCGTTCCCGCCGTTGTTGCCGCCGCCGTTGTTGCCGCCGCCGTTGTTGCCGCCGCCGTTGTTCCCACCGTTGTTGTTGCCGCCGTTGTTGTCGC
The DNA here is from genome assembly GCF_055586105.1 of Actinoplanes sp. NPDC051537. Taxonomy (NCBI): domain Bacteria; kingdom Bacillati; phylum Actinomycetota; class Actinomycetes; order Micromonosporales; family Micromonosporaceae; genus Actinoplanes; species Actinoplanes sp. NPDC051537. The sequence continues at coordinate 41,811 of NZ_JBVJIU010000019.1, forward strand.
AGCTGAGGCCGATCAGCGTCAGCGCGCAGTCGTTGGCGGGCGTCTCGGGGACGACGGGCTTCACGCCGTTGCCGAGGGCCTCCGGGTTGCCGGTGTCCTGGCGCTGCGGGAAGTCGTCCTTCTTCATGTCCAGCTTGGCGGTGACGGTGTCGATGAACTGCTTCCAGATCTTCGACGGGATGCCGGCGCCGAACATGTCCTTGTAGCGGCTGCTGCTGTTGGGGTCGTGCAGCTCGACCTTCTTGTCCTTGCCGCCGACCCAGACGGTCGCCGCCAACTGCGGGATGCCGCCGACGAACCAGCAGTCGCCGGAACCGGTGTGGTCGTCCTTGCCGTCGTCGTACTCCCAGGTGCCCGACTTCGCGACGCTCTCGCGGCCGTTGCGCAGGTCGCGGTTGTCGGCGATGACGATCTTCTGGAGGACGCCGTCGAGGTTGGACATCTGGTCGGCCGGGAACACCCGGTTGCCGCCGACCTTCTCCGGGTTCAGGTACGAGACCTTGCCCGTGTCGGGGTCGACCCGCTTCACCTGGCGGACGAAGTGCGCCGCGTGGTGCACGCCGCCGGCGACGATCGTCGCGACGCCCTCGGCGTGCTCGAGCGGCAGCACGCGGTACTGACCGAACGCCACCTCGTTGTCGAAGTAGCCGGACTTCTCCCACGTCGACTTGTCGGTCTTGGTCAGGTCGACCAGCTTGCCGTTCGGGAACTGCTTGTTGCCGTCGGTCCACATGTGGTCGATGCCGGCGAGCTTGGCCGCCTGGATGACCTTGGAGCGGCCGATCTTGTCGGCGATCCAGTAGAACGGGAAGTTGTACGACTTGATCGTCGCGGTCTCGAGATCACAGTTCTTGATCTTGCTCGCGCAGATCTTGCCCGGGTCGGCGCCCGCGTTGTTGATCGGAGTGCCGTTGGGGCGCTTCAGCGTGCTGTCCCAGATGCTCTTGAAGGACAGGTCCTCCTGGAGACCGGCCGCGAGCGTGTAGATCTTGAAGCTCGAGCCGGGGGACTGGCCACCGAGGATCTTGGTGCCGTCGCCGGAGAGGTAGCCGCCGTAGTCGGTGCCGTTGGGATCGTCACCGGCGTAGTAGCCGAGCACGCGCCCGGTGTTGGGATCGATGCCGATGACCGACGCCTGATAGGTCGCGGGCCGGCCGTTCATCGGCGAGTCCTCGCTCTTGCGGGAGCCCGCGTCCTCGGCCGCCTTCTGCACGTCGGGGTCGATCGTGGTGGTGATCGTCATGCCACCCTTGTCGAACTCCGCGTCCGAGATGCCCATCTGGGCCAGCTCGGCCTTCACGTGGCGGAAGATCATGCCGACCGGCTTGTTGGCCGCACAGGTCTTGCAGGAGCTCGCGCTCGGCTTCCGCACCGCCGGGTACTTCCGCGCCGCGTACTCCGCCGGAGTGATCCAGTTCATCTCCAGCATGTTCTTCATCGTGTACTCCCAGCGCTGCTTCGCATCCGGGAGGTTGTAGTTCGGGTCGTAGCCGCGGTGGGCCGAGTTCGGGTAGGGCTGTTTGATGATGGAAGCAAGTACCGCCGCCTCGCTCGGCGTGATGGCGTTCTTCTGACCGGCCGGGGTGGTCACCGACTTGCCGAAGTAGCCCTGCGCCGCGGCCTCGATGCCGTACCGGCCCTCACCGAGGTCGACGTAGTTCAGGTACATGCCCATGATCTGGTCTTTGTTGTACTGCGACTCCAGCTTGCGGGCGATGACCGCCTCACGAAGCTTGCGGTTGATGCTGATCGCCTTCAGATCGGCGGCGTGCCGCGCGTACTGCTGCGTGATCGTCGACGCGCCCTGCGTCGCCCCGCCGGTGAAGTTGTTCCACGCGGCCCGGACGATGCCCTTCATGTCGATGCCGTGGTGGGTGTAGAAGTTCTTGTCCTCGGCCGCGGCGACGGCGTGCTCGACGACCTTGTTGATCTTCTCTTCCGGCACCACGGTCCGGTTCGCCTCGCCGAGCTTGGCGAGCACCGTGCCCTTGGAGTCGAGGATGACGTTGGACTGGTCCTCGGTGACCGGCGGGGGCAGGGCGACGTCGTCGAAGAAGTAGGTGCCGCCGACGACGCCGGCGCCCAGGAGGATGACCACGACCGCGGCCGCGGCGGTGAGGATGTTGGTGCGCCGGCGCCGCTTGGCCGCCTTCGACTTGTCCTTGCCCTTGCGGCCGGGACCGGCGCCGGGGGCGCCGGGGGTCTCGGGCGCGTCGAGGCCGGGACGGACCGCGGCGCGGGCCACCGAGGCCCGGCCGCCGACGGAGGCCGAGCCGGTCGTGGCGCCGACCGACGCGCGCGCGCCGACCCGGGCCGAACCGGTGACGCCGCCGACGGAGGCGCTGCCCTTGGGGGCGGCGGTCCCGACCGACGCGCGGCCGGCCGTGCCGACCGAGGCGGCGCCTACGCTGGCGCGTCCACCGGCCCCACGGCGGTACGCGTCGGGTGCTGGACGGGCTCCGCCGATACTTCGACCGGCGGACTGGTCGTCGGCAGGCGCGGCGGCACCGGACCCGGGCACGCTGGCCCGGGCACGCGGAGACTGCGATTCGCCGTACGAGTTCATGCGGTCACACCTCGGTCACGGTGAAGCGCGTCGAGAGAGCCCTGGAGGGGCCCCCGCCGACGACGCCACGCGCGGACGATTTGGGCTGCATACCGGCAGCCGCCCTGTCGGATGTCTTCGATGACCGATTGCGGCGCTGGATGCCCGAGTCGGTCGGGGTCGTGCACACGTTAGCGAGAGGGGACCACCTCATCGGCGGCCCTCCCGGCGTTGTGACGACGACCCTGGCTCGCGGTGGCGGCCCGCGGCGGACAAGGCTAGTGCCTCGCCCTGATCAAGCTCGTCGGCGTTCAGCGCGTCCCGGCCGAGCACGTACTGCTCGGCCAGGTGATTCCACGCGCAGGAGCGGCACACCTCCACGACGAACACCTGGAACTCACGCAGAGTCATCGCCAGGACGGGAAGCTCGGCGAGCTTCCGGGCCTGCCCCGCGGACTGCTTGAGTTCATCGCCGTAGATGTAATGCACGAGGGTGAGATTGTCGCGGCGGCAGACCGGACAGCGTTCGTCGGTCGGCTCGCCGTGGAACCGAGCTGCGTTTTTCAGGTACGGAGACGCATCGCAGACCTCGAGCGTTCCGACCCGGCCGTTGTGCACGTCACGCAGCACTGCCCGCTTCTGTAGCGAGTAGTCGACGACCTGCCGCTGCGTGCGCATGGCGAAGAGAGTACGCGGTCCTTCCCCGCGCGGCGACAGTCATCACTCAGCGTGGCGCGGTGGTCGCGGTGGCGGGTTTTTCTTGCGCTTGCTTGCGACGCGATCTACGGTTGCGATGTATCGGTTCGATACATCGAGGTACGAGGAGGGGATGGCCAGTGTTGGAGTTGGCGATCCTCGGTCTCCTTCAGGAGACGCCGATGCACGGTTACGAGCTGCGCAAGGAGCTCGCCACCAAGCTGGGCACGATTCGCGCGGCCATCAGCTACGGCACCCTCTATCCGACTCTCAAGCGGCTGCAGACGGCCGGTTGGATCACCGAGTCGGACTCGGATCCCTCGATGATCCCCCCGATGACCAGCAAACGCGGCCGGGTTGTCTACAAGATCACTGCGGAGGGCAAGGAGCGGTTCGCCGACCTGCTCGCCCAGGCCGGACCCGAGACGTACGACGACGCCGGTTTCGGTGTGCACTTCGCCTTCTTCTCCCGCACCGACCGGGCCACCCGGTTGCGCATCCTCGAGGGCCGCCGCCGGCGGATCGAGGAGCGCCGCGAGGGCCTGCGCGACGTGCTCTCCCGAGCCGGCGAGCGGCTCGACGCCTACACGCTGGAACTGCAACGACACGGCCTCGACGCGTGTGAGCGCGAGGTCCGCTGGCTGGAGGAGCTCATCACCAACGAGCGCTCCGGCAAGACTCTCGACTTCCCGGCCGACCCGGCTGGGGACGCACCCCCCGAATCCCCGCGTCCGCACACGGACCGGTCGTGATGAACAACAAGGAGGCAAACGCGATGGGCTCCGTACGCGTCGCCATCGTCGGTGTGGGTAACTGCGCCTCGTCCCTCGTGCAGGGCGTGGAGTACTACAAAGACGCCGACCCGAACGACCGCGTTCCGGGTCTCATGCACGTGACCTTCGGCGAGTACCACGTCTCGGACGTGCAGTTCGTCGCGGCGTTCGATGTGGACGCCAAGAAGGTCGGCATGGACCTCGCCGAAGCGATCGTCGCCAGCGAGAACAACACGATCAAGCTGACCGACGTGGCGCCGACCGGCGTCACCGTCCAGCGTGGACCGACCTTCGACGGTCTCGGCACGTACTACCGCGAGATCATCGAGGAGTCCTCGGCCGAGGCCGTCGACGTGGTGCAGGCGCTGCGGGACGCTCAGGTCGACGTCGTCGTGTCCTACCTCCCGGTGGGTTCCGAGCAGGCCGACAAGTTCTACGCCCAGGCCGCGATCGACGCCGGCTGTGCCTTCGTCAACGCGCTGCCGGTCTTCATCGCCTCGAACCCCGAGTGGGCGCAGAAGTTCGCCGATGCGGGCCTCCCGATCGTCGGCGACGACATCAAGAGCCAGGTCGGCGCCACGATCGTGCACCGCGCGCTCGCGAAGCTGTTCGAGGACCGCGGCGTCGAGCTGCTGCGCACGTACCAGCTCAACTTCGGCGGCAACATGGACTTCATGAACATGCTGGAGCGCAACCGCCTGGTCTCGAAGAAGATCTCGAAGACCCAGTCGGTCACCAGCCAGATCCCGCACGAGATGGTCAAGAGCGACGTGCACATCGGCCCGTCCGACCACGTGCCGTGGCTCGACGACCGCAAGTGGGCCTACATCCGCCTCGAGGGCCGCTCGTTCGGCGACACCCCGCTGAACGCCGAGCTCAAGCTCGAGGTGTGGGACTCCCCGAACTCGGCCGGCGTCATCATCGACGCGGTCCGCGCCGCGAAGATCGCCAAGGACCGCGGCATCGGCGGCCCGATCCTCTCGGCGTCGTCCTACTTCATGAAGTCCCCGCCGGTCCAGTACAACGACCACGACGCGAAGGAGGCCGTCGAGGCCTTCATCCGCGGCGAGATCGAGAGCTGAGACCCGCAAGCGCAGTTAAAGGCCGGGCCGCTTGGCGGTCCGGCCTTTTGCGTGCCTTCATTCGGCCCGCACGAAGGGACCAATCCGTTCGCGATCTCGGGGACGTCGTCCACCCGCCCGTCCTGGATCTCGCCGGTCAGGATGCCCACGTCGCGTACCCGGGTGCCCGGTCCAGTGGGCGGCAGCGACCACGAGGATGCCGGCGTCGCGGACACTGCCGCCAGGTCCCGTCGCGAAGCCCATGAGTTGCAGCAGGTCGGGCGCGTCGGGCCAGCGGTGGTCGCTTACCGGTCGCCGATCTGATCGAAGAACTCACGGTGATCGGCGAGCACCTGGCGGGCGATGTCGCGCGTCTCGTCGGTGCGGGCCGCCGCCAAATAGGCCGCGATCAGGTTTTCGATGGGCTCGGCCTCGGGCTGGTGCACCGCCGGGTCGAGATGGCGCAAGCGCTCCTCGACCTCGGGGCGGAAATCTTGCGTAGTCATAGGACATGTGTACGCTTGCCTATAGGCACTGGTCAACCCCAGGCGCGGGCCAAGGCGACCCTTGCCTCCAGCTCCAGCAAGCGGCGCTTGCGGTCGAGACCGCCGCCGAAGCCGACCATCTTGCCGCCGGCGCCGACCACTCGGTGGCACGGGACGATGACGGGAATCGGGTTGTGGTTGCAGGCGGTGCCGACGGCGCGGGCCGCGGACGGGTCGCCGAGGGCGGTGGCGATCGCGCCGTACGTGATCATCTCGCCGTAAGGGATTTTGGCGATCTGCTGCCAGACCGCTCGCTCGAACTCGGAGCCGCCGCGCATCTCGATCGGCACGGTGAAGTCGGTGAGGTCGCCCTCGAAGTAGGCCGCCAGCTGGGCGGCCGCCGGATGTGACGCGGACGGGCCGGGCCGCGCCCCGAAGCGCACGCCGACCACGGTGTCTTCCTCGACGGAGACGCCGAGCGGACCGATGGGCGAGTCGACCACGAACATGCCCCCGATTGTGCCCCGGGGGTACGACAACCTAAGAGATGTGCCCTTGGTCGCGGGCCCACTTGTAGAGCTCGGCCTCGGCCTCGTCCCGGCTGAGCGGCCCCCGGTCGAGGCGCATCTCCTTCAGGTACCGCCACGCCTGGCCGACGATCGGGCCCGGCGGCACCCCGAGCAGCTCCATGATCGCGTTGCCGTCGAGGTCGGGACGGACCCGGGCCAGGTCTTCCTCGGCCTGGAGCCGGGTGATCCGGTCTTCGAGCGCGTTGTAGTCGGCCGCGAGGTTGGCCGCCTTGCGCTTGTTGCGCGTCGTCACGTCCGAGCGGGTGAGCTTGTGCAGGCGCGAGAGCAGGGGACCGGCGTCGGTCACGTAGCGGCGCACCGCCGAATCGGTCCACTCCCCGCGGCCGTACCCGTAGAAGCGCAGGTGCAGCGCGACCAGCTCGACCACCTCGGAGGTGACGTCCTTGGGGTATTTCAGCGCCTTCATCCGCTGCTTGGTCAGCCGCGCGCCGACGATCTCGTGGTGGTGGAAGCTGACCCGCCCGTCGCGGCCTACCGCCTTGGTGGCCGGCTTGCCGACGTCGTGCATCAGCGCCGCCATCCGCAGCACGAAGTCGGGACCCTCCGGCCCCTCGAGCCGCATCGCGTTGGCCACCACGATCAGCGTGTGCTCGTACACGTCCTTGTGCTGGGCGTGCTCGTCGATCTCGAGCTTCAGCCCGGAGATCTCCGGCAGGAACCGGTCGGCCAGCCCGGTGTCGACGAGCAACCGCAGCCCGGTTATCGGATCGGCGGCGCACATCAGCTTGGTGAACTCGTCCCGGACCCGCTCGGCGGTAATGCGGTCGAGATCGGGGGCCATGTCGTGCATGGCCGAGATGACCGATTTGTCCACAGTGAATTGCAGCTTGGCCGCGAACCGGGCCGCGCGCAACATCCGAAGTGGATCATCGCCGAACGAAAGAGCGGGAGCAGCGGGCGTACGGATCACCCGCGCACCCAGGTCGGCCAGGCCACCGAAGGGATCGGTGAAGGTGTGCCCCGGCAACGACACGGCCATCGCATTGATCGTGAAGTCGCGCCGTTCCAGATCTTCGAGCAGCGACGTCCCGTACCGCACGATCGGGTTACGGGTGACCCCGTCGTAGGCCTCCGCCCGAAATGTCGTGATCTCCAGCCGGAGGCCGTTCTTCTGCAGGCCGATCGTGCCGAACTCCCGCCCGGTCTCCCAGATGGCGTCGGCCCACCCCTGCACGACGGCGAGGGTCTGTTCCGGCGTCGCGTCGGTGCAGAAGTCGAGATCGTCACCGAGATTTCCGAGCAGCGCGTCCCGCACCGACCCGCCGACCAGGTGCAACTCGTGGCCGGCCCGGTCGAACCGGCGCCCGAGCTCGTCCGCGACGGGGGACACGCGGAGCAGCTCGGCAACCGCGTTCTGCTGGGCGTCATTCAACAAAGACATGGGATGACCAGGATAACCAGGGCGGTCGGCGGCGGTCGTGGCAGGAGCGGCCGGCGGCGTGCAGGATGGACGCGTGCCCGTTTCCGAGGCGCTGCGTCGCCTGAGCGAGGACCCCCGGTTCTGGACGGGCGACGGCGCGACCAGCAAAGACCCCGGCGACCCCGACCCCCGTGAGCTGCGCGTGACGTTCCCGGTCACCGGCGGCTATGCGCTCGTGCTCGACCTCAATCCGGTGACCGGCGAGCGCTCCCTCGGCCTGCGCGGTCCCGCCTCGTCCGAGCCGGTCGCGCTCGGCTGGGCGCCCGCCGCGGGCCCCTACCCGGCCGCCTTGCGCTGGTGGGAGCTCGACCTGTGCGCCCGGGTGATCGCCCTCGAGGACCCGTTGCTGCCCCATCCCGGCCTGGTCGTCGCGCTGCTGGCCCCGTTCGCGCCGGCCATGCCCGACGACGACGAGCCCGCGATCGCCGCGATGCGCGAGGCCGCGTACCGGTCGCTGCGCCGCGAGGTGCCGCCGGCCGAGCCGCACGGCCCCGAGCAGGTTCCGCTTCCGCTTTTCGCGAGCGACGACTGGTGGCCCGCCCCGCCGGCGCCGTCACCGCAGGTGCTCGACGAGGCGGCGATCGCGGCGCTGAGCACTCCGGCGTCACCGTTCACCGACGTCCGGAGCAAGTCGCGCTTTCCGCGGGAGGAGCTGGCCGATCTCGTACGCCGGGCGGCCGCGCGCCTGGATCGCCTGCCCCGCGAGTCCTGGTACGCCGAGACCCGACCGCTCGCCCGGCAGATCCTGGAGGGCGGTGACCTGGCACCCATTCCCGCGCTGCTGGGTGCGCTCACCGAGGCCGGCTGCGATCATCCGACGGTGCTCGACGCCCTGAGCGAGCCCCTGGTCCCCGTCGAGGCGTACTGGATGGTGGAGACCCTGGCCGGCGCGGAACCGGGCACCCTCCTGCGACGCAATGTGTGACGTACCCCTTTATGGTGACTCTGTGTTCCTATCCCCGGGAGAGTCGGCGTGAGTGGCGGCCTTTATGACAGTGCCAACTCGAGGGGCCTGCCGCCGTCGGCGAAGGACGTTCCGACCGGCGACCCGGCCGGCTTCGAGCAAACACGGCAAAATCCCCCGGGCGTGTACGGCCGGCCGGCCCACGAGCGTGCGGTAGCCGGCCCGGTCACCGCCTCCATCCCGGGCGTGCCCCTGCTCGAGGAGGAGGGGCTGCCGCCGCAGGAGGTGCCGGCCGAGACCCAGAAACCGGGCGGTGGCCTGCTGCGGTCCAGCGCGATCATGGCGGTCGGCACGCTCGCGTCCCGGGTCACCGGCTTCTTCCGCTCGGCGCTGCTCGTCGCGGCGCTGGGCACCGGCGCCCTGGCCGACCCCTTCAACACCGCGAACACGATCCCCAACATCGTGTACGACATCCTGCTCGGCGGCGTGCTGACGGCGGCCCACGTCCCGCTGCTGATCCGGGCCCGCAACAGGTCGGAGAAGTACGGCGAAGAGTTCGAGCAGCGGCTGTTCACGATCCTGCTGATCATGCTCGGCTTCATCACCGCGATCGCGATGAGCGCGGCGCCCGTGCTGATCAACCTGTACGGCAGCAAGTTCACCGAGGCGCAGCACCACCTCGCGGTCCTGTTCCTGCTGTTCTTCCTGCCGCAGATCTTCTTCTACGGCTTCGCGGCGGTGGCCGGCGCCTCACTGAACTCGCGCGGCCGGTTCGGCGCGCCGATGTGGACACCGGTCCTCAACAACATCGTCGTGATCGCCATCCTCGGCGCCTTCATGGTGATGACGCACGGTAAGGGCGATCTCACCCCCGAGTCGATCACGTCCAGCGAGATCAACTTCCTCGGCATCGGCGTGACGGCCGGCGTGGCCGCGCAGGCGCTCGGCCTGATTCCCTCGATGCGGGCGCTCGGCTTCAACTTCCGGCCCCGGTTCGACTTCCGCCGGGCCGAGCTCACCCAGATGTGGGGGATGGCCAGCTGGACGCTGCTCTACGTGGTGGCCCAGCAGCTCGCCCTGATCGTCTACACCAACCTGGCCAACGCGGCGGGCGCGCGTTACGCCGAGGAGACCGGCAGCAAGACCGGCGTCGGACTGACCCCCTGGACCAACGCGTACGCGTTCTTCCAGCTCCCGTTCGCGGTGGTGGCCATCTCGATCATCACCGCGATCCTGCCCCGCATGACGCAGAGCGCCGCCGAGGGCCGCCTCGACCGGCTGGCCGCCGACCTGCGCGAGGGCCTGCGGCTGTCCCTGTCGCTGATGCTTCCCGCGGTCGCGCTGCTGTTCGGCGCGGCCAGCGAGATCTGTTACGTGCTGTTCGCGCACGGCAACGCCACCTCCGCCGACGCCGCCGTGATGGCCGAGGTGCTGCGGGTCTTCGCCATCGCGCTGACCCCGTTCACCGTCCTCCAGCTCCTCCAGCGCGGCTTCTACGCGCAGCAGGACACCCGCACGCCGGCCCTCATCGCGATCTTCTCGACCGGCGCCGGCGCGATCACCGCCGTGGTGATGTCCCGGGTGCTGGCCACCGAGCACGTCGTGCTCGGCATCGCCGGCGCGCAGGGCGTCTCCTGGACCGTCGGCTGCCTGATCTCGATCGTGCTGTTGCGCAAGCGCGTCGGACGGCTCGGCGGCCGCGAGATCGTCACCTTGTTCCTGAAGGCCGCGATCTGCAGCCTGGCCGCGCTCGCCGTCGCCGAGATCGGCCACCTCGTCGTCGGCCCGCACGTCGACGACAGCTTCATGCTCTCCGCGCTCCTGCTGGCCGCGCAGTGTGTGCTCGGCTTCGGCGCGTTCCTGGTCGCGGCCATGGTGGTCAAGGTGCCGGAGGTAAACCAGGTGATCGGGATGGTCCGCCGCAAAGTCGGGCGATGAGGCGAAACGACTCGTGACCGGAGCGAAACTCCCATACGAGCGCCCCTGATCAGGCATTTCTCCGCCGTTCCGGCGGGAGAAAAGTCCGTTCGGACGGGCATGTCGGAGTGCCGCGCCGGGGGGACGACCTGCCGCCCGGTGGTCGGGGGCGGGTATGGTCGGTGTCGGCATGTGCTCTTCGCACGTTGCTGCTGAGCAAGCACGCCATTTGCACCAGCACGGGTAACTGTGCGCGGAGCACCAAGGGAGGACGGGTGACCCAGGTCGGCGAAGGCCACGAGACCGCGGCCGATGCGGACGGGCCGGTCATGACCTTCGGTGCCCCCACCGTCGGCGAGGTCCTGGCAGAGCGTTACCAGCTCGAGGAACACGTCAACGACGACAGCGCCGGGCGGCAGGTCTGGCGCGGTATCGACGTGATCCTGCGGCGCCCCGTCGCGGTGGTGCTGCGCTACCCGGGCGGCACGGAAGCCGCCGAGATGCTGCAGGCCTCGGTCGACGCGAGCCGCGTGATCCACCCTAACCTCGTCGGCGTCTACGACGCGATCGACGAGGGCACCCGGTCCTATGTCGTCCGTGAGTGGGTCGACGGCGAGTCGATGCGCGAGATGGTGTCGGCCGAGGGTCCGCTCGACCCGGCCCGCGCGACCGCGATCGCTCACTCCATCGCCGACGCGCTGGCCGCCGTGCACGCCACCGGCATGGTCCACGGCAACGTGCACCCCGGCACCACGCTGATCGCCGACGACGGCCGGGTCGTGCTCGCCGACGCGCGCGCCGACTCCTCCGACTCCACCGAGAAGGACATCCGCGCCGTCGGTGGCCTTCTTTACTACGCGCTCACCGCGCGCTGGCCGCACGACGAGGTGAGCCCGTCGGCCCTGCCCGACGCCAACCGCGACACCTCGGGCAACCCGGCCGCGCCGCGGCAGATCCGCGCCGGCGTGCCGGCCTACCTCGACGACCTCACGATGGACCTGCTCGACCGCCGGGTCGCGACCCCCGAGGCCGACGCGCTCGCCGCCGAGCTCGGCCGCCTCGACGCGGCCGCCGACGACGACTACGACGACGTCGGCCCGTTGCGGTTCACCCAGGGCAACGCCACGTCCGAGCCGCCGCGCAACAACTCGAAGATCATTGTCGGGGTCGCGGCGCTGGTCGTCATCGCGATCATCGGCCTGGTCTTCGGCATCCGCGCGATCACCGGCTCCGACAAGCCCGACACGAGCTCGACCACCCAGGCGAACGCCAACGGCAACCCGGCCGACGGCGACACCCAGGCCCCGGCGCCGACGCCCGAAAAGATCAAGCTGACGCCCGACATGGTGCGCATCGTCGACCCGCCGCCGGGTGACCGCACCGACGCCGACGAGGCGAAGAACGTCGTGGACGGCAATCCGGACACGGCGTGGGAGACCCACCGCTTCAACACGGCGAAGTTCGGCAACCTGAAGCCGGGCATGGGCGTTCTGATCAACCTGGGCAAGCCGCGCAACCTCGCCGACGTCCGGGTCGAGACCTCCTCGACCGGCGTGGGCATGGAGATCCGTACGGGCAACACCGACCCGGGCAACAGCGGCTCCGGCGACCAGAAGATCGTCGAGTCGTTCAAGAAGCTGGGCGAGCCCGACGCCGACTCGAAGGCCGACGGCACCAACCGGATCTTCTCGGTGTTCGACGCCAACACCCAGTACCAGTACGTGCTGGTCTGGGTCACCGAGTTGCCGAAGGCCGACGACGGCGACCGGTATCAGGTGAGCGTCAACGAGATCTCGGTCTACGGCTACTGAGCGCGCCTCGGTTAGATTGCTCGGGTGACTTCCCAGCCCGGCGCGGACGGGTCCGCTCCGAGCGATGCCGACCTGCTGCGCGCCCACCTCGACGGTGACTCGCAGGCCTTCGCCGTGCTGGTCCGCCGCCATCGCGACCGGTTGTGGGCGGTCGCCCTGCGCACCATCGGCGACCGCGAGGAGGCGGCCGACGCGGTGCAGGACGCACTGCTGTCGGCCCATCGCAACGCGTCCCGGTTCCGTGGCGACGCGGCCGTCACCACGTGGCTGCACCGCATCGTGGTGAACGCCTGCCTCGACCGCATCCGCCGCCGGCAGGCGCACCCCACCGTCCCGTTGCCGGACGGCAGCCGCGACGGCGACCGGCCGTCGGCGCCCGAGCCCGCCGCGCCGGTTCAGGATCACGAGACCGCGCTGCTGGTGCGGCAGGCGCTGGCCGACCTGCCGGCCGAGCAGCGGGCCGCGATCGTGCTGGTCGACGTGCAGGGCTACCCGGTGGCCGAGGCGGCCGAGATGCTCGGCGTCGCCGAAGGCACGATCAAGAGCCGCTGCGCCCGCGGCCGGGCCCGGATGGCCCTGGCGCTGAGCCACCTGCGGCGCGGGGGAGACGCGCCTCACCCCGCCGCCGGGAACCAGGCGGCCGGCCAGACCGTCCCATCCGGACCAGGCACGAACGATCGGAGGGAGGGGAAGTGACCGGGTCCGAGTTCCGCGGCGTCGACGTCAACCTGCTGGCCGACTACATCGGCGGCGTCCTGGACGGCAAGCCGGACGAGTCCGTGGTCACCACCCTGATCACCGACGATCCCGCCTGGCGCGCCGCCTATGAGACCTTGAGCGGCGGCATGGCGGCCGTGACCGCCGAGCTGGGCCGCTTCGAGGCCGAGCCGATGCCCGACGACGTGGCGGCCCGGCTGGACGCGGCGCTCGCTGCGGCGCCGCCCCCACTGGCCGTCGTCCGGAGCACCGACGCCGAGGATGACGGTGCTCCGGCCGTACGGGAAAAGGAAGACCAGCCCCGACGCTCGCGTAAGTTGCGCTGGGTCACCCCGATCGCCGTCGCCGCCGGCGCCGTGGCATTTGTCGGATTCGGCCTCGACTATCTCGCCGGCCGCGACGGCGCGTCCACCGACAGCGCTTCCAGTTACAGCGCCGGCGGCGAGGCGCAGTCCGACAGCGGCGCCGCCGACAGCGCGAAGGCGCCCGCGCTCGCCGGGCCCGAGCGCTCGTCCGGCGCGGCGCCGGCGCCCACCCGGAAACTCGAGGTTCCGCAGGGGCCCGAGCTGCTGTCGAGCGGGCTGAACTACTCGAAGAAGACGCTCGGCGAGGCGTCGTCCAGCACGATGGCGTCGAGCACGAAGAAGTTCGACGACTCGCTCGCCCGGCTGCGCGTCGGCAGCGCCCTGCAGGACTGCCTCGACATGATCGCGGCGGCGAACGGCGGCGGGCACCTCGAGGCGCAGAGCGTCGACTTCGCGCGCTACAACGGCAAGCCGGCGATCGTGGTGCGGTTCACGTCGAACGGCAAGTCGTGGGCGGTGGCGAGCGGCCCCGCATGCGGGACACTGAGCGGCGGCGCGGACACCCTGGCGAAGGTGCCGGTACGCTGAGCGACACCCCCGTGAGGCACACCACGGCCGCGTACGGGCGGGAATGGCGTGTGCCTAGCATGACGTTTAAGCGTGCAGTGTCGCCGGGTTATCTGCCCGGCGGGTTCGACGACAGGAGTCGGCAGTGGACGAGGTCCGCAATCTGATCATCATCGGTTCGGGACCGTCCGGATACACCGCGGCGTTGTACGCGGCCCGGGCGAACCTGAAGCCGCTCGTGATCGAGGGCGTCCAGTCCGGTGGCGCGCTGATGACCACCACCGAGGTGGAGAACTTCCCCGGTCACCGTGACGGGATCATGGGTCCCGACCTCATGGACAACATGCGCGCCCAGGCCGAGAAGTTCGGCGCCGAGTTCCTCACCGACGACGTCACCCGCGTCGAGCTGGGCGACAAGCCCACCGAGGCCGGCACCGAGGGCCTCAAGACGGTCTGGGTCGGCGACAAGGAGTACTTCGCTCGCGCCGTGATCCTCGCCACCGGTTCCGCGTGGCGCCCGATCGGCGTGCCCGGTGAGCAGGAGCTGCTCGGCCACGGCGTCTCGTCCTGTGCGACCTGTGACGGCTTCTTCTTCCGCAACCAGCACATCGTCGTGGTCGGCGGTGGCGACTCCGCGATGGAGGAGGCCACCTTCCTCACCCGGTTCGCCGAGACGGTGACGATCGTGCACCGGCGGGACTCGTTCCGGGCCAGCAAGGTCATGCAGCTGCGCGCGCTGAACAACCCGAAGATCAGGGTCGAGTGGGACTCGATCGTCGAGGAGATCCTCGGCGACGACGGCAAGGTCATCGGCGTACGGCTGAAGAACGTCAAGACCGGCGAGACCAAGGTCCAGGACGTGACCGGCGTGTTCGTGGCGATCGGCCACGACCCGCGCAGCGAGCTGTTCAAGGGCCAGATCGAGCTCGACGACGAGGGCTACGTGAAGGTCGACTCGCCCTCGACCCGCACCAACATCCCGGGCGTCTTCGCGGCCGGCGACCTCGTCGACCACACCTATCGTCAGGCCATCACGGCCTCCGGCACGGGTTGTGCCGCGGCGCTCGACGCCGAGCGTTTCATCGCCTCATTCGTAGAGCTGTAGAAGGACCCCGGGAGGTTCCAGTGGGAGCAGGCAAGCCCGTCACCGATGCCACGTTCGTGACCGATGTGCTGCAGTCGGACAAGCCGGTGCTGGTGGACTTCTGGGCGGAGTGGTGCATGCCCTGCAAGAAGGTCGACCCGCTGCTCGGCGAGATCGCCAACGAGATGGGCGACAAGGTGCAGATCGTCAGCGTCAACATCGACGAGAACCCGGAGACCACCCGCGCCTATCGGGTGATGTCGGTGCCCACCCTGACGATCTTCAAGGGCGGCGAGCCGGTCAACTCGGTCACCGGTGCCCGGCCCAAGAGCGCCCTGGTCAACTTCATCGAGTCCGCCCTGTAAGACCCTCCGCACGCCCCGCATCCGCTCGTCGGGTGCGGGGCGTCGCCGTCCGGTGGGTGCGGCACTCGGGGAGTACGCTCCGAAGTCGTTCTTCCTTTCCCTCGACCTTATTCAAGGGAGTCCTGCGTGCGTTCCATCCGACGTGGAGACAACGGCCCCGCCGTTGCCGAGATCCGATCGATCCTGGTCGGCCTGGATCTGCTCTCGGAGGCGGGGTCGGACGTCTTCGACGAGGCGACCGACACCGCGGTGCGTGCCTTCCAGCAGAGCCGCGGCATCGGCGTCGACGGCCTGGTCGGCGACGAGACGTGGGGCGCGCTCGACGCGGCCCGCTGGCGGCTCGGCGCGCGCACCCTGTATCACTCGGTGCCCGACGCGCTGGTCGGCGAGGACGTGCGGGCGCTGCAGGAGCGTCTTCTCGAGATGGGGTACGACACGGGCCGCGCCGACTCGATCTACGGACCGCGCACGGCCCGCGCGGTCGCCCAGTTCCAGCGCGAGGTCGGTCTCACCCCCGACGGCTCGTGCGGCCCGCACACGATGAAGGCGCTGCGCCGGCTCGGCCGCAAGGTGGTCGGCGGCCGCCCGCAGTGGCTGCGCGAGGCCGAGGCGTTCCGGCAGGCCGGCACCAACCTCATGGGCAAGACGATCGTGATCGACCCCGGCCACGGCGGCGGGGACGACACCGGCGTGGTCGTGCCCGAGGGCCCGCTGCGCTGGACCGAGGCCGACCTCGTCTTCGACCTGGCCGCCCGCCTCGAGGGCCGGCTCGCCGCGGCCGGCATGCGGGTGCACCTGACCCGCGGACCGCACCCCGCGCAGCAGCTGAGCGGCGCCGAGCGGGCCATGCTGGCCAACAGCCTGGGCGCCGACCTGCTCATCTCGCTGCATCTGGACGGGCACGACAACGAGGCCGCGCACGGCGTCGCGACGTACCACTACGGCACCGGCAACGGCTTGAGCTCCACGGTCGGCGAGCGGCTGGCCAACCTGGTGCAGCGCGAGATCGTCGTGCGCACCGGCATGCGTGACTGCCACGTCCACTCCAAGACGTGGGAGCTGCTGCGGCTCACCAAGATGCCGGCCGTCCGCGTCGACCTGGGCTACCTGACCTCGCCGACGGACCGCGACCGGCTGGTGAACCCGCTGTTCCGCGAGCAGATCGTCGAGGCGGTCCTGGCCGCGGTGCAGCGCATGTACTACCCGGTCGAGATCGACGTGCCGACCGGCTCGATCGACGTGCGGCAGCTGCGCGTGGCGCTGGCCAACAAGGCCTGAGCCCTCAGCTGTCGACGCTGCGCGTGGCCGTCGCCGGGCGCACCGGGCGGAGCAGCGTCTCGGGGCTCATCGAGCCCAGCAGCTTCTCGAGCGCGTACTCGACGTCGGACTTCCACGACA
Organism: Actinoplanes sp. NPDC051537; assembly: GCF_055586105.1. NCBI lineage: Bacteria > Bacillati > Actinomycetota > Actinomycetes > Micromonosporales > Micromonosporaceae > Actinoplanes > Actinoplanes sp. NPDC051537. The sequence goes on from NZ_JBVJIU010000019.1 coordinate 58,449, forward strand.
GGGCGGTACGCAGCTCGAGGCGCAGTCGCGGATAGCGCGGATGCGGGCGAACCGTCTTGAAACCGACGGACAGGAAGAAATCGACCGGCGATAGGCAACCGGCCTGCTTGTCGTCGTCGGCCTCGCCGAACTTCGCGTCGCCGAACGCCTCGATCGCCTTGACGCCCCGCTTGGTGAGATCGCGGGCCACGCCCTGCACGAGCATGCGGCCCAGCCCGCCGCCGGCGAACGCGGCCACCACGTGCGCGGTCATCAGCAGCGCGGCGTCGGCGCTCACCGGGGAAGTCGGGAAGGCCATCGAACGGGGGACGTACGCCGGAGGCGCGTACATCACGAAACCGGCGGGCATGCCGTCCACGTACGCCAATTTGCCGCAGGAACCCCACTCCAGGAGCGTCTGCGAAACCCAGGCCTCCTTCTCGAGGCCGGTGTCGCCGGCGGCGCAGGCGCGCTCGGCCGAGACCGGGTCGAGCTCCCAGAAGACACATTGCCGGCACGGGCGGGGGAGATCCTCGAGGGTGTCCAGGGTGAGGTTCACCAGACGGCGCGACACGGCTCCCCCTCTCGGGGCCCCTATCCTGTGCACGTGCCTAGGCCCCCGCAGGATCCTACGCCGCAAAATCCATGAACGGGACCAGGTCGGGCATCCGGCCGGTTAACCGAGGGACTCGATCGCGAGCGCCGACTACCATCGGTCTGCCCCCTTGTTCTGCTCCCTGTCTTGTTGAGGTGAGAGCCGTATGACCGGCACGACCCAGGACGACTACACCGATCTGTACGCGCGACGCGTTCGTGGCATGACCACCTCCGAGATCCGCGCACTCTTCGCCGTCGCAAGTCGTCCCGAGGTCGTATCGCTCGCCGGTGGCTCGCCGTACATCGCCGCCCTGCCGCTCGACGCGGTCGGCGAGATGCTCGGCCGCCTCGCCGCCGACCAGGGCGCGGTCAGCCTTCAGTACGGCATCGGGCAGGGCACGATCGATCTGCGCGAGCGCATCTGCGAGGTGATGGCCCTCTCCGGCATCACCGGCGCCTCGCCCGACGACGTGGTGGTGACCGTCGGCGGCCAGCAGGCGATCGACCTGCTCGCCCGCCTCTTCCTCGACCCGGGCGACGTGGTGCTCGCCGAGGGCCCCAGCTACGTCGGCGCGCTCGGCGTCTTCCAGGCGGCCCAGGCCCAGGTCCACCACGTGCCGATGGACGACGACGGGCTCATCCCGGCGGCGCTCGAGGAGGCGATCGCGGCCGTCGCCCGGTCCGGTCGCCGGGCCAAGTTCCTCTACACGATCCCGACCTTCCAGAACCCCGCCGGCGTGACCCTGTCCGAGGAGCGGCGCGAGCAGGTGCTGGACATCTGCGAGCGCGCCGGTCTCCTGGTGGTGGAGGACGACCCGTACGGGATGCTGTCCTTCGAGGGTGACGCCCCGCTTCCGCTCCGGGCCCGCCGCCGCGAGGGTGTCTTCTATGTCAGCACGTTCTCCAAGACGTTCGCGCCCGGCCTGCGCGTCGGCTGGATCCTGGCGCCGCACGCCGTCCGCGAGAAACTCGTGATGATGAGCGAGGCCAACGTGCTGTGCCCGAGCGCGTTCGCCCAGGGCGCCGTGACGCAGTACCTGACGACGATGCCGTGGCGCGAGCAGGTGAAGGCGTACCGCGAGCTCTACCGGGAGCGCCGCGACGCGCTGCTGACGGCGATGCGCGACCTGATGCCGGCCGGCACGTCGTGGACGCATCCGACGGGCGGCCTCTTCGTCTGGGTGACGCTGCCCGAGGGCCTCGACTCCAAGGCGATGATGCCCCGGTCCATCGCCGCGCGGGTCGCCTACGTCCCCGGCACCGGCTTCTACGCCGACGGCACCGGGACCGGCAACATGCGCCTCAACTTCTCGTTCGCCACCCCCGATCGCTTGCGTGAGGGTGTGCGCCGGCTCGCCGGTGTGATGGAGCAGGAGCTCGCGATGCGCGCCGTCTTCGGCCCCGCCGCGACCACTCACCACCGTCGTCGTGGCGCGGCCGCGGCCGACGCCCCCGGACCGGACTTGGCATGATCGATCCCATGGTTTCTCACGATGTCCGCGTCATGGTCCTGGCCGGCGGCCTCTCCTACGAGCGGGACGTGTCGCTGCGTTCGGGCCGCCGCGTCCTGGACGCCTTGCGCGCCGCCGGCGTGCACGCGGAGACGCACGACGCCGACGTGTCGCTGCTGCCGGCCCTTCAGGAAGACCCGCCGGACGCGGTCGTGATCGCCCTGCACGGCGCCACCGGCGAGGACGGCTCGCTGCGCGGCGTGCTCGACCTGTGCGGCGTTCCGTACGTGGGTTGCGACGCGCGGGCGTCCCGGCTGGCGTGGGACAAGCCGTCGGCGAAATCGATGCTGCGCGAGGCCGGCATCCCGACGCCGGACTGGGTGGCGCTGCCGCACGACCGCTTCTCCGAGCTCGGCGCCGTCGCGGTGCTCGACCGCATCGTCGACCGCCTCGGCCTGCCGCTGATGGTGAAGCCGGCGCAGGGCGGTTCGGGTCTGGGCGCGGCGGTGGTCCGGGAAGACACGGACCTGCCGGCCGCGATGGTGGGGTGTTTCGCGTACGACTCGACGGCGCTCGTCGAGAAGTTCGTGCCCGGGCAGGACGTCGCCGTCTCCATCGTCGACCTCGGCTCGGGTCCGCAGGCGCTGCCGATCGTCGAGATCGTCCCGCGCGACGGCGTGTACGACTACGCGGCCCGCTACACGGCCGGCCTCACGACGTGGCACACGCCGGCCCGACTCAGCGACGAGGTGGCGGCTCGGGTCTCCGAGACGGCGCTGGCGGCGCACAAGGCGCTGGGTCTGCGCGACCTGTCCCGGGTCGATCTCATCGTGGCTCCCGACGGCTCGCCGCAGGTGCTCGGCATCAACGTGTCGCCGGGCATGACCGAGACGTCGCTGCTGCCGCTGGCCGTCGCCGCGGCCGGGCTCGACCTCGGCCAGATCCTGGCCACGCTGGTCTCGCGCGCCGTCGCGCGCGGCTAGATCAACGCCATCGATTCCCACATCGCCATCGCAAGACCCAGACCGCGTACGTCGGCGAGGGTGTCCGACATGCGGTTGGGGGCGTAGGCGAACGTCGTCCGGGCGTCCAGGTCGACGAGGACCAGTGAGCCGCCGAGGCCACCCCAGTAGAGCGTGTTCGGGTTGGGCATCATCCCGTTGGCCACGGCGAAGCCCAGGCCGAACCGCAGCGGCAGGTTGAGGATCAGGTCGCGGCCCTCGACCTGGACCTCGAGCGCGCGTCGGCAGCCCGCCTCGGAGATCAGGCCGCTCTGGCTGCTCCGGCTGCTCTGGCTGCTCTGGCTGCCCTGGCTGCCCTGGCTGCTCTGGCTCAGAATTGCCAACGTCGTCGCCATCGCGCGGGCGTTGCTCGTGCCGTTGGCCGCGGGGATCTCGGCGGCGCGCCACGCTCTCGTGCGGGTGATCGCGACGTCCAGGCGCGGGTTCGTCGACGCGTTGGTCTGCAGCGCGGTCGGGTCGCTCATCTCCGTCATCTCGCCGATCATGTCGGCGACCCGGGCGTCCTCGTCGGCGGGGAGACCGATGTGGAAGTCGGCGCCCAGCGGTTCGGCGATCTCCTGCCGGAAGACGGTGCCCAACGTGCGGCCGGTGATGCGGCGTACGACCTCGCCGACCAGATAGCCGTGGGTGAGGACGTGGTATCCGCTGGCGGTGCCGGGTTGCCAGAAGGGTTCCTGGGCGGCCAGCAGGGTGGTGACCTTCTCCCAGTCGTAGAGGTCGGTGTGCGTGATCGGCTCGGCCCAGCCGGAGAGCCCGGAGGAGTGGCTGAGAAGGTGGGCGACGGTGATCGCGTCCTTGCCGTTCGCGGCGAACTCGGGCCAGTACCGCTTCACCGGCGCCGCCGGATCGAGCTCGCCGCGGTCGGCCAGGAGGAGGGCGGTCAGCGCCGTCATCGTCTTGGTGCACGAGTAGACGTTGACGATCGTGTCGCGTTCCCACGGCCGGGTCTTGGCCGCGTCGGCGTGGCCGCCCCAGAGGTCGACCACCGTGCGGCCGTCGACGGTGATGCACACCGAGGCGCCGACCTCGGTGCCGTCGGTCAGAGCCTGCTCGAATACCGCGCCCACGGGCGCGAACGTGTCATCGACGAATCCCTGCACGGACGGGAGTATCCGGTTGGGTGCTCGGTCGGTGCCACTGGTTTTATCACGTCTTCATCTCGTCAACTGCTGGCGGCCGCCTGCTGCGCCTGCCAGATCGCGATCTGGACGCCGATCACGAAGACCTGGATCGGCAGTGGCATGCCCGGCAGATCGGCCTCGATGGCGCCCGACCACGCGCTCGTGCGACGCAGCGAGCCCGCCTTCACCCCGTCGGCCAACAGCTCCTGCTGATTTCCCCACATCGAGGCGCGGCGGAACTCGTACGTGCGGCCGCCCGCCTGCACCGTCCACCGCTTGCGGCCGGCCCGGTCGACGAGAGCGACCTCTTGGCCCATCTCGTCGATCATGCGGTACTTGGTCCCCCAACCATTGGCGCGCACTTGAAAGCGCCGGCCGTCCACCTCGAAGTCGCCGCCGGTGCGCCACCACGACGGATCCCACACGGCGATGGGTCGTCCATCCGCGGCCACCTGATACCGGCCGCGCCACATGCTCATCCGCTCAGCGGTCAACATGCTCCAACGCTAGCCGCGGCGCGCTAGTCCGAGGCGCCGCTCTCGGCCACGATGGGCTTCCCCGCGCCGACGTCGTTCAGCGTCGTCGGGCGTGATTCCGTGTCCGCGGTGTTGTTCGCATTCGCGTTCGCGTTTCCGCCTGAGTCGCCGGCCGCGCTGCCGCCTCCCGCGCTTCCACCCGCGTTGCCGCCGCCCGTGCTTCCGCCTGCATTGCCGGCCACGTTGCCGCCACCCGCGCCGCCGCCGCCCGCATTGCCGCCGCCCGCGCTGCCGCCGCCCGCGCCGCCGCCGCCCGCATTGCCGCCGCCCGCGCTGCCGCCGCCGCCCGCGCTGCCGCCGCCGCCCGCGCTGCCGCCGCCCGCGCTGCCGCCGCCCGCGCCGCCGCCGCCCGCGCTGCCGCCGCCCGCGCCGCCGCTTCCGGACGCGTTAGTGCTTCCGCCCGCGCTCCCGCCCGCGTTACTGCTTCCCCCCGCGCTCCCGCTTCCGCTCCCGTTCGCGTTCCCGTTCGCGCTCGCCGCCGGCGAATACGTGATCGTCGACGGCGACTCCCACTGAATGTGCGGCGGCTCGGCAATCGCCTGACCCCCGAACTCCGCCAGCCAGGCAGCGACCAGCGCAAGATTCTCGCGCCATTGCTGCTCCGGGATGACCGGAAGAATGTCGTCCCACAGCGAAAGGAACGTCCCCCGCAACTGCAGCCGGCCGTAGGGCCGAGCCAGGAACCAGAGGTGCAGATGCGCCGAGCCGTCGCCCCACCGGTTGACGTGAACGCGCGCCACACCGTCGAGCGACCGAATGGCCCGCTCAAGCCGAACCGTCATAACACCGAGCTCGGCGGCCAGGAGATTCGGCAGATCACCGAGATCAAGGTGCGAGCGGCATTCGAGGATCAAGACCATCGGAAGCCCGGTGGGACGGTCCATCGCCCGGACACGCCATCTCTCACTAACCCAGATGTACGCGTCATCCGGCGTACCGCAGGCAACGCATTCGGCCGCATCTTCACCGCTGCGAGGCGGCTCGACCTCCACGGGAGCGGCCAGTGGCTTGACCCTCATGTCGCCCTCGAACGGGAACGACGGCCATCGCGTGAAGTCGGGCAGGGGGGCGGTGTTCTCGGGCACGGGGTGACTTTAGACCAGGCCAGGGCGGCTGTCCCGGGTCAATTTTCGCCACCCACCCAGACACCCCGTCACGCCCTCGTCGGCCGAGACCAACGTCGATGCTCATCACCGTCCGCCAGCACCCCAGCACACCCCAAGTTATCCACAGAAGTTATCCACAGCCTCTCCAGTTTCACGTGAAACCCGACGTCGCAGGCTTGCACCCCCTGTGGATGAAGCAGCAAACGCCCCACCCAACATCGGCCGTGTTTCACGTGAAACGCCCCCACCTGTTTTTCAACAGCACTTACACACAGCCTGTGGATAACCGCCCCGAACGATGCCTAGCCCCGCTCCCGAGGCCAGTTCGCATTCCGCAGACCCGTCGTCAGTCGATGCTTAGCCCCACACCCGCCAGCCAAGATCGTGAGTAGTCGCCAGCTCGCGGATCGCCACCTACAGCGCGGCCAAGACCGTGCGGCGCAGCGACTGGTCAGTGCAGGCCTCGATGTCGGAGCGCCAACCGCCGGGGCCGCGGTCGACCCCTCGGCTCGCCAGCGGTAGGCACCACCCTCGTGGAGTCCGACCATCGCGAGGCCGGCCTCCAAGGCACGTTCGCTGCGGGTCCTACATCGCATCCCGCCCTCGACCGACGATCCCGCAGCCGACCTCGCCGCCCGGTCTCAAGTACCCTCGCCCACTCCGTCGCGGCGACTTAGGCCCGCCCCGGGGCCTGGCTCGCGAGCTTGGCCGTCGCCGAGATCGCGCCGCCTCGGTTTCCCCCCCGTCAGACGAGCATCGCGTCCCGCCCCGCCTTCAGACCGACCCTCAGCGCTCGTTCGCCAGCGGCCGTGAGGCGGAGGTCCGAGTCGGCTGCACTGCCCGAGCGGAGACCGCGCGGAGTCGCTTCGCACCGTCCGCGGCCGGACCCAGACATCAACCACCGACCGACCAGAGCTCAGCGTCCGAAGCTGCACGACGCGGCACGAGACGACGCGCCCGGGGGACGAGTTGCCAGGAAGATGCGGGGGACGAGGTGCCGGGCGATGCGGGAGGACGCGGTGCCGAAAGATGCGGCTCAGAGAGATGCGGCGCCCGGGAAGCTACGGCGCGGAGAGATGCGGCGCCGGGGAGCTACGGCGTGGAGAGATGCGGCGCGACATGACGCACCTATTAGTTGGCGGTCGGCAGTCGGACGCGTCCCGCCGTGCGCGCACCCCCGGCCCGGCGGTCAGCACGCCGTCGTGATCTCGCTCTAGTCGCCGCGCGGCCGCCTAGACCCGACCGCCGAACACCGGGCCGAGGCCGCCGTTGGGGGATGCCAAAGAAGCCCGATCGCAAACTGTCTCGCCGACGAGCAACGCCGTCCCATCCCTCGCGCCGGCCGCACCGAATTCTCGGGTCGCCACCAGCGCGCTTCTCCGGCGCCTGACGCCTCACAGCCGGTGTCCATCGGCCGCCCAGATTGGTGCGCAGCTGCGCACTTGACTCGGGTCCCATGCCGTCGATCTTCCGCGCGATGGCAACCACTCGGAGGTCGCCCAGGGGCCCGCCGCCGGACCGGGCCGGACCTACGCACGCCTCGGGCGTCAGCTCACCCGCTGAGACTGACCACTCCGACGGTCGGCGCTCAGTTTGGCTCCCAAACTGCGACAGACGGCAAACGAGATGCTCCGCGGGTGGGCCCGAAGCCATCCGTCCGGCCCTCCCGGAATCAGCGCGGCACCACCCCGCCTGAACGAGCCGTGTTTCACGTGAAACGGCTCC
>NZ_JBVJIU010000019.1:66083-193298 GCF_055586105.1 Actinoplanes sp. NPDC051537
CCGGGCTCCGGGCTCCGGGCTCCGGGCTCCGGGCTCCGGGCTCCGGGCTCCGGGCTCCGGGCTCCGGGCTCCGGGCTCCGGGCTCCGGGCTCCGGGCTCCGGGAGATTCTAGGGCGGGCCGTTTCACGTGAAACAAGTCGCGCCGATTGGAACCTCGGGGGATCGAGCTTGCGTCGGCGACTCGTTCGATGCCGAGAGGTTCCGCGTAGGTGGCGGGCGCCGAGGTCGGGGTATGACGACCCTCGGTCGGGCACGGTCGAAATCTCGACGGCGGGCCCTACCTGCCGCCAATCGGAGCCAGCGCTCGTGGCCTGGAGCCGACTGCCGAACACGGTGCGGGGCCGGCTGGCCGACGGCCCTGCCGGCAAGGACGACACCACCACCCGCCCATGGCGACCAGGTGAGATGCGGCTAGCAACATGCCGAGCACCGCCACCGCGATCTGGACGCCTGATCACGGGAGCTCGGTGAGGCGAGCCGGGCACCCGGGCGAGGCCGCTGGCCACGACGTCGTGTCTGGGGGCGAGCAAAGCGCGTTTCACGTGAAACATGGCCACGAGTCCATGAGATGGCTCCGCCTCGGCGGCCCACCCGTCGCGTAACGCACCAGGACGAACCGGTGCAGGAAGGCCGGGCTCTGAGCGACGCGCTGGGGTCCGGAAGAGAGGAGCCGTTTCACGTGAAACGGCGGCGCACTCGCCGGCGGCCAGAGCGGAGAGAGCCAGCTGCGGCAAGCACGAGGCAGCGAGGCTAGGCAACGGCGCAGGGGCAACAGCTAGGGCAAGCGCTAGGGCAAACAAACGGGCAGCGCCCAGCGTGGCGACCAAGTTCGCCAATGCGCTGCGGCGGGTCGTCGCGGGCACCCAGGGCCGATGGGGTGCCTCCTCACCATCGGGACGCGGACTGCTATTCCTGCGAGCAGATCAGGTCGACCAACGAACCCGTCACCGCCGCCTGTGTCTCCGTTTCACGTGAAACGGAGACGTACGCACCACCGGGGGCGAGCGTGACGGGAGACGCCGATCAGGCGCCAACCACGCCGTCGATTGACTCCCGCAAGAAGTCGGCATGACCGTTGTGGCGGGCGTACTCGTGGATCATGTGCAGCATCACGAAACGAAGCGACACGTCCTCGCCCCACCGCGCCTGGTGGCCGGTCACGTCGAGGGAATCGGCCGCCTCCTCGATCTCACGGGACCGGGCCACCTCGCCCTCCCAGACCGCGAACGCCTCGGCCGCCGTCGACGAGCCGGCGTCGTACGCGGCCTGAAAGTCGCCCGCAGGGGACCAGATCAGCGGGACGTCCTCGCCGGCGATTACGCGCCGGAACCACGTCCGCTCGACCTCGGCCATGTGGCGCACCAAGCCGAGCAATGTCAACGTCGACGGTGGCGACGACCGGGACCGCAACTCCTCATCCGTCAGTCCCGAACACTTCAACGCGAGCGTCGCCCGGTGGAAGTCGAGGAAGACTCGCAACGTCTCCCGTTCGCCGCTAAGGCGGGGAGGATCCGGCCGCTCGACAGTCATACGTCATCCCTTCACAACAGTATTACATTATTGATGATGATCTAAGTCAAGCGTGGAGGCGGCTCCGCTTTGGTTCTGTCAGAGCCATTCTCCTGGGGTTTTGCGGAGGCCGAAAATGGCGGGGGAGCCCCACCAAAAAGCCCCACAAGACCCATCGAAGCTCTCGAAGCGCCGAAAACGGGTCAAGACAACAAGAAAGGCACGTGACGAATCACGTGCCTGACCCCCGCCGCAATTGGCTACTCGTCGCTACTGGCCGACGACAGCCCCTCTTCCTCGACCCCGATCATCCCGACGATCCGCTCGAGGTCGTCGACCGTCGCGAACTCTATCGTGATCTTGCCCTTGTTCCGGCCTATGTCGACCTTGACCCGAGTGTCGAACCGATCGGACAGCCGATCGGCGAGCTCGTTCAGCGCCGGCGCGTGGACCTTGGCCCGACGGGTGGGCGCCGCCTTCTTGGCCGGTCCGTCCGCCAGCGCCAGCGAAACGAGCTCCTCAGTCGCGCGTACCGAGAGACCCTCGGCCACTATGCGAAGCGCAAGCTTCTCCTGGGCCTCGCCGTCGTCGAGACCGAGCAGCGCCCGCGCATGCCCGGCCGACAGCACCCCGGCGGCCACCCGCCGCTGCACGGGCGCCGGCAGGTTCAGCAACCGGATCGTGTTCGAGATCTGCGGCCGGCTGCGGCCTATGCGCCGCGCCAGCTCCTCGTGCGTGGCGCCGAACTCCTCGAGCAGCTGCTGATAGGCGGCCGCCTCTTCGAGGGGATTCAGATTCGCACGGTGGATGTTCTCCAGCAGGGCGTCACGGAGCATCGCATCGTCACGCGTCTCGCGTACGATCGCTGGAATTTTGTCCTTGCCGATGGCCTGCGCCGCACGCCATCGCCGCTCGCCCATGACCAGCTCGTAGTTGCCGTCGCCGAGATCGCGCACGACGATCGGCTGAAGGAAGCCGACCTCGTTGATGGAGGTCTTGAGCTCCTCGAGCGCTTCCTCGTCGAAAACGTGTCGCGGCTGCTTCGGGTTCGGCACGATCGACGTGACCGACAGCTCGGCAAAGCGCGCACCGGGAACTGGCGCGAGCTGATCACCGGGGAAGCTCGCAGCCTCCTCGAACGGCGCGGAGGCCGGCGGCGGAATCGGCGCCGACGCGGGAGCGACCGGGGGAGAAGAAGCGGTTTCGACGGCCGGTGCCGTCGGAATCAACGCGCCCAGGCCGCGGCCCAGGCCGCCCCGTGGACGATTCTTCATGCCGTGCCTCCCGTGTTGACGCCACGCATCGCGATCTCCAGGGCGGCCTCGAAGTAGCTGGTAGCGCCCCTTGAACCCGGATCGTAGGTCATCACGGATTGGCCATAGCTCGGAGCCTCCGACACCCGCACGTTCCGCGGGATGACGGCGTTGAGCACCTTGGTGCCGAAGTGGTTGCGCACGTCCTGCTCGACCGCGTCCGCGAGCCGGGTGCGTCGGTCGTACATGGTCAGCAGGATCGTCGAGACGTCCAGCGTCGGGTTCAGGTGCTGCCGGACCAGGTTGATGTTGTTGATCAGCTGGTTGAGCCCCTCCAGCGCGTAGTACTCGCACTGGATCGGGATCAGCACCTCCTGCGCGGCGCAGAGCGCGTTGACCGTGAGCAGGCCGAGCGACGGCGGGCAGTCGATGAAGACGTAGTCGAACTTCTCCGGGTGCGCGGCGATGGCCCGGGCCAGCCGCGACTCGCGTGCCACCACCGAGACGAGCTCGATCTCCGCACCGGCGAGGTCGATCGTGGCCGGCACGCAGAACAGGTTCGGAATGCCCTCGACCGGCTGCGCGACCTCGGACAGCGGCACGTTGTCGATCAGACAGTCGTACACGTCCGGTACGCCGGCGTGGTGGGGCACGTTGAGACCGGTGGAGGCGTTGCCCTGCGGGTCAAGGTCGACGACGAGCACGCGGTTGCCATGCAGCGCCAGGGCGACCGCCAGGTTCACGGTCGTGGTCGTCTTGCCGACGCCGCCCTTCTGGTTCGCGACGCAGAGCACCCTCGGGTGGTCCGGACGCGGCATGGTGATTTCGCCGCTCGGGTTGAGGATCTGCACAGCTCGCAACGCTTCCATGGCGAGCGGCGGATCGTCTTCATCCTCGCTCGGCGTTTCACGTGAAACATGCTCGTCCGCATCGAACGAGGGGCTCGCGGGCCCGAATGAGGGTCCGGCCGGGGCGACCGGACCACCCGAGGTAGGTGCCGGAGCAGCCGAGGTCGGCGCCGGAGCGGCCGAAGTCGGTGCGGGCGCAGCCGAGGTCGCCGGAGCGGCCGAAGTCGCCGGAGCAGCCGGGGTCACCGGAGCAGCCGGGGTCACCGGAGCAGCCGAAGTCGGCACCGGGGCGGGCGAAGCGGGCGCCGGGACAGCCGAGGTCGGCGCCGGAGCGGCCGAGACCGGGACGGGGGAGGACGCCACCGCGGGCGGGCCGGAGCGCGGCGCGGGCAAGCGCGGCTCCTCCGGGCCCGGCGGCGGCGCCGGCGTTCCATAAACCTGCCCCGACGAGGAAGCGCGAGGCACATAACCGCTGCCTACGCGAGGCGCGGGCACGCCTTGATCCATGGTGTTAGCGCCAATAGGCCCACCGATGCCGGTCCCCCCGCGCCCAATCGGGCCGAGAGGCGACTCGGTTTCACGTGAAACACCGAACTCATGCACCGGTTTATCCCTGTAAGTGAGGAACGGGTCGGTAGGCGACTCGTGCGTTCCGGCGTCAGACCGGTCCACCCTATCGACGCCCGGCCAGCCTACGTTTGTTGGGCGAGCCCCGCCACGGCCGTCCGCCCGATGAGGCGAGTGCAACGTAGACAGATCATCCGCTTCCGGCACCGCGAAGACCATCACGCCGGGCACCAGGCGCAACGCGGCCGCTTCGGCGCACACGCTTGTGGCTGCCGATTCCCCACCAAATACGTCTAAAACCCCCGCAATCTCTCCGCCTGCTTCCTCGGAGCGAGGCGACTCTTTCGCGGAGACATTTTTACCCGTACGCGATGGGCCAGCCCCCTGGCACAGAGCAATCGAGGGCCCAAATCCGCCGGAAAGCCAGGGCCGAGCCAGAATCGCCTCGGTCGACCCCGTCGAGGCCTCGCCCGGCCACACGTATTCGACGAACACCGAGCTCTGGTCCGCCACAATCGGCGCCGCGCCGGCCTCGCGGGGCCCGGGCACGCCCCCAGGTCCCGACTCGGAAGCCACCGCCGTCCCCACATCGGAGGATCGCCCCCGATCGGCACCGCCCTTTCGAGCGACCGCCCCCGAGTCAAGGCCGCCCGACCCGCGCCGCCCTCGACTACCACCCGAGGCCCCCCGCGCCTCGCCGTCAGCGCCGCCCGACCCGCGCAGCCCTTGATCAACGCCAGACGCGCCGCCCGACAGCCCCCGCCCATCGTCAACGCCAGACGACCCGCCCGAGCCCGAGCCCGCCGAGACAGAAGACGGTCCCGGGTCCCCGCTGGACGATTCGCGCGGCCCCGGAACCCCACCCTGTCCTACTTGAGGTTTGACCTGATCGGGACGTCGGGTCTTCACATGCCGCTTCCGCGCGCCCCGCCTGGCCATTTAACCCCTCCGCGTTCTCCGTCCGGAGTCCCGGCCGCCGGCTCTTCCGCCCGCGCCCCGCCCCGATGCCTCCGCCCGGCTGGACGGCTTCGGCCGTGACCGCACGACGTCCCGTTCCTTGACGATCTCCACGACCGTCGCCGGCGGCTCGATCAGTCCCGTCCCGCAGACCCGGAGAACCGGCGTCCCGCCGCCCAGCTCGGCGATCACGGACCGGTGCTCCGCGACCTCCTCGGCGGCCGAACTGCCCTTGAGTGCGAGCAGCCGTCCACCCACCCGAGCCAGCGGCAGGCACCAGCCGGCCAACCGGTCGAGCGGCGCGACCGCCCGCGCCGTGACGACGTCGGCGCCGGCGGGGGGCCCGTCGACGACGTCCTCGGCGCGACCCCGGACGACCGTGACGGTCGCATCGAGGCCGAGTGCGGTCACCGCCTCCGACAGGAACGCGGTTCGTCGTGCCAGCGGCTCGACCAGGCTGATCGTGAGATCCGGCCGCGCCACTGCCAGCACGATACCGGGCAAACCGGCACCAGAACCCACATCAACCACCGAAGCGCCGATAGGGATGATCTCCGTCATAACGGCACAATTCACCAGGTGGCGTTCCCAGATGCGCGGCGCCTCCCGCGGCCCGATCAGTCCCCGCACGACGCCGTCGGTGACAAGCAGTCGGGCATACTCCACCGCCAACTCGAACCGGTCGCCGAAGATCCGCGCGGCCACCTCCGCGATCTCCGCCGGGGGAAGCCCGTCACCCGACTCAGACCCGCCCCGTGGGGAAGCCAGCGAAGCCGGCGGCGAAGAGGGCGGCGAACCTGGCGGAGAAGCTGGCGGCAAAGAGGGCGGCGATCCCGGCGGAGAAGCTGGCGGCGAAGAGGGCGGCGAAGTGGACGGAGAACCTGGCGGAGAAGCTGGCGGCAAAGAAGGTGGCGAACCCGGCGGTGAAGCTGGCGGCGAAGACGCCGGCGCCGGGGAGGAAGAACGGGCAGACCTGTCTGTCTGCGGGGCAGACCGCCCCGGAAACTTGACCGGCCGCCGAGGCGATTTACGACCCGGGAAAGACGACGGCCCGGGCGACGACTCGCCCGGGCCGCTCTCACCCGCGCCGAAGCGGGGTTCCGTCATTGTCAGTCCGCCGCCCGCACCACGATCCGGCGGCTGGGCTCGACGCCCTCGGACTCGCTCTGCACGCCCGGGATCGCGTTGACCACGTCGTGCACGCACTTGCGCTCGAACGCCGACATCGGCTCGAGCCGCACCGGGTCGCCGTGCTCCTTGACCTTCTCGACCGCGTTGCGGGCGACGGCCGCGAGCTCCTTGCGGCGGGACGCGCGGTACCCGCCGATGTCGAGCAGCAGCCGGCTCGGCGAACCGGTGGCGCGGAAGATCGCCAGCCGGGTGAGCTCCTGCAGCGCCTCCAGCGTGGCGCCGCGCTGGCCGACGAGCGGCTGCAGACGGCCGCCGACCACCTCGACCATCGGGCGCCCCGCCGACACGAGCTCGTCGATGTCGCCGTCGTAGTCGAGGATGTCCAGCAGACCCTCGACGTAGTCAGCGGCGATCTCGCTCTGCCGGAACAGGTCACCCTCGGAGGTGACGGTCTCCGACTTCTTGGTCTCCTCGGCCGTCTCCTCCGGCGCGGAGGCCTCGGTCGACGCGGCGGAGACCGAAGAATCGGGAGTGCTGGTGTCGGTCACGGTGTCATCTCCGTACTCAATGGTTCCCGCGGCGGCGCCCGCGGGGAGGTCTCAGGAAGGGGAGCGCTCGGGCGCCTCGCGAGGCCCCCGAGCTGCGATCATCCCTTGGGTTTACTGGCGGGCCGTGCGCCCTTCTTCGGATTCACCGGTTTGGCGCCGGGCCGAGGCGCGAGCGCCTTGGTGTCGACGACCGGCGTCTCGGGCTCGGCCTGGGCCTTGTTGCGGCCGAAGAGGCCACCGCTGCGGCCCGGCTGCACCGGGTTCTTCGGGGCGGCGCCGGTGGCCTTCTTGGCCGGGGCGGCCGACGGCTTGGCCGACGAGCCGGACTTGCCGGCCATCTGCGGCGGCGGGAACTTGCGGAGCACCCACTGCTGCTGGGCCAGGGTGAACAGGTTGTTCGTGACCCAGTAGATGATCACACCGATCGGGAACAGCGAACCGGAGACGAGCAGCGACAGCGGGATGCCGTACAGCATCAGGCGCTGGATCATCTTCTGCTGCGGGTCCTCGGCCCAACCGGTCTTGAGGATCATCTGACGGCTGGTCGCGTACGTCGTGCCCATCATGATCAGGACCAGGATGCCGGCGACGACCTTGACGGTGACGCTGTTGGCGCCCAGCGCGGCGAGCTCCTGGGCCGTCGAGCCGAACTTCGAGGCGAGCGGCGCGTTGAACAGCGTCGCGTGGGTCGCCTCCTTGAACTGCGCGTCGGTCCACCCGTACAACGTGGTCTGGGTGTTCCCGGGGTTGAGCCGGCGCAGCGTGTGGAAGAGACCGAGGAAGACGGGGATCTGCAAGAACATCGGAAGGCAGCCCATGAGCGGGTTGGCCTTCTCCGTCTTGTAGAGCTCCATCATCTCTTTCTGGAGCGTCTCCCGGTCACCCTTGTGCTTCTCCTGCAGGGCCTTGACCTTGGGCTGCAACGCCTGCATGGCCCGCTGGCTCTTGATCTGCTTGACGAAGACCGGGAAGAGGATGACGCGGACCGTCACCACCAGGAACACGATGGCGAGGACCCAGTCCCAGCTGGTGCCGAGGAAGTTGTCCGGGATTCCGATGGAGTTCCACAAGGCGTGCCAGCGCAGGAGGATCCACGAAATGGCGTAGTAGATCCAGTCGAGGCTCAATTCATGCTCCAGTCACATCGGCAGGACGGTGACGGATCGGGTCAGGCACCGGGTCGTACCCGCCAGGGTGGAAGGGGTGGCAGCGTAGGAGCCGCCATACGGTCAGTCCCGTCCCTCGTATCGCGCCGTGCTTCGTCAGCGCCTCCAACGAGTACGCGCTGCACGAGGGATAGAACCGACAGCGGGCCGGCAGCACCGGGCTCACATAACGACGGTACGCGACGACCATCGCGGTCAGCACACGGGCGAGCACGCTCATCGCGGCCGCCGGGGTCGACGGGCCGCCGCCAGGGCCGCCTCGAGGTCGGCGCCGAGGGTCGCGAACGACGCCTCGGCCGCCTGCGGCAACGCCCGCACCACCAGCATCGATCCCTCCGGCAGGTCGCCGAGCAGGGGCCGGACCAGGTGGCGGAGCCGGCGGCGGACCTTGTTGCGGACCACCGCGTTACCCACCGCTTTGGATACGACGAAGCCGGCGCGCGCCGTGGAGGCTCGCACCGGCTCCTCGAGAAGCAGATGAACCACAACCGTGCCCCGGCCCGCTCGCCGGCCACCGCGAATCGTCGCGGCGAACTCGGCGCTACGCCGCATACGCTGCGCCGCGGCCAGCACGACTACCTGGGCATTCCGGCCCGCAAGCGGTCGGCTCAGGCCGACAGCTTGCCGCGGCCCTTGGCGCGGCGACCGGAAAGGATGGCACGGCCGGCCCGGGTGCGCATCCGCAGCCGGAAGCCGTGGGTCTTGGCACGCCGGCGGTTGTTCGGCTGGTAGGTGCGCTTGCTCACGTCAAAACTCCGTCTTCATTACGAGACTCGAGAGGACGAACGTCCAAGGGGGCATCGGGCTGCAAGACGCCACTTTATCAGAACGCGGCGGAGCAACCGCCCGACCCTACGCAGGGCGGCGATGCCGGTCAACTATATCGTGCGTCGGCACGCCGACAGACGAGATCATCACCCGCGACAGCTCGTCTTTCTGCGCGGGTAGTGAATCTTTTCGCGCTCACGGGCGCTTGTCGAGCGGTGGGACAGTTGTAGCTTCGACGACGTCGCTGTTAGCGTGCCCGTTTGCTGGTCATCAGCGCTCTGTGCATACCACGACGTAACGGACCAAAACCGGACAAGCAAGTGAATCGTTCGGCACGGTGAGCCTGTGCAACCGCGCCGTCAGGCTCCGGTAAGTCTGTCGACCGTCCGGCCGGGGAGCGCCGCCCGCGAGTGCACAGGTTGTGGATAACCTGTGGACAACCGGTGGCGTCAAGCGTGTTCAGCACGTTAAATGTGGTGCTGGATTGGGGGAGCCGTCGGACGCCTGGAAAACCAGGCGGCGGCGGGGCAAAGGCGGTTAGCCGGACAAGGTCACCGGGGGTCGGTGGCGATGGGGGTGGCGCGGCGGTGGCCGATCAGGTCGACCTGAGCGATGTGTGGAAGGCGACGCTGGAGGAGCTTGCCGACGAGATCTCGTCTCCTCAGCAGCGCGCCTACCTGCAGCTGACCAAGCTGCGCGCCATCGTCGAGGACACCGCGCTCCTGGCCGTGCCGGACGCCTTCACTCGCGACGTCATCGAGTCGCGCCTGCGCCCGGCGATCACCGAGGCACTGAGCCGCAAGCTGAACCGGCCGATACAGGTCGCCGTCACGGTGAAGCCGCCCGAGGATGGCACCGGTCTGCCCGGCACGGTCTACGGCACGCCGATCGAGCCGGTCGCGGCCGAGCCGGCCGAGCCCCAGCCGCGGCACTACGCCGAGCCCGAGCAACGCCGGCCGGACGTTCCGGCGTACGCGCTCGACGCGTACGGGGAAAGCGCCCAGCGCCCCTCCTACCGCAACGTGCCCGCCGCGCGTGGTGGGCAGGAGGCCCTGTTCGCCGATCCGCCGCCCGCGCCGACGTCCGCGCCCGTCCCGCAGGCGCAGACCCAGGCCCCGATGCAGCAGATGCAGCCCCCGCAGCCCGCACCGATGACCCAGGCGCCGATGCAGCAGCGGCCGATGCAGCATCAGGCGCCGCACGGCCACCTCGCGCCGGCGCCGGCCACCGACCCGGCCACCGACCAGAACGAGGCCGCCCCGCACCGGATGGCGTCGAACCCGGCCCAGCTGCGCGACAACCAGCGCCGACCCGACGACCGCCCGACGCTGATCGAGGACGCGCTGCCCACCCGCGGCGACAACGGCCCCGGCCGCGCGCCGATGGACCTCCGCCCGTCCACCAACCCGCGCGGGACCAACGACGGCAACCGGCTCAACCCGAAGTACATGTTCGAGACGTTCGTCATCGGCTCGTCCAACCGCTTCGCCCACGCGGCCGCCGTCGCCGTCGCCGAGTCGCCCGCCAAGGCGTACAACCCGCTGTTCATCTACGGCAGTTCGGGTCTGGGAAAGACCCACCTGCTGCACGCGATCGGCCACTACGCGACGACCCTCGGCCACGCCCGCTCGGTCCGCTACGTGTCCACCGAAGAGTTCACCAACGACTTCATCAACAGCCTGCGGGACGACAAGACCCAGGCGTTCCAGCGGCGCTACCGCGACGTCGACATCCTGCTGATCGACGACATCCAGTTCCTGGAAAATCGCGAGCGCACCCAGGAGGAGTTCTTCCACACCTTCAACACGCTGCACAACGCCAACAAGCAGATCGTCATCAGCTCCGACCGCTCACCGCGCCAGCTCGCGACGCTCGAGGACCGCATGCGGACCCGCTTCGAGTGGGGCCTGCTCGCCGACATCCAGCCGCCCGACCTCGAGACGCGCATCGCGATCCTCCAGAAGAAGGCCGCCCAGGAGCGGATGTACGCCCCCGACGACGTCCTCGAGTTCATCGCCTCGCGCGTCTCCAACTCGATCCGCGAACTCGAGGGCGCACTCATCCGGGTGACCGCCTTCGCCAGCCTGACCCGCTCCCCGGTCCAGCTTTCGCTGGCCGAAGAGGTCCTCCGCGACTTCATGCCCGACGGCGCCGGCCCCGAGATCACCGCCGACCAGATCATGGTCTCCACCGCGGACTACTTCGGCGTCTCGCTCGAAGACCTGCGCGGACACTCCCGGTCGCGGGTGCTGGTCAACGCCCGCCAGGTGGCCATGTACCTCTGCCGCGAGCTGACCGACCTCTCCCTCCCACGAATCGGCCAGGCCTTCGGCGGCCGCGACCACACCACGGTCATGCACGCCGACCGCAAGATCCGCCAACACATGGCCGAGCGGCGGTCGCTCTACAACCAGATCGCCGAGCTGACCAACCGCATCAAACAGAGCACTTAAATCTCTTTCGCGGGTACGGGATCGGCCGGTCCACAACCGCAGGGGTCGGCCGCCCCGCCGAGCACCGCGAGGCCGTAATCCCCAAGCCTGTGCCGCGGGCGCCGGGCTGAGCTGCCTGCGAACTCCGCCGCCCGTTACGCGGTTTGGATCACTCCCGCTGCTACGCCCGGCACGCACAGCCCGCCGCCTGGGTCCGGCAGCGGCCGCCTACGGTCTGCCGCTCGCCGCCTGCGGTCTGCCGCTCGCCGCCTGCGGTCCGACGTCGCCCTGCGGGTCGCCACTCACCGCCGCACACGCCGCGTGAAGCTCGGTCGTCGCTCGTCCGCTGCTCCGGGCCAGCCCCGCCCTGCCGATCGCCTTTCTGGACCGCCGCGTATCGCTCGTCCGCCGCTCTGCTCACCGTCCCGAGCCGGGCGTGGCGAGCCGGCCGCGGCGAGCCGGGCGTGGCGCAGCCGGCCGCTCGCCGTTTTGAGCCGCCACCCGGGGCCGCCGCCTCCCCCGCCCCTGATTTGGGTGGGCCGGACAGTAGGCCCTGGCTACGACAATTCCGGTCGGTTGTCCACACGAGTCCTCACGGGACGGAGGCGGGACCGAGGCGGGACCAAGGCGGGACCGAGCTTCACCAAGCCTGGACCAAGGCTGGACGGGAGGCGGGGCCGAGGGCGACACCACCGCGGGCCGAGGACTCCACAGCGGGAGCCGACGGCGGCACCACAACGGGGCCGAAGGCGGACCACCGCTGGACCGAGGCGAGACCCCAGCGGGACCGAGAGCGGGACCGCGGCGGGATCCGAACGAGCACCGAAGCCCCCACGCCCGGCCACCAACCACATCCACAGGTCACCGGATCGGCGGACACGCACCCCGAGTTTGTCCACAGCTCGCCGGCTTACCCACAGACTCGATCACTCCAAAGTGTGCCATTTGCCGGTTTTCCATACCTTTATCCCCAGCCTGTGCATAACCGCAGGGGATTCACAGGTTCGGCCGGCCGGCTACCGACCCATCTCCCGCCGTCGTTGTCAACGACAGAACGCAACCGTCTCGTGCCAACGTTATCCACACTAATTCACAGGCGTTCACAGGCCTTCATCCCCAGCCGTGGATAACGCTCGGCCGCGTTGCCCACAGATGTGGACGAGTCCTGGGGAAATCGATGTGGACAGACACGGAGAGTCACTCGGTTGTCCACGTCCTGTGGACGCGTGTGGATTGCCTGTTGAAGACTCTGGGGACGACGAGCCGCAAGCGTCCCGACGCTGTACACAGGGCGGGGGACAAACCCAGTGGAAATCCGGTGGATAGCCGGTGGACAACG
This sequence comes from Actinoplanes sp. NPDC051537, assembly GCF_055586105.1. Taxonomy (NCBI): domain Bacteria; kingdom Bacillati; phylum Actinomycetota; class Actinomycetes; order Micromonosporales; family Micromonosporaceae; genus Actinoplanes; species Actinoplanes sp. NPDC051537. The sequence goes on from NZ_JBVJIU010000019.1 coordinate 78,602, forward strand.
GTGGACAACCGAAGTCAGGTCGACGACTGTGGACGCAGACCGGGGTTTGTACCCTGGTTGCCCACATGTGAATCACCGGTGGATAACCCGTTGACCTGCACTAACTCGAGTTCTCCACACTATGCACAGGCCCTATGAAGACGACTAGATATTTTTCTAAGACAACAAAAAGCAATCAACGGCGTTGGGGATGTTGTGGATTGGGCCGGCCGCCGGCTCCCACCGCCTCGCACCGGTAGGCCCGGGCACGCACGGACTTGCTGCCCGCAATAAAGTTCGTGGTGGTCCACGGCCCTGACATGAGGAAGCGACGCGGAGGACAGCATGAAGTTCCGGGTGGAGCGAGACGCACTCGCTGACGCCGTGGCTTGGACGGCCAAGAGCCTGCCCAGCCGGCCGTCGGTGCCGGTGCTCGCCGGCGTCATGCTGCGAGTCACCGATGGCCGGTTGCACGTCTCCGGCTTCGACTACGAGGTTTCCAGCCAGGTGAGCGTCGAGGTGCAGGCCGACGCCGACGGGGCCGCCCTGGTCTCCGGCCGTCTGCTCGCCGAGATCACCAAGGCGTTGCCCAACAAGCCGGTCGACATCGCCGCGGTCGGCGCGCACCTCGAGCTGGTGTGCGGCAGCGCGCGGTTCACGCTGCCGACCATGCCGGTGGAGGACTACCCGACCCTGCCCGAGATGCCGTCCAGCGCCGGCACCGTCGACGCCGCCGCCTTCGCGGCCGCGGTCGCTCAGGTGGCGATCGCCGCCGGCCGCGACGAGACGCTGCCGATGATGACCGGCGTCCGCATCGAGCTGAACGGCTCGTCGATGGCGATGCTCGCCACCGACCGCTACCGCCTCGCCATGCGCGAGATGGAGTGGAACCCGGACGACTCGGAGATCAGCCTCAACGCGCTCGTCCCGGCGAAGACGCTGAACGACACGGCCAAGACGCTCGGCCCGCTGGGCGGCTCGGTGACGCTCGCGCTCTCCCAGGGCAACGCGGGCGAAGGCATGATCGGCTTTGCCGGCGGCACCCGGCGCACCACCAGCCGCCTGCTCGACGGCGCCAATTACCCCCCGGTGCGCTCGCTGTTCCCGGCCAGCCACAACGCTGAGGCCAGGGTCGGCGTCGCCGCCCTCGTCGAGGTGGTTCGCCGGGTCGCGCTGGTGGCCGAGCGCACCACCCCGGTGCTGCTGAGCTTCAGCGAGGACGGTCTGGTCGTCGAGGCCGGTGGGACGGAAGAGGCGCGGGCCAGCGAGGCGATGGAGGCGACTTTCACCGGAGAGCCCCTGACGATCGGCTTCAACCCGCAGTATCTGATCGACGGCCTGCAGAACCTCGGCGCACCCAACGCGATGCTGTCGTTCGTCGACGCGTTCAAGCCGGCTGTGATCTCCCCCGCAGGCGAAAACGGCGAAATCGTGCCCGGTTACCGCTATCTGATCATGCCGATCCGGGTAACGCGCTGATACTGAAGGCGAGAGAACCGCACATCTAGGGGGAACACCATGCAGCTTGGCCTTATCGGTCTCGGGCGGATGGGCGGCAACATGGCCGACCGCATCCGCTCGGCCGGACACGAAGTGGTCGGTTTCGATCACCATCCGGACAAGCGGGACGTCGGCTCGCTCGCCGAACTGGTCGAGAAACTCAGCGCTCCGCGAGTCGTATGGACCATGGTTCCGGCCGGCGAGATCACCGAGAGCACGATCGATCAGCTGTCCGAGCTGCTGTCCGAGGGTGACCTGATCATCGACGGCGGCAACTCCAAGTTCTCCGACGACGGGCCACGTGCCGAGCGGCTCGCCGCCAAGGGCATCGGGTACATGGACTGCGGCGTCTCCGGCGGCATCTGGGGCAGCCAGAACGGCTACGCGCTGATGGTCGGTGGCACCGCCGAGAACGTCGCCAAGGCGATGCCGATCTTCGAGGCGCTCAAGCCCGCCGGGCCGTACGGGTTCGTGCACGCCGGACCGGTCGGCGCCGGTCACTACACCAAGATGGTTCACAACGGCATCGAGTACGGGATGATGCAGGCCTTCGCCGAGGGCTGGGAGCTGCTCGAGGCGTCCGAGTACGTGGACAACGTGCCCGGTGCGTTCAAGAGCTGGCGCGAGGGCAGCGTCGTCAAGTCCTGGCTGCTCGACCTGTTCGACCGTGCGCTCGACGGCGACCCCGAGTTGGCCAAGCTCAAGGGCTACGCCGAGGACACCGGCGAGGGCCGGTGGACCGTCGACGAGGCCGTCCGCCTGGCCGTGCCGCTGCACGTCATCGCTGCCTCGCTGTTCACCCGGTTCGAGTCGCGCCAGCCCGACTCGCCGGCCATGAAGGCCGTCGCCGCACTGCGTCAGCAGTTCGGTGGCCACGCCGTCGTCAGCTGACCAGAAACCGGTTGAACAGGACATGTACGTGCGCCGGGTCGAGCTGGCCGACTTCCGTTCGTACGAGCGGGTGGCGGTCGACCTCGACCCGGGCGTGTCCGTTCTGGTCGGCCAGAACGGCATGGGCAAGACCAACCTGATCGAGGCGCTCGGTTACGTGGCCACACTGGACAGTCATCGGGTGGCCACCGACGCCCCGCTCGTCCGGGCCGGCGCCGCGTCGGCCGTCATCCGGTGCGCGATCGTCCACGATGGACGCGAGTTGCTGGTCGAGCTCGAGATCGTTCCCGGCAAGGCCAACCGGGCCCGGCTCAACCGGTCGCCGGCGCGCCGGCCGCGCGAGGTGCTCGGCGCCCTGCGCATGGTGCTGTTCGCGCCGGAAGATCTGGAGCTGGTCCGCGGCGACCCGGCCGCGCGCCGCCGCTACCTCGACGACCTGCTGGTGGCGCGCCAGCCGCGCTACGCCGGCGTCCGGGCCGACTACGACCGGGTGATCAAGCAACGCAACGCGCTGCTGCGCACGGCGTACCTCACCCGCAAGGTCGGCGGCACCCGCGGGCAGGACCTCTCCACGCTCGAGGTCTGGGATCACCACCTCGCCGACCACGGCGCCGAGTTGCTGGCCGGGCGCCTCGAGCTGGTCGCCGCCCTCGGCCCGCACCTGACGAAGGCCTACGACGCGGTTGCCGCCGGCCGGGCCGCGGCCGCCATCGCGTACGCGTCGAATCTCGGCGAAAACCTCGCGCCGGACCGCCCGGCGCTCGAAGAGTCCCTGCTCGCGGCGTTGCAGGAACGCCGGACGGCGGAGATCGAGCGCGGGGTCACCCTGGTCGGCCCGCACCGCGACGACCTCACGCTCGCGCTCGGCGACCTGCCGGCCAAGGGCTACGCGAGCCACGGCGAGTCCTGGTCGTTCGCGCTGGCGCTGCGCCTGGCCGCCTACGACCTGCTGCGCTCGGACGGCATCGAGCCGGTGCTGGTCCTCGACGACGTCTTCGCCGAGCTCGACGCCGGCCGCCGCGACCGCCTCGCCGCCCTGGTCGCCGAGGCCGGTCAGCTGCTGGTCACCTGCGCCGTCCCGGAGGATGTGCCGGCGGCGCTGCGCGGCGCCCGCTTCGACGTGACGCTGGGATCGGTGACCCGTGCCGGCTGACGACCGCCCGCCCTACGACCCGACCGCCGAGCGGTTCTTTCCCAAGGGCGACTTCCGCGAGGACGGCAAAGGGAGCTTCCGCGAGGACGGCAAGGGGAGCTTCCGCAAGGACCGGCGCGACGAGTGGTACGAGACCGTGGCCGAGCCGAGATCGGACCCGAGTCGATCTGAGCGGCCCGCTGAGCGCCCCGCGACCGCCGAGGGTGGGGAGATCCCTTCCCGGGCCGGTTCCGAGGCTCAGGGGCCCGCTGAGGGGGCCGGGGAGTCCGCCGGAGACGGCGGTGCGGGGTCCGGAGACGGTTCGTCCGGGCCGGAACTGGCGCGGGCCGTGCTCGACGCCGCCCTCGCCAAGCGCAAGGCCGCGGCCGCCAACCCGCGCCGGCGCACCGGGGACGGTGGCAGTGGCAGGCGCCCGCGCGGCTACTCCGGCCCCGGCCCCGACCCGCGCGACCCGCAGCTGTTCGGCGACGTGCTCGGCCGGATCATGAAGGCGCGCGGCTGGGAGAAGCCCAAGGCCGAGGCGACCGTCTTCGGGGCCTGGGAGCGGGTGGTCGGCCCGGACATCGCCAAGCACAGCCGGCCGGTCAAGCTCGACGCCGGGGTGCTGACCGTGGAGGCCGAGTCGACGGCGTGGGCCACGCAGCTGCGGATGCTCGCGGCGACCCTGCTGAGAAGCATCGCGGCCGAGGTCGGCCACAACGTGGTGACCAAGCTGAACATCCACGGGCCGGCCGCGCCGTCGTGGAGCAAAGGCCCGCGACGGGTCCAGGGGCGGGGGCCGCGAGACACGTACGGGTGACGCGGAGAGTAGTCGGACCGCCGCATTGAGGCGGGTTTGCGCGTTTGCTCAGTAGTCGGCGAAAACGGCGAAACCGCGATCGGCGCACCGGCGGTAGAAACCGGCGAGAATCGCCAGTTCGGAGCGGGCGAAGCTCCAATGCGGGGCGTTGCCGGCGTCGTCGCGCAGGGCCGACAGCCGGTTCTCCAGCCAGCGCAGTTGCTGCTCGGCGAGACGGCCCTCGCTGATCGCCGCCCGCATCACCTCGGCCACGGTCTCGAAGGTGACCAGATCGCCGTACTTTTCGTGGCCCTCGACGAAGCGCTCGAGTCCGCCGGCGATCCAGGCGCAGCCGTCCGGGTCGATGACCGGGTCCTCGTCCTCGGCCGCCGCGTCGGTCGCGTAGAGCACGCCGTCGAGGCCCAGCAGCAGGTCGACCAGCTCCGTGTACGCCGTGGCGCGCACCGTGCCGGTCTTGGCGATGTGCAACGCCAGCGCCCCGGTCGGCGCGGCGATCTCGGGCGCGTCGGCGATCGCGCCGAAATCGACGAACTCGGCGGGTGCCACCGGGTCGTAGTACTGGTTCGTCCGGGGCCAGTGCACCGCGACGTTGTCCAGCCCCTTGTCATGCGCCATGGGGGCCATCCCTCCTCGACATGCCTCGCAGAGCTTCGCCGCGGCGGAGCGCCGATGCAACCTCGCGGTGTGACTTCCGGCCACGCACCGGTTCGCGCCGGGCGAAGGTTACGACACCACACCCCGGTGTTGTGAGGCAGTGTCGCAGCGCGTGGCCGCTCGGCCCGGCAGGCGCGCGGTGACGATCGACAGCCGGATCAGTTGCCGTTGCGCTGGGCGGCTCTTCCGTGTAGGGGGAGACGTGGGTGACGGCTCCGATGGCGCTACGGCGATCTGAGGCACCCGGACGGGGTGCCGCACCCTCATGAACTGGCTTCTGCGAGGTAGAATCGACGGAGACCGGGAAAGCATTGCGCAGTGGTGACGGCCGGTCGGCACTCGTCACGCTACGCGGTTTTTCCAGCCGATCACGATCCGCGGGCCTGCCGCGGCGACCGGCGTGCACGGTTCCACCGGTGGTCCGCTCCTCCCCGCGGGTTTCCCCACGTGTGGCTCGTCGTGTCCGCCGGCCGCCCGCCGTGTGTCCGCCAACCCCGTTGCGGGGCCTCTCACCAGGGGCTTTGTGCGAGAAAGTGGCCGAGGGTGGCAGAGAAGAAGCAGGAGTACGGTGCAGAGTCGATCACCGTGCTCGAAGGCCTCGAGGCAGTCCGCAAGCGTCCCGGCATGTACATCGGTTCCACCGGCGAGCGGGGCCTGCACCACCTGGTCTGGGAGGTTGTGGACAACGCCGTCGACGAGGCGATGGCCGGTTACTGCGACACGGTGGACGTGATCCTGCTGGCCGACGGCGGCGTCTCGGTCACCGACAACGGCCGCGGTTTCCCGGTCGACCTGCACCCCAAGCTCAAGAAGCCGGGCGTCGAGGTCGCGCTGACGATCCTGCACGCCGGCGGCAAGTTCGAGGGCACGGCCTACAAGGTCTCCGGCGGCCTGCACGGCGTCGGCGTCTCGGTGGTCAACGCGCTGTCGACCCGGATGCACATCGAGATCCACAAGTCCGGCTTCGTTTGGCGGCAGGACTATGCCGCCTCCAAGCCGGGCGCGCTGGTCAAGGGCGAGGAGACGACGACGACGGGCTCGACGGTGCAGTTCTGGCCGGACCCGACGATCTTCGAGACCACCGAGTTCGACTTCCAGACGATCTACCGCCGCCTCCAGGAGTACGCGTTCCTCAACCGCGCGCTCACGATCAACTTCACCGACGAGCGGTCGGTCGACGACGACGGCAACCACCGCCGGGTCACGTTCATGTACAAGGACGGCATCTCCGATTTCGTCCGCCACCTGAACCAGACCAAGAACCCGATCCACAAGACGGTCATCGACTTCGGCAGCGAGTCGCCGGAGGAGGGCATGGCGGTCGAGGTCGCGATGCAGTGGAACGAGTCGTACGGCGAGTCGGTCTACACGTTCGCCAACTCGATCAATACGCACGAGGGCGGCACCCACGAGGAGGGCTTCCGCGCGGCGCTGACCAGCCTCGTCAACCGCTACGGCACCGAGAAGAAGTTCCTCAAGAGCGACGAGAAGCTCTCCGGCGAGGACATCCGCGAGGGTCTCGCCGCGATCATCTCGGTGAAGCTGCAGAACCCGCAGTTCGAGGGACAGACCAAGACGAAGCTCGGCAACACCGACATGAAGAGCTTCGTCCAGCGGGTCGCCAACGAGCAGCTGGCCGACTGGTTCGACCGCAACCCGGCCGACGCCAAGATGATCATCACGAAGGCGTCCCAGGCCGCCCGCGCCCGCATCGCCGCGCAGCAGGCCCGCAAGCTGGCCCGCCGCAAGTCGCTGCTCGAGTCCGGCTCGATGCCGGGCAAGCTGGCCGACTGCCAGTCCACCGACCCGCGCGTCAGCGAGCTGTTCATCGTCGAGGGCGACTCCGCCGGCGGCTCGGCCAAGCAGGGCCGCGACAGCCAGATCCAGGCGATCCTGCCGATCCGCGGCAAGATCCTGAACGTGGAGAAGGCCCGGATCGACCGGGTGCTGAAGAACAACGAGGTCCAGTCGCTGATCACGGCCCTGGGCACCGGCATCCACGACGACTTCGACATCGCCAAGCTGCGCTATCACAAGATCGTGCTGATGGCCGACGCCGACGTCGACGGCCAGCACATCCAGACGCTGCTGCTCACCCTGCTGTTCCGCTTCATGCGGCCGCTGGTCGAGCAGGGCCACGTCTACCTGGCCGCGCCGCCGCTGTACAAGATCAAGTGGAACAAGCGGGGCGACGACGCGCAGTACGCCTACTCCGACCGGGAGCGGGACGGCCTGATCGCGCTGCGGCAGCAGAAGAAGCCGAACGCCAAGCCCGACGACATCCAGCGGTTCAAGGGCCTCGGCGAGATGAACTTCCACGAGCTGTGGGACACGACGATGGACCCGGCCACGCGGACGCTGCGTCAGGTGACGCTCGATGACGCTGCAACAGCGGATGAGCTCTTCAGCGTCCTTATGGGTGAGGACGTCGAAGCGCGGCGCTCGTTCATCCAGCGCAACGCCAAGGACGTGCGGTTCCTCGACATCTGAGGACCGCTCTATCCACAGCGTCCACGCGATTTCCACAACGTTATCCACAGCAGGATGCGTGCTTTAGCCGTACTTGTCTGGTTTCACCTTGAGTAAGGGTTAACAGTGACTGACACTCCCGAACCACCCGCCGGCGACGAATCCCCCGAGGAGATCGGCGGCGGCGGTGTGACCCAGCGAGTCGAGCCCGTCGGCCTCGAGGTCGAGATGCAGCGCTCGTACCTCGACTACGCGATGAGCGTGATCGTGGGCCGGGCGCTGCCCGACGTGCGGGACGGCCTCAAGCCGGTGCATCGCAAGATTCTCTACGCGATGTACGACTCGGGGTTCCGCCCGGACCGCGGCTATGTGAAGTGCGCACGCGTCGTCGGCGACGTGATGGGCAACTACCACCCGCACGGCGACTCGTCGATCTACGACGCGCTGGTCCGGATGGGTCAGCCCTGGTCGCTGCGCTACCCGCTGATCGACGGAAACGGCAACTTCGGGTCGCCGGGCAACGACCCGCCGGCGGCCATGCGGTACACGGAGTCGAAGCTGTCCCCGCTGGCCATGGAAATGCTGCGGGACATCGACGAAGACACCGTCGACATGCAGGACAACTACGACGGGCGTACGCAGGAGCCGACCATCCTGCCGGCCCGGTTCCCGAACCTGCTGGTCAACGGCTCCGAGGGCATCGCGGTCGGGATGGCCACCAAGATCCCGCCGCACAACCTGCGCGAGATCGCGGCGGCCGTGCAGTGGGCGCTGGACAACCCGGAGGCCGACGAGCCGACGATGCTCGAGGCGGTGCTCGAGCTGGTCAAGGGCCCCGACTTCCCGACCAAGGGGCTGATCGTCGGGCAGCAGGCGATCCAGGACGCGTACCGGACCGGCCGTGGCTCGATCCGCATGCGCGCCGTGGTCGAGATGGAAGAGGACCAGCGCGGCCGGCCGCAGCTGGTGGTGACCGAGCTGCCGTACCAGGTCAACCCGGACAACCTCGCCGAGCGCGTCGCCGAGCTCGTCAAGGAGGGCAAGCTCACCGGCATCGCCGACATCAAGGACGAGTCCTCCGGCCGTACCGGCATGCGGCTGATCATCGTCCTGAAGCGCGACGCGGTCGCCAAGGTCGTGCTCAACAACCTGTACAAGCACACTCAGCTGCAGGAGACGTTCGGCGCGAACATGCTGGCCCTGGTCGACGGCGTGCCGCGCACGCTGAACCTGGCCCAGTTCATCCGCCACTACGTCGACCATCAGATCGAGGTCATCCGCCGGCGCACCGCGTACCGGCTGCGCAAGGCCGAGGAGCGCGCGCACATCCTGCGCGGCCTGGTCAAGGCGCTCGACATGCTCGACGAGGTCATCGCCCTCATCCGGCGCTCGCCGACGGTCGAGGACTCGCGCCAGGGCCTGATGCAGTTGCTCGACGTGGACGAGGTGCAGGCCACCGCGATCCTCGACATGCAGCTGCGCCGCCTGGCCGCCCTCGAGCGCCAGCGGATCATCGACGAGCTCGCGAAGATCGAGATCGAGATCGCCGACCTCAAGGACATCCTCGCCAAGCCGGAGCGGCAGCGGGCGATCGTCTCCGAGGAGCTCGGCGAGATCGTGCAGAAGTTCGGCGACGAGCGGAAGACGCAGATCATCCCGTTCGACGGCGAGGTCTCCATGGAGGACCTCATCGCGCGCGAGGACGTTGTGGTGACCATCACACGTACGGGATATGCGAAGCGCACGAAGGTCGATCTGTACCGGTCGCAGAGGCGCGGCGGCAAGGGCGTCAGCGGCGCCACGCTGCGGCAGGACGACATCGTCTCGCACTTCTTCGTCATCTCGACCCACGACTGGATGCTGTTCTTCACCAACAAGGGCCGGGTCTACCGGGCGAAGGCGTACGAGCTGCCCGAGGCGGCCCGGGTGGCAAAGGGCCAGCACGTCGCGAACCTGCTCGCCTTCCAGCCCGACGAGCACATCGCGCAGGTCATCCAGATCCCGAATTACCAGGTGGAGCCCTACCTTGTGCTCGCCACCAAGAATGGTCTCGTGAAGAAGACCCGGCTCGAGGAATTTGACTCCAACCGCAGCGGTGGCATCATCGCCATCAACCTGCGGGAGGATGACGAGTTGGTGGGCGCGGCCCTGGTGGCATCGGAGAACGACCTGCTCCTGGTCTCCAAGAAGGCGCAGGCCATCCGCTTCAACGCGACCGACGAGGCCCTGCGGCCGATGGGTCGCGCGACCTCCGGCGTGATCGGCATGCGGTTCGGCGACAGCGACGAGCTCCTCGCGATGGAAGTGGTTCGCGACGGCATGGATGTGTTGGTCGCCACCGACGGAGGGTATGCAAAGCGGACGCCGATCGAGGAGTATCCGGTGCAGGGCCGTGGCGGGAAGGGGGTTCTTACCGCCAAAATCACGGAGCGTCGTGGCGGACTGGTGGGCGCTCTCGTGATCAGCCCCGAGGATGAACTATTTGCCATCACCAGCAATGGTGGTGTCATCCGGACTCCCGTGAAGCCTGTACGGCGCACGCGGGATCGGAACACAATGGGGGTCAAGCTGATGGACCTCCCAGAAGGTGTAACCATCGTGGCGCTTGCTCGCAATGCCGACGAGCCTGACGAACAGGACTAGTTGATGCCGGAGACACAGGCGAAGTCGGGGGCCGCGGGGGCCTCAGCGACTCCGGACGAGGCGGCCAAAAAAGAAGGCGCCGCCGCGAACGGGCGCGAAGCCGCGGCTCGGGCCGCGTCCCCCGCCGATGCCCCGTCCCCGCCGAAGTTCACCCGGGCGCCGGGCATGGCCCCGCCGCCGGGTGAGCCCGCCGACAAGGACGGTTCGTCCGACGCGAAGCGGCCCGGGCCGGCAGTGGCCAAGGGCTCGGCGACCGTGCCGATCGTCACCAAGGGCAAGGGCGCCATGCCCGGCGCCGCGCCGCAGCGTCCCACCGGTCCGGCCGCACCGCAGCGTCCGGCCGGCGGTCCGGGGGCCGGCCCCGGCGCGCCCGGACACCAGCCCGGAAACACGACCGGAGCCAAGCAGCAGCAGCAGCGCAGCCCCGGCAACACGACCGGCTCCGCCGCCGTCGGTGCGGCCCGCGTCACCGAGGCCGTGCGGTCGGCACGGTCGACCGTGTCGTCGGCCGCCGCCCGCGGACCACGCCGTGCCCGGCTCAACCTCAAGCGGATCGACCCCTGGTCCGTGATGAAGTTCTCGTTCGCGGTCTCCGTGGTGCTGTTCATCGTCGTGGTCGTCGCCACCTCGGTGCTCTACCTGGCCCTCGACGCGATGGGCGTCTGGGGTGAGGTGAACAGCAGCCTCAAGGAGCTGGTGAGCGCCTCCGGCGGCACCGACGCGTCCTCCAGCAGCGGATTCCAGATCACCGCGTGGGGCGTCATCGGCACGTCGATGCTGATCGGGGCGGTGAACGTCGTCCTGTTCACGGCGCTCGCGACCCTCGGCGCGTTCATCTACAACGTCTGCGCCGACCTGGTCGGCGGCGTCGAGCTCACCCTCGCGGAGCGCGACTGACCCGCATCGCCGCTGCGGGCCACCCCGTTTTGGTGGCCCGCGGCCCGGTGCGGTAATCTTCGGTGTCGCAATCGCGCGGGGCTATAGCTCAGTCGGTTAGAGCGCAGAGCTGATAACTCTGAGGTCGCTGGTTCGATTCCAGCTAGCCCCACGAGTGACAGGGTGGCCCCTGCTCACACACACCGTGAGCCGGGGTCACTCGTCATATCTGCTCCGGGGGCCGAGCCCCCGGAAACCCCGCGGGCCGGCGGTGGGCGCGGTGGTGACCTGCTTGCGCGAAGTTTGGGGGGACCAACCCGTGCTGAAGAAGCTTCTTATCGTGGCCGGTGTCGTTACCGTGGCTGCGCTTGTTGTTAAGAAGGTCAAGGCCTCTAGTGACGAGCGGGCTCTGTGGCACGAGGCGACTACGGCTCCTGACCTTCGATAGGCTCGGAGCGGTCACGTAAAACGGGGCCCTAGCTCAACTGGCAGAGCACCGCCTTTGCAAGGCGGGGGTTAGGGGTTCAAGTCCCCTGGGCTCCACAGAAAATCGGCTCCTGGGTGGGAGCATCGCGGGCTGCTCGCGCGTCTATCCGGCATGGAGACTGGCATCGTCGGCGAGGCGGTGCGCGGGAGCGGACGCGGGGGCGGACTCCTACGAGAGCTTCTACGCTGCCACGGTTGACCGCGTCTATCGGGCGCTTGCGGTGGCTTTGGGTGAATCCTCTCTTGCTCGCGAGGCTGCTGACGAAGCCATGGCGCGGGCGTTTGTTCGGTGGCGGCACGTGTCGGCGGCCGACAACCCGGCGGGATGGGTCTTTCGGGTCGGGTTGAACTGGGCCACCTCGTGGCGGCGCAAGCTGCGGCGCGAGCGGGCTCTGCCGGCGAGCGACCGCGGGCTGCCGGCGGTGTGGCCGCCGGAATCCGATGGCAGCGACGCGATGGTGGCGCTTGGCCGGCTCGGTGTGGATGCCCGGGCCGTCGTCGTGTGCCGGTCCTCTTTGGGCTGTCGACCGCCGAGACCGCGGACGTTCTGCACATCGCCGAGGGGACCGTGCGCAGCCGGCTCTCTCGGGCGATGACGGCGCTGCGCCGCGAGCTGAGTGAGGAGAACCGGTGACCACCGAGATTCAGCTGCCGCCCGAGCTCGAAGAAGCCGTGCGTGCCAGCGCCGCGAACGCTCCGGCTCTCGTCCCGGACCGCGCCGCGGTCCACGCCCGGGCCCGGAAGATCCGTCGCCGCGCGGCCGCCTTGAAGGCGGGCATCGTCGTGCTCGCGCTCGGCGCCTCCTATCCGCTCGTGCACGCCCGGCCGGCACCCGACATCACCGGCGGCGGCCTGGTCGGCGAGCGACTGATCGGGCTCTGGCAGAACCGGGACGCGCCCCCGGCGACCTCGGGCGTCCCCTCCGGCACGCACGTCCCGGGCTCGGCCGGTGAGATCGCGGCGCAGTTGCGGACCGTCGGGGGCAAGAACGTGGTCGTTCCGGTCAGCGACCCCCAGCCCGGCCTGTCCGCCGGCACCTACATGGGGCCGGCCCCGATCGAGGGCGGTGGTCTCGCCACGATGGGCTACGCGCCGTCGAGCAACAAGAACCAGTTCGGCCCGCTGACCGTCGTGGTTCTCGACGCCGCGGGCCGCACGGTCGCGTCGCGTCCGGCCCCGACCGACCCCACCGTGTCCGAACCGCGCTCGATGCCGATGACCGGCAACGCCACCACCCTGTTCTGGTGGGCGATCAAGCAGACCGGCAAGCCGGGCCAGGAGTACACCCGGCCCATCCTCAACCGCTACGACATCCGCAGCGGCCGGGCGACCCAGCTGACCCCGGACGTCGGCGGCAACGGCTGGGAGCTGCCCTACTTCGGGATGCAGGCCACCGCGAACCGCATCATCAGCTGGCCGGCGCTCGGCGGTTCGACCTGTTCGGCCGACATCGAGGACGCCGGCACCGGGGAACGCGTCGGCGTCCTGCAGCCGGGCATCAAGGACTGCGGCGACGTCTATTTCGCGCTTTCCCCGGACAATCAGCACGCCGCCGCCCTGGTGACCTACCGCAGCGCGAGCGCCTGGACACAGCGAGTCGTAATCCTCGACGCCCGCACCGGCGAGGTGCGCAAGGACGTCCGGACGCCGAGCCTGGCGGCCGGCGCCGACCGGAGCAAGCTGGTCACCGGCATCGACTGGATGGGGAACGAGACCATCCGGTACGCCCGGGGCAGCCTGGCCGGCGGCGACCCGATCCTGCTGCGGGTCCGGTGGTAAGAACTTTCGGCTGTAGGAACCAGGAACTACGCGGGCAGCACGACGATCATCGGTGGGATCGGAACGCCGTGGGATTCGATGGGCAGCTCGGGCGCCGGGAGCCAATCCAGGCCCAGCGGCTCGGGACCCACACCGTCGTCGTGGCCCAGGCGAGGCTCGCCGTCTGCCACCTCGACCGCGAAGACCGAGGTCATGCCGGAGGGGTAGGGCATCTCGAGGACGTGCTTGGCCTGGCTCACCACCAGGCCCGTCTCCTCGAAGACCTCCCGGGCCAGGGCCTGCTCGGGGGTCTCGCCGGGCTCCACGCCGCCGCCGGGAAGGGTCCACCACTCACCGCCGCCGGATCGTCTGCTGCGCTCGTGAACCATGAGGACACGGCCGTCTCGGACGATCACGGCGGCGGCCCGTTTTCGTTCTTCCACGAGTCGCAGGCTAGCGGGAGGACGAAGATCGCGCTCATGGCTGTGGATAAGTTGGGGATCTATCGGGTGGTAACCGGCAGGTCACTGACCGAAATGGACAGATCGTCACCCTCGAACGAGGTGTGGCCGTGGTGCCCCGTCGGGGCAGGTGACCGAGCACCACGGCGGTCTCGGCGCGGCTACGTCAGGAAGGTCTCGCGGGTCGCCGGCATGTCCGACGGGCCGGTACGGTGCGGTTTGACGGCCAGGATCTGGTTTACGCCGATTCGGGCCTGTTCGAAAGCCAGGGCCGACGCGGCCATGTAGAGCCGCCAGACGCGAGCGCGGCCGGGGCTGGTCAGCCGTACGGCGGTGGACCAGTCCGATTCCAGGTTGGCGACCCAGGCGCGCAACGTGCGGGCGTAATGCTCGCGCAGGGCGTGCACGTCGCGTACCTCGAAACCCGCCTCTTCCAGGATCGTGACGGTGGTGCCGACCGGAGCCAGCTCGCCGTCGGGGAAGACGTAGGCGTCGATGAACGAGCGCTGCTGGTGCGGCTGCTTCGGCGGCAGGTGCAGGCGGGCGATCTGGTGATTCAGCAGGCGGCCACCGGGCTTGAGCTGAGTGTGGAGGATGTCGGCGTACTCCCGGTACGGGCCGGTGCCGACGTGCTCGGCCATCCCGACGCTGGAGATCGCGTCGAACGGGCCGTCGTCGAGGTCGCGATAGTCCTGGATGCGGATCTCGACCTGGTCGGTGAGGCCGGCCTCGGCGACCTGCTTGCGGGCGAAGTCGGCCTGTTCGCCCGAGAGCGTGATGCCGAGCACGGTCACGCCGTACTCGCGGGCGGCGTGCATGGCCAGGCTGCCCCAGCCGCAGCCGACGTCGAGCAGCCGCATGCCGGGCCGGAGGCCGAGCTTGCGGCAGATCAGGTCCAACTTGTCCCGCTGGGCGTCGGCCAGGCCGTACCCGGGCGCGTCCGACGTCCAGTACGCGCAGGAGTAGACCATGCTCTCGCCGAGCACGATGCGGTAGAAGTCGTTCCCGACGTCGTAGTGCTGGCTCACCGCCTGCTTGTCCCGGCGCTTGCTGTGCCGGGCGCCGCTGACGTGCATCTCCTCCGGCGGCGGCTTGGGCTGGGTGCCGAGCACGCCGAGCCGCAGCAGGTCGCCGGCGACCTCGTGGAGCGGCACGTCCCGGAGATCCGGTGGCCGCCAGACGAGATCGGCGAGGCGGGTGAGCGCCTCGTAGAGATCGCCGTCGAGCTCGATCTCGCCGGCCACGTAGGCGCGAGCCAGGCCGAGATCGTTCGGTTGCCACATGATGCGGCGCAGGGCGCGTTTGTTGCGGATGACCAGGAGCGGAGCGTCGGCCGGGCCGGCGGTGGAGCCATCCCAGGCTCGGATCCGCACCGGCAACGACGTCTGCAGAAGGGCCTCGAGAAGGCCGGTCAGCCTGGTCGCGGTCGTCGAATGGGGGGTAATGATCGACACGAAGCCTCCCGGGGGCGCAGCCAGTCGCGCGGCGGGAAACGCCGTCGGCGCGGCCGGGGTTTGAACTGATCCACTATCCGCCCGCCGCGGCTCGTTTCATAAGGTCATTTTCTAACTTTGTGATCGATGACTCACACTGCGCGTAGTACTCGCTCAACCTTCTCGGCGGGCACCGGTCGCGCGCGGTCGCGGCGGCTCTCGGCCAGCGCGGCCAGCACCGTTACCCGCTCCACTTCGGACAGGATGCCGGTGAACGGCGATGTGGCGCGCAGCTCGACCGCGTACTCGGCGGAGGACGTGAGCGCGTCGAGCACGGCCTCGGCGCCGTTGTCGATCACGACCTGCCAGCGATCGAGCCAGTCCCACGAAACGCCCTCGGGGTGCAGCCGGCGCAACCGGCGCAGGGTGATCGCGGCGGCCGCCAGCAGTGCGGCCGGGTTGGCGACGAACTTGCCGGCGATCGCCCGGTGCAGCCACAGCTGCTCCAGCTGCTGCTTCGAGAGCTTCGGCTGGGCCAGGGCCTCCACATCGGCCCGGCGCAGGCGTCGCTGCCGGCCATCGGCGACGTACGGCAACAGGCCGCCCGCGCAGAGGTCGGTGACCTGCTGTCGGGTGGACCGCAGCAGGATCGCCGCCTCGCCGATGCTCAGCAACTCCGAGCGCATCGTCACGGGTGAATGTTGGCCCCGAACGGATCTCCGATGCAACAACCGAACGGCTATTGATTCTTTCAGTCGCGCGAACGTGGCACGGCCGTGAGCACGTACGTCTGCTTCCGCAGCAGCTCCTGGGTGAGTTCCGCGCCGGTCAGCCGCTCGGCGAGGGCGAACCCGGCCTCGGTGGTGCGGTCCGGATCGTCGCCGACGCCGACGCCGAAACCGGCCTCGGCGAGCATCGGCGCGAGCTCCGCCGCCCGGCTGCCGGACCTGGTCGCGTACGCCATCGGATCGAAGTCCAACTGGATGCCGGTGTCCTGGAGAAGCAGGAAGCGCCCGTGCCCGTCGGCGCCGCGATGCAGGGCGACCACGGTAGTGCCCGCGGAGAGCGGCCGCACGATGGCGTCGGTCACGCCGAGATCGCCGTTGTCCTCGACGATCAGCGACCAGCCCTCGAGCCGGGTGACGCCGATGAAGTAGCGGTACGCAGAGCCGGCCTCCTGACCGTCGCCCGAGCCGACCAGTTGCTGCCAGCCGATCCGCTCCAGCTCCTTGACGCCGAGCCGCTTGAGGACCTGCTGCGGGATCAGGCCCTTCACCCAGGTGAAGCAGAAGCCCTGGCTGAGGTCGTGTTCGAGGGAGAGCCACCAGTAGTCGTCGGCCACCGCCGCACGCGGGGTGGCCGCCGCCGCGGGGGACGCGGTGCGGCGGGGGCTGCAGGCGGCGAGGGCGCCCGCGGTGAGAAGCAGGGCGAGTGATCGGCGACGCACGGCGGACAGTAGATCAGAGACCCGGCAGGGCCGGTGACCCGATCGGTGCGACATCCCCGACGGCGTGACTCGGCGCGGGATCGGGGGAGGGAGCGGGGAGAAAGCGGGCGGCGACCGTACGCCGACGCTCGGTCACGAAGTAGGCACAGCTCCCGGCGTACGCGGCGAAGAGAGCGCCACCCACCACCCGCACCGGAACCGGACCGGCCTCGATGATCGTCAGGATCATCGCGGCCTCGGCCCAGCACGCCAGCAGCACCGCGTTGACCGTGTCGGCCCGCTGCCAGCCGCCGGGGCTCGACCGCTGCGCCTGCCGCTTGATCTCGACGAGCAGAGCGTGACCCATGCCGAGGGCCAGCAGGCCGAGCAGGACCGTCGCGAAGATCGAATGCGCGCCCCCGGCGACGGCCGCGACCGCCGTTCCGCCGGCGAGCAGGGCGAGGCCACTGACGGTCCCGATCCGTGCGCCGCGACGTTCCCTCACAACCCCTGACAGTCGGCAAGATCCGCCGAGGGCTGAGGAGTCGGGGTGACCGGCGACACGTCACGAACCCGGTGCGTCGATCGTCCGGACGGCATGACGGACAACACGACCATGACGGTGCTGGTCACAGGTGCGAGCGGAACGCTGGGTACGGCGGTGCTGCCCCGGCTCGAGAAGGACGGCCACCGGGTGCGGCCGATGAGCCGGCGCGCCCGCCCGGGGTGGGTCGCGGCCGATCTGCGTACCGGAGAAGGCCTGAAAGAAGCGGTCGAGGGCGTGGATGTGATCGTGCATCTGGCCTCGGCGCCCGGCCGCCCGCAGCAGACCGACGTCGAGGGCACCGAGCGGCTCCTCACGGCGGCCAAGGCGGCCGGCGTGCGGCACGTCCTCTACGTGTCGATCAACGGCATCGACCGGGTGGCCTACCGCTACTACCGGGCCAAGCTCGACACCGAGGAGGTGGTGAAGGGCGCCGGCATCCCGTACACGATCCTGCGGGCCGCGCAGTTCCACCCGTTCATCGAGAAGCTCCTGGAGACCACGAGCAAGCTCGGCCCGGTGATCATCGACCCCGGGTGGCAGATCCAGCCGGTCGCGATCGAGGACGTGGCCGACCGGATCGCCGAGCTGATCGCGCGGCCGGCGACCGGCGAGACCACCGAGTACGCCGGCCCGGAGGTGCTGACCTTCGACGAGATGGCCCGCGGCTGGCTCGCGGCTCGCGGCTCACGGCGGCCGATCTGGCGGCTGCGGTTCCCCGGCGGCATGGCCCGGGCGATCCGGTCGGGCGCGCAGACCACGACGGCGACACCGACCGGCACGCACGCGTGGCGGGACTACCTGGCCGCGAAGTATTGAGCAAGGATGGCGGGCGTGATGGGAAGCCTGAAGCTCGAACCCGCCCAGTCC
Organism: Actinoplanes sp. NPDC051537; assembly: GCF_055586105.1. Taxonomy (NCBI): domain Bacteria; kingdom Bacillati; phylum Actinomycetota; class Actinomycetes; order Micromonosporales; family Micromonosporaceae; genus Actinoplanes; species Actinoplanes sp. NPDC051537. The sequence goes on from NZ_JBVJIU010000019.1 coordinate 96,544, forward strand.
CGCCCCGACCTGCTGGCCGATCCGGTGGCCAAGGCGCTGGCGGTGTGGCCGGCCGAGGCGCCGATCGACGCCGACCAGGTGCTGGTCGCGCCGATCGACGCGAGCCTCGCCGACACCGCCGCGTTCTGCGAGGCGTACGACGTCGGCCTCGACGTCTCGGCGAACTGCGTCGTGGTGGCGGGCAAGCGCGAAGGCGTCACCCGATACGCGGCCTGCATCGTCCTGGCCACGACGCGGGCCGACGTGAACGGCGTCGTCCGGCGCCACCTGAACGTGCGCAAGTGCAGCTTCGCCCCGATGGACGAGGCGGTCGCGCTGACCGGGATGGAGTACGGCGGCATCACCCCGATCGGCCTGCCCGCCGACTGGCCGATCCTGGTCGACGCCCGGGTGGTCGCCACCCCGCACGTGATCGTCGGCTCCGGCGTCCGGCACAGCAAGATCGCGATCGCCGGGCCCGCCCTCGGCGCCCTCCCGAACGCCGAGGTCATCGAGGACCTGGCGCGGCTGGTCTGATGTCCGGGCCCGCTTGGGCGGTTTCACGTGGAACGTTATAGACCGACGTCGACCGATGCTTCCCGGCGGGCGATCTCCTCGAGAGCGGCCCGGATCGTGGCCGGCTCCTGGGCGCCCTGGATCGCGAACTTCCCGTCGATCACGAACGTCGGGACGCTGGTGATGCCGAGCTCGCGCGCCTGGGCGAGGTCCGCGTTCACGGCGCCGGTGCCGGCGTCGCTCTCCAGATAGGCGAGCGCGGCCCCGCCGTCCAGGCCGATCGACGCCGCCACCTCGGACAGCGCCGGAAGGGCGCCGAGGTCGACGCCGCCGGTGAAGTGCGCCCGCTGGAGGGCGTCGAGCATCTCGGCCTGCAGCCCCTGGCCGGCCGCCCACGCGATCAGCCGGTGCGCGTCGAAGGTGTTGGCCGCGATCGACGCGTCGTAGTCGAGCCGCAGGCCGTCGCCCGCCGCGACGGCGGTGACGTGCGCGAACATCTGCTCGGCCCGGTCGTGGCCGCCGACCTTCGCGGCCAGCGCCTCCTTGGTGCGGACCGGCCGGGGCACCGGCGAGGGGTCGAGCTGATAGGCCCGGTAGGTCACCGTGACCTCGCCGGGGAACTCGGCGAGCGCCCGCTCGAGGCGCTTCTTGCCGAGGTAGCACCACGGGCAGACGACGTCGGACCAGACCTGGATGTCCAAGGCGAGCTCCCCCACGACGAGATCAACGAGACTGTTCGGCGACCTGGCGCTTGAGCCGGGCCAGGATCGCCGAGCCGCCGCGAATGCGCAGCGGGCTGATCGCGTTGGCCAGGCCCATCCGGGCGTAGAGATCATCGGGTACGGCGAGGATCTCGGCGGTCGAGGCGCCGGCCAGGCCCTCGGCCAGGATGCCGGCGAAGGCCCGGGTCGTCGGCGCCTCCGGCGGGCAGTCGAACCAGGTCGTCACCGTGTCGTCCGGCTGCACGACCGCCTTGAGGAAGAACTGGGTCTGGCACTCGGGCACCTGTTCCATGCCCTCGTGCCCGGCCAGCTCGGCCGGCAGCGGCGGCACCTCGTCGGAGAACTCGAGAAGCATCTCGAGCACGACCTCGCGCGGCGCCGAGGCGAACTCCTCGACGATCTCCGCCAGCTTCACTGGGATGTCGCTCACGGAAATGAATCTACGCGGCAAAGTCAGGCCGGCGCCGACGTCGGGAGGAGGGCCACGTCACTCAGGCTCAGGATGCCGACGACCTTGCGGTCGGCGTCGCAGACGAGCAGGCGGCGCACGCCCCGCTCGCGCATGGCCTGCACCGCCTCGTCCACCGTGGCCGACTGCTCCACCATGATCAGCTCACGGGACACGATCGCGCCCAGCGTCGTCTGCTTGACCGGGAGATCGGACGCCACCGCCCGCACGACGATGTCGCGGTCGGTGACCACGCCGATCATCGTCGGCCCACCGGTCACCACCACGTCGCCGATGCCCTGGTCGCGCATCGCCTGCGCGGCCTCGTCCAGCGTCGTGGCCTCCGGCAGGTAGACGACCCGCCGGGTCATCACCTCCGCGACCGACACTCTCGCCATGGCAAACCTCCCGTTATGCAGCTTGTTACCCGAGTGACTCTCTGACTACACGCGGCACATCCGAAAGCGGCACATCGACCCGATCGCCGGTGCGCCGATCGCGGAACTCCACGATGCCCTCGCCGAGGCGGCGGCCGACCACCACCGACCGGGCGACGCCCAGCAGCTCGGAATCGGTGAACTTCACGCCCGCCGACAGCTGCGGGCGGTCGTCGATCAGCACCCGCAATCCGGCCGCGGAAAGCTCGCCGCCGAGTTTCAACGCGGCCGAAACCTGCCCGTCCTTGCCGGCCGCGATCACGTGCACGTCGGCCGGGGCGACCTCGTCCGGCCAGAGCAGGCCGCGGTCGTCGTGGTGCTGCTCGGCGATGGCGGCCACGGCCCGGGAGACGCCGATCCCGTACGAGCCCATGGTCGGGCGCACCGGCTTGCCGTCCTCGCCGAGCACGTCGACCTTGAACGCGTCCGTGTAGCGCCGGCCGAGCTGGAAGATGTGCGCGATCTCGATGCCGCGCCGCATCGTCAACAGGCCGTCGCCGCAGGCCGGGCAGGGGTCGCCGGCCCGCACCTCGGCCGCCTCGATCGTGCCGTCCGGCGTGAAGTCGCGGCCGGCCACCACGTTCGTCGCGTGCTTGCCCGCCTCGTTGGCCCCGGTCAGCCAGGCGGTGCCGGCGGCGACGCGCGGGTCGGCGAGGTAGCGCACCTTGATGCCCTGCGGGCCGATGTAGCCCTTGACCAGGTCGGGCCGGGCGTCGAAATCGTCGAAAAGTGTCGCGGTGGCCGGGGACAGGGCGGCCTCCAGCCGCTTCATGTCCACCTCGCGGTCGCCGGGCACGCCGATGACCAGCAACTCGTCGTCGCGGCCGGGGTGGTGGACGGTGACCACCACGTTCTTCAAGGTGTCGGCCGCAGTCCAGTCGCTGCGGCCCTCGAGGGCGCGCGAGTTGGCGAGGTCGACCAGGGAGGCGATGGTCGGCGTGGACGGGGTGTCGTGCACCGAGAGCGGGCCGGCCGCGGCCTGCCCAGAAGCAGGCGTCGGCGTCACGACCGCCTCGGTGTTGGCCGCGTAGGAACACGAGGTGCAGCCGACGAACGTGTCCTCGCCCACATCGGCCATGGCCAGGAACTCCTCCGACGCCGAGCCGCCCATCGCGCCCGACATCGCCGAGACGATCGTGTGGGACAGGCCGAGCCGCTCGAAGACCCGCTGATAGGCGGCGCGGACCGACCCGTACGTCGCGATCAGCCCTTGATCGTCGAGGGTGAACGAGTAGGCGTCCTTCATCAGGAACTCGCGGCCGCGCAGGAGGCCGGCACGCGGCCGGGCCTCGTCCCGGAACTTGGTCTGCACCTGGAACAACAGCAGCGGGAGATCGCGGTACGAGCTCGTCATGTCCTGCACCAGGAGGGTGAACATCTCCTCGTGGGTCGGCGCCAGGAGGAAGTCGCCGCCGCGCCGGTCGGTCAGCGTGAAGATGTCGTCGCCGTACTCGGTCCAGCGGTTGCTGACGTCGTAGGGCTCGCGCGGCAGCAGCGCCGGGAACAGGACCTCCTGGCCGCCGATCGCGGTCATCTCCTCGCGCACGACGGCGATCACCCGGTCGAGGACGAGCTTGCCGAGCGGGAGCCAGGTGTAGCCACCCGGGGCCGCGCGACGGATGAAACCGGCGCGCAGCAGCAGCCGATGACTCGGCACCTCCGCGTCCGCCGGCTCCTCACGCAGGGTCTTGAGAAGCAAGGTGGACATTCGCAACAGCATGCGGAGCAGCGTATTGAGGGGGTACGACGGAAACCATCGGTTTACCCGGGTGTCGCCATCGTCACTCTGGGCTCGCTCCCCGTCCGGTGGAAAACTGGCTGCACGGTACAGGTGAAGGGGCGTTAAGGGGGGCGGGCGGCGAATGACCTGGCGCAGCTTCGTGGCGATGGGGGACAGCTTCACCGAGGGTCTCAGCGACGCGTATCCGAACGGCACGTATCGCGGGTGGGCCGACCTGGTGGCCGCGCGACTGGCCGTGGACTACGGCCCCGAGTTCGGGTACGCCAATCTCGCGGTCCGCGGGAAGCTGCTCGACCAGATCGTCGACGACCAGCTCGAACCGACCCTGGCGATGCGGCCGGGCCTGGTCAGCTTCGCCGGCGGCGGCAACGACGTGCTGCGGCCCCGGGTCGACCCGCACGCGCTGGTCGCGCGGATGGAGCCGATGGTCGCCCGGCTGCGGGAGGCCGGCGCCGACGTCCTGCTCTTCCGCTTCGCCGACGTCACCGCCCACCTGCCGGGGCAGCGCATCATGAGCCCGCGGGCCGCGGTGCTCAACGACGGGGCCAGCATGCTCGGCGAGAAGTACGGCGCGTACGTCATCGACCTGTTCGGCGACGACACCTTCCACCACCCGCACATGTGGGCGCCCGACCGGCTGCACCTGTCGGCGGCCGGCCACCGGCGGGTCGCCGCGCACGTGCTCAACGTGCTCGGCGTGGGCATCGATGACGAGTGGATGCTGGTGCCGCCGACGCCCGAGCCGACCCCGTGGCTGATGGCCCGCGGCGCCGACCTGCGCTGGGCCCGCGAACACCTGGTGCCGTGGATGGGCCGGCATCTGCGCGGTCACTCCAGCGGCGATGTGATCAAGGCCAAGCGTCCGGCGTTGGCGCCCATCGAATGAGCGCCGAAGGGCTAGCGTGAACGGCATGTCCGTTGCGAACGATCCGGCGCCTTCTCTGCAGGCGTACGCGCACCCCGACAAGCTGGTCACCACCGAGTGGCTGGCCGCCAACCTCGACACGCCCGGCCTCGTGGTCGTGGAGTCGGACGAGGATGTGCTGCTCTACGACACCGGCCACATCCCGGGGGCCGTCAAGGTCGACTGGCACCTCGAGCTCAACGACCAGATCACCCGCGACTACCTCGATCCGGCCGCGTTCGCGGCGCTGTGCGAGGCCAAGGGCATCGGCCGGGACGACACGATCGTCTTCTACGGCGACAACTTCAACTGGTGGGCCGCGTACGCCCTCTGGGTCTTCAGCCTCTTCGGCCACCGCGACGTGCGCCTGCTCGACGGCGGCCGGCAGAAGTGGGTGGCCGAGGGGCGGTCGCTGACCCGCGACAAGACGAGCCGCCCGCGGGCCGACTATCCCGTTCCGGTGCGCAACGACGTCGAGATCCGGGCCTTCCGCGACCAGGTGATGGGGCACATCGCGAGCGGGCGGCCGCTGGTCGACGTGCGCTCGCCGCAGGAGTACACGGGCGAGCTCACCCACATGGAGGCGTACCCGCAGGAGGGCGCGCTGCGCGGCGGGCACATCCCGGGCGCGCTGAGCCGGCCGTGGAAGTCGGCGGCGAACGAGGACGGCACGTTCAAGCAGGCCGACGAGCTCACCAAGATCTATCGAGACGAGCTGGGCCTGGAGTCGGCGGACGACATCATCGCCTACTGCCGGATCGGCGAGCGGTCGAGCCACACCTGGTTCGTCCTGCACCACCTGCTCGGCTACCCGCAGGTGCGCAACTACGACGGCTCCTGGACCGAGTGGGGCAACCTGGTGCGGGCGCCGATCGCCCGCGGCGCCGAACCGGGTGGCATGAGCTGAACCAGCTTTCGTGGCACGGGCGGGAAAGGTAGCTTTCTCGCCCGTGAGCAACACGTTCCAGGTCGATCTACGGGGCATCGTCGACCTGCTGAGTCACCACCTCTACGCGAGCCCACGCGTCTACGTCCGAGAGCTGCTGCAGAACGCGGTCGACGCGATCACCGCGACCGGGGAGGCCGCGTCCGGCCGGGTGGAGATCACGACCGGCGGCGACGCGTTGCGGGTCGCCGACAACGGCATCGGGCTCACCGAGGCGCAGGTGCACGAGTTGCTCGCCACCATCGGCCGCAGCTCGAAGCGGGACGAGCTGGGCTTCGCGCGCCACGAGTTCCTCGGCCAGTTCGGCATCGGCCTGCTCTCCTGCTTCATGGTGGCCGACGAGATCCGGGTGCACACGCGCCGGGCGGGCGCGCCGGCGGTCCTCTGGACGGGTTACTCCGACGGCCGCTACGAGGTGGGTGCGGGGGAGGAGCGCGAGCCGGGGACGACGGTCACCCTGCTGCCGCGCCGCGGCTCCGAGCATCTTCTGCAAACCGCGACCGTACGGGATTTGGTGCAGCTCTACGGTTCGCTGCTGCCCGTGACCATCGACGTCGACGGCCGTCGCGTCACCGGCGGCGCCGTTCCCTGGGAGGCGAGCCGGGAGGCCCTTTTCGGGTACGCGGAACGTGTCCTCGGCTTCACCCCCTTCGACGTGGTCGAGCTCAACGTGCCCGAGGCCGGCCTGACCGGAGCCGCGTTCGTGCTGCCCACGGCCGTCAACCCGGCGGCCCGCGGCGGGCACCGGGTCTACCTGAAGCGGATGCTCCTGGCCGAGAGCGTCGAGGGCCTGCTCCCGGAGTGGGCGTTCTTCGCCCGCTGCGTGGTCGACAGCACCGAGCTGCGCCCGACCGCCAGCCGCGAGGCGCTCTACGACGACGGCCTGCTCAACGACACCCGCGACGCGATCGCCGACCAGCTGCGCGGCTGGCTCGTGCGGATGGCCGCCACCGACCCGCGCCGGCTCAGCCGCTTCCTCGGCGTGCACCACCTCGGGGTCAAGGCGCTCGCCCTGCACGACGACGAGATGCTGCGCCTGGTCGAGCAGTGGTGGCCGATGGAGACCAACACCGGCCCGATGACGCTGGCCGAGTTCCGCGAGCGCTACGGGCTGATCCGCTTCGCGCCCACCGCCGACGAGTTCCGCCAGCTCGCCGCCGTCGCCGCGGCGCAGGAGGTCGGCCTGGTCAACGGCGGCTACGTCTACGACACCGAGATCATCGAGCGGCTGGCCACAGTGGACCCCGAGGTGCGGGTCGAGCGGCTCGAGCCGGCCGACCTGGCCACCCGCTTCACCGGGCTCGACGCCGAGACCGAGCTGCGGCTGCGACCGTTCCTGGCGGCCGCGCAGCGCCGGCTCGACCGGCTCGGCTGCGAGGTCGTCCTTCGCGCGTACGACCCGGTCACCGTCCCGGCGCTGTACCTGGTGAGCCGGGCCGCGGCGTTCCACGACCAGTTCACGGCCAGCCGCGACAAGTCCGACGACCTGTGGGGCGGCGTGCTCGACGCGCTCGCCTCGGTCGCCCCGCCGGAGCGGCCGCAGCTCGTGCTCAACCACCGCAACCCGCTGGTCCGCCGGGTGGTCGCGATCGGCGATCCCGAGCTCGCGGGGCTGGCCGTCGAGTCGCTCTACGGCCAGGCGCTGCTGCTCGGCCACCACCCGATCCGGCCGGCCGACGCGGCGCTGCTGACCACGTCGTTCATGGGCCTGCTGGACCGGGCGGTTCCCAGCGAGGGGGAGAACCGATGAAGACCGCCGAAGAGTTGTGGGAGCTGCTCGACCAGGCGCGGCGGATGCCGTACGGCTCGGCCCAGATCGCGCTGGTCGAGCAGATCCTGCGCCAGGTCGACGAGGCCGGCGACGCCGATCTCGCGTTCACCGCCCGGCTGATCGCGACGAACGCGTACACGTACGGCGGGGAGAAGGTGAAGTCGTTCGTCACGTTCTCCTGGTGCCTCAGCGATTTCGACCGCAACCCGGGCCCGCACCACGAGCGCCGCATGCACACCCTGTTGTGGCACTTCAAGTACATGGTCAACGCGCTCGGCCAGTTCCCCGAGATCCCGCTCGACCGCACGTTCGCGGTGCTCGACGACATGGAACGCCGCTACCTCGAGGCCGGTCACAGCCTGCAGACCGTCCACAAGCACCGCTACCTGGTGGCCAACCATCTCGGGCGCAACGACGAGGCCGACGAGTGGTACGCGCGGTGGCAGGCCGCGCCGCGCGACAGCCTCTCCGACTGCGCCGGCTGCGACCCGACCGACGTGGCGAACTACCTGAACTCGCGGCGCCGCTACGCCGACGTCATCGAGATGGCCGAGCCGGTGCTGGCCGGCGAGCTGTCCTGCAACGAGCAGCCGCAGGGCATCCTGCGCGAGCTGACCCAGGCCTACCTGCACACCGGTGACCTGGACAAGGCGGCCGACGCGCACCGCCGGGCGTACCGGCTGGAGCGGGGCAACCTCGCCGACCTGTGGAACATCGGGTCGCACATCGCGTTCTGCGGCCGCACCGGCAACGAGGCCCGTGGCCTCGAGATGCTCCAGCGGCACATCGACTGGCTGGCGAAGGCGCCGTCGCCGGCCGCCGAGATGAACTTCGCGGCCGACGCCGCGATGCTGCTGCGCCGGCTCACCGAGCAGGGCCACGGCGACCTGACCGTGCGCCGTCCGGAGAGCGGCGAGGTCACGGTGGCCGCGCTGGCGACCGAGATGGCCGCGCGGGCGATGGCGGTGGCGGCCCGGTTCGACGCCCGGAACGGCAACGACTACCAGGGTCGCCAGATCGCCGACCGGATCGCCGCCGAGCCGTACGGGATCGAGGTCTCGCTCTCGCCGACCGCGCGCCCGGCCCGTCCCCCGGCGCCCGCCGCTGCCGCACCCGAGGTGGAGGTTCCGGCGACGGCGAGCGCCGCCGAACTGATGGAGCTGGCCGCCGAGCAGTCCCGCCAGGAGCAGGACGCCGCCCTGGCCGCGACCCTCGACGCCGTCGCCGAGCGGTTCCCGGTGCTGGACGACCCGCTGCTCGCGGCCCGGTTCACGGCGCTGACCGGCACCCGGCTGCGGGCCGCCGGCGACGACGCCGCCCTCGCGAAGTGGGCCGAGGCCGCCGAGATGTACGCGGCGGCCGGCGCCGAGGGCGACGCGCTCGCGATGCGCGCCCGGGTGGCGACCGCCCGCGCCCAGGAGGGCGACATCGACGGCACGGCGATCCAGGCCGACGTCGACCACCAGGAGAAGAACGGCGGTCCGGCCGAGCGCGCCGCCGCCTGGGCCCGACTGTCCATCTTGCACCTGATCCGGCAGGAGGTCGCCGAGGCGATCGAGGCCGGCGACCGCGCCGACGCGTACGCGGCCGAGTCCGGCGACCCGCGCCTGGTCGCCATGCACGCCGGGCTGCGGGCGCGAATCCGGGCCAACGCCCACGATCACGAGGCGGCCCTGGCGGCGGCCCGGGACGCCTGGGAGTACTACCGGGTGCACGGCCCGAGCCGCCGCCTGGCCGATGTCGCCACCCTCTACGGCCAGCTGCTCGACGACCCGGAGGCGCAGCTCGAGGCGTTCGGGGCGGCGCTGGCCACCGGCGAGCCGGGCGAGGCGCTGCCGGCCCACGTCGGCCGGGGCAACGCTCTCAAGCGGCTCGGCCGGGCCGACGACGCGATCGCCGACCTGGTCGAGGCGGTCGCGCTCTGCGCCGAGCGGGGCTTCGACTCCGGCGGCGCCTACGCGCGGTACGAGCTGGCCGAGGCGTACGCGATGGCCGGTCGCGCGTTCGAGGCGGCCGAGGTCGCCGAGGAGGCGCTGCGCGCGCTCGAGGAGATCGGCGACGACGACCAGGCCGACAACACCCGATTCCTGCTGGCCCGGCAATACCTGGAGATCGGCGACAAGGCCGGCGCGGTCGCCCGCTACCGGGAGCTGATCGAGCGGCTCGCCGGCAACCCGGCCGGCCGCGGCCAGGTCGGCGAGGAGGCCGCGGGCCTGCTCTACGACCTCGACCGGGACGCCGAGGCGGCCGACGCCTTCCTCGCCGCCGCGAACGACCTGCACGAGGCCGGCGACCTGATCGGCGAGCTGCGCGTGCTGCGCCGGCGGATCGGGGCGCTGCACTTCGCCGACGATCCCGACGCCGCCCTCGAGACGGCCCGGCTGGCCGCCGAGCGGTTCGCGGCGCTGCCCGCCGAGGTGGCGGGCGTGCCCAACGCGATCTGGCAGAACGGGCTGACCGCCTGGGAGCACGGCCGGGTCCTGATGTCTCGCGGTCGCTACGCCGAGGCCGTGCCGGTGCTGCGCGACGTGGCGGCCCGGCTGCGCGAGATCGGGGCCGAGGACGACGGCGACCGGCTGGCCGGCATGTACGGCGAGGCGCTGTTCCGCTCCGGCGAGCTGACCGCGGCCGAGACCGTCATGCGGCAGCTGCTCGACGGCATGGCCCCGGAGGCGCCGGGCCGCGAGGTGGCTGAGAAGGTGTATGCGGAGATCCGTGAGGCGCTGTCCACATCCTGAACGTCCGTTAAGGCGATCGCTTGACAGCGGGTTAGAGTTGCCTCGTGACGACGGTTGATCAGCAGCAGCGGCCGGGCCCGCCCGCGCCCCGGCGGCGGTCGCGCCGCGACGAGATCCTCGAGATCGCGGTCGGTCTGTTCGCGGCGCGCGGCTATCACGGCGTATCGATGGACGACATCGGCTCGGCCGCCGGCGTGACCGGCCCGGCGCTCTACCACCATTTCGCCGGCAAGGAGGCGATGCTGGTGGCCGCGCTGATCCCGGTCAGCGAGGGCCTGCTGCACGGCGGCAAGGCCCGGGTCGCCGAGCACCCCGACGACGCCGGCGCCGCCCTGGCCGACCTGATCGACTTCCACGTCGAGTTCGCGCTGGCCAACCCGGCCGTCATCGCCCTGCACCTGCACGAGCTCGACCGCCTGCCGGACGAGCCGCGCCGGCAGATCCGCCGCCTCCAGCGCCTCTACGTCGAGGAGTGGGTCGGCGTGCTGGGCACGCTGCGGCCCGAGCTCGAGGCGGCGGAGGCCCGGGTGCTCGCCCACTCGGCGTTCGGCCTGATGAACTCGACGCCGTTCCTGGGCGGCGAGGTCGACCGCCGCCGCCGGGCCGCCCTGCTGCGCGACGCCACCGGGCACGCCCTGCTCGGAAAATAAGTTCGGAAAGTAAGTAAAGAACCTCGGCAACGGCGCCGGGAAAGTAGAGAAAATGATCGAGTCGCTGCTCATCGCCAACCGCGGTGAGATCGCCCGCCGTGTCATCCGAACCGCGAACCGGCTCGGAATTCGCACGATCGCGGTGCACTCGGAGGCCGACACCGGCCTGCCCTTCGTCCTCGAGGCCGACGAGGCCGTGAACATCGGCCCGGCCAACCCGGCCCAGAGCTACCGCAACGCCGAGGCGATCCTGGCCGCCGCCAAGTCGACCGGCGCCCAGGCGATCCACCCCGGCTACGGCTTCCTCAGCGAGAACGCCGACTTCGCCCGCGCCGTCGAGGCGAACGGCCTGATCTGGGTCGGCCCGCCGGCCGACGCGATCGCCGCGATGGGCGACAAGATCAACGCGCGCAACCTGATGGCCGAGGCCGGCGTCCCGGTCGCGCCGGGCTCGCACGACCCGGCCGCGACGGTCGAGGCCGCGATCGAGGCGGCCACCGCGATCGGCTACCCGGTGATGGTCAAGGCCGCGGCCGGTGGCGGCGGCATGGGCATGGCCGTGGCGAACGACGAGAACGGCCTGCGCACCGAGTACGACAAGGTCCGCGCGTTCGCCGAGCGGATGTTCGGCGACGGCTCGGTGCTGATCGAGCGCTACTTCCCCCGGGTCCGCCACGTCGAGGTGCAGATCCTCGGCCTCGCCGACGGCCGGGTGATCGCCCTGAGCGAGCGCGAGTGCTCGGTGCAGCGCCGCAACCAGAAGCTGGTCGAGGAGGCGCCGTCCCCGGCGGTCGACGCGGCGCTGCGCGATCGCTTCAAGAAGGCCGCGGTCAAGGCCGGCGAGGCGGTCGGCTACCGCAACGCCGGCACGGTCGAGTGCCTGCTCGACCCCGCGACCGGCGAGTTCTTCTTCCTCGAGATGAACACGCGGCTCCAGGTCGAGCACCCGATCACCGAGCTGATCCACGGCATCGACCTGGTCGAGCAGCAGCTGCGGATCGCGTCCGGCGAGCCGGTCACCATTCCGGAGACGACCGGCGGGCACGCCATCGAGCTGCGCGTCAACGCCGAGGACCCGAAGCGGTTCCTGCCCGGCCCCGGCGCGATCACGACCTGGGTCGAGCCGTCGGGCGAGGGCGTCCGGGTCGACTCCGGCTACACCGAGGGCAACATCGTCACGCCCTCCTACGACTCGCTGATGGCCAAGCTGATCGTCTTCGGCGCCGACCGCGACGAGGCCATCGCCCGGGCGCGCGCCGCGGTGGCCGGCTTCGTGATCGCCGGACCCAAGAACAACCTGCCCTTCTTCGCGGAGTTGCTGGAGAACGACGAGTTCCTCACCGGCGACTACGACACGGGCATCGTCGCCCGGATGAGGTGATCCCCATGACGTCGGTGAGCATCAGAGAGGTAGCGCCGCGGGACGGGCTGCAGAACGAGGAGCCGATCCCGACCGAGTCCAAGGTTCGCCTGATCGACGCGCTGAGCGAGACCGGGGTGCGGCGGATCGAGGCCGTCTCGTTCGTGCATCCGCGGGCTATCCCGCAGATGGCGGACGCGGACGACGTCTGGGCCAAAATTCGAAGAAATCCGGACGTACGGTATTCCGCGCTCATTCCCAACACGCGAGGCGCCCAGCGTGCGATCGCCGCGGGTCTCCGCGAGATCGAGGTCGTCGTCTCGGCCAGCGACACGCACAACCGCCGCAACCTCAATCGCTCCACAGAGGAGTCCGTCGCCGACATCGCCGCGCTGATCCCGCTGGTCCACGACGCCGGCGCGACCCTCGAGGTGATCGTGGCGACCAGCTTCGGCTGCCCGTTCGAGGGTGACGTCGATCCCGATCGGGTGGCGGCGATCGTGGCCCGGGTCCGGGCCGACGGCGCCGACCGCATCGCGTTCGGCGACACCACCGGCATGGCGACGCCTCGCCGGGTGCGTGACCTGCTCTCCGCCGTACGCCCCGATCTACTGCACTTCCACAACACCCGGGGCACCGGCCTCGCCAACATCATCACCGCGCTCGACCTCGGGGTGACCGAGTTCGACGCGAGCGTGGGCGGGATCGGGGGCTGTCCCTACGCGCCGGGCGCCTCCGGCAACGTGGCGACCGAAGAGGTCGTGCACATGCTGCACGACATGGGCATCGAGACCGGCATCGACCTGGACCGCCTGATCGAAACCGCGGAGATGGCCGAGAAACTGCTCGGCCGCACTCTTCCGTCGGGTGTTCTGCGAGCGGGACCTCGCACTCGGCTCTGTCCGTGAAATCACGAGGGGCTGCGGCGTGGCCCAGGCGGCGCCTGACGGCGTCCGCGAAACGACCACACACAACCCCGGTATGCGGCCGCTTCGTGGCCGACGCCAGCCACCACCTGGACCGCGCCTCACTCCCGCGTGATTCCACGGGCAGAGCCGAATTGGCGTGATTTATCCCGGAGCCCTCTGCGATCATTTTTCCGATTTGCCCGCGTGACCCCCGCTCGGCCGCTTCGTTACCAATACGAGTGGCCGATGTCGCCGGATTCCCGGCGGATACGCCACCGGCCGAAATGCCGACGACGAGGGGCGGAAACGATGACGGGGCTGGGAGTCGAGCGCGTTGCGCGCGCGGCACACCCGCAGCCGTCCGTGCCCCCCACCGATGTCTCCCCGTCCTTGCCGCCTCTCATCCAGGGGGCGGAGCGGCGACGGAGCCGATGGGGTCTGCGCCTGCTCGTGGTCGGCGGTCTGGCCGGTGCGGCCTGGCTGCTCACCGGCGCCGCCGCGAACGCCGCGGACCGGGCCGACGAGCCCACCGGCTCGTTGCTCGGCGCGGTCGTCGGCAGCGACGCCACCGCGCCGGTCTCCGGACTCCTGACAGCGGCCGCCCAGCCGCTGGAGACCGTGCCGGCCCATCAGCACCACGTCGTGGCCGACATCCTCGCGGTTCCGAAACGGGTGCTCACGCGCCCGGTGGAAGCCGTCAACGAGGTCACCCACGGTAGTACCGGGACCACAGTGGACACCGTCACGGGCGGCGTCGACACGGTTCTGCGGGAGGTCGCCGGACCACTCCGCCTCACCGGCGGATCCACGGACACCCCGCGGCGGATCATCGCCGCGGTGACCGATACGGCCGACATCCCGGACGTAAGCCCGATCGACGAGCGGCCCCAGGAGCCGGCGGTCACGCCGGACGCCCAGGTCGCGCCCGAGATCCAGGTCGCACCGGAGACGTCGGTGGCACCGGCGAGCTCCGCGAAGATCAGCAAGGTCTTGCGGGCCCCGACCGCGGGCGCGGTTCGCGCCGGCGCCGTGGCCCGGCACATCAAGGCGGCCTCGCACCACATCGTTCGCCGGCACCGGACCGCCCCCGCGGCGGCCACCGAGCAGGCGACCACGGGCGAGGACACACCCGGCGGTGACGGATCTGCCAACTGGCAGCTGCACCTCGGGGACGTCAGCGGTACTCCGACCAGCGGGTCGGGGACACCGACGGAAGGTGGCTCCGCGGCCTTCCTGCCGGCCGCGATCGTGAACAGCTCGATGGCCTGCCACCGACTGCCGATCGTGTCCGACGTCGAGGTCCGGCGCTATGACGCCGAGGCGCCGACCGTCTCACCTGACTGAGTGATGGCGTCCGGCCGGCACCCATCGGTGTCGCGTTCCGGCTCGATTCCTCAACCGCTTGCGAACAAGCGGCGAATCGCACTCGCCTGAATCACACGCAACCGCACCGAAGCGCCACATGGGCGCACGTCGACAAGCGGAGTCAGGGCAGAAGAAAAAGAGCCAGGGCACCGCTGCGCCCGAAATGCAGTTCCGGAACGTCAACAACTAAATATGTCCCGCCATTTGCCGAAACATTTCTGAAAGGCATTTCTTCCGCATGAAGACTTGGGTTCGCAAGACTCTGAGCGTCGGTGTCCTGGCCGCTGGCGCCCTGCTGTTCGCCCCCGGCGCCGCTCACGCCGACACCCACCAGGTGACCGGCGACAACAACGGCATCCTCAACGGCACGCAGATCGCCGTCCCGGTGCAGGTCCCGGTCAACATCGTCGGGAACGCCCTGGGCATCCTCGGCGAGGCGAACACCCACGCCGCCGGCGTCAACGCGACCGAGAGCGGTCACCTCGGCGACGTTCAGCGCACCGGTGACAACAACGGCATCCTCAACGGCACCCAGGTGTACCTGCCGGTCAGCGTTCCGGTGAACGCGGTCGGCAACTCGGCCGCCGTTCTCGGCGCCGCCGACACCCACGCCGTCGGCGTCAACAACGTGCGGGGCCGCAAGGCCGAGAGCGCGCACACCACCGAGGGCGGCTGGGGTGGCGGCCAGATCTCCGGTGACAACAACGGGATCCTGAACGGCACCCAGATCTACGCGCCGATCGACGTTCCGATCAACGTGTGCGGGAACTCCCTCGCGATCCTGGGCGGCAGCTACACCCAGGCGTTCTGCGCGAACAACGTTTCCGTGCGCGGCCACCGCCGGCACGGCAAGGAGAGCGCCCACGTCACCGAGGGTGGCTGGCAGATCGCCGGCGACAACAACGGCATCGCGAACGGCACCCAGCTGTACGCGCCGATCAGCCTGCCGGTGAACCTGTCGGGCAACTCGGTCGCGCTGCTCGGCTCCGCCGACTCGCACGCCGTCTCGGTCAACGAGTCGGGCCACAACGACAACTTCGTCCAGGGCCACGGCGACGACAACGGGATCCTGAACGGCACCCAGATCGGCGTCCCGATCAACGTGCCGATCAACGTCTGCGGCAACTCGCTCGGCATCCTGGGTGCGGCCAGCTCGCACGCCGCCTGCGTGAACGGGCTCGACCTCGGCGACGACTTCGGCGGCTTCGGTGGCGACAACGGCCACCAGGGCAACGGCCACGGCCACGGTCACGGTCACGGCAACGGCAACGGGAACGACAACGCCGGTGACAACGGCGACGACGACGCGTACATGGGTGACAACGGCGCCGCCAACGGCGGCTACGGCCACGGCGCGAAGCCGGCCTCGAACGGCTACAACGACAACGCGGCCGACGACAACGCCGCGGACGACAACGGCGGCTACGGCGCCGTCTCGCCGGCCACCGGCTCGGACACCACCAAGACCGGCGGCCGCGAGTCCTCCCCGGTCGAGGGCCTGACCGGCACCGTCAGCAACGTCTCGGACGGTTCGGGCATCGCCGGGCTGGGCCTGCTCAACACGCTGCGCTGAAGCAGCTGAGCCAGTTCGAAACGCTGCGCTGAAACAGGCGGCAGCGAAAGAGAACCGGGTAGCGCCGTCCCGGGCGCGACCCGTACCGGCGCCGCGAGGCGCCGGGTAATACCGGCGTCCCTCCACGACGCCGGGAGCACCACAAACGGACGGGAGTCTCCGCAGCCGGCGGAGGCTCCCGTCCGTCGTTGTCGATCCTCGATCGCGTGCGCTACCCTAACGGTCGTTAAGTTCCTAACGGTCGTTAAGGGCCTCGGGAGGGACCGAAGTTGACCATCGACGACGAGGCGCTCGCGCAGGTCCGCAAGCGCGTGCTGGCCGGCGGCGCGGAGCGCTACCACGAGGCCAACGCGGCCAAGGGCAAGCTGTTCGCCCGCGAGCGGGTCGCGCTGCTGGTCGACGAGGACTCGTTCGTCGAGGACGGGCTCTACGCCAACAGTCTTGCCGACGGACTCCCGGCGGATGGTGTGATCACCGGAACCGCCCGGATCGACGGCCGCGACGTCTGCCTCATGGCCAACGACTCCACGGTCAAGGCCGGCTCCTGGGGCGCCCGCACGGTCGAGAAGATCATCCGAGTCATCGAGCGCGCCTATCAGTACGGCGTGCCGATGGTCTACCTGGTCGACTCGGCCGGCGCCCGGATCACCGACCAGGTCGATCTCTTCCCGGGTCGCCGGGGCGCCGGCAAGATCTTCCACACCCAGGTGCGGGCCTCGGGCTCGATCCCGCAGGTCTGCGCCCTCTTCGGCCCGTCCGCGGCCGGCGGCGCGTACATCCCGGCGTTCTGCGACGTGGTCATCATGGTCGAGGGCAACGCCAGCATGTACCTCGGGTCCGACCGCATGGTCGAGATGGTCACCGGGGAGAAGACGACGCTCGAGGCCATGGGCGGCGCGCGCGTGCACTGCGCCGAGTCCGGGGTCGGTCACTTCCTCTGCAAGACCGAGCCCGAGGCGCTCGACACCGTCCGTCGCTACCTCTCCTACCTGCCCGCCAACTGGGAGCAGCAGCCGCCCGCGACGCGGGCCGAGGAGCCGGCGGGGGTGGATCTCGGCGCGTTGGTCCCGGCCAGCGAGCGGCAGGCCTTCGACATGCGGCGGTACGTGAAGGGCCTGGTCGACGCCGGTTCGTTCTTCGAGATCCAGGCGTTGTGGGCCCGGGAGCTCACGATCGGGTTCGCCCGGATGAACGGCGAGGTCGTCGGCGTCATCGGCAACAACTCGATGTTCAAGGGCGGCGTTCTCTTCGTCGACTCGGCCGACAAGGCGACCCGCTTCATCCAGCTCTGCGACGCCTTCAATGTGCCGCTGCTGTTCCTCTCCGACGTGCCCGGCTTCATGGTCGGCTCGGCGGTCGAGAAGCAGGGCATCATCCGGCACGGCGCCAAGATGATCACCGCGGTCTCGGAGGCCACGGTTCCCAAGATCTGCGTGGTGGTCCGCAAGGCGTACGGGGCCGGCCTGTACGCGATGAGCGGCCCCGGCTTCGATCCGGACGCCACGATCGCGCTGCCCACCGCCAAGATCGCGGTGATGGGCGCGGAGGCCGCCGTGAACGCGGTCTACGCCAACAAGATCGCCGCGATCGAGGACCCCGACGCGCGGGCCGCCTTCGTGACCGAGCGCCGCGCCGAGTACGAGCGCGACATCGACATCATGCGGCTGGCCAGCGAACTGGTCGTCGACACGGTCGTCGAGCCGGCCGACCTGCGCACCGAAATCGTCCGCCGACTTGCCGCCGCGCGCGGCAAGGAGCGCGGCTTCTCCCGGCGCCGGCACGGCGTCACGCCCGTCTGACAGGAGTGGGAACATGGTCGACTTCCGGCTCGACGAGGAGCAGGAGGCGCTGCGCGCCAGTGTGCGGGACTTCGCCCGTGAGCAGGTCGCGCCGGTCATCGCCGAGCACTACGAGAACAAGACGTTCCCGTACGACCTCGTGCGGCAGATGGGGAAGATGGGCCTGTTCGGCCTGCCGTTCGCCGAGGAGTTCGGCGGCATGGGCGGCGACTACTTCACGCTCTGCATCGCCCTCGAGGAACTCGCCAGAGTGGACAGCTCGCTCGCGGTGACGCTGGAGGCGGGGGTCTCGCTCGGCGCCACGCCGATCTACCGGTTCGGTACGCCCGAGCAGAAGGAGCAGTGGCTGCCCCGGCTGACCAGCGGCGAGGGTCTGGCCGCGTTCGGTCTCACCGAGCCGGGCTCGGGCACCGACGCGGCCGCGATCAGCACCCGGGCCGTGCTCGACGAGTCGACGAACGAGTGGGTGATCAACGGCAGCAAGGCGTTCATCACCAACTCCGGCACCGACATCACGCTGCTGGTCACCGTCATGGCGGCGACCGGCACGAACCCGGACGGCTCGAAGGAGCTCTCCACGATCATCGTGCCGGCCGGCACCCCGGGCTTCACGGTGGCGCCGGGCTATTCCAAGGTCGGCTGGTGCGCCTCCGACACCCACGAGCTTTCCTTCGATGACGTACGCGTGCCCGCCGGCAACCTGCTCGGACCGCGCGGGCGTGGTTTCGCCCAGTTCCTGCGCATCCTCGACGAGGGCCGGATAGCGATCGCGGCGCTGGCCGTCGGGCTCGCCCAGGGCTGCGTCGACGAGTCGGTGAAGTACGCCAACGAGCGCAGCGCCTTCGGCCGCCCGATCGGCGACTACCAGGCGGTCCAGTTCATGATCGCGGACATGGAGCTGCGGGCGCACACGGCTCGTCTCGGCTACTACGACGCCGCGGCCCGGATGCTGGCCGGCGAGGACTTCAAGCGGTACGCGGCGATCGCCAAGCTGCACGCGAGCAACGCGGCCATGGAGAACAGCCGGTACGCCACCCAGGTGCACGGTGGCTACGGCTTCATGAACGAGTCGGCCGTCGGACGCTTCTACCGGGACGCGAAGATCCTCGAGGTCGGCGAGGGAACGTCCGAGGTCCAGCGCATGTTGATCGCTCGCGGGCTCGGCCTCTAATTCGGACAAAGTTCGTATAAGCCTGCTACTGATCGGTCCGCTTTCCGACACGGTTGGATGTCTGCTCGCCGGTATGGACTTACGTGCATAGGTTCGGACCATGGCGGCAGACGAGGGAGCGGGCCCGACCGGCTCGAGCTTCGACATCGTGCTGCGCCGGAACCGTCTGCGCGCCAAGCTGACCCAGGAGGAGCTGGCCGCCCGGGCCGCGATCGGGGTGCGCACGGTTCGTGATCTCGAGCGTGGTCGCGCGTCCCGGCCGCAGCGCACCACGGTCGAGCTGCTCGCCGCCGCGCTGGGCCTGTCCGGGCCCGATCGGGAGACGTTCCTGGCCGCCGCCCGCGGCCAGGCGGCCGACGAGGCGCTGCCGCCGACGTCGTTCCTCCAGATCCCGCCGAGCACTGAGCTGATCGGCCGTGACGACGACGTCACCGAGCTGATCACCCGGCTCACCGCCGCCGACGGTCCGCGCGGCGTGACGCTGGTCGGCATGGCCGGGGTCGGCAAGACCAGCCTCGCCGTCGCCATCTCGCACCGGGTCGCCGAGTCGTACCCCGGCGGGGTCGCGGGCGTCGTGATCACCGACGGCTCGTCGGTCGGCGAGATGCTCGGCAGCATCGCCGCCGCGTTCGGCGTGGGCCACCCCGACGACCTGGCCGGCCGGTTCGCGGGACGGGCCGCGCTGCTGTTCGTCGACGCGGTCGAGCGATCGGCCGAGTCGACCGCCGAGATGCTGGCCCGGCTGCTCGACCGCATCCCGGCGCTGCGCTTCCTGGCGACCGGTCGCCACCCGATCGGGTTGCCGGCCGAGCGCGTGTGGCCGCTCGCCCCGCTGGTCGCCCCGCCGGCCGAGACGCCCGACGTGCTGACGGCCGTCGCGGCGTACCCGGCGGTGGGTCTCTTCCTCGAACGACTGGGCCGGGTTCGCCGCACCCCGCTCGAGCCCGACGAGATCGCGCCGCTGGCCACGCTCGCCCGCCGCCTCGGCGGGCTCCCGCTCGCGATCGAGCTGGCCGCGGCCCGGGGACGCGTCCTGACCGTGCCCGAGATCCTCAACCGCTACGGCGACCGCGTGCTCGACCTCGACCGGCCCGCGGGCGCCTCGCTGGAGGCGGTCGTCTCCCTGCGCGACGCCGTGGCCGCCAGCTACCGCCTGCTCAACCCGGGCGAGCAGCACGCGCTGCGGCTGCTCGCGATGTTTCGCTACCGCTGGTCGCTGGCGCTCGCCGAGCAGATCACCGCGGGCGCGCAGACCGACGGCGCCGACGTGGTGCACCTGCTCGACCGCCTGCTCGAGCTGGGCCTGGTCAGCGTGCGGGGCAGCCGCACGGTCCGGTTCCGGCTGCTCGAGTTCGTCCGGGATTATGCGGCCGAGCGGGCGGCCTCCGAGGGCGAGCTCACCGAGGCGCGGCGGCGCCACGCCCTGGTGCTGGCCGACCTCGCCCAGCAGATCGCTCCCGACCTGATCGGCACCAAGCTGGCCGAGGCCGCGACCCGCCTCGACGACGTCTCCGGCGACCTCGGCACCGCGCTCGCGTTCGCGGCCGGCGAAGATCCGCACACCGCGCTGCGCCTGGCCGCGGCGCTGCCCCGCTGGTGGCGCTTCCGCGGGCGGGACGTCAGCGGCCGGCAGTGGCTGCGCCGCCTGCTCGACGACCCGCGCACGGCCGACGCCGACCCGGCGACCCGGGCCTGGGCCAAGATTGGGCTGGCCCAGCTCGCGATCGAGCACGGCGCCGGCGCCGAGGAGATCGGGACGGTGACGGCGGCGGTGGCCGAGTTCGAGCGGCTCGACTCGGTCGGCGGGCAGCTCGCCGCGCACACCCAGCTCGCGGCGCTCTTCATGACCACCGGCGGCCACGACCGGGCCCGGCGGCACGGCGAGGCGTCCCTGGCCCTGGCCCGGCGAAACAACAAGACCCGGGACATGGCCGTCGCCGAGAACAACCTGACCTGGCACGAGATCCGCGAGGGCGACCTGGCCGCGGCCCGGCGGCGGCTCGCGGCCGTGGACGACCTGGCCAGCCAGTGCGGCGAGGAGCGGTTGCGCGCCCTCGCGCTGGCCAACCTGGCCGAGGTGGCGCGGCTGGAGGGCAAGCCGGACGAGGCCGAGCGGCTGGGCCGGAGCGCGATGCCCGAGCTCGAGCGGGTCGGCGACCCCAACCACCGGCGCCGGCTGCGGGCCACGATCGGGCTGGCGCTGGCCGAGGCCGGGCGGGTCAACGAGGCGCTCGAGGTGCTGGCCCGGCTGCGGTTGCCCGACGAGCTGGCGCCGGACGGGCCGGCCGCCGTGGTCGAGGCGGCGATCGCGCTGCGACAGGGCGAGCAGAAGCACGCGGCCGAGTGCTTCGCGCGGGCCGCGGAGGCCTACGACGGGGCGCACGATCGGCGGGACATCGTCGAGGCGCTGGTGGGCCTCGCCGTCAGCACGCCCGATGGGGAAGAGCGGGTCACCGCCCTGCGCCGACTGCGCGAATTGTGCGAATCGGGGGGAATCACCCTGTTGCCCCGAGAGCTGGAGAAGGTCGGGCCCGACTTCTGAGGCTGGGGGTCTTCCAGGGTCTTCTGGGGTGTGGCGCGGACGGCCGGCGTTCGTGCCCCCCACGCGCCGGCCGTCGCAACGCCCCACCAGTAAACGCGGCGAGAACGAAGGCTCCCCCGTCAGCCCCGTACGTCGCCTCGGTCGCGCCGCATCCCCCTTGCGCTGATCACAGTAGCCGCGGCCGCCACGGCTACCCGGGGGATATGTCCCTTTTAGTCGCCCGAGTCGGCGGTTCTGCCGGTAGTTCTGCCGGTTGTGCGTTTGCCGGGCTCAGGCGGCCTCGACCTGAGTTGTCTCCTCGCTACCGGCAGTAGCGCAGGGGTTGACCGCATCGCGAATCGTCCGCAGCGAATCGAGCATGCCGGACAATTGGTCAGGACTCAGCTGACCGATGAACCACTGCTGCACGAGGGCGAGATGACCGGGAAGAACCTCCTCGAGGCGCTGCCGGCCGGCCGGGGTGATCACGGCGAACGAGCTGCGGCGGTCGCTCGGGCAGGCTTCGCGGCAGACCAGGCCGTCGCGGTCCATGCGGTCGACGACGCGGGTGACGCCGCTGGTGGAGAGGGAGGTCTGACCGGCCAGATCGGTCATCCGGAGGCGGCTGCCGGGGGAGCGGGCGAGGCGCATGAGCACCTCGAACTCGACGGCGGAGAGGCGGTGCTCCTCGAACTGTGTGGCAAAACGTGCGGTCAGGCCGGTGTACGCCTCGGCGAACAGGCCGACCGCGGTGAAGCGGGGGTCATCAAGGTCGGTACTCACGTAAGAGATCCTACCGCAAACACTTGACAAGCGGAATATTGCGTACGCTATAGTTGCTGTGTCACGCAAACACCGCCACCAGCGCTTCGAAAGAAGGAACCAGTCATGACCGAGTCCGTCGCCAGCACCCGTCCGTTCGAGGGTCTCCAGATCCCGGCCGCGGGCACCTACGAGCTCGACGCCGCGCACAAGCGCGTCGGATTCGTGGCGCGACACCTCATGGTCAGCAAGGTCCGCGGGCAGTTTGCCGAGGCGACCGCGACCATCACCATCGGCGAGGACCCGCTGCAGTCCTCGGTCACCGCGTCGATCGTCGCGGCCAGCATCGAGACCGGCCAGGTCGACCGTGACAACCACCTGCGCAGCGGTGACTTCTTCGAGGCCGAGAAGTACCCGACGCTCGAGTTCCGCAGCACCGGCATCAAGTCGCACGCCGGCGCCGAGTTCGTCCTCGACGGCGAGCTCACCATCAAGGACGTGACCAAGCCGGTCGAGCTGGTCGTCGAGTTCGAGGGCGCCACCACCAGCCCGTACGGCAAGGGTGTCTTCGGCTTCAGCGCGCACACCGAGATCGACCGCGAGGAGTGGGGCCTGACCTGGAACATGGCCCTCGAGTCCGGCGGCGTCATGGTCGGCAAGAAGATCAAGATCGAGATCGAGGGCGAGGCCGTCCGCCAGGACTGACGCTCTGCGAACTGTCTACATGCGAGCCGCCGTCCAGCATCCGGACGGCGGCTCGATGTCGTCTGGCGCTCCCTTCCGGGTAATGGCAAGGTGGACCGAGCGCACACGTTCGCTCACAGGGTGGTGATCGAAGTCCGTTTCGTCCCTGGCGATGCCGGGAGGGTAAGTGGGCAAGGATCTCTCAACCATCGCCTTTGCGCCGGAGGACCGGGTTACCTACCGGCACAAGGTGCGCCGCTGTCTCGACGCGCTGGCGCGGATGCTCGACGACGCGCTGTTCGAGGCCGTCGACGGGATGACGGGGCTGGAGATCGAGCTCAACCTCGTGGACGACGACGCGCAGCCCGCGATGCGCAACGCCGAGGTGCTCGACCACCTGGCCGACCCGACCTTCCAGACCGAGCTCGGCAAGTTCAACCTCGAGCTCAACGCACCGCCCCGGTCGATCTCGGGGGACGGGCTGGGTGCGTACGAGCGGGAGATCTTGGAAACCCTGCGGCGCGCCGCCGACCGTGCCGCCAAGGCGGAGAGCGGCCTCGTGCTGATCGGCATGCTGCCCACGCTCTCGCCCGATCACCTGGTGCTGGCCAACCTCTCCGCCAACCACCGATATCGCCTGCTCAACGACGAGATGGTGGGCGCGCGCGGCGAGCAGTTCCACGTCGACATCCGGGGCGTCGAGCGGCTGCAGAGCGCCAGCGACTCGATCGTTCCCGAGGCCGCGTGCACCAGCGTGCAGTTCCACCTCCAGGTGCCGCCGGACCGGTTCGCGCAGCACTGGAACGCGTCGCAGGCGATCGCCGGGATGCAGGTGGCGATCGGGGCGAACTCGCCGTACTTCCTCGGCCGGCGCCTGTGGGCCGAGACGCGGATCGCGCTGTTCGAACAGGCCACCGACGTGCGCCCGGACGAACTGAAAGCTCAGGGTGTACGCCCGCGGGTCTGGTTCGGCGAACGCTGGATCACGTCGGTTTTCGACCTCTTCGAGGAGAACGCCCGCTACTTTCCGCCGCTGCTCCCGATCATGGACGAAGAAGATCCGATACCGGTGCTCGACGGCGGTGGCGTGCCCCGCCTCGGCGAGTTGCGCCTGCACAACGGCACGGTCTACCGCTGGAACCGGCCGGTCTACGACGTCATGAACGGCCGTCCCCACCTGCGGGTGGAGAACCGCGTGCTCCCGTCCGGCCCGACGGTCGTCGACCTGGTGGCGAACGCGGCCTTCTACTTCGGCCTGATCCGGCAGCTCGCCGACGAGGAGCGCCCGATCTGGTCGCAGCTCCCGTTCGCCGCCGCCGAGGACAACTTCCACCGCGGCGCCCGCGACGGCATCCACGCGATCATGCACTGGCCCGGCCTCGGCGAGGTGCCGGTGACCGACTTGGTCCGCTCGGTTCTGCTGCCCAAGGCCGAGCGTGGCCTGGACCGCTTCGGCGTCGATCCCACCCATCGGGACCGTTTGCTGGGCATCATCGATGAGCGCTGCCGGCTGGGCCGGAACGGCGCCACCTGGCAGACCGAGGCCGTGTGCGCGGCCGAGCTGCGTCGCGGGCTGTCGCGCCAGGCCGCCCTGCACGACATGGTGTTGCGGTACTGGGCCCTTCAGCAGAGCAACGAGCCCGTGCACACCTGGCCCACCGACTAGCTCTCGGGCGGCGGGTTGATCCGGGCGATCGTCGGGATCGACGGCGGTGGGGTCACGGTCGACTTCGGTTCCGGGGGCTCGGCCGGGGCCTTGGCCGCCGCCTTCCTTCCCCGCAGTCGGCCGGTGCGGGCGGCGGCCGCGATCTCCGGGTCGGCGTCGTTGCCGTCGGCGCCGGGGTGGGCGGTCGCCGGCTTCGGGGCCTTGGGCGGGGCGGTGACCGGCTCGGGGGCGCGCGGCGGGTCGGTGAGCGCGTTCGGGGTGCGGGTCGTCGACGAGGAGGCCGGGGTCGGGTCGGGCTTCGGACCGCTCACCGGGCGCGGCGTCGGCGCGGGGCGGGCCGCCGCGGTCGGTGTTGGCCCGGTCGACGTGGGCCCGG
Organism: Actinoplanes sp. NPDC051537; assembly: GCF_055586105.1. Taxonomy (NCBI): domain Bacteria; kingdom Bacillati; phylum Actinomycetota; class Actinomycetes; order Micromonosporales; family Micromonosporaceae; genus Actinoplanes; species Actinoplanes sp. NPDC051537. The sequence continues at coordinate 121,581 of NZ_JBVJIU010000019.1, forward strand.
CCGGCGTGGGCCCGGCTGTCTTGGGCTCGGCTGTCTTGGGCTCGGCTGTCTTGGGCTCGGCTGTCTTGGGCTCGGCTGTCTTGGGCTCGGCTGTCTTGGGCTCGGCCGACGTGGGCCCGGCCGACGTCGGCTCGGCCGGCTGACGGTGGGGCTGCTCGGGCTCGGCCTTTTGCTGGGCCGGGACCTTGACGCGGCCGGTGGGGTTGGTCGCCTTCGGCGGCGCTTCGGGCTCGCCGGCGGTCTCGGCGTCGTCGACCGTGCGGGTGGCCAGGGACTTTCCGGCGGTCACGGTCAGGGCCGAGCCGGCCAGGCCGGCCAGCACCGCGTAGGGAGCGATCAGGTAGGCCGACTCGATCGGGCCGAGGCTGTCGGTCAGGCGCGGGGAGAGGGCCAGGAACGAGGCGGCCACCAGCAGCGGGCCGACGGCGCCCGAGGTGGCGGCGCCGAGGCCGACGTCGCCCCGGCGGACGGCCGGGACCACGGCGATCACGCCGATCAGGAAGGCGGCGGCCAGGGTCAGCACGGCGCTCGGCCAGTAGATGACGCCGTACCGGACGCCGTCGGTGGCGCCGGCGAACTGCCAGCTGGTCAGGTACGTGGCGGAGTCGCGGTTCACCGACAGCTCGGCGATGATCGCGGTGATGGCCAGCGCCCACAACCAGGCGGCGGTCGCGATGAGGTTGGCGGCGACCGGGCGGGAGGTCACGGCCCAGTAGGCCACCAGAACGCCCAGGACGACGCCGACCAACGCATAACCCGCCGCTATTGCTTGCGGCGAGTGCGCGTCCAGCCGTACGGCCGAACGAGCCGGCAGCGCGATCAGCGCGACGGCCACCAGAGCGCCGACCCCCGCTGAGATCGCGAGAAGTGCCCGCCGACCTCCGCCGGATCGCTCCCCACCCAGCCTGCTCGCGATGACGGCGCCGAAGACGGTGGCGCTCGCGGTGATCCACGTGGCCCAGCCGAGGCTGCCCAGCCACTCACTGCGATCCTGCGTAACGGCCACCGGCCAGACGATGACGCCCAGGCCGTAGCCCAGACCCAGTTGCGCGGCGCCCGTTCCCGCGGCGACTCCGGCCGCGGTGGCCACCTCTGATGTCCAGCCCCTGTCGGCCATGCGGGGCACTGTAGCGGTCACTGCCTATACCTGCTAATCCATCGTCGGTGGTCAAACCGGGTGGGTGTTGTCCGGTCCGGGGAACCCAAGACCCTCAAGATTGAGTACGTTGACCCGTGCGGGTGAAACACGCGGAGGGGCGGGCATGTCCGACGAGAGCGACGAGACACGGGTGACGGGTGATGACGCCACACGCGCGACGCCGCCGTCGAAGTCGGATGACGCGACCCGCGTGACGCCGCAGCCCGATGACGCCACTCGCGTGACGCCGCAGCCCGATGACGCGACCCGGGTGACGCCGCAGCCCGATGACGCGACGTCGGTCATGCCGGCCGCCGAGGACGACTGGGCGGCGAGCCGGGCCAAATCGGCTTGGTCGGGGCGGGCCGAGGTGCGCGCGCCGCAGCCCGCGCGGCCCGGATACGACACCGATTGGTCGGACGATCCGGTGCCGGTGGCCGCGCCGGGTCAGCGCGATCGATGGTGGATGCCGATCCTCATCGGGATCATCGTGCTGGTGCTGCTCGCCCTGCTGGGCTGGGGCGTCTACGTGATCATGCAGAACGCCGACGACGAGCCCGGACCCGCGACGACGCCCAGCACGGTGGCGACGACGATGACGACCGCGCCGAGCAGCGCGCCGCCGACCACGACCGCGCCGTCGAGCGAGCCGACGACCACGACCCCGTCGGTCTCGCCGACCACGACCGAGCCGACCACGACCGAGGTGCTCGTGCCGGCGCTGCGCGGACTGTCGCTGGCCGAGGCGCGGGCGGCGCTGGATCGCAGCGGCCTGCGGTATCGCGTTCTCTATCGCAACAGCACGGCGGCGCCGGAGGGAACGGTGATCGACAGTGATCCGGCGGAGGGGCAGGAAGTCCCACCGGACACGCGAGTCACCATCGTGGTCTCGCAACCGCAGACGGCGACGACCACACCGACAGCTACCGCGACGAGTACCGGAACCGCCACGGCTGGTAACTGAACGTTATCGGTTGGTACGCACAGAGCGTGGGATCGTGCCCGACACCACCCCGGGCTGACGGCCGTTGCGCGCCCGCGGGTCGGGCGCCTTGCCCACCGCGCGCAGGCCGCTGACCTGAACGAAGATCGAACGTCGCTCTACCGCGTCCCCCGCCGAGTTGAGCTCGTAGCCGTCGAGCCAGATCCAACCTTCGTACGTCGGCCAGTCGTGGACCCGGATGACCCGGAAGAGCATCGACGCCGCGAATTGGACGCTCGCTGCCTTCGTCACGTGTATGACATCACCGGACCGAGGAAGCACGTCATCTCCTGCCCTGGAACTTGTCTCGGGGTGAACCTTGACACGGAAGCACATAGTGTGCCCGCTCAAAACACCATTGCAAGCTCATGGCAATGCCAATCACCAAAAGCGTTGCGGAACGTCACCGTTGCCGATCTCACCGAGCGTCATTTAGTGGATCAGTCCACCATGGACGGCCGGTTGTCCGACACCCCGTAAACGGCTCTGTTTTGGTGCTCCGAGCCGGAACTGGCCCCCATCACCCGATGGTGCGCAGTGACGCGGGCCATACCGAAAGATTGCACCACGAGTCGTGTCGATGCAAGTTGCATGTCAGCCTTCCGTGATTGTTGGTCTTCGGCCCGTGCCGTCTTGAACGATTAAATGATCGACAGAGAGACTGGACAAGTGAATCAGCACCGGAGTCCCACCATTCGCCGGCGGCGGCTCGGCGTCGAGTTGCGACGGCACCGGGAAGCCGCGGGGGTGACGATCGACGTCGTGGCCGAGCGGCTGGGCTGCTCGACGTCCAAAGTGTCCAGAATTGAGACGGGACATACCAGTGCTTCACCCAGCGATGTTCAGAACATATTGGACATTTACGGCGTCGAAGACTCGATCAAGGCAGAACTCGTCCAAATAGCTCGCGAGGCTCGGCAAAAAGGCTGGTGGCATCCCTATTCCACGGTCCTGACCGGCGCATATGTCGGCCTCGAGACGGCCGCAAGATCCATTCGCGTGTACGAGCAACAGCTCGTCCCCGGCCTCCTCCAGACGGAAGAGTATGCAATTGCCCTAATTCGGGGCGCGCGGCTGGATGACTCGGAGCGGGAAATAGAGCAACGTGTCCGTGTCCGGATGCAAAGACAGGCGTTATTGATTTTGGACGATCCGATCGATCTTCGGGTGGTGCTCGATGAGGCGGTGCTGAGTCGGCCGGTCGGTGGCGACGCGGTCATGCGTGATCAATTGGCCAAATTGATCGAGGCCGCCCGCTTGCCGAACGTCACGTTACAGATCTTGCCGTTCGCGGCCGGTGCGCATGCCGGCATGGATGGAACGTTCGTGATCCTCGAGTTCGAGGAGGAAGGAGACGCGGATGTGGTGTTCATCGACAACGCGACCGGGGGCCTGTTTCTCGAGAAGGCCGATGAGCTCCGCAAGTACATCTCCATCTTCGACGCTGTCCGGGCGACGGCCCTCCCGCCGGAGGAGTCCATCGAGATGATTGAAATGTTGGTAGAGGAGCCATTGTGGAAGTCGAAGCGAAGGGTTTCCGGATCGATCTGACCCGGGCACAGTGGTTCAAGAGCACGCGCAGCGGTCCCAACTCGGACAACTGCGTCGAGGTGGCGTTCGTCGACGCGGCCATCGCGGTCCGGGATTCCAAGAACCCGAGCGGCCCGGCCCTGATCTTCACGGCCGCCGAGTGGGATGCGTTCGTGGGCGGTGCCAAGGACGGCGAGTTCGACCTTTGACCTCGCGATATGTCCGGTGACGGCCGGCTTGCCCGCGGTCCGCGGGCGGGTCGGCCGTAGTCATTTTCGGGCTCGCCTCGTTGAACGGCACAAGCGCGGACCGGTCCGCGCCGACGGCCGGGACATCTCCGAGCGAGGCAAGGCAGACACATGACTATTGGATCCGACAACCTCAGCAACGGCTCCGCGACGGCGCAGGACCGGTTCAGCGGCGGGGTGAGCGCGTACCGGCAGAACCGGCGCGACGTCTCGCTTTCCGGCGAGAGCGGCGAGACCGAGCTGATGTCGCGGGCCGGGAGCAACGGCCTGCCGACCCGGTCGCCGGGACGGTCGCACAGCATCGAGCCGACCGGCGCGCTGGACCGGGCGCCGCAGCTCCCGTCCTTGGACCTGCCGGCACTGACCGAACCGGTCTTCCCGTCGTCGGGCTGGCCGGACTCGAGCTCGCAGTCGATGGCCGACCACCCGTTGCTGCGCGGGCTGCTGCTGGAGCTGCCGGCGCGCGGGACCCTGCCGCCGTCGGACTGGCTGGACCGGTGGTTCGAGGCGGCTCGATCGATCCTCGAGCTCCTCTACGTGCAGGAAGCCAAGAAGAACTGACCCGGCCGATCAGCGGGTGCTGACCGGCACCCGCGGACGGCCGCGGCCGATCGGCGCCAGGGCCTGCAGGCTGAGCCGGCTGTGCCGGACCGCGGCCCGGATGCCGATCGCCACGACGGCGGCGCCCATCACGGTGGCCGCGATGCCCGCGACGTCGCTGCCGGGCACGTGCACGAGACCGGCCGCGATCGGCAGGCCGGCGATCGCGGCGAGGCCGGTGACCTGCAACGGCACCAGCACCAGCGGGTGCGCGGCGGCCGCGCGCAGGGCCGGCGGGACGGGAGTGTGCGGCGCGGTCGCGAAGGCGCCCGCTCCGCGCCGGACCTGACCGAGCCGGCGGACGCCGACGGTCAGGGCGAGCAGCGCGGGAACGGCCGGGAGCAGGGCGGCCGGCGCGGCCGAGGAGTCGCCCGGGATGAGCCAGGTGACCAGCGGCACCGCGACGAACACGGCGGCCCCGGCGGCGATCAGCATGGTGAGGATGCCGGCGCGGCGGCGCAGCTCACGGGCCGTGCTCACGCTCGGGAGGGCGTCGGCGACGAGGCCGGCGGCGAGCCAGGCCACGGCGAGCGCGCCGGCGAGGATGAGGTTCGCTGCGATGTCCACAGCGCCAGCCTTCTCCCGCGCTCCGAATAGGGAAACCGGGTTATCACCGGACCCAAACCCCTAGGGGCCTTTGTGGACCCCTTATGTGCGGACCTATACGGCGAATCGCTCGACCGGCTCGGTGGCGGGCGCCGGCGGTGTGGCCTTCCACACGCCGAGCTTCTGCGCCGCGAGCCGGGTCAGGTAGGCCGGGTTCAGCAGCACGTACCGCTTCCAGAGCCGCTTGGGCTCGAGGCCGAGACGCCAGAGCCACTCGAGCGCGTACTTCTGCATCCAGGCGGGCGGGTTCTTCAACAGGCCGGCGTGGTAGTCGAAGGCGGCGCCGACGGCGAGCAGCGGCATGTCGAGCAGGGGCCGCATCGCGTACGTGAAGACCTCCTGTCGCGGGCAACCCAGGCCGACCAGCACGATGCGCGCGCCGGACGCCTTGATCCGCTCGGCGATCTCCACCGGCTCGCCGTCCTGCGAGGCCCGGAACTTGGACGCCTCCACGCCGGCGATCTTCAGCGCCGGGAACATCTCCTCGAGCGCGGGCACCAGCCGTTCCAGCGTCGGCTCGGTCGACCCGTACAGATATATGGGAAGCCCCTCGGCCGCGGCCCGCTCGACCACCTTGAGGGTCAGCGTCGGCCCGTAGACGCGATCGGTGAGCCCGGCCTTGTGCAGCAGGTTGAGCGCCCACCGCACCGGCTGCCCATCGGGCGTGACGAGATCGAACGAGTTGAGCCGCGCGTTGTGCGCCTTGTCCTGCACCCCGGTCATCACGCCGTGCACCGCGAGCGCGGTGACCGCGTACCCCCGCCGATCGCGGGCGGCCTGCATGATCCGCTCGGTCGCGTCGGAGTAGTCGGTGACGTCGACAAGAACCCCAAGAACGCTACGTTTCCCCTGGCCAACCCCGGCACGTGCGACGGTCACAACAACGACACTCCAGGCTCCGACGACCAAAAACCACCGACGAGCATAGCCCGCGGTGTCCATTTCACCCGTTCGACGACGCCCCGTCGTCCAGTCGCCAAGCGTTACAGGGTCGCGCAAGCCTCACGCATACCCCGCCCCACCGCAACCCCCACACATCCCTTTCGAGTGAGCCACGTCTCGAAGTGCGCCACCGCACCGGTTATGTGATGGTTCGTGTGTGCAGAACCACACGGCGACTCCGACTCGTTAGACAAGCGTGACCACCCCGCGTCGCGCGCAGCGCCAGCCCGACCTTGGGGGAGTCCGGGGGCTAGGCCCCCGGAGCAGACATGACCGAGGGCCCCGGTCCGCGCATTCTGCGGACAAGGGCCCCCGGCACTCGGTGGGGATGGGGGGAGTTGAACCCCCACGTCCTTTCGGACACACGGACCTGAACCGTGCGCGTCTGCCATTCCGCCACATCCCCGTGGCAAGTTGGCTGCTAGGCCAACTTCTTGTTACTGGCTGCGACAGACTACGCTGTCGCACGTCACCAAGCGAGTTGTTAACGCCCGCAACGCCAGGGAAGATTAGCACGGCGTTGACGGGGGTCATACGAGGGTCAGAAGTGCCGGTCGTCCTGAGCTAGAGATGCGCAAGCGGCGGCCGGATACCATCATGTCCTCGGAAGCCGAGGAGGAGCCGGTGAGCGTGCTGCAGCGCTTTGAGAAGCGATTGGAAGGCCTGGTTGAAGGGGCCTTCGCGAAGGTGTTCAAGGGTGTAGTTCACCCTGTGGAGATTCTGAATGCCATGCAGCGGGAGGCCGAAGCACACAAGGCCATCCTCGCCGGTGGCCGCACGCTGGTGCCGAATCGCTACGTGATCGACCTCTCGCCCTATGACCACAGCCGGCTGGCGCCCTACGCCGCCGCGCTGGCCCAGGAGCTCGCGCAGTCGCAAGCCGAGTTCATCGGCGAGCAGGCGTGGACGGTCTACGGCGATGTGATCGTCGAGATCGAGCGGGGCGAGGGCCTGGACACGGGCATGTTCCGGGTCACGGCCGAGGTCTACACGGGCGGCGAGGTGGCGCCGGTTCAGCAGCCCGCATACGACGCCGGCCCGCAGTACCCGCCGTACGAGCAGCAGCACCAGGGCGGCTACCAGCCGCACGGTGGCGGCGGCCAGAACGGCCGTGGTGTGGGCCTGGTCTCCGGCGACGGCCGGACCTACCCGCTCCAGATGGGCTCGACCGTGATCGGCCGCGGCGACCAGGCGAACCTTCGCCTGCCCGACGTCGGCATCTCGCGGCGCCACGCCCGGCTGGACTACGACGGCAACCAGGTGGTCCTGACCGACCTGGGATCGACGAACGGCACGATGGTGAACGGCCAGCGGGTCTCCGCCGTGGCGCTCAACCCGGGCGACATGATCCAGCTGGGCACCACCACGCTGACGTTCCGAGTGGACGGCTAGGCACCTTGCCCGAATTCGTCCTCACCGTCGCCCGGTTCGGCTTCCTCATCCTTCTGTGGATCTTCGTGTTCACGGTGGTCGGGGTGATCCGGCGGGATCTTTTCGCGGGGGTCCGGTCCAAGAGCATCGTCGCCAGCCCTCGGGGGGTGGGTGGCGCGGTGATCCAGGGCCGGCCGGCCAAGGCGAAGCGCGGTAAGGCCGCACGGCAGCTCGTGGTGACGGCCGGCCAGTTGGCCGGCACGCGCATTACGCTGGGTGACATTCCGATCACTATCGGTCGGGCGGAGGATTCCACGCTGATCATCACGGATGACTTCGCCTCGGCCCGGCATGCCCGGCTCATGCCGCGGGACGGCCAGTGGTTCGTCGAGGATCTCGGCTCGACGAACGGGACCTATCTCGACCGCGGTAAGGTCTCCGGACCTACTCCCGTCCCCCTTGGCGTACCGATCCGGATCGGTCGCACATCTCTCGAGTTACGGCCATGACCCTGACCCTGCGCTATGCCGCTCAGAGCGACCGCGGTCTGATCCGAGACCTCAACCAGGACTCCCTCTACGCCGGGCCGCGACTGCTTGCTGTCGCGGACGGGATGGGCGGGATGGCCGCCGGAGACGTCGCCTCCAACATCGTCATCGCCGCGATGGCGCCGCTCGACGAGGACGTCCCCGGTGACGCCCTGGTCGACGCGCTGCGTCATGCCGTCGGCCAGGCCAACCAGCACCTGCGGGACACCGTCGACGCCAACCCGCAGCTCGAGGGCATGGGCACCACGCTTACCGCGGTGCTCTTCTCGGGCAGCAAGTTCGGCATGGTGCACATCGGCGACAGCCGGGCCTACCTCCTTCGCAAGGGCGAGTTCGCCCAGATCACCAAGGACGACACGTACGTCCAGATGCTCGTGGACGAGGGTCGGGTCAGCCCCGAGGAGGCCAGCAGCCACCCGCAACGGTCGCTGCTGACCCGCGCGCTCGACGGGCGCGACATCGACCCCGAGTACTCGGTCCGCCAGGTGCTGGCCGGCGACCGCTATCTGATCTGCAGCGACGGCCTCTCCGGCGTGGTCAGCTCGGAGACGATCGGGCAGACGATGCGGGAGATCACCGACCCGCAGGCCTGCGTCGAGCGGCTGGTGCAGCTCGCGCTGCGCGGCGGCGGCCCCGACAACATCACCGTCGTGATCGCCGACGCGATCGACACCGACATCATGGAGCAGACGCCGATCGTGGGTGGCGCGGCCGCTCTCGACCGGGGCAACACCACGGTGGCGGATGCTTCGACGTCGGCGGCCCGGGCCGCGGCGCTGCAGGCTCCGCGGCCGGCGCAGCCCATGCAGCAGGAGGCCGACTACGACCGGGAGCCGGCGCCCAAGGGCCACCCGGTGCGCACCACGCTCCTCGTGCTGGCGCTGCTCGCGGTGCTCGGCGGCGGCCTCTGGCTGGGCTACAACTACACCCAGGACCAGTACTACGTGGGTGCGACCGACGCCGGTCAGATAGCGATATTCCGCGGCGTGCCGGGGCAGATCGCGGGGCTCGACCTGTCGAGCGTCAACGAGACCAGCCCGGCCCGGCTCGACGACCTGACGGCCGTCGCGCAGGAGCGGGTCAAACAGGGCATCCACGCGGAGAACCGGACCGACGCCGCGCAGACCCTCGCGCAGCTGACCGCCGACGACCCGTCCAACCCGAACCTCAAGCCGCTCTGCTCGGCGCCGTCCGCGAACGCCTCGGCGTCACCGACGGCCACGGTGCCGGCGGCCGGCGCGTCCACGCCCGCCACGCTTGCCAGCACGCCGCCCGCGCAGGGCTCCGAGAGCGCGCCGCCGGTTGACGATCCGGCGGCGTGCCGGACCGTCAACTGACCGTCGCTCGACAACGTCTGGGGATGTCTTGACCGCGCCCGCCGTACCGGCCCCTTCGCCCGCTTCCACGGGTGAGATGTCGCGTATCCCGGGAATGAAGACCCACCGCAACGCCGAGCTGGGCCTGCTCGCCTTCGCGATGTCGCTGGTGGCGATCTACGCCGCGACCGTCGAGGCGAACCAGTTCGGCACGATCCACACCACGTTCTGGATCCCGGCGGCGCTGCTCGGCGCGCTGTTCCTGGGCCTGCACTTCGTGGTGCGGTTCACGGCGCCCTACGCCGACCCGGTGCTCATCCCGGCGGTCGCGCTGATCAACGGGCTGGGCGTGGCCTTCCTGCGCCGGCTCGACATCGCCCGCGCGATCTCCAACAAGCAGGCGATCCCCGGGATCTTCGCGGGGACCGGCGGCCGGCAGCTCGCCTGGACCCTGGGCGCGCTGATCCTGGCCGCCATCCTGCTGCTGGTGGTGCGCGATCACAAGGTGGTCTCGCGGTACGCGTACACCCTGGGCCTGGTCGGCATCGTGCTCGTGATGTTGCCGGCCGTGCTCCCGGCCAGCCTCTCCGAGGTCAACGGCGCGAAGCTGTGGATCAAGCTGGGCGCGTTCTCGATCCAGCCCGGTGAGTTCGCGAAGCTGGCGCTGGTCTCGTTCTTCGCCTACTACCTGGTGCGCAAGCGCGAGGTGCTGTCGCTGGCGAGCAAGCGGTTCCTCGGCATCGACTTCCCGCGCGGCCGCGACCTCGGCCCGGTCGTCACGGTCTGGCTGCTCAGCCTCCTGGTCCTGGTCTTCGAGAAGGACCTGGGCACGGCGCTGCTGTACTTCGGCCTGTTCGTGGTGACGCTCTACGTGGCGACCGAGCGGGCCAGCTGGCTGATCATCGGTCTGCTGCTGTTCTTCGGCGGCGTCTACACGGCGTACCTGCTGGGTGACGCGGTCGGCGGCCCGTTCGCCAACTTCTACGACCGCGCGTCGATCTGGCTCGACCCGTTCTCGCGGGCCAACTACGACCGGGTCGGCGGCAGCTACCAGCTCGTGCAGGGCCTCCTCGCGCTCGGCACCGGCGGCCTGTTCGGCTCCGGTCCCGGCGCCGGCTCGCCGGGCCTGGTGCCCGAGGTGCGTACCGACTTCATCTTCGCCGGCATGGGTGAGGAGATCGGGCTCTTCGGCCTCGCCGCCCTGCTCGTCTGCTACCTGCTGATCGTCGAGCGTGGCCTGCGCGCGGCCCTCGGCGTGCGCGACTCGTTCGGCAAGCTCGTCGCCGGCGGCCTCGCGTTCACCCTGGGCTTGCAGGTCTTCGTCATCCTGGGTGGCATCACCGGACTGATTCCGCTCACGGGCCAGACCACACCGTTCCTCTCGGCGGGTGGTTCCTCGTTGATGGCGAACTGGCTGCTGATCGCGATGCTGCTGCGGATCTCCAACGCGGCGCGCGGCCCGGCGAACAGCGGTGGCGGCACGGACCGCTCCGGCCCCGGGCCGAAGAAGGCACCCACCCAACTGCACGGCGCCATGACGGAGGTGATCAAGCCGTGAACGCACCCCTGCGACGGGCCGGCGTGGTCATCCTCGTCCTGTTCGGCCTGCTCTTCGCGAACTTGAACTGGGTCCAGGCCTACAAGGCCGACGACTACCGCACCAGCGACTACAACGGTCGCGTGGTCGTCGCCGAGTACAAGCGCGCCCGCGGCGTGATCGAGGCGGACGGCAAGGCTCTGGCCAAGAGCGAGGCCACCGACGACGAGCTGACCTACCTGCGGACGTACCCCAAGAAGCAGGCCTATGCGCCGGTCATCGGGTACCGGCCGGTCAACCTCGGCGCCACCGGGATCGAGAACAGCGAGGACGAGTTCCTCTCCGGGGAGAGCGACAAGCTCTTCGCCGACCGGGTGAAGGACATGTTCACCGGCAACAACACCGGCGGCGGCAACGTCATCCTGTCGCTCAGCACGTCGGCCCAGGAGACGGCGTTCAAGGAGCTGACGAACAACGAGCGCGGCGCGACCAAGGGCGCGGCGGTCGCGATCGACCCGCGCACGGGCGCCGTGCAGGCCATGGTCTCGATGCCGAGCTACGACCCGAACCCGCTCGCCAGCCATGACGTGAAGGCGGCCGCGGCGGCGTACCAGAAGCTCCTGAAGGACAAGGACAACCCGCTGCTGAACCGGGCCACGCAGGAGACGCTGCCGCCCGGCTCGACGATGAAGACGATCATCTCGGCGGCGGCCCTGACCGACGGCATGACGCCCGAGACCGAGATCCCGGCCGGCACGATCTACAAGGAGAGCGGCGCGGTCATCCGCAACGACGAGGACGAGGTCTGCCCGGGCAGCCAGGTCACGCTCAAGGAGGCGCTGACCGAGAGCTGCAACACCGGGTACGCCAAGCTCGGCGTCAAGCTCGGCCGCGACAAGGTCGTCAACATGGCGAAGGCGTTCGGCTTCGAGGACGAGAAGCTGACCGTCGGCAACCTCGAGGGCGACGGCCTCCCGGTGGCGGCGAGCCGCACCGGCGAGATCGCCAACCCGGACGGCAGCGTCGACAAGGGCGCCCTGGCCCAGTCCTCGATCGGCCAGCGCGACGTGCGGATGACCCCGATGCAGGGCGCGCTGATCGCGGCCACGGTCGCCAACGGCGGCAAGCAGATGCGCCCCTACCTGGTGCAGAAGCTGCTCAGCCCCGACCGCCGGACGATCTACAGCGCCGACCCGAAGACGCTGCGCACCCCGATCACCTCGAGCGTCGCCGGCGACCTCAAGGAAATGATGGTCAGCGTCGTCGAGAACGGCACCGGCAAGAAGGCCAAGATCAGCGGGTTCGAGGTCGGCGGCAAGACCGGCACGGCGCAGAACGCGGTCGGCGCCGACCCGCACGGGTGGTTCATCGGCTTCGCCTTCAACGACAAGGGTGAGCCCGTCTCGGCGGTCTGCGTCATGCTGGAGAACGTGCCCGGCAGTCACGCAAGCGGCGAGGCCGCCCGGATCGCCGGGCTCATCATGAAGGCCGCGGCCGGAAAAGGGGACTGAATGATCAGCCCTGGGGTGACCCTCGGCGGCCGCTATCGCCTCGACGAGCGGATCGCGGGCGGCGGGATGGGCGACGTGTGGCGCGGCACCGACGAGGTGCTGGGCCGGACGGTCGCCGTCAAGATCCTGCTGCCGGCGCTGCTCGACGAGCCCGGCTTCGCCGAGCGGTTCCGCGGCGAGGCGCGCACCATGGCCACGATCAACCACCCCGGGGTCGTCGACGTCTACGACTACAGCAGCGACGAGCAGCTCGCGTTCCTGGTCATGGAGTACGTGGAGGGCGACGCGCTCTCCCGCACGCTGAGCCGGGTCGGCCGGCTGACCCCGGCGCGCACGATGGCGCTGATCGCCCAGGCGGCGGACGCGCTACAGGCGGCACACGCGAACGGGATCATCCACCGGGACGTCAAACCCGGCAATCTTCTCGTACGGCCGAACGGCACGCTGGTGCTGACCGACTTCGGCATCGCGCGCTCGGCCCTGGTCGGCCAGCTCACGGTGGCCGGGTCGGTGCTCGGCACGGCGTCGTACATCTCGCCCGAGCAGGCCTCCGGCGACGTGGCCACGCCGGCCTCCGATGTGTACGCGCTCGGCGTCGTCGCGTACCAGTGCCTCTCGGGCCACCGCCCGTTCGACGGCGCCACGCCGATCGAGATCGCGATGAAGCACGTACGCGAGACGCCGCGCCCGCTGCCCGCGGACATCCCGCCCTCGGTGCGCGTCATCGTGGAACGTGCCCTGGCCAAGGACCCGGCCGCCCGCTGGCCGTCGGCCTCGTCGATGGCCGCGGTCGCCCGCCAGGCCGCGCAGGCCCTCGCCGCCACCGCACAGCAGCCCGCCGGCCAGCCCGTACGCGCCTCCGGCGGACCGGTCAGCCCGGCGCCGCGCCCGCCGTCCGGCGCCCCGATGCCCGGCGCGGCCGGCTCGCCCATCACGGGCACCGCCCGCCCGCCGTACCCTCCGGTGCCGCGACCCGTCTCGGGCGCACGCGGGGCCGCGTCGGTGCCCCCGGCCTCGGTGCCGTCGGGACCGCCGGTTCAGTCCCAGCAGCCGTACCGGCCGCCGTACGCGCCGGTCCAGCCGGCGCCGGCGGCCAAGCCGGAGAGCTCGGCCGGGCGGCAGGTGCTGATCGTGCTGGCCGTGGTGCTGGCCCTGCTGGTCCTGCTCTGTGCCGGCGTCATCTCGTTCCTCTACAAGCAGGGCAAGCAGAACAACGGCGGCAACGGCGCACTCGGCCGGCCCGCCTCCGCGGCGGTCATCCACACGGGCACCGCCGACGGTGAACCGTTGGCGGCGTCGTACCGTCTAACCAGACAGGCGGGCGTCGGCCCCGGCTGGAACCGAGCTAACGAAGGACGACAGACGCTATGACGGCCCAGGCCCGCCTGCTCGGTGGCAGGTATCAGGTCGGCGAGCTATTGGGCTACGGCGGCATGGCCGAGGTGCACCGGGGGCGCGACCTCCGGCTCGGCCGCGACGTGGCCATCAAGATGCTGCGCACCGACCTGGCCCGCGACGCTACCTTCCAGGAGCGGTTCCGGCGCGAGGCGCAAAACTCCGCGGCGCTCAACCACCCGGCGATCGTCGCGGTCTACGACACCGGCGAAGAGATCTCGTCGACCGGCGAGAAGTTGCCGTTCATCGTCATGGAGTTCGTCAAGGGACAGACCCTCAAGGAGGTCCTGGCCCAGGAGCAGCGTATCCAGCCGCGCCGGGCTCTCGAGATCATCGCCGACATCTGCGCCGCGCTGGAGTTCAGCCACCGGCACGGGATCATCCACCGGGACATCAAGCCCGGCAACGTGATGATCACGCCGAACGGCCAGGTCAAGGTGATGGACTTCGGCATCGCCCGGGCCCTGGCCAGCGGCGCCACCACGATGACGCAGACCAGTGCCGTGATCGGCACCGCGCAGTACCTCTCACCCGAGCAGGCGCGGGGCGAGGCCGTCGACGCGCGATCCGATGTGTACGCGGCCGGCTGCGTCCTGTTCGAGCTGCTGGTCGGCCACCCGCCGTTCGTCGGGGACAGCCCGGTGAGCGTGGCGTACCAGCACGTCCGGGAGGATCCGCGGGCGCCCAGCGACATCAACCCCGAGGTGCCGCGGGACGTCGACGCGATCGTGCTCAAGGCGCTCGCCAAGAACCCGGTGAACCGCTACCAGAGCGCCCAGGAGATGCGGGCCGACGCGCTGCGCGCCGTCTCCGGCCGCCCGGTCATGGCCACCCCGGTGATGAGCCAGGCCGAGACCATGGCGCTGCAGGGCCAGCAGGCGACCCGGCAGTGGCAGCCGCAGGCCGCCACCACCATGCAGCGCTCGGTCCAGGGCATGCCGCCGCGGCCACCGGAGAAGCGCTCGTCGTGGGTGATGGCGGTGCTCGCCGGCCTCGGCGTGCTGGTCGTGGTCGTGCTCGGCGTTGCGCTGGCGATGTCGCGCGGCGGCGACAAGGGCACCGACAAGGGCACCCAGCCGACCACCGCCTCGGCGGTCATGCCCAACCTCGTCGGCAAGACCGACGATCAGGCCCGGCAGCTGCTCGACCAGCAGAAGCTCACGAACGTGCAGCCCGACGCGCCGCGCACCGGCGAGGACTGCGACGGCAAGGTCGTCAAGCAGAACCCGGCGCCGAACTCGACGATCCCCGTGGATCAGCAGGTCTCGTACCAGCTCTGCAACGCGCCCGACAAGGTGCTGGTGCCGACGAACCTGGTCGGCGGCACCAAGGACAACGCCGAGCAGCAGCTCAAGAACGCCGGTCTGAACGTGAAGTTCAAGTCGGTGTCGAGCGACAAGCCGCTGGACACGGTCACCGACGTGCAGAACGCCGGCGACAAGGTCCAGCCCGGCACGACGATCACGGTGAGCATCTCCAAGGAGAACCGGGTCAAGATGCCCGGGGTGGTCAACAAGACCGAGGACGTCGCGCTGGCGCTGCTCGACCAGGCCGGCTCGTTCAACGTGAGCACGAACCGCGTCACCGACCCGACCAAGCAGCCGGGGACGGTCATCGACCAGAACCCCAAGGAAGGCACCATCGTCGAGAAGGGTGACAAGGTCACGATCACGGTGGTGGACGACGGGGGTCAGCCCAGCGGCGACCCGACGCCGACCGACACCGGGACGCCGGGCAACGGTGGCGGCGGTGGCGGCGCGGTCATCGACCAGGCCGCCGCGATCATCCGGCGCGACTGACCGGCTAAGCGGTGGCGAACGCCGCTCGCCGCCGGGCCTCGACCTCGGCGGCCAGCGGCGGCGCCTTCTCCAGCGCGGAGGGCAGGCCGCACGAGGCGAGCCAGTTCGCCAGCATGGTGTGGCCGCCCTCGGTGAGCACCGACTCGGGGTGGAACTGCACGCCCTCGATCGGCAGCGTGCGGTGGCGCATGGCCATCACGACGCCCGACTCGGTGCGGCCGGTCACCTCGATCTCGTCGGGCAGGGTCTCGGGCACGACGGCCAGCGAGTGGTACCGGGTGGCCGTGAACGGATCGGGCAGACCCGCCAACACGCCCTGGCCGTTGTGCCGCACCTCGGACGTCTTGCCGTGCAACAGCTCGGGCGCTCGCGTCACCGTCGCGCCGAACGCCGCGCCGAAGGCCTGATGCCCGAGACAGACCCCGAACATCGGGACTTTTCCGGCGTACGCGCGAATGACGTCCAGCATGATGCCGGCGCGTTCCGGTGTGCCCGGCCCCGGTGAAAGCAGAATCCCGGAGGCGCCGAAGGTGCCGACGTCGGCCACGCTGATCTCGTCGTTGCGCCGCACCTCGCACTCCGCGCCCAGCTGGCCGAGGTACTGCACCAGGTTGAAGACGAACGAGTCGTAGTTGTCGATCACGAGGATGCGCACGTCAGTCACCTGGCAGGACGTTGCCGCCGGAGGTCGTCTTCGTCGCCTTGGGCAGCTTGAAGGTTGCCGACGGGTGAGGGGCGTTGGACTCGGTGCTGTACGGGACCTCGTCCGGAGCGTTGTCGCTGCCGTCGGCGCTGTCCGATGAGATCACGTTGGGGTCCTCCTGGGCCGGACCCTGCTGGGTGCCCGAGCCGACCTGGACGTCGTCGAACGGGAGCAGCGGGGTGGCCCATGGGAAGACCACGTACCAGAGCAGCGCGACGGTCGCGGCGGCGAGGCCGACCGAGCCGGTCAGCTTGCCCCAGATGCCGAACGGGAGCTTGCGCCAGATCCAGGCGTACATCGCCTACGCCTTCGTCTTCATCTCGGCCGGCATGCCGGCGTCGGGCAGGGACTGGTTGCGCGGCGTCTTCGAGGCCAGTTCGGCGTGCACGATGAGCCGCTCGTAGTTGTTGAACTTGGGGTTGCAGGTCGTCAGCGTGAGCAGCGCCTTCGTCGGCTTGACGCCGGGCTTGTCGGGCACCGCGGCGACCACCTCGACGGCGCTCGGCTTGACCACCTCGTGGCCGTAGACCTTGTAGACGTACCAGAAATCCTTGGTCTCCACGCCGATCACGTCGCCGGTCTGCAGCTCGTCGATCCGCCAGAAGATCTTCCGGATCCGGTGGCCGGCCACCGAGAAGTTGCCGATCGCGCCGGGCGCCGCCGTGTCCGGGTAGTGCCCGGGCGCGTACTTGATGTCCTGCGGGCGGACGCCGTTGACGACGACCCACTCCTTGTCCAGCTTCGGGATGTAGAGCCGGCCGACGAGGCTGCTGCCCGGCGCCGCCGGACCCTGCGGGACGGGCGCCGTGGACGGCCCGACGGTCGGGTCGTTCCACTCCTGGTCGAGCTCGTCGGTCAGCGCGTTCTGCTCGTCCTGCACCTTGGCCGAGTTGCCGAAGACCTCGTATCCGGCGAACAGCAGAATGATCAGGCCGAACGTGATCATCAGCTCGCCGGAGACCCGGACGCCGGAGCGGATCCGCGAGCCCAGCGTCGGGCGGGTGAGCTCGGAGTAGACGCTCTTGTAGCCCTCGTCGGTCTGCTCGGGCCGCAGCTTGACCACGCGCTCGCCACGCTTCGCGCCGTCGTCGTCGCCCTCGCCGGTGTCGACCGGCTCGGGAACATGATCGGGGCCGCCCGGCCGGACCGGGGGCGCGGCGGCCGCGCCGAGCGCGACGTCGGGGTCGGCGCCGGCCTTGGCCTTGGCGGCCTGGGCGGCCTTGCCGGGCACGGCGGACATGAGCGCGGTGTGCTCTTTGAGCGACTGCGGCGCGGCGGTGCGAGGCTTCACGGTGGGGAGAATTCCGGTCGGAGCGTCGGGCGTACGGATGACAGCGGTCTCGTTCGGATCCTGCTGCTTGGCGTTGAAGCCCAGGCCACCGGCCGGGCCGCTCTGCTGCGCGCTGTAGGGGGCAGTGGCCGGGAACGGGTCGCGTCCCGCCGCCGGGCTGGTCGGGAACGGGTCGCGGGCCGCCGGGCTGGTCGGGAACGCGGTGCCGGTGGGCGGGGCCGCGGTGCCGGCGGGCTGGGCCGCGTTGCCTATGGGCGGGGTCGCGGTGCCGGTGGGCGGGGTCGCGGTGGCAGCGGGTGGGAACGCGGCGCTGGCGGGCGGGGCCGCGGATGCAGCGCTGCGGACCGTTGCGCTCGCCGAGTAGCCGTTCTGCGGCGCAGTGCCGGTCGAGTAGCCGTTCTGCGCGGCCGCGCTCGGCTGGCCGTTGGTCGGCGTGATCGGGGGGAACACGGTCGTGGCGCTGGCGTCCGCCGGGAAGACGGAAGCTGCCGATGCCGAGCCGTTCTGCGCGGGTGATCGGTAGTCGGCCGGATAACCGTTGATCTGGGGCCGCCCATTCGCCTCCTGCGGCGTCCGGAGGCCGTTGGTGTATCCGTTCGAGGGCGCGCCACCGTTCACGGGCGTAGCGGTGCTCTCTCGGCGCGACATTTCGGGCGGGAACGCCGCCGGGCGCTGCGGGGCGGTTTGCGCGGCGGCCGCATTCTGGGCCGACCCGTTCTGAGCCGACGCGTTTTGGGCCGCGGCGGCCTGGGCCGCCGCGAAGAAGTCGAACGCCTGCGCTGCGGTCGGGGCGGGGGCTACCGGCTCGGGAGTTCGCATGCGAGCCGCTACGGCCGCCGCGTGGACCTCGTCGGCCGGGGCCGGCGTTGCGGGATGAGCGGAATCGGGCGAAACGGCGGTCGCGGTCGGGCGGCCGAGCTTCTGGCGCATGGCGGCCATCCGCTGCTCGGCGGCCGCGTCCGTGCCGAGGATCGCGGTCTCCGAGGCCGACGACTGCACGGCGGGCGGCGCAGCGGGAACGGGCGGCGATGTGGGCGCGGAGGTCCAGGTCACCTGGCCCGCCGGGGAAGACGGACCCGAGGGCGCGGTCGGCGCGGGCGTGGCGGCCCGCGCGACGGGGGCGGTCGGGGCGGCAGGCGGCGGCACCGGGATGGCGGCCCGCGCGACGGGAGCGGTCGGGGAAGCAGGCGGCGGCACCGGGGTGGCAGCCCGCGCGACAGGGGCCTCCGGGGCGGCAGGCGGCGGCACCGGCGTGGCGGCCCGAGCGGCGGGCGCGGGCGGCGGCGCCATGGGCGCGGTGGCCCGGGCGACGGGAGCGGCGGGTGGCGGCACGGGCGTCGCGGCAGCAGCGGCGGGTGGCGGCACGGGCGTCGCGGCACGGGCGGCCGGGCCGGCGGCGGGTGGCGGCACCGGCGTGGCAGCACGGGCGGCCGGGCCGGCGGTGGGTGGCGGCACCGGCGTGGCGGCCCGAGCGGCGGGCGCGGCCGGACCGGCGGGCGGCATGGGAAGCGGTGCGGCTTCCGGGGCGGCCGGCGGCGGAGGAGGCGTCGCGGGCCGTGGGGTCACGGGGGAGCCGCCGAGGCCGACCGATGGCGCCAGTGGGCCGCCGGGGACGCCGTCGGGGGAAGCGTCGGTGATGCGCGGGATGTACGCCGTCTGGGCGTCACCGTCTGGTGCGCGGTGACGACCCGAGTTGTTTGCCTCCGGCTGGTTCTCCGACGCCATTACTCGGCAACCCGAGCGGATCGGAGGTCACTCGACCCGTCGTACGCCCGCACAGTCACGTTCCCTTCGACGGTTTCCGTATAGCCGAGGCCGAAGTCGGCGACGGCATCGCGGAACTGTTGGACTCCCTCCGCGGATTCCAACGCGCGATGCATCGCTGTGGGTTCGCCAATCGCCGTGATCTTGAACGGTGGTGAGAAGACCTGGCCGTGAAGTAGCAGCGTGTTGCCGACACAGCGTACCGCGCTGGTCGAGATGACGCGGACATCCATGATCGACATTGCCTCGGCCCCACCGGCCCAGAGAGCGTTCACGACCGCCTGAACATCACCCTGGTGGACGACGAGATCGTCGTTGCCGGGGGCGTTCGGGCCGAGGTCCGCGCCGCGCCGCGACGAGTCGTTGAGGGTGACCGTTATGCCCGGACCGCGCAGTGCCGTGAAGCCGGCCGTGGCCCGCAGCGCATCGGCCCGCTCGCGCGCCTGCTTGACCGGCGAGTCGACCTCGGCGAGGCGGGCCGTGTCCTGATCGACCTCGGCGCGCAGCTTGGCGGCCGTCTTCTCGCGGGCGTCCAGCCGCACCCGCTTGTCGGCGATCAGCTGGGCGAGCTGCGGCCGCCGGTCGTCGCGCAGCTGGGTGCCATCCGCCGTACGGGCCGATGTCGTGAAGAGCAAGCCGGCCGCCAGCGCGATGAGGGGAACGACGACCGACCAGCCGCGAGTTCGCTGTGCGCCTCGGCGAGGCCGCAGGCCGCCGAGCGCGCGTCGCAGCACGAGCCGCCACGAGGGCGCACCGGTCGTGTACTCCACGTTCTCATCCCTCCGAAGGCCGCTCGGTAAGGCCGCTCAGGGCGGACAAAAGCCTCCCGAATTGACCCGCCGGGCATTTTCCTCGCCTGGCGGGTGCCTGTCTGCGCGTCGCCTTGACTACGCTAGCTGTCGAACAGTATTCGCCACGGGCAGCAGTCGGGGCATCCCGAGCCGCTCAGCGGTGGGTTGTTCACCACTTGTTGCCCTTCAGGAGAGCACCGTGCCGAAGTCTCAGGTTCGCAAGAAGAAGGTCTACACCCCGCCGACGGACGTCCGTCCGTCGGTCGCGGCCGCATCCAAGAAGCCGAGCCCCACGTGGCTGCCGATCACCGCGGTGACGCTGATCGTCGTCGGCATCGCCTGGCTGGTCGTCTACTACCTGTCCTCGCAGAAGTGGCCGGTCGAGTCCTGGTCGTACTGGAACCTCGCGGTCGGCTTCGGTTGCATGGTCGCCTCGCTGGGCATCCTGTCGCGCTGGCGTTGACCCGCGATGCCCGCTTACCGCGGGTAGTGTGATCTTCGTCCGAATTGAGCGCATCCCGCGCTGCCAGCGGGATGCGCTCTTCGCCTGACAGCAGGCGTCGCTTGACCTACCGCGCGCGGCCGTCTATTACTCGTGGGTAACATGGGCTCGACAGCCGATCGAGGAGGCATCGTGGGGATCGCGCAGATCATCGCCACCGTCCTGGCGGGCGCCGTCACGATCGCGGCCGTCGTGCTGGCGGTGCGGGCGGTCCTGACGATCACGTCGGTGATCCGCAAGGGTCAACCGGCGCCGGAGCGCTTCGTCGATCCCAAAAAACGGACCACGACGATGCTACGGGAGACGCTCGGTCACACCCGGATGCTCAAGTGGTCGACGATCGGTGCGGCGCACTGGTTCGTGATGGTCTCCTTCATGATCCTGTTCCTGCTGGTCGTCGAGGCGTACTTCGAGGTCGTCGACCCGGAAGGCGGGCTGCCGATCATCGGCGACTGGCTGCCGTACGGCTTCGTCACCGAGTGGATCGGCATTCTCGGCCTGGCCGGCATCCTCTACCTGATCTTTGTGCGGCAGCAGCAGATCCGGGCGAAACGGTCCCGGTTCCTGGGCTCGACGATGTGGCAGGCGTACTTCGTCGAGGCCGTCATCCTCGGCGTGCTGATCTGCGGCTTCCTCATCCGGGGCTTCAAGGTCGCCAACGACACGTTCGAGTTCCCGACCTGGGCCACCCCGCTGTCGCACGCGGTGGGCTCGATCTTGCCAAGAGCCGAAGACGGGCCGACCTGGGTCGCGCTGGTCAAGCTGCTCATCTCGATGGGCTGGCTGATCACCATCGGGCTCAACCCGACCATGGGCGTGGCCTGGCACCGCTTCCTGGCGTTCTTCAACATCTTCTTCAAGCGCAGCCCCGAGAAGCCGGCCGGCTCCGGCCTGGGCGCGCTGCGGCCGATGATGAGCGCGGGCAAGCCCCTCGACTTCGAGGAGGCCGACCCGGAGAAGGACCAGTTCGGCGTCGCCCAGGTCGAGCAGTTCACCTGGAAGGGCCTGCTCGACTTCTCCACCTGCACCGAGTGCGGCCGCTGCCAGTCGCAGTGCCCGGCCTGGAACACCGCCAAGCCGCTGTCGCCCAAGCTGCTGGTGCTCAGCCTGCGCGACCACGCGTACGCCAAGGCCCCGTACCTGCTGGCCGGTGGTGGTAAAGATCTGACCGGCGAGGAGAAGGCGACCGAGGCGCAGCTGGCGCACATGGACGTCCTCGCGCTCGCGGAGGGCAACCGGCCGCTGATCGGCACCGAGGAAGAGAACGGCGTCATCGACCCGGACGTGCTCTGGTCCTGCACGACCTGCGGCGCCTGCGTCGAGCAGTGCCCGGTCGACATCGAGCACGTCGACCACATCGTCGACATGCGCCGCTACCAGGTGCTGATCGAGTCGAGCTTCCCGGCCGAGGCCGGCGTGATGCTGCGCAACCTGGAGAACAAGGGCAACCCGTGGGGCGCCCCGCCGAACACCCGCGAGGACTGGACCAAGGGTCTGGACTTCGAGGTGCCGCGGGTCGGCGAGAAGGACGACTTCGAATATCTGTTCTGGGTCGGTTGCGCCGGCGCGTTCGAGGACCGGGCGAAGAAGACCACCCGAGCGGTGGCCAAGCTGCTGCACGAGGCCGGCGTCGACTACGCCATTCTGGGCGAGGGCGAGACGTGTACGGGTGACCCGGCCCGCCGGATCGGCAACGAGTTCGTCTTCCAGATGCTCGCCCAGCAGAACGTCGAGACCCTGCAAGAGGCGAACGTCAAGAAGATCGTCGCGACCTGCCCGCACTGCTTCAACACGCTCGGCAACGAGTACGAGCAGCTCGGTCTGAGGGTCGAGGTCGTGCACCACACCCAGCTGCTGGCCCACCTGGTCGCCACCGGCAAGCTCACCCCGGTGCAGAAGGTCGACGGCGACGTCACCTACCACGACCCCTGCTACCTGGGCCGGCACAACCGGGTCTTCGACGCGCCCCGCGAGGTCCTCGGCGAAGCGGCCAACATCATCGAGATGCCGCGCAACCAGGAACGCTCGTTCTGCTGCGGCGCCGGCGGCGCCCGCATGTGGATGGAAGAGAAGATCGGCAAGCGCATCAACATCGAGCGCACCGAGGAAGCCCTCGCCACCGGCGCCAAGACCATCGCGGTCGGCTGCCCGTTCTGCTACACGATGATCGGCGACGGCGTCACGGCCAAGGCCGAGCAGGAGAACGTGGAGGTCGTCGACGTCGCGACGGTCCTGCTGCGGTCCCTCAAGCAGGAGGTCTAGGCCGACGAGCCGGCCGTGGCCGCCGTGGTCGACGCGATGATCGCGACCATCACGGCGGCCTGGATCTCCTCGATCGTCTTGCGCACGGCGTCGGCGGCCCACGCGCCCTCGCCGATCTCCTTGAGGCGGGTCTTCACCCGCTTCTGATCCACTCCGGCGAGGATCTTCCGGTCCAGCTCGGTGGCGGCGACCAGAGCGCAGAGAGCGGCCGTACGCGGCTCGACCGCCCCGGTCCCGAGCACGGCCGCCCGGATCCGCTCGCGGGCGTCGGCCTCGACCGCCGGCACGTCGCCGCTCGCCGACGGGTACTTGGTCCGCGGGAAGACCCAGAGCACCCGGTCCTTCTCGACCGTCAGCACGCCCTCGGCCACCAGCTTCTCGAGGATCCGAGGCCGCGCCTGCTTTGACAGTTTCGTCACCCAGTGACCGGCTTTGCGGGGCTTCTCCTCCGCGATCCGGTCGAGAGCCTCGTCGGTGAGCGCATCCCCGATCGGCCCCCGGTCGACGACGACCACGCGCTTGTCCTCGACGTCGACCCGCCGGGCGAGCGCGAGCTCGAGCAGGATCGCCCCGCCCAGGCCGTTGTCCAGTCGAGTGCCGTCGGTGAGCGGCGTGCCGTCCTCGTCGTACGCCAGAAGCAGGAACTCCTCGGCAATGCTCATGCCTTGACGGTAGCCGGTGCCGTGATCCGTTCCGCGGTGATATGCGCCCCGTGCTCACCCGCGTGGATGGCCGGTCCGGCACAATAAGGACCGAGGTGAAACCGATCATGGACGGCCTGCTCGTGACCGCGGCGCTCCCGTTAGTGGCATTCGCGCTGCTCACGGGCATCAACGCGTTTTTCGTGGCGGCCGAGTTCGGCCTCGTCACGGTCGACCGATCGGAGATCGACGCGCGCGCGGCCGAGGGCAACCGGCAGGCCGTGACCGTGCAGCGGGTGCTGCACAACCTGTCGTTCCAGCTCTCCGCCACCCAGCTCGGCATCACGCTGGCCACGATCCTCACCGGTTACCTCGCCGAGCCCGCCCTCTCCAAGCTGTTCGACCCGCTGGTCAAGCCGATCGCGGGCGACGCCACCGAGGGCATCACCCACGCGCTGGCGCTGATCGTGGCCACCCTGCTGTCGATGCTCTTCGGCGAGCTCGTGCCCAAGAACGCCGCGCTGGCCCGGCCCATGCGGGTGGCGCTGATGACGGCCGGCCCGTTGCGTACTTTCTCCCGGTTTTTCAAATGGTTGATCGCGGCGCTCAACGGCTCGGCGAACTGGCTCGTCCGGCGGATCGGCATCGAGCCGCAGGAGGAGCTGGCCAGCGCCCGATCGCCCGAGGAGCTCGGCCTGCTCGCCGCGATCAGCGCCCGGGCCGGCGCGCTGCCGACCGAGACCGCGACCCTGCTGCGCCGCACGATCCGCTTCGGCGAGAAGCGCGCGGCCAAGGCGATGACCCCGCGTGTCGACGTGGTCGGCCTCAAGACCAGCGCCAGCCTCGCCGACCTCATCGCCGTCGCACGCGAGACCGGGCACACCCGCTTCCCCGTCTACGAGAACACCATCGACGTGGTCACGGGGGTGGTCGGGGTGCCGGACGCGCTCGGGGTGCCACCCGAGCGGCGTGCCGCGACCAAAGTCGCGACGATCGCCAAGGAGCCCGTGTACGTCCCGGAGAGCCTCGGCCTCGACAAGGTGCTCGCCGCCCTGCGCGAGGCCGACGCCGACCTTGCCATCGTGGTCGACGAGTACGGCGGCACCGACGGCGTCGTCACGGTCGAGGACCTGATCGAGGAACTGGTCGGCGAGATCTCCGACGAGTACGACACCGACGTGGACGAGGCCGGCGCCCAGGAGCTGACGGCGCCGGGCGGCGACAAGACGTTCGTGGTGGACGGCCTGCTCCGCGAGGACGAGCTGATGGAACAGACCGGGTTCACGCTGCCCGAGGGCCCGTACGAGACCTTGGCCGGTTTCCTGCTCGCGCGGCTGGGCCACATCCCGGTCGTCGGCGAGTCGCTCGAGGAGCGCGGCTGGGAGTTCACCGTCATGGAGGTGGACCGGCACCGGATCGAGCAGGTCCGCGTCGTCGCGCCGACGCCGGAGCCCGCCGATGACTAAGGTTCTGATCACGATCGTGCTGCTGCTCGGCAACGGCGTCTTCGTCGGTGGCGAGTTCGCACTGATCGCCTCCCGGCGTACGGCGCTGGAACCGCTCGCCGCCACCTCGAAGCCGGCCCGGTGGGCGCTCTCGGCGATGAGCCAGATCCCGCTGATGATCGCCGGTGCCCAGCTCGGCATCACCATCTGCTCGCTCGGTCTCGGCGCGATCGCCGAGCCGGCCCTGGCCCACCTGCTAGAGGGCCCGTTCGGCAAGCTCGGCCTCCCCGAGGACATGCTGCACCCGGTCGCCTTCGTGTTGGCCCTGGTCGTGGTGGTCTTCCTGCACACGGTCATCGGCGAGATGGTGCCCAAGAACATCACGCTGGCCGGCCCCGAGCGGGCGGCGCTGATCCTCGGCCCGTTCATGCTCGGCTTCTGCACCGCCACGAAGCCGCTGCTCAACGCCATGCGCTGGGCGTCGCGCACGGTGCTGAAGCTGTGGAAGATCGAGGCCACCGACGCGGTCAAGACCGTCTTCACGGCCGACGAGCTGGCCGGCATGGTCACCCAGGCGCGCAGCGAGGGCCTGCTCGGCTCGGAGCAGTACGCCCGCATCCACGCGGCGCTCGGACTCAACGACCGCACCGCCGCCGACACGCTCCGGCCCTGGTCGGGGGTGACGACGGTGGCCGACGACACGTCACCGGCGGCCATCGAGGCGGTCGCCACCCGTACCGGCCGCTCTCGTTTCCCCGTCGTCCAGCGCGAGACCCGCCGGGTGCTGGGCTTCGTGCACGTCAAGGACATCCTGGGGTACGCGGCGGCGCAGCGCCGACTGCCGATCCCCTCCGACGTGATCCGCCCGCTGGCCGTGGTCTCTCCCGACCGCACGCTGGCCGAGCTGCTGCTGGCCATGCGCCGCGACCGCCTGCACATCGTCCTGGTCAGCGACGGCCGCCGCCCCCTGGGCGTGATCACGCTGGACGACGTGATCCACGCCGTGGTCGGCGAGCCGTCGCACGGCCTGACCCCGGCCCGGGCTTCTTGAGACCTTAAGACCGCCGGAAGCGGCGGCGCCGGGGACGCGGCTTGTCGTCGGCGCGGAGGAGCTCGGCCTCGGCGGCAGCCTGGCGGGCGATGGCGTCCCGCGACCGGGCGTCGTTCAGGACGGAGGTCATGGCGAAGCCGCCGTGGTCGGCGTGTACCTGACTCGCCAGCCAGGCAATGGAGTCGTCCGGGCGCATAGCCGACGGTAACTCGGGAGCGGAGTTCGTGCTGACCTATTTGGACGATCGGCTAGCCTGCGGCCGTGGGGTATTGGGGAACGATCGTGGTCGGTTGGTCGGAGCGGCCGCTGGTCCAGGCGGATTCGTTGCGGCGGTTCGGGTACAAGCACCACTGGCTGCGCAAACTCGGCGACGGGTGGCAGCTGGTGGAGACCGGCGGCGCCGATGACCCGCCAGATCTGGTCGGGGCCACCGGGGCGCTGTCGGCGGAGACGGGGCGACCGTCGTTCGGGGCCTATGTCTGTGACAGCGACTGCGCCGGGATGTGTGTGGACGGCGGGGCGCTCACGCACCTGCGGGACGTCGACGCCCGGTGCGGGGTGTACGGGCACGCGCCGGATGGGGTGGCCGAGCCGTTGCCGCGGGCGGTGGACGACGTGGTCGCGGAGTTCACTGCCTGGTCGGGGCGAGCCGGGCTGCGACCCGATGTCGAGGCGTTGCGGCACGGCCTGACCGACGACGAGGTGGCGGACGAGCTGGTGTTTCGGCTGGTCAAGGCGCTCGGTGTGCGGCAGATCGGGCGTACGGAACCATGGACTTTTGCCATTTCCAGCCGGCCCTTCTCGCTGATCACCGGATATTTCGGGTTGGCGACGCGGGCCCGGAGCCGGGCGATCTTCGACGAGGAGCCGCCGGAGCCGTGGGAGCAGGCGGCCCTCGCGCTCGAGCAGGAGTTGTGGGCGTCGCTTTACCGGGCGGATGCGGACGTCGCCGCGCTCACCGCGCGGGTCACCGAGGTGCTGGGGGCCTACACCGCGCACAAGGTGCAGATCAACGAGCCGGATCGGCGGCACGAGGAGCTCTTCGCGATGCTGACCGCCGGAACGCTCAACCCGTCTAACGCGGACGACAGCGGCCGGCGGTGGGCGGACCGGTACGCCACCGAGGGCTGATGACGATGGCGGGCCGGCAACATCCTCCCGCACCTGCACACCCACGTGAGCGCCCGCTACCTCGACGACCCCGCCCCGGGCATCCCGCTCCCGGCCACCGAGAACGTCGACCTGGCCGAGCCCCCTGGCGAGAGGACGCCGAAGCACTGCGGGCGCCGCTCACGACCCGATAGTCAGGAAGACGTTGTCGATCTCGCCGGCGTATTGGTCGTTTCCCTGGGCCGGGCCCTTGCCACCGATGCGCAGCGGCTCGGCGTTGGCGATCGACAACTGCGGCGGCACGCGTACCCACGCCTCGGGCACGCCGTCGACCGTGAGGGTCAGGCGGTTGCCGGCGCGCGAGCAGACCAGGGTGTGCCAGCGGCCGTCGGCCACGTCGATCCACGGCTCGGCGCGGTAGATGCGGCCCGTACGGCCGGTGATCACGCAGCTCGGGTGGCCCAGCAGGTGGTCCACCTGCAGCTTGAACTGGCTGACGCCGCCGACCGAATAGCCCTTCTGCAGCACGTTCGCGCCGTCCGACAGGTCGCCGTGGGTCATCAGCACCGACGCGCCGTACGCCAGCGACCGCCGGCCCGGATTGAGCGCGTCGTCGCGGTAACCCTCGAGGATCGCCCGCGGGCACTCGCTCTCCTCGGCCAGCGTGCATCGGTTCGGATAAGCAACGGCAAGACCGAGCCCCTGTGGTACGAGTCGGAGCGCGCCCCCGTTCTCACCGAGCGGACGCAGCTCATGACCGCCGGCCTGATCCGTGATCGGCCGATGCACCCCGCCGTCGAACGTGTATTGGAGGCTGACCGGGGCCGACGCCTCCCCGACCCGGTCCAGGGGCGCGACGCCGGCCGGCGCAGAAGGGAGACTGGACAGCAAGCCGGCGGCCGGGGGCGTGATCTGGACGGCGACCGGGCGAGTGACCGGGCCGCGGTGCGCCAGCACCAGCCCGGCGACGAGGAGGAGGGCTCCCGTCAGGGCGAGACACCACCTGTTGCGAGACATGCGCTAATTGTCCGTATTGCCCAGCCAGATGCGAATCCAGCCTGCCGAAACGGCGAGAAGCACTCGAAAGAGGTCAGGCGACCACCTAGGGGCGCGATCGTGGCCAACATAGTCAACAATCGTCCCGAGGGCTAAGTAAACCCTATACCAGCGCTGGAATCCTGTCGTCGCGATTGTTGACAATCCGCGAGGGCCACCTACGCTGGCGGCATGAGGACCGTAGTGGTGACCGATCCGCCTCGCGCGGACATCGACGACGCCGAGACCCTCGGCGGGTACGGCGTGGCCACCGTGCACGAGGCGCTCGGCCGGGTCGGCTACCTCGGCCCCGAGTTCCGCCCGGCCTGGGCCGGCGCGCGGATGGGCGGCACCGCGGTCACGGTCCTGTGCTGGCCCGGCGACAACCTGATGATCCACGTCGCGGTCGAGCAGTGCCGTCCCGGCGACGTCCTGGTGGTGGCGACCAACTCCCCGTCCACCGACGGCCTCTTCGGCGAGCTGTTCGCGGGCTCCCTGCAGCGGCGTGGCGTCCGCGGCGCGGTGCTGGCCAGCGGCGTACGGGATGTGGCCGATCTTCGTGAAATGCGGTTCCCGGTGTGGTCCCGCGCGATCAGCGCCCAGGGTTCGGTGAAGGCGACCGCCGGCGCCGTGAACGTGCCGATCGTGCTCGGCGGCCAGACGATCCACCCCGGCGACGTGATCCTCGGCGACGACGACGGGGTCACGGTCGTCGGGCGAAACGACGTGTCCCGCGCGCTGACCGCCGGGAAGGCCCGCCTCGAGAAGGAGGCGGCGACCCGGGCCGCGTTCGCCGAGGGCGAGCTCGGCCTCGACCGTTACGGCCTGCGCCAGAAGCTCCCCGAGCTGGGCATCGAGTACGTCTCCTACGAGGAGTACGTCCGAGGTGACTGACTACGACAGCACCGGCGTCCGATGCATGATGCTGCGAGGCGGCACCTCGCGCGGTCTCTACTTCGAGGCCGCCGACCTGCCGTCCGATCCGGCCGCGCGCGACGACCTGCTGCTGCGCCTGATGGGCACGCCCGACCCCCGGCAGATCGACGGCCTGGGCGGCGCCACGTCGCTGACCAGCAAGGTCGCCGTGATCGGCCGCTCCGAGGACTCGGACGCCGACATCGACTACCTGTTTCTCCAGCTCGGCGTCGACGAGCCGACGGTCAGCGACGCGCAGAACTGCGGCAACATCCTGGCCGGCGTCGGGCCGTTCGCGGTCGAGCGGGGCCTGGTCTCGGCCGACGAGAAGGAGACCAGCGTCCGCATCCGGATGGTCAACTCGGACAGCGTCGCGGTCGCCATCTTCGCCACCCCCGGCGGTCGCGTCGAATACCGCGGCGACGTGGTGATCTCCGGCGTTCCGCAGAGCGCGTCCCCGGTCGTGCTGAGCTTCAGCGACACCACCGGACCGTTGCTCCCGACCGGCCGGGTCCGCGACACGATCGACGGCATCGAGGCGACCTGCGTCGACAACGGCATGCCGGTCGTGCTGGCCATGGCATCGTCCTTCGGCCTCACCGGGTACGAGTCGCACACCCTCCTCGCCGCCGACCAGCCGCTGCTCGACCGGATCGACGCGTTCCGCCGCGAGGCCGCCCGGCGGATGGGCCTCGGCGACGATCCCGGGTCGGTGCCGAAGACGGTGCTGCTGGCCCCGCCCCGCGACGGCGGCCGGATCAGCACGAGGTCGTTCATCCCGGTCCAGCCGCACACGTCGATCGGCGTGCTGGCCGCGATCAGCGTGGTCACCGGCATGCTGCTGCCGGGCGCGGTCGGCCACGAGCTCACCGCCGACTGGCCGGCCGACCGGTCCCAGGTCGACGTCGAGCACCCCACCGGCCACCTGCTGGTCGACGTGGTGGTCGACAACGAGTACGACCCGCCCCGGATCGTCCGCTCGGGCGTCGTCCGCACCGCCCGCAAGCTCTTCGACGGCATCGCGTTCCCGCGCGCGTAAGGAGAAACCGTGCACCAGATCGCGCACCTGGCCCACATCGAGCTCCGCACCCCGGTACTCGAGGAGAGCCTCGCGTTCTTCACGAACTACCTGGGGTTGACCGTGAACGGTGAGTCCGGCGACTCGGTCTTCCTCCGGGCGTGGGACGACTACGAGAACGTCACGGTCAAGCTCACCGGCCACGCCACCTCGGGTGTCGGGCGGACGTTCCTGCGGGCGGCGAGCCCGTCCGCGTTGCGGGAGCTGGTGACGGAGATCGAGGCGACCGGGCGGGGCATCGGCTGGGGCGACGGCGATCCGGGCTACGGGCCCACCTACTACTTCACCGACCCCGACGGTCACGAGATCGGCCTCTACTACGAGAGCTCCTGGTTCCGGCCCCCGGAGCAGCTGCGGCCGGCGCTCAAGAACCAGGCCCAGGCCTATCCGGCGCGCGGGGTCAGCGTGCGGCGGCTCGACCACATCAACTACCTGGGCGTCGACGTCGAGGCCAACCGGGACTTCCTGCGGGACACCCTCGGCGCCCTGGTCACCGAGCAGATCCAGCTCGACGACGGGAGCATCGCCGGCAGCTGGACCACCTTCACGAACAAGGGCTACGACGCCGTATACACCCGCGACCGCACCGGCACGAGCGGGCGGCTGCATCACATCGCGTTCGCCACGGACACCCGCGAGGACATCCTCAAGGCCGCCGACATCGCGCTCGAGCAGGGCGTCTTCATCGAGACCGGCCCGCACAAACATGCCATTCAACAGACCTTCTTCCTGTACGTGTACGAGCCCGGCGGCAACCGCATCGAGCTCTGCAACGCCGGCGCCCGGCTCGTCTTCGCGCCCGACTGGCAGCCGGTGAACTGGACCGAGGCCGAGCGCGCCAAGGGCCAGGCCTGGGGCTTGAAGACCATCGATTCGTTCCACACGCACGGCACGCCGCCGGTCTCGGTCTCTGTCGGAGAGGACGCCAAGTGATCATCGACTGCCACGGGCACTACACAACCGTGCCTGCGGCGCACACCGCGTGGCGAGCGGCGCAGCTTGCCGGGGATTCCGTCCCGAAATATCCGGACATCTCAGATGATTCGATCCGGGAGTCGATCGAGGGCAGCCAACTACGACTCATGCGGGAGCGCGGCGTCGACCTCACGATCTTCTCGCCTCGCGCCTCGGCGATGGCCCATCACGAGGGCGACGAAACGATCAGCCGCCAGTGGGCCGAGGCCTGCAACGACCTGATCTACCGGGTCACCCGGCTCTACCCCGGGAGCTTCGCGGGCGTCTGCCAGCTGCCGCAGTCGCCGGGGGTGCCGATCGCCAACTCGGTGGCCGAGCTGCGCCGCTGCGTCGAGGAGCTGGGCTTCGTGGGCTGCAACCTCAACCCCGACCCGAGCGGCGGCCACTGGACGTCGGCGCCGCTGACCGATCGCAGCTGGTACCCGTTCTACGAGGCGATGGTCGAGCTCGATGTGCCGGCGATGGTGCACGTCTCGGCGGTCACCAATCCGAACTTCCACGCCACCGGCTCGGCCTACCTGAACGCGGACACCACCGCGTTCATGCAGTTCATGCAGTCCGACCTGTTCAAGGACTTCCCCGACCTGCGCGTGATCATCCCGCACGGCGGCGGCGCGGTCCCGTACCACTGGGGTCGCTTTCGCGGTTTGGCCGACATGCTCGACCGGCCGCCGCTGGCCGAGAGCGTCATGGGCAACGTCTTCTTCGACACCTGCGTCTACCACCAGCCGGGCATCAACCTGCTGTTCGAGGTCATCGAGATCGACAATCTGCTGTTCGGCTCGGAGATGGTCGGCGCGGTGCGCGGCATCGACCCGCAGACCGGTCACTACTTCGACGACACCCGTCGCTACGTGGAGGCGTTGGACCTGGTGCCCGGCGACCGCGCCAAGGTCTTCGAGCACAACGCCCGCCGCGTCTACCCCCGACTGGAATCCCACCTTGCCCTCCGATGAGAAATCCCGAGCCGCCCGGGACGCGTTGCGCGACGCGATCCTGAGCGGCGAGTACCTGCCCGGCGAGCGGCTCGTCGAGTCCCAGCTGTGCGAGCGGCTCGGGGTGAGCCGCTTCAACGTCCGGGCCGCCCTGCAGGACCTGGCCGCCGACGGCCTGGTCAAGGTCGAGCGGAACAAGGGCGCGCACGTACGGAAGGTGACGCTCGACGAGGCCGTCGAGATCACCGAGGTGCGCATGGTGCTGGAGGGCCTGGTCGCGGCGCGGGCCGCGACCCGGGTGACCGATGCCCAGGCCAGCGAGCTCGACGAGATCGGGCTGCTGATGCGGCGGGCGGTCAGCGCCGGCGAGTTCCGGCGCTACGGCGATCTCAACCAGCGCCTGCACGGGCTGATCCGCGGCATCGCCGGCCACCACACCGCCGACGGCATCATCGAGACGCTGCGCGGCCAGCTCGTCCGTCACCAGTTCATGGTCTCGCTCCACCCGGGACGTCCGGCGATCTCGCTGCCGCAGCACGAGCGGATCATCGA
This sequence comes from Actinoplanes sp. NPDC051537, assembly GCF_055586105.1. Classification (NCBI taxonomy): domain Bacteria; kingdom Bacillati; phylum Actinomycetota; class Actinomycetes; order Micromonosporales; family Micromonosporaceae; genus Actinoplanes; species Actinoplanes sp. NPDC051537. The sequence continues at coordinate 154,154 of NZ_JBVJIU010000019.1, forward strand.
GGCGATCCGGGAGCGGGATCCGAAGGCCGCGGAGTCGGCGATGCGCGAGCACATCGCGAGCGTGATCGAGGCGCTGCGCGACATCGACGCCACGGAGTTGCGATGAGTCGTCTGGTCGCGGTGATCGCCGTTCTCGGCCTCGGCGAGGCCGGCGGGCTGATCTCGGCTGGTCTGGTCGAGGCGGGCGCCGAGGTCCGGGGGTATGACCCGCGGGTCGACGCGCCGCCCGGCGTGATCAACTGCGCGAGCGGCGCCGAGGCCTGCACCGGCGCCGGTGTGGTGCTGAGCCTCAACAGCGCCGCCGATGCGCCGGACGCCCTGGCCGAGGGCATGCCCGGCTGCGCTCCCGGGACGATCTGGGCCGAGTGCAACACCTCCTCGCCCGGCGAAAAGGTCTCTCTTTCGCAAACAGCAGGCGATCGCGTACGGGTGGTGGACGTCGCCCTGATGTCGCCGGTGCCCGGCCACGGCCTCTTCACGCCGATGACCGTGAGCGGGCCGGCCGCCGCCGGCTATGCCGAGATCATGCGGCCGCTCGGCGCCGAGGTCGAGGTGATCGACGGCCCGGTCGGGTCGGCCGCCACCCACAAGCTTCTGCGCAGTGTGTTCTACAAGGGACTCGCGGCCGCCGTACTCGAGGCGACCGCCGCGGCCCGGGCCGCCGGCCTGTCCGACTGGCTGCGTGGCAACATCACCGAGGAGCTGATCAGGGCGGACGCGGCCACGCTGGAACGCCTGCTGACCGGCTCGAAGACGCACGCCGTCCGCCGGATCCACGAGATGGAGGCGGCTTCCCGGCTGCTCGACGATCTCGGCGTGCCCGCCCGCGTGACCCGGGCGAGCCGCGACTGGCTGGCCGACCTCGCCGACGGGGTCGAACCGTAACCGAATAGTCGACCGTCAGCATGATTGTTAACAATCATGGCGGTGCTCCGCGAGCCTGTCGCCTGGCGTTATGTCTCAGCTCTGCTAACGCCGGGCAAAATCGTTGACAATCCTGTAACCGAGGCTCTAGCGTTCTGCCAGTGGCACGGGACACACTCGTGCCCCACGCATCACGAACACGACTGCTCGGGACATTGGTCTACGAATGGTAGATCCTTCGTCCTCGTGCTCAGTACCAGTCAATTCCGACCAGTGGAAATATCCGGTCCGGCTTCGATGACGTAGAGGTTGCTGAGAAATCATGCTGAGAAAACGGCTCATCGCATTGCTCACCGTCACCGCGCTCGCGGCCACCACGGCCGCCTGCGGTGGCTCGGACGACGACTCGTCGGGCAACGGGGCGGCGAACTCGCCCGACAAGGTCAAGGTCGGGGTCATCCCGATCGTCGACGTGGCGCCCATCTATCTGGGCAAGGCCAAGGGCTTCTTCTCGAAGCAGAACATCGACCTCACGCTCGAGCAGGCCCAGGGCGGCGCGGCGATCGTGCCGGCCGTCGTCAGCGGTCAATACCAGTTCGGCTTCAGCAACGTGGTGTCGCTGATGCTGGGCGAGTCCAAGAACGTGCCGATCAAGGCGGTCGCCAACGGCAACAACGCCACCGCCGACCCGGAGAAGGACTTCAGCGCGCTCATCGTGAAGGACCCGGCGATCACGCGGCCGAAGGACCTCGAGGGCAAGACGGTCGCCACCAACACCCTCAAGAACATCGTGGACACTTCGGTGAAGGCCCTGGTCCGCAAGGACGGCGGCGACCCGGCGAAGGTCAAGTTCGTCGAGATCGGCTTCCCCGACATGGCCGCCGCCCTCGACGCCGGCCGGGTGCAGGCGATGTTCGTGGTCGAGCCGTTCGTGGCCTCGGCCAAGGCGAAGGGCTGGAAGCAGATCGGTTCGTTCGCCGCGGTCAACCCGAACCAGATGATCTCGGCGTACTTCACCTCGGCTCAGCTGCTGGGTGAGAAGGCCGACCTGGCCAAGCGCTTCACCGCGGCGATGAAGGAGTCGCTGACCTACGCCGACGCCCACCCCGACGAGGTGCGGCAGATCGTCACCACCTACACGACGATCAAGGCGGAGACGGCGGCGGCCATGACCCTGCCCAAGTACTCGGCCGAGATCGACAAGACCTCGCTCGACAACATGAACAACCTCATGGTTCAGGAGGGCCTGCTCACGGCCCCGGTCGACACCACGAAACTGATCCAGCAGTGACGACTTCCCCCGTCACCCTGCGCAGGGCCGGAGACAATCCGGCCCTGCTCGGGCTCGTCGGCCTTCTGGCCTTCGGGGCGCTCCTCGAGATCCTCCCGCGGGTGGGCGTGCTCCCCGCCGAGTACTTCCCGCCGACCAGCAAGATCGTGAGCGCGCTCGTCGACGAGCTCGGCCGCTCCGGCTTCTGGCGCGCGGTCGCCGGCACGATGACGACCTGGCTGATCGGTCTCGCGATCGCCGTGGTGGCGGGCATCGTGCTGGGCATCGTCATCGGCTCGGTCCCGGCGCTGCGGCTCGCCACCGCGTCGACCATCGAGTTCCTGCGCCCGATCCCCTCGGTGGCCCTGCTGCCGCTGGCGATCGTGCTGTTCAGCGCCCCGATCCGGTCGATCCTGCTGCTGGTCGTCTACGCGTCCTTCTGGCAGGTGCTGATCCAGGTGCTGCACGGCGTCACCGACGTCGACCCGGTCGCGCGGGAGACGGCGGCTTCCTACCGGCTCAGCCGCTGGCGCCAGGCGCGCTATCTGGTCTGGCCGACCACCCTCCCGTACGCGATGACCGGTATTCGCCTTGCCGCGTCGGTGGCCCTGGTTCTCACCATCACCGGCGAGCTGCTGATCGGCGGCACCAAGGGCATCGGCGAGGAGATCGCCGTCGCGCAGAGCAGCATCGCGGTGCCGTCGATGTACGCCCTGATCGTCGTCTCCGGTCTCATCGGCCTGGTCGCCAACCTGGCCACTCGCCGAGCCGAGCGCGTGGTGCTGGCATGGCACCCCTCGGTGCGAAGGGAGCTCCCGCTGTGACGTTCTTTCTTCGGCGCGTCCTTCTTGTCATCGGGCTGCCGGTGATCCTGCTGGTGACCTGGTGGTTCGCGAGTGCCGGCAGCAAGAGCTTCTACCAGCCGCCGCTGGAAACGATCATCAAGGTCTTCCCCGACACGTGGACGGCCGCCCGCTTCAAGAGCGACGTCGTGCCCAGCCTCGTCCGGCTGTTCATCGGCTACGGCCTGGCGCTGGTGCTCGGCATCGCGCTCGGCGTGCTGATCGGCGCCAACCGCCGGCTGCGCTCGCTGGTCGAGCCGATCCTCGAGTTCCTCCGGGCGATCCCGCCGCCGGTGCTGGTGCCGATCCTGATTCTCATCGCCGGCATCGGCAACCCGACCAAGGTGCTGGTCATCGTGGTCGGCGGCATCTGGCCGGTGCTGCTGAACACGGTGGAGGGTGTGCGCGGCGTCGACGAGGTCCTCTCCGACACCTGCCGCAGCTACCGGATCACCGGCTGGCTGCGCATGCGCACGTTCATCCTGCGCGCGGCGAGCCCGCAGATCGTCGTCGGCGCCCGCCAGGCGCTGTCCATCTGCATCATCATGATGGTCATCGGCGAGCTGCTCGGCGCGACCAACGGCCTCGGCTACACGGTCGTCGAGTTCCAGCGCGGCTTCCAGATCCCCGAGATGTGGAGCGGCGTGTTTGTGCTCGGCCTGCTCGGTGTCCTGCTGTCGCTGGCGTTCACGCTGGTCGAACGGCGAGTCTTGACCTGGTACCACGGAGCGCGCGCCGCCGAGCGCAGCGGACATTAGGAGGAAGCTGTGCTGGAAATCCAGTCGCTGCGCAAGACGTACGGCGGTCATGGCCGCACGGTCGAGGCCCTCGGCGACATCACGCTGACCGTGGACGACGGCCAGTTCGTCTGCGTCGTCGGCCCGTCCGGCTGCGGCAAGACCACGCTGCTGCGCTGCCTCGGCGGCCTGCTCGCGCCCACCGCCGGCGAGGTGAAGGTGGCCGGACAGGTGGTGACCGGCCCGCCCGACGGCCTGGCGATCGTCTTCCAGGAGTACGGGCGGAGCCTGTTCCCGTGGCTGCGGGTCGGCGAGAACATCGAGCTGCCGCTGAAGTCCAAGGGCATCGCCAAGGCCTCACGCCACCAGCTCGTCGCCGAGTCGCTGGCCGCGGTGGGCCTGTCCGACGCCGCCAAGGCGTACCCGTGGCAGCTCTCCGGCGGCATGCAGCAGCGGGTCGCGATCGCCCGGGCCATCGCGTTCCAGCCCAAGGTCATGCTCATGGACGAGCCGTTCGCCGCCGTCGACGCCCAGACCCGAGCCGACCTGGAAGACCTGGTACGGACGGTCTGGAAGCGCTTCGGCATGACCATGCTGTTCGTAACCCACGACATCGACGAGGCCGTCTACCTGGGCGAGCGCGTGGTGGTCCTCTCGTCGTCACCGACGCACGTGCTCGAAAGCCTCGACATCGACCTGCCGGCCGACCGTGACCAGCTGAAGACCCGCTCGGACCCTCGCTTCGTAGAGCTGCGTTCCCACGTGTACGCCCGAATCCAGGAGGCCAAGGGCGCCGGCGGCCAATCCCCCGTAGCCGCCGCCCCGTAGCACCGACCTGACCGTATGGACAGTGTTTGTCGCGAAGGGCATGCCAGATGTGAACGAACTCGCTACCCTGCCCGCATGCCCGACTCCAGCACCCTGTTATCCGCGACAGTCGCCCATGATCTGGACACGATCAAAGGCTGGTTCAACCCCAGTGACCGGCGCCTGTTCGCCTGGATACTGGAGCGTCAGGCCCGCCTCAGCGAGGTCGGCGACTTCGTCGAGCTCGGCTGCTACCTCGGTAAGAGCACGGTACTGATCGGGGACTACGTCCGGCCCGGCGATACGTTCACAGTCCTCGACCTGTTCGAGTCCGACGCGCCCGACGACGCGAACTCGGGTGAGACGCAGAGGTCGTACTCGACCCTGACCCAGGCGGCGTTCGAGCGCAATTACCTCCAGTTCCACCCCGAGCTCCCCGTCGTGGTCAAGGCGCCGTCGTCGGCGATCGTCGAACACGTCGCGCCGGCCTCGTGCCGCTTCATTCACATCGACGCCTCGCACTTGTACGAACATGTCGCAGGCGACGTCGACTCCGCCCGCAAGCTGCTCCGCCCGGACGGCATCGTGGTGTTCGACGACTACCGCTCGGAGCACACCCCCGGCGTCGCCTGCGCCGTCTGGGAGGCCGTGCTCAACAAGGGGCTGCAGCCGATCTGCGTAACCGAGTCAAAGCTGTACGGCACCTGGGGCGACGCCGACAGCGTGCGCGCCGACCTAGAGGCCTGGCTGTCCGAAGACCCGTTGGGCTACGTCGAAACGCAGCAAATCGCCGGCCACGCAATGCTGCGCGTCAAGGTCCGCCTGGTCCCCCCGCCCGCCGCCCAGCCCCCCGCCCCCAAGCCGCCGGCCGCAGCCGCCCCCAAGCCGAAGCCGCGCACGGGCCTACGCAAGATCGCCAAAGACTGGCTGCCCCCCGTCGTGCACGCCCGCATAGCCGCCGCCCGCCGCCGCTGACCGTTCCCCCGCCGGCCGAGGTGACAGCCCTCACCGCCCAGCTCACCTCCGCCGGCCGCCCTTTCCGGCCAGCTCACCGCTGCCGGCCGCCGTTACCGGGCAGCTCACCGCTGTCGGCCGCCGTTACCAGGCAGCTCACCGTTGCCGGCCGCCGTTACCAGGCAGTTCACCTCTGTCGGCGGCCGTTACCGGGCAGTTCACCTCTGTCGGCGGCCGTTACCAGGCAGCTCACCGCTGCCGGCCGCCGTTACCGGGCAGCGGTAATCCTCCGTCGCGAGCGGCCTCACCCGTCCGAGGCCGCCCCGCATTTCCACGACCAGCAGCACACCGCCAACAACCTAGGCAGGATCGCGGGCCCCCGTCGCCGAAGACCGCTCAATGCGACGGCTAAGTCCCGACGTACAGAAACCGCAATTAGTAAGCCCACCCCCCACTTACCGCAACCATCAGTCACCGTGGGGGTCTGGGGGGTCGCCCCCCAGGCAGACATGCGAAGAGGCCCGGTCCACGCTTTCCGTGGACACAGGCCCCTGCCTCTGAGCGGGTGACGGGAATCGAACCCGCACTGTCAGCTTGGGAAGCTGATGTTCTGCCATTGAACTACACCCGCAGCGGGCATCACTGTACCTGATTGCGGATGGTGATGGCGGGACCGGGCGGCTCAACTCGCGATGGCGAGCGGGCGCGATAACTCGGCTCGCCAGGTGCGGGACATGGGGGTCACCATCGGGGTCGCGGCCAGGGGGATCGCGCCGCTGGGGCCGTGGCGGCGGAGGGTTGCCGTGTCGATGCCGAGCTCGTAGAGGTGCCAGTCGACGTCGGGTGAGGCACGCAGCGCCTCGGACAGGGTGGCGATCACGAGCGGGTCGTGGACTCGGGTGGCTCGGCCGGTCAGGTAGGCCTCGTCGTCGCTCTCTTCCGGGGGATAGGAGTGCAGCGCGTAGCGGCCGTCGCGGGCCAGGTCTCGCCGTTTGGGGGACGCCACGACGAAGCAGTAGAGGCCCTCGTCGGTGATCACCGGGGAGACCGGGTGGACCCGGGGGCCGCCGTCGGGGCGAACCGTGGCCAGGTAGGCCATGCCGGGACCGTACTGCTCGAGGAGGGCGCGGACTGCTGCTGCCAGCGACGGGTCGGCGGCGGCGAAATCGGACCAGGAAGCCATGCGGTGATTCTATCGAACAAATGTTCGACTCGACCAGCTCGACACGCGAAAAGTGCAGCTAGGTATGGTGTTGCGATGCTGCTCTCCGACCGCGACCTCGTCAGCGAGATCAAGTCGGGCGATCTCGCCCTGGAGCCGTTCGAGCCGGCGCTCATGCAACCGTCCAGCATCGATGTGCGGCTGGACCGGTTCTTCCGGGTCTTCAACAACCACCTGTATACCCACATCGATCCCTCCGAGCAGCAGGACGACCTGACGGCGCTGGTCGAGGTGGTCGACGGCGAGGCGTTCGTGCTGCACCCGGGCGAGTTCGTGCTGGCCTCGACGCTCGAGGTGATCACGCTGGGCGAGCAGCTCGCGGGGCGGCTCGAGGGTAAGAGCAGCCTCGGGCGCCTGGGGTTGCTGACGCACTCGACGGCCGGCTTCATCGACCCGGGGTTCTCCGGGCACGTGACGCTGGAACTGTCCAACGTGGCCAACCTGCCGATCAAGCTCTGGCCCGGCATGAAGATCGGGCAGCTCTGCATCTTCCGGCTCTCGTCGCCGGCCGAGCACCCGTACGGTTCGGCCGTCTACGGCTCTCGTTACCAGGGACAACGCGGCCCGACGCCGAGCCGTTCGGCGCAGAATTTCCGCACGTGGCCGACCGCCTGACCGAGTTATCCACAGGTTGGAAATTGCGGGTGGCGCGACCGTAGGCACCCCTGGAAAGCTCTCCCCATGACGGGGACCTATATCGACAAAACGCGCATTGCGTACGACACGGTGGCGGCCGATTATGCCGACCTGCTCCGGGATGCTCTTGCCGAGTCGACCTGGGACAGGGCGGTGCTGAGTGCCTTCGCCGAGGTCGTAGCGGGGCCGGTGGCCGACGTCGGATGCGGGCCGGGGCGCCTCACCGGTCACCTCGCCGAGCTCGGATTGCAGGTCAGCGGCATCGACCTGTCGCCGGCGATGGTCGAGGTCGCCCGGCGGGAGTGTCCCGGCCTCGCGTTCAGCGTGGGTTCGATGCTCGAGCTCGACCTGGCCGACGGCGGTCTCGGTGGCCTCGTCAGCTGGTATTCGCTGGTTCACACGCCGCGGCCGCTGTTGCCGGTGGTGTTCGCCGAGTTCTTCCGGGTGTTGCGGCCGGGCGGCCATGTGCTGCTGGCGTTCAAGGCCGGCGATCGGAAGAGAGTGCTGACCAGCGGGTATGGCCACGAGATCGACCTTGATGTGTACGAGCATCCGGTCGAGTCCGTGGTCGATTTGCTTCGGGAGGCGGGTTTTGCCGAGCGGATGCGGCTGGTGCGGGCGCCGGAGGACTACGAGAAACAGGCGCAGGCCTACGTCCTGGGAGTGAAACCTGGGGCCGCGCTGGGGTGAAGGCGCGGGCTGGCGGGCTGGCGGGGTCGGTGGGCGCGGGCGGGCTGGCGGGCTGGCGGGGTCGGTGGGCGCGGGCGGGCTGGCGGGCTGGCGGGGTCGGTGGGCGCGGGCGGGCTGGCGGGCGCGGACCGGTGGGCTTAAGCGCGGCGGATGCGGAGGCCGTGGCCGGCGGCGGTGCCCAGGACCTGGTCGATCTGGGCTCGGCTCAGGCCGGCGGTCGGCACTGGGAAGAAGCGGGTTCGGCTGCGGCTGAAGATCAGCTGGCCGGGGGCCTCCTCGACCGAGCGGAAGGCGTTCCAGGCGTAGGCGTGGCGGGTTGCTGCTCCCGAGCTGGCCACGCCGCCGTCGGTGATCTCGTAGGTTGCCAGGCCGGCGTCGGGCAGGGCCTCGCGGGTGCCGGTGTTCATCAGGAACATCGGGATGCCTACGGCGATTAGCGCGCCCGTGAGGAGCAGCGTCAGGTAGGGGCCGCCGTCGGTGACGGTCTCCAGCACGAGAGCCAGTGCGATCGCGGCCCAGCCGAGGCCGCGCGCGGTCAGCAGGAGGGGGCGGAGGCCGCGGCGGACGGCTGACGCTACAAGCCGGCCGTCGACGGGGGCGGTGAACTGAAGAAGCACTACCAAAATGTAACTTTTCTCGGCCTTGCCCGGGTATGGGCCGGTTGGCGGAGGGCGGGCTGGCGTGACGGCGGGAAGGAGGCCTCCGGTCGGGGTGCGGTCGGCTGAGTGGGGCGCGGTCGGCTGAGTGGGCGCGGTCAGGTGAGTGGGGCGCGGTGCTGAGTGGGCGCGGTCAGGTGGGTGGGGCGCGGTCAGGTGAGTGGCGCGGTGCTGAGTGGGGCGCGGTCAGGTGAGGAGGATCTTGGCTAGGCGGCGCCACTCGGGGAGAGGTAGGTGGTCTGACGGGTCGGCGGGGAGGACCTGGACGGCCACGTGGTCGGCGCCGGCGGTCAGGTGGGCGTTGATGCCGTTGGCGATGGCCTCGTCGTCGCCCCAAATTACGGCCTCGTCCAGGAAACGGGTGCTGCCCTCGCCGGACAGGTCGTCGTCCGTGAAGCCGAAACCGCGCAGCGCGTTCGTGTAGTTGGGGAGGGCCAGGTAGGTCTTGGCCATGCGGCGAGCGACCCGGTGGGCCTCGTCGGGGTCGGTGCCCAGGAAGACCTTCTGCTCGGGGATCAGGAGGCGGTCGGAGCCCAGGATCTCGCGGGCCGAGGCCGTGTGCTGCGGCGGCATCAGGTAGGGCAGGGCGCCGGCGGTCAGGTCGCGGGCGGCGGCCAGGGTCTTCGGGCCCAGGGCGGCGATCATGCGCTCGTCCTGCGGCACGTCGTGGAGCTTCTCGGTGAGGAACTCTCGCAGGCGGCTCAGGGGCTTGACGTACAGCTGGCCCAGGGCCTCGGCGGTGGGGGCGTGACCCGAGCCGACGCCCAGGTAGAAGCGGCCGGGGAACTGGCCCCGGATGCGGGCGGCACTGGCCGCCAGGCGAGGGCCGTCGCTGCGCCAGATGTCGACGATGCTGGTGCCGACCACCAGGCGCGACGTGGCCGCCAGCAGGGCCTCGGGGAGCAGGAGATCGTCCGGTGGGCTGCCACCCAGCCAGATCGAGCCGAAGCCCAGCGATTCCAGCTCCGCGGCGGCCGCGGCCACCGAGTTTCGCTCGGCCGGCCAGTGCCGGCTGGAGATCCAGATTCCGTAGCGCCCGAAATCGTCCACGTCTTGGATCGTACGATCGTGGCCGAGTCACCGCCGCGAGGCGCTGGGAGAGGAACGTCACCGTGTACGTGATGATCTCGAAGTATCTGGTGTCGCTCGATGAGGTCGCCAAGGTTCGCGACGAGCATCTGGCCTTTTTGGAGGGTCTTGTCGGGCAGGGCGTCGTGGTGGCGGCCGGCCGGCAGAACCCGGCGGTCGGCGGGCTTGTTCTGCTCGACGTGCCGGACGAGGAGCGCGCGTTCGAGGTGCTGGCCCGCGACCCGTACGTGCTGAACGGTGTCGCCGAATACACGGCGATCGGCTGGTCGCCGACCGTGGGCGTGCTCAAGAGCTATTCAAAGAGCTAAATCGTCCCCGGTCAGCAGTCCGCGAATGTTCAGCGCCGCGCTGACCGGGGGCGGGCACTCGTTCACGATCACGGCGGTGCCCACGTAGGCGTCGCCGACGAGCGTGCGCAACGCGCCGGCCTGGGCGCCGGTCGCGGCCCAGTCGTCGACCACGAGCACCCGGTCGTCGGGGGCGATCAGGCCATCCCGTACGCCCAGATGCTGCTCTTCGCCTCGATGATCGGTAGGCACGGTCACCCAGCTCATCGGCTCGGCGATCGGGCGGCGCACCCCGGCCCGGTAGGCCTCCACGAAGCCGGCGCCCAGCGAGCGCGCCACCAGGGGCCCGACCAGGAAGCCGGTCACCTCGGGGGAGACGACGACGGTGGGGGACGACGAGCGAAACAGATCGGCGAGCGCGTCTCCGAGACCGGAAACGATCAGCGGATCACGCCACCAGCCGGAGCGGTTGCTGACCACGTAGCCGGTGTCATCGCCGGGATCGGTCCACCGGAATCGGGCGCGGAGGAGATCACGAAGATCGACTGACACGCGGACATCCTGTCACCATTACCGGGCCGACCGACCGAGGCCGGTGAAACAGGTGGTTAGAACCGAGTCGAACTACAGGTCAAGTTGATGCAGTGACTCGCCCTGATCGGGCATGCTGTTCGGCGTAACCATGCCTACTCTGCCGCCGGGCCGTCGCCCGCTGAGCCCAGGATCCCGCGCCGGCCTCGGCGCGGCCCTCGTGCTGCTCGCGGTCGTGTCCGCGGTGGAGCTCGCGGACGGGCCGCACGCCCGGTTCGTGGGCCTGCTCGCGGCCGTCCCGTTCCTCGCCGCCGTCTTCGCCGTCTGGCAGACCGTGCTGGTGGTCGGCGTGCTCGCCACGATCGTCGGCTCGGTCTTCGTGGGCGTCGACACCACGCAGGGCATGTCCGGCCTCATCAACATCGTCGGCATCATCCTGGCCACCGGCATCGCAGCGACCGTGGCCACCATCCGGCAGCGGCAGGCCGACCGGATCGTCCAGCTCCAGCGGCTGGCGGCGGTGGCTCAGCAGGCGGTGCTGCGGCCGATCGGCCCGCAGGTCGGCGCGCTGGCGGTGGCCGGCCGGTACATCTCGGCGACCGCGGCGGCGGACATCGGCGGAGACCTCTACGAAGCTCTGGATACGCCGTACGGGGTCCGGATCATCATCGGTGACGTGCGGGGCAAGGGCCTCGACGCCGTCCGGCTGGCCAGCATCGTGCTCGGCTCCTACCGGCATGTGGCGTACGAGCGGGCCGACCTCAAGGCGGTGGCGGCCGACCTGGACCGGGCCGTGGCCCGCAGCGTCGGCGATGAGGATTTCGTGACCGCGGCCCTGGTCGAGGAGCGCGGCGGCACCCTGACGATCGTCAACTGTGGACATCCGGCGCCGCTGCTGCTGCGGCGCGGCCAGGTGATTCCGCTGGAGCCGCAGGCGCCGGCGCCGCCGCTGGGCTTCATGCCCGAGGTCAAGGCGCGGGTCGAGCGGCTCGAGCCGGGCGACCGGCTGCTGCTGTTCACCGACGGGCTGGGCGAGGCGCGCCGGGACGGGGAGTTCTTCCCGACCGCGGACCGGGCGTGGCGGCTACTCGGCCACGGCACGGTGGGCGACGGACTGGCGTCGCTGGAGACGGCACTGGTCGATTGGGTGCACGGCCGGCTCGAGGACGACATCGCGCTGGTCCTGCTGGAGTACGCGGGACCGGGTGACGGCCCGACCGTCCCGATGCCGAGCTGGGAAGTCGGGGCCGCCGGCAGTTAGGCGGCCGCGGTCTCCGCCGTCGGCGCCGGGGCCGGGGTGGGAACGGGAGCCGGGGCGGGAACGGGCGCGGGAGCGGGAGCGGATACCGGCGCGGCCGGGGAGACCGGCACGGCCGGCACCGGATCGGCGCGGCGGTGCCGCCCGACGTAGTGACGTGGCTGGTCCGCCTGGCGAGGCTCAGGAATCAGGCTCTTGATCGTGGCGAACATGGCGACTCCTTGCGTTTAGGCGAGTCTCTATTCGGAGCAACGAGCCGCGAGACACCTCGATACGTCGCTACGACGGCCGTCATCACTTATTGGCCGAACGGCTGTCCCGCCGTCCACCTGATCGGCGGTCCTTGATGTTCGAACCGCCGGTTGGTCACAGAACCCCTTGCCGCTTGTCGGCTCCTACCGATGGGTAATACAGTGGGAGTTACTGACGGGTAACTCGCGTTTCACTCGCGTCGTTCGGAAGCGGGGCCAGCACCTCATGACTCACTACAAGAGCAACCTTCGGGACCTCCAGTTCAATCTGTTCGAGGTCTTCGGGGCTGACAGTGCGTTCGGCCAGGCGCCGTACGACGAGATCGACGCGGAAACCGCGCGCGATGTCCTCTCCGAGATCAATCGCCTCGCCACCGAGGATCTGGCGGCCAGCTACACCGACGCCGACCGCAACCCGCCGGTCTTCGACCCGGCCACCTACACGGCGCCGCTGCCGGAGTCGTTCAAGAAGTCGTTCGAGACCTGGATGGCCTCCGAGTTCTGGCGTCTCGATCTACCGAGCGAGCTGGGCGGCACGCTGGCGCCGCGGGCCCTCTGGTGGGCCCTCGCCGAGAACGTGCTCGGCGCCAACGCCCCGGTCTGGATGTATTCGTCCGGACCGTCGTTCGCCTCCGTGGTGCAGCGGGAGGGCACGCCCGAGCAGCAGAAGTGGGCCAAGCTGTTCGTCGAGAAGCAGTGGGGCTCGACCATGGTGCTCACCGAGCCCGACGCGGGTTCGGACGTCGGCGCCGGCCGCACCCGAGCGATCCCGCAGCCCGACGGCTCGTGGCACATCGAGGGCGTAAAGCGGTTCATCACCTCGGGCGAGCACGACCTGTCCGACAACATCATCCACTACGTGCTGGCCCGCCCGGCCGGCGTCGAGGGCGTGGGTGGGCCCGGCACCAAGGGCCTGTCGCTGTTCATCGTGCCGAAGTTCCACTTCGACGCCGAGACCGGCGAGCTCGGCGAGCGCAACGGCGTCTACGCCACCAACGTCGAGCACAAGATGGGCATCAAAGCCTCCAACACCTGCGAGATGACCTTCGGCGAGCACGGCACCCCGGCCCAGGGCTGGCTGCTGGGCGAGGTGCACGAGGGCATCCGGCAGATGTTCATGATCATTGAGTACGCGCGCATGATGGTCGGCACGAAGGCGATCGCGACCCTGTCGACGGGTTACCTCAACGCCCTCGAGTACGCCAAGAACCGCGTCCAGGGCGCCGACCTGGTGCAGAACAACGACAAGGCCGCGCCGCGCGTCACGATCACGCACCACCCGGACGTACGCCGTTCGCTGATGCTCCAGAAGTCGTACGCCGAGGCCCTGCGCGCCCTGGTCATCTACACCGCCACCTGGCAGGACAAGGTCGCGATCGCGACGGCGGCCGGCGACGAGAAGGCGGCCAAGGCGGCGAGCAAGGTCAACGACCTGCTCCTGCCGCTGGTCAAGGGCGTGGGCTCGGAACGCGCGTACGAGCTGCTGGGTCATGAGTCCTTGCAGACGTTCGGCGGCTCCGGATTCCTCCAGGACTACCCGCTCGAGCAGTACGTGCGGGACGCGAAGATCGACACCCTGTACGAGGGCACGACCGCGATCCAGAGCCTCGACCTGATCTTCCGCAAGATCGTCAAGGACCAGGGCCGCGCGCTCGCCACGCTGGCCACCGAGATGCAGGGCTTCGTCGAGAGCGAGGCCGGCAACGGGCGGCTCAAGGAGGAGCGGCTGGCGCTGGGCAAGGCGCTCGGCGAGCTCCAGCAGATCCTCGGCACGGCGATGGGCTGGCTGGCCGCGGTGCAGGGTGGCGACACCCGCGAGCTCTACAAGGTGGGCCTCAGCTCCCGCCGCATCCTGCTCGCCATCGGCGACGTCGTGCTCTCCTGGCTGCTGCTGCGGCAGGCCGAGGTCGCGCTCAAGGCGCTCGGCGGCGAGGTCTCCGAGACCGACAAGAACTTCTACGAGGGCAAGATCGCGGCCGCCCGGTTCTTCGCCCGCGAGGTGCTCCCGCGGGTGGGGTCCGACCGCCGCATCATCGAGAACACGACCCTCGACCTGATGGACCTGTCCGAGGACGTTTTCTAGAAGTCCCGAGACGACGAAGGCCGGCCGGACAATGGCGTCCGCCGGCCTTCGGCATTTCCATGACCAGCGTCAGCCCCGGCTCGTGTGCCTCTCGACGAGGCGCATCGAGCCGGGCTCGGTCTGCGACCACGAGCTCTCGGCACGGTGGACGGCCAGCCCGGAGGTGCGCAGCTCGACCTCCTGCCCGTCCCACTGGTCGTTCGGGATGAGCAGGATGGACACTTCGGACATGGTGGGGTTGTGGCCGACCACGAGGATCGTTCGCACCGTGTCGGGCACCGCGCGGAGCAGGTCGAACACCTCGGTGCGGCCGCCCGCGTACAAACCCTTCTCGTAACGCACCTCGGGTGACACCAGGCCCGGCTGGGCCTGCGCGAGCGCGATCGAAACGCCCTGCCAGGTCTGCCGGGTACGCGCCGCGGGCGAGCACAGCACCAGGTCGGGATGGATGCGCTCGTCGGCCAGCCAGGCGCCGGCCGCATCCGCGTCGGTCTCGCCCCGCGTGGTCAGCCGGCGGTCGAAATCGGGGTCGGCGCCGGGGGTCTCGGCCTTGGCGTGCCGGAGGAGTACGAGCGTCCGTGCGGTCATGGGAACAGCTTGCCTGATTGAGGATTCGATCGCGTGGGTAAACCCCGGAACGACGCATTGACCCCGGTGAAGATCAAGGAGGCCCGACGATGGGCATCGGCGGAAGCATCTTCCTGCTGGCGGTGGGGGCGATTCTGGCGTTCGCCGTCAACGCGAGCATCAGTGGAATCGACATCAACGTCATCGGCTGGATTCTGATGGCCGCCGGCCTGGTCGGCCTCATCATCACGCTCTGGTACTGGAACAGCCGGCGCCGCACCGTGGTGACCCGGCAGACCCAGACCCCGGTGGCCGGCCCGGGCGCCGGCTACGCGGCCGAGTACCGGGAGACGCGGCGCGAGGACTCGCCGCCGCCCCCGCCGCCCGGCTACTGATTTCGCAGTCGCTCCAAGCTCGCGACGCCGACCTGCCGCCACCCCCCTAGGCGGACGGGTCGGCGTCGCGCTTTCTCATTTGAGGGCGGACTCGATCGCGGTCGCCAACGGAGTCACCGGGCGGCCGAGCAGCGCCTCGAGGTCGGTGCGCGGCACGTAGAGCGCACCCTCGGACGCGGCCCGGTCCGAATCGGCCAGCACCTCGGCGAACGCGGCCGGCAGCCCGACGCCGACCAGCAGCTCGGCGTACTTCTCCGGGGTGAGGTCGGTGTAGGTGACCGGCTGGCCGGACTGCCGGGAGATCTCGGCGGCCAGCTCGGCCATCGTGAACGGCTCGCCGCCCAGCTCGTACACCTTGCCGGCGTGACCGTCGCCGGCCACCGCGGACGCCGCGGCCTCGGCAAGGTCGGCCCGGGTGGCGCCGGCGATCTTGCCGTCACCCGCGGCGCCGAACAGCCCGTGCGCGAGCGCCTGCTCGACGTTGTAGTTCTCGATGTACCAGCCGTTGCGCAGGATCACGTGCGGCAGGCCGGACTCGGCGATCATCCGCTCGGTGGCCAGGTGCTCGCCGGCCAGCTGCATGTCGCTGGTGTCGGCCTTGGGCGCGCTGGTGTAGATGATCTGGCCGACGCCCGCCTTCTTGGCCGCGGCGACGATGTTGGTGTGCTGCGGGATGCGCTTGCCGACCTCGCTGCCCGAGATGAACAGGACCTTGTCGGCGCCGGCGAACGCGTCGGTGAGCGCGTCGACGTCGTCGTAGTCGACCTTCTTCGTGGTGATCCCGAGGTCGGCGATCTTGTCGAGCTGGCGGCCGATGCCCACGATCTCGCTCGCCGGGATGCCCTTGGCCAGCAGGGACTCGATGGCGAGGCGGCCGAGGTGCCCGGTGGCGCCGGTGACGACGATGGTCATAGCTGTCTCCTTCACGGTTGTAGACAGCGTAACTTCGCAGGTCAGAGATCACTTCCCAATCGATAGTGGGCACCTTGAAGTGCAGTACTCACCTGAGAGATAGTTAGCAGGTGGAAGTCAGTGCCTACGCCAAGGACTGCCCGAGCCGGCAGATCCTCGACCGGATCGGCGACACGTGGAGTGTCCTGATCGTGGTGATGCTCGTCGACGGGCCGCATCGGTACACCGAGCTCGCCAAGCGCATCCAGGGGGTCAGCCCGAAGATGCTCACGCAGACGTTGCGCGGGCTCGAGCGGGACGGGCTCATCAGCCGTACGGTGTATCCGGTCGTCCCGCCCCGCGTCGACTATGCGTTGACGGACCTCGGGCGCAGCCTCTACGGGCTGGTCGAGGGCCTGGAGAAGTGGGCGGAGACGCACATCGAGGACGTGCAGGCCGCCCGCTCGACGTACGACGCGGTGCAGGCGCAGGCTCAGGCGTAAAGGGCGAAATACACGGCTATGTGGTGGCAGATCGCCGCCACCAGCGTGCAAGCGTGGAAGAACTCGTGGTGCCCGAAGATGTTCGGCCACGGGTTCGGCCGGCGCAGCGCGTAGAAGACCGCGCCCACCGTGTAGATCACGCCGCCGACGACCAGCAGCACCAGGCAGGCCACGCCGCCGACGTGCAGCACGTCGGGCAGGATCGCGATGGCGGCCCAGCCCAGCGCCACGTAGAGCGGCGCGCCGGCCCAGCGCGGCAGATGCGGCCAGATCACCTTGAGCGCCACGCCGCCGAGCGCACCGCCCCAGATCAGGCTCAGCATCAGCGTCGCCTTGCCGGGCGAGAGCAGCTCCACGCAGAACGGCGTGTAGGTGCCGGCGATGAAGATGAAGATCATCGAGTGATCCATGCGGCGCATGATCTGGTAGCCGCGCTCGCTCCACACCCGGCGGTGGTAGAGGGCGCTGATCCCGAACAGGCCGCAGACGGTCGTGCTGTAGATCAGGCAGCTCAGGAACGGGGCGATCCCCGGACGGCTGAGCGCGATCGAGCAGAGCACGACGCCGCCGACGAGGGCGACGAAGAAGGCGTACTGGTGTAGGCGGCCGCGCAGGCGTGGTTTGCCGAGATCGGCCGGTTTCATCCGGAACGGTGCGGTGGTCGTCACGCCTCCCAGGTTACGGCACCGTAGGTTACTGGCCAGTAGTGAAGCCGCTCACCCGGATGCGTCCGGCAAGATGATGTTCATGAGGTTAAGGCCTGCCGGTAGCAGCGCGCTGCTCATCGAATGTCGCGATGCCGAACAGGTGGAAGCCTGGCGTGCCGACCTCTGGCGGCGGCGCGAGGCCGGTGAGCTGCGCGTGGCCGACATCGTGCCCGGCGCTCGAACGGTGCTGCTCGATGGCGTGGATCCCTCGATCGGGTCCTATCTGTCCCGCCTTCCGGAACCGGTGGCCGACTTCGGCGACCCCGGGCCGCTCATCGAGATTCCAGCCACATTCGACGGGCCGGACCTTTCGGATGTCGCTTCGCAGTGGAATGTCCCAGTTCCCGAGGCGATCACGCGGCTCCTGTCGCTGGATCTTGCCGTCGCCTTCTGCGGCTTCGCTCCGGGTTTCTCCTATCTGCGCGGTCTGCCGGCGGAGTGGGCCGTACCCCGGCTTCCGTCCCCTCGCCCGCGAGTGCCGGCCGGCGCGATCGGCCTGGCCGGCCCGTATGTCGGAATTTATCCGTCGGCCTCGCCCGGCGGGTGGCGCCTGGTGGGTCATACCGATCAAGAGCTTTTCGACGTACGCCGTGAGCCGCCGGCGTTGTTGACACCGGGCGCCCGGGTCCGGCTGGTGGCGTCGTGATCACGGTGCTGCGCGCCGGGCCGTTGACGACCGTCCAGGACCTCGGCCGCCCCGGCTACGCCCACCTCGGGGTGCCCCGGTCGGGGGCGCTGGACAGCGCGGCGCTGGGCCGGGCCAACGCGCTGGTCGGCAACGATCCGTCCGCGGCCGGCCTGGAGACGACGCTGATGGGCTGCGCGCTGCGGTTCGAGACGGCGGCGCTGGTGGCGGTGACCGGGGCCGAGGCCGAGGTGCGGGTCGACCGTTCGCCGGTCGCCTCGTCGTCGGTCGTGCCGGTGCCCGCCGGTGCGGTGCTGGACGTCGGGCGGGCCCGGCGCGGGGTGCGGTCGTACGTCGCGGTGGCCGGCGGAATCGACGTCGAGCCGGTGCTGGGGAGTCGCTCGACGGACACGCTCTCCGGGCTGGGGCCGCCGAAGCTGGTCGACGGGATGACGCTGTCGCTCGGTCCCCGGGACATCGCCGCCGAGCCCTTTGCTCTGCTTACCGATACGCGCATCGAGCCGGCGGGCGAGTTGGTGCTGGGAGTGCGGCTGGGTCCCCGGGACGAGTGGTTTGAGGCAGAAGGGCTGTTCTCCCACGCGTACGCCATCTCGCCCTTGAGCAATCGCGTCGGATGCCGGCTGGCCGGCAGCGCCCTGACCCGCACCCAGCCGGGCGAACTGCCCCCGGAAGGGGTGGTGCTCGGCGCCGTGCAGGTGCCGGCGGACGGGCAGCCGCTGATCTTCCTGGCCGACCACCCGACGACCGGCGGTTACCCGGTGATCGGCGTGGTCGAGGACGTGACGCCGCTCGCGCAGGCGCGGCCGGGGAGTACGGTGCGGTTCCGTGCCGTCGATTGACCTGAACGCGGACCTCGGCGAGGGGTTCGGCCGCTGGACCCTCGGTGATGACGAGGCCCTGCTCGAGATCGTGACTTCGGCGAACGTGGCCTGCGGCTTCCACGCCGGTGACCCCGCCACCATGCACCGCATCTGCGCGTCCGCGATCGCACGCGGTGTGGCCGTGGGCGCACAAGTCGCCTATCGCGATTTAGCCGGATTTGGTAGGCGCCGCATCGAGTATGAGCGTTATGAGCTCCGTGACGATGTGTTGTACCAAATGGGAGCGTTGGAGGCGTTCTGCCGAGTTGCCGGCGGCCGGGTGTCGTATGTGAAGCCGCACGGGGCGCTCTACAACACGGCGGCCGTGGACGAAGGCCAGGCGTCGGCGGTGGTGGACGCGGTGGTCGCCTATGACCCGGGGCTGCCGGTGTTGTGCCAGCCGGGGTCGATGCTGGCCCGGTTGGCGTCGTCGGCGGGGTTGACGGTCGTGGGTGAGGGGTTCGCCGACCGGGGCTATCGGGTGGACGGGACGCTCGTGCCGAGGTCGTCGCCGGGCGCGCTGGTGCATGAGCCGGAGGACGTCGTGGCGCGGGCCGTCCGGATGGCCGTCTCCGGGGTCGTCGCCACGTCGGAGGGTGCGGATGTGGCCTGCCGGGTGGAGTCGATCTGCGTCCACGGGGATACGCCGGGGGCCGTGGAGTTGGCTTTCCGGGTGCGGGAGGGGTTGATGGGGGCGGGGCGGGTGGTCGCGCCGTTCCGGCCTGTGGATAGTCCGCCGAAATTGTCGTAGGGGGGCCGTAAAGTCCACCCCCACCCACTGATCGGGTGGGGGCGGGCCTTCGACCTCGGCTTTCGACCGCGGCCTTCGACCGCGGTCCTCGCTCGTCAGGCCGGCTGAGCCTCGGCCGGCTGAGCGTCGTCCATGCCACGCAAGATCAGCGGCAGGCGGGTCGGGCCGCCCTCGGTCACCACGATCGGCACGCCCCAGTCCTGGCGAGTCAAATGGCAGGCGGCGAACTCGACGTCCACATCACACGTCGCCGCCTGGGCCACGACCTGCAGGATGCCCGTGCGGACCTCCGGGTTGATCACCAGCGGGCGGGACAGGTCCGTCGTGACGCCGGCGCCCTCCAGCAGGAGCTCCGGCGGGGAGGCCGAGACCTCGAGGCGGGTGGACGGGCCGAACTGGGTGTCGAGCTTCTGGCCGGGGGCGGGCGTGAAGATCACGTCCAGGGTCAGGGGGCCGGCGGCGACGGGGGACGGCGGGCGCTCGGTCTTGCGGCGCTCGCCCGCGACGGTCTTGACCACGCCGGGGGCCAGGTGGGTCAGGCGGTGGGCGGCGGACTCGACCACGATCACGTTGCCCGCGCTCGTGACGATGATGTCGCTCGGCTCGGCCAGGCCCGCGTCGACTGTGGACATCTCGTCCGCCACCGGGTCGTAGCGGCGGACGGCGCCGTTGTAGGTGTCGGCTACCAGGACCGAGCCGTCGGGCAGGGCGGCCACGCCGAGCGGGTGCTGGAGCAGCGCCTGATTGGCCGGGCCGTCGACGTGCCCGAAATCGAACAGGCCCTGGCCGACCGCGGTGTGCATGACGCCGGCCTCGATGTAGCGCAGGGCGGACGTCTCGCTGTCGGCGATCCACAGGCGGTCGCCGCCGACGGACAGGCCGGACGGCTGGGCCATCCAGACGTCGGGGATCGGGCCGTCGCGCAGGGACTCGACCGTGGTGCCGGCGTAGACGCCGACGGTGCCCTCGGCCGGGTCGAACCACCACAGCTCGTGGATGCCGGCCATCGCGACGATGACCTTGCCGTCGAACCAGGCCAGGTCCCACGGCGAGGAGAGGTCGGCGGTCAGGGCGGGCTTCGATCCTTCGATTGCCGTACGCCACGGGCGGCCCGATCCCGCGACCAGGCTGACGTCGCCGGTTGTCAGGTTCAGGCCGCGCAGCTGGTGATCGACGGTGTCGGCGACCAGCACCTCGTAGCCGACCCGCTCGGCGACCGCCCCGGGCAGGAGTAGGAGGCCCTGCGGCTCGTTGAACGGCTCGCCCCGCTCGCCGCTGCCGTAGCGGCGGACCAGCGTCTCGCCGTCGGCGGTCAGCTCGGCGATCGAGTGCCGGGCGGAGTCGGAGACCAGCAGGTTGCCGTTCGGCAGCTCGACCGCCTTGCCGGGGAACCGGAGCAGCGTGTGGGGCTCGGCCGGTGGCACGTACGGGCCGTCGCCGCGGTGCAGCGTGCCGTCGGCGGTGTGCTTGACGATCAGCTCGTCGATCAGGCGGGACAGGCCCTCGGCGTGGCCCTCGCCGGCCATCGAGGCGACCAGATAGCCGGTCGGGTCGATCACCGCGAGCGTCGGCCACGCCTTGGCCGCGTACTGCTGCCAGAGGTGCATGTCGCGGTCGTCGACCACCGGGTGGTGCACGCCGTAGCGCTCGACCGCGGCGGCCAGCGCCACCGGGTCGCGCTCGTGCTCGAACTTCGGCGAGTGCACGCCGATCACCACGAGGGCGTCGCCGTACTTCTCCTCGAGCGGGCGCAGCTCGTCGATGACGTGCAGGCAGTTGATGCAGCAGAACGTCCAGAAGTCCAGCAGCACGATCTTGCCGCGGACGTCGGCGAGGGTCAGATCCTTGCCACCGGTGTTCAGCCAGCCTCGGCCCCGAAGCTCGGGCGCCCGCACGCGCGCAGTCATCGCACCATCGTGCCGCACCGGGCGGGCCGGTCCGGCACGAAGGTGGTCAGGATGACATCAGCTGTTGGGCTTGAGGCAGAGGACCTGGTTCTTGCCGTCGCCGGTCGGGTTGATCACGTACGGCTGCTGGGGGTCGGTGCATTTCGACTTGTCGTCCACGATCGACGTGATCTGGAACGACTGCGCGTCCGAGCACTTGGCCTGCACCGCGGCCGTACCGTCGCGCTTCACGCACTCGCCGGTGGTCGCGCTGAAGCCCTCGTTCTTGCCGCCCGCCACCAGATAGACGATGCCGAACACGACGCCGAGCAGCAGCACCGCGCCGATGACGACGGCGACCAGGATCGGAAGCATCCGCACGTGCGGCGTCTCCGGTTTGGCCGGCGTGCCGTCGGGCTTGAACTGGTCGAAGCGGCCCTCACCGCCGGGGCTCGGCCAGTTCGTGGTGTCTTCCGGGCTGGGCGGGGTCACCGTGGCCCGGTTCGCCACGTTGCCGAACTCCGGCATGGGGCCGTTCGGCGGCGGCGGGAACTGCGGGGCGTACGGGTTGCTGTTGTCCCGCCCGGCGATGTCGGTGGTGTGCTCGCTGTACTGCTCGGGCGCGTAGCCGGTGCCCGGACCGTTGCCGTTGGGCGACGGGGTGGTCAGGTCGGCGAACGACGGCAGGTTGCGGGGCTGGTCGCCGCCGAACCCCTCCGGGCGCGGGCCGAACGGGCCCGACTGCTGCTCGGGGCGGGGGCCGAACGGGCCGGCCGGCTCGGGCGGGGCGCCGAACGGCGAAGGCTGGCCGGGCGGCGGGCCGAAGGACGGAGGCTCACCGAACGGCGGAGCCTCACCGAAGGACGGAGCCTCACCGGGCGGCGGCCCGAACGGCGACGGCTGGCCGGGCGGCGGCCCGAACGACGGAGCCTGGCCGGGCGGCGGGCCGAACGACGACGGCTGGCCGGGCGGCGGGCCGAACGACGACGGCTGGCCGGGCGGCGGGCCGAACGGAGACTTCTGCTCGGGCGGGGCGCCGAAGGGCGATGCCTGGTCGGGGCCGCTGCCGAAGGGCGCGCCGCTGCGAGGCTGGTCGGGGGCCGGCGGGGTGGGCGGGGCCACGCGGGCGCTCGCCGAGGCGCGGGCGGTGGCGCGGGCCGGGGACTGCGGGGCTACCTCGGATGCGCCGAACTCGTCGCCGGCGCCGGGGCGCAGGGTGAAGGCCGGGGACCCGAAGTCGTCGTTCGCCTCCGGAGTGGGGTCGGCGGCGGGCTCGTCGGCCTCGGGGTCGACCGGGGCGGCGGGACGGCCGTAGACCTTGGCCTGCGGCGCGGCGACCGGGGGCGGGATCTCGGCCGGGTCGACGCCGGCGCGGCTGGCCGTGGGCACCGAGGCGCTCGCGGTCACCGGGCGGGCCGAGCCGACGGCGGGCGAGCTTTCGGCCGAGTCGCGCGGTGCCGGGACCGAGCGGCTCTCCGGCAGGGCGGGAGCGCCGCCGGACACGGACGGAGCACCGCCGGAAACCGAAGGAGCGCCGCCGGAGACGGAAGGAGTACCGCCGACCGCACCGAGGGCAGCGCCGGGCACCCGCTGGGGGTAGCCGCCGCGGTCGGTGTCGGGGGAGGGCGGCTCGGGACGCCGGTAGGGCGCGTGGTCATCCGGCCGGTCGGAGTCGCCGCCACCGAAGGGCGACGCGGACCGGTCACCGAAGGCCGCGGCCGCCGAACCGGGCCGCTGGCCGAACGGCGTAGAGCCGGGTCGCTCACCGAACGGCGAAGAGTCGGATCGCTCACCGAACGGCGCGGAAGCCGCACCTGGCCGCTCACCGAACGGCGCGGAAGCCGCACCGGGCCGCTCACCGAACGGCGCGGAAGCCGCACCGGGCCGCTCGCCGAGCGGCGCGGAGGCCGGCTCGCCGAAGCGCGACGGCGACTCGGGGCGCTCGCCGAACGGGGGCGCCGACTCCGGGCGCTCGCCGAACGGGGAAGCCCCGTCGGGACGCTCACCGAAGGGGCGGTCGCCGAACGGAGAAGGCTCGCTCTCGCCATGGGACGCGGCGGGAGACGAAGGCTTGGCCGAGCCGTAGGTGCCCGACGAGACCGGCCGCGCCGACTCGAAGGACGACGGCGCGGGGCCGGAGCCGGACACGGACGCGGAACCGCCCACGGCCGGCGAACCCGGGCGGGCCGACCCGAAGACCGGCTGATCGCCCGAAGGACGGCCGAAGGGGTCGGGCAGACCACCGGCCGGCTCGGCGGCGGGGCGCCGGCCGAACGGGTCGGACTGCTCGCCGCCGGTCGGCTCGGCGGAGCGGCGGCCGAACGAGTCGCCCGCTTCCGCGCTGGGTCGGCGGCCGAAGGGTTCGGCCGATTCCGGGGCGGGTCGGCGGCCGAAGGGGTCGGCCTGACCATCGGCCGGTTCCCCGGCGGGGCGGCGGCCGAAGGAGTCGGGCTGACCACCGGCCGCATCGGCGGCGGGGCGGCGGCCGAAGGAGTCGGGCTGGCCACCGGCCTCATCGGCGGCGGCGGGGCGGCGGCCGAACGGGTCGGACTGCTCGCCGCCGGCTGGGCCCGAGCCGAAAGCGTTGAACGAGGCGCCGGGCGGCGTGCCGAAGGGCGCCTGCTGGCTGCGGATCGGCAGGTCGGTGACGGGGGCCGGCGGCTGGGCGGCCGGCTGGTCCGACGTCGGCTCGCCGAGGTGCGGCGCCGGCGGGATGGTCGAGGCGCCGCGCAGCGGGAAGCCGCCGCTCTCGCCCCGGCGGGTCGGGAAGGCGGTGTTGCCGCCGCCGCGCAGCGGGAAGCCGCTGCCCTCGGAGCGGCCGGCTTCGGAGCGACTGGCCTCGGAGCGGCCGGCTTCGGAGCGGTTGGCCTCATCCGCGGCGGCGGGCGGGAGCGGCGGGAAGCCGCCGCTGTCGCCGGAACGGGTCGGCGGCGGGCCGTCGGGCAGGTCGGTGAGGGTGGCGCCGGGGACGCGGACGCGCTGGGCGCCGAAGACGGAGACGCCGGGCGGGCGGCCGGTGGCCGGGTCGACCTCGGGCTGCTCGGCGACGGTGCCTCGGCCGGGAGTGCCGGCCGCGAAACCGTCGAACTCGCCGATCGTGCCGGGGTCGACCGAGGCCGGGGTGCGCTGCGGCAGTGGGCTGTCGGTGGGTGCGGAGGCCTGCTGCGGCGCCCACGCCGAGCGCGGCGGCTCGGGGGCGTTGCCGGAGGCCGGCACGAACGGCGCCGAGCCCGCGGCGGGCGGCGGCGGGAACGAGGACGCGGGGGGTGGCGGGAACGACGACGCCGGCGTCGGCGAGACCGAGCCGTACGGCGAAGCGGCCGTGCCGGGGGTGACCGACCCATAAGGCGACGCGGCCCCACGCTCAGACTCGGGCGATACCGAGGGCGAGGTCAAGGGCGACGGCGGCTGACCGGGCGACGGCACCCGGGCCGACCCGTAGGACGTGCCGGGCGGCGCGGCCGGGCGCTCGCGCGCGCTGTCGGAGCCGGAACCGAAGGTGTTGACCGCGGGGACCACGAACGGCGAGCCGCCGTTGGGCGTGGCCGGCGGGGGCGGAGCGTACGAGCTCGGGAATCCGTCGGTGGGGGGCGGGGCCGAGGCCCGGCCCGCGATCCGCCGTCCGTCAGCGTCCGGCGGGAATTCGTCCGACGTGGGTCCGCCCGACGTGGCCTCGGCCGGCTGCGAACCGGCGTACTGCCCCTCGGACGTCATGAGCGCCTCCCTCGTCAATGCGGCCGTGCCAGCTTTGCACGGACGCGACTCACCGGCCAACGAGCCGGCGCGCCGTGCCCAGCTCTGAGGGCCAGGCCGTGCGGGACCGCCGGCGCGGTTGCGCCTCCGGAGGCCCCGGCTCCCGCTCCAGCCGGGCGAGGTGTCAGCCGGGCGAGCCGGCTGACGCCGGTCGAGCCGGGTCGAGAACCGTGCCCAACCGTACCGGGCCGGAGCGACAGGAGGAATCCCGGTGTACGTCCGGAAGGGGACGGCGAACGGATCTTTAAGGAGGACTTCAAAGAGAAAACGGCCCGTCCGGATGTCTCCGGGCGGGCCGCCGTAATGCTCTGGATCAGAAGGTCTTGCGCTGGGCGAAGATGGCGATCTCGTCACGCATGGCCCGGGTGGGCGCGGACTGCCACGCCCGGTCGAGAGCCCGGCTCTGACGGTTGATCAGCCGACGCTGGCGAACGCGGTCGACGATGCTCATGGTGCTGCTCACATCCCCTTTGGCCCTGGGTCGGGGCCACGTCTTTTACCTCGTACCGAGGCAAGACCAATTGTGTCTCGGCCCGGCCCGTGGTGCCAACGAATTAGGGGGTGATCCGGAGCACCTGCCTAACGATCGAAGGTCGGAATAATCCGTTGCCTAACTTTCTGAAGTATGCCTACGTCCAGGACAGCAGCGCCGACTCCGGGTCGGTGAGGAAGTCGCCGATGTCCCGGAGGAAGCGGGAGCCCAGCTCACCATCGATGATCCGGTGGTCGAAGGACAGCCCGAGCGTGGTCACCTGACGGATCTTGATCTTGCCATTGTGCACCCAGGGCGTCGGCCGGATCGCGCCGAACGCCAGGATCGCCGACTCGCCCGGCGGCAGGATCGGGGTCCCGCTGTCGACCCCGAAGACGCCGACGTTGGTGATCGACAGGGTGCCGGCGGACATGTCGGCCGGAGGCGTCTTGCCCGACTTCGCCACTTGCACGAGTGTGTTCAGCGCCTCGGCCAGCTCCCGCAACGTGAGACGCCCGGCGTCCTTGATGTTGGGAACGATGAGTCCGCGCTCGGTCGCCGCGGCGATGCCCAGATTCACGTACTCCTTGATGATGATCTCGCCCGTCTCGCCGGACCAGGTCGAGTTGACCATCGGGTGGCGCTGCACCGCGAGCAGCACGGCCTTGGCCACCAGCAGCAGCGGCGAGATGCGCACGTCGGCGAACTCGCGCCGGCCCTTGAGCTTCTCGACCGCCTTCATCGACTTGGTGACGTCGACCGTGAGGAACTCGGTGACGTGCGGCGCCGAGAAGGCCGAGGCCACCATGTTCTCGGCGGTGAGCTTCCGGACCCCCTTGACCGGGATCCGCTGCTCGCGCGAGGCGTCGAAAACCGCGGCGGCGGCGACGGGGGCGGGCGACGAGGGCTGAGCGGCCGCCTTCTGGATGTCATCCCGCGTCACCGAGCCCTTCGGCCCGCTGCCGGTGATCGTCGCGAGGTCGACACCCAGATCGCGAGCCAGCTTGCGGACCGGGGGCTTGGCCAGGGCTTTCCCGTTGGTGGCGGGAGGCGTGGGGGAAGCAACAGGCGACGGGGGAGCAACCGGAACCGGGGGAGCAGCAACCGTGGGGGGCGGTGCTCCGGGCGTACCCGATCGGGGTCGTCGCTTGGCGCTCGTGGTACGCGGACCGTAACCCACCAGGACCGCCGTACGCCCACCCGGCGCCGGACCCCCGATCAGCCCCGGCTCGACCGCGCCCTCGGCCGGCGCGATCTCGACCGCCGCCAGCGACTCCGCCGACGGCTCGGGAAGGTCGCCGCCCGACGGGTCGGTGTCGATCGCGACGATCGCCGCGCCCACCTCGACCGTCGTGCCCGCCTCGTGGAAGATCTTGGTGACGACGCCGGCCCACTTCGCCGGGATCTCCACCGCCGCCTTGGCCGTCTCGACCTCGACGATCGGCTGGTTCAGCTCGATCGTGTCGCCGACCTTGACCAGCCAGGAGAGGATCTCTCCCTCGGTCAGGCCCTCGCCGAGATCGGGCAGCGTGAACTCCTTGATCCGGGACATCGGGCTCACCAGCCGAACGAACGGTCGACGGCGTCCAGCACCCGGTCGAGATCGGGGAGGTACTCCTCCTCGACCCGCGCCGCCGGATAGGGAACGTCGTAGCCGGTCACCCGCAGCACCGGCGCCTCGAGCGAGTAGAAGCACTCCTCGGTGATGCGCGCGGCGAGCTCGGCGCCGAGGCCCAGGTTGCCCGGCGCCTCGTGCACGACGATGGCCCGGCCGGTGCGCTTCACCGACTCGTAGACCGTGCCCATGTCGAGCGGGGAGAGCGAGCGCAGGTCGATGACCTCGAGGTTGCGGCCATCCTCGGCGGCCGCGGCGGCCGAATCCAAACAAGTGCGGACCATCGGCCCGTACGCCAGGAGCGTCGCGTCCGTGCCCGGGCGGGCGACCCGGGCCTCGTGCAGGGGGAAGGCATCGCCGAGCGGGGTGTCGAGGTCGACCTCGCCCTTCTCCCAGTACCGCCGCTTGGGCTCGAAGAAGACGATCGGGTCGTCCGACCGGATCGCCTGCCGGATCATCGTGTACGCGTCGGCCGGGTTCGCGCAGCTCACGACCTTGAGGCCGGGGGTGTGCGCGAAGAGCGCCTCGGGCGACTCGGAGTGGTGCTCGACCGCGCCGATGCCGCCGCCGAACGGGATGCGGATGACGATCGGCAGCCGCACGTTGCCGAGCGAGCGGTAGTACATCTTCGCGACCTGGGCCACGATCTGGTTGAACGCCGGGAACACGAACCCGTCGAACTGGATCTCGCAGACCGGCCGGTAGCCGCGGATGGCCAGGCCGATCGCGGTGCCGACGATGCCCGACTCGGCGAGCGGGGTGTCGATGACGCGGTCGTCGCCGAAGTCCTTCTGCAGGCCGTCTGTGATGCGGAAGACGCCGCCGAGCTTGCCGACGTCCTCGCCCATGATGACGACCTTGGGGTCGTCCTCGAGGGCGCGGCGCAGGCCGTGGTTGAGGGCTTTGCCCAGGGTGATCGTCTCGGCCATCAGTGGGCGCTCCCCTCGAACGACGCGTGGTACCGCTCGAACTCGGCCTTCTGGGCGTCGATCTCGGGCGAACCGTGCGGGTAGACGTTGTCGAACAGGGTCACCGGCTGCGGGTCGGGCATGGCCAGCACCCGCTCGCGCAGGTCGAGCGCGAGCTTCTTGGCGGCCTCGTCGACCTCGCCGAAGAACGCGTCGTCGGCGATCTGCTGCTTGGCGAGGAAGGCCTTGACCCGGGCGATCGGGTCCTTCGCCTTCCACGCCTCGACCTCGCTGGCGATGCGGTAGCGGGTCGGGTCGTCGGAGCTGGTGTGCGCGCCCATCCGGTAGGTGTACGCCTCGATCAGCGTCGGGCCCTGCCCGTTGCGGGCCTGGTCGAGCGCGGCCCGGGTGACCGCGTAGCTCGCCAGCACGTCGTTGCCGTCGATCCGGACGCCCGGGAAGCCGTAGCCCAGCGCACGCCGGTAGAGCGGGATGCGGGTCTGGCGCTCGAGCGGCTCGGAGATCGCGTACTGGTTGTTCTGGCAGAAGAAGACGATCGGCGCGTGGAAGACGCCGGACCAGACGAACGCCTCGTTGACGTCGCCCTGGCTGGTGGCGCCGTCGCCGAAGTACGCGATCACGGCCTCGCCGTCGGCGTTGCCGGTCTTGCCGTCCATGGTGACGCCCATGGCGTATCCGGTCGCGTGCAGCGTCTGCGAGCCGATCACGATCGTGTACGTGTTGAACTTGAACTCATTCGGATCCCAACCGCCCTGGTCGACGCCGCGGAACAGGCCGAACGGCATGATCGGGTCGATACCGCGGCAGTAGAGGACGCCGTGCTCGCGGTAGGTCGGGAACGCCATGTCCTGCCGGCGCAGCGCCCGGCCGGAACCGACCTGAGCCGCCTCCTGACCCAGCAGGCTCGCCCAGATGCCGAGCTCGCCCTGGCGCTGCAGGGCGGTCGCCTCGGCGTCGAGCCGCCGGACCGTGACCAGGTCGCGGTAGAGCTCGCGGTACTCGTCGTCGGTGAAGTCGACCGAGTAGGTCATGCCGTCCGCCGTGGTGACGCTGTCGACGCGTTCCCCGTCGGGGGTGAGCAGTTGGACGAAGCCGCCGGCTGGGGCGTCCGCCCCCACTTCGCTGTCGCCGTTCGCCATCCGTGTCTCCCTGTTCATCTCTGCGCCCGCGGCGGGTGTTGCCCGTCCGCGCGGCGAACCGCTGGGGGTCGCCGCGCCTGACCTTGGTGAGGTTGCCGCGCGACGTCTCGACGTGGGTCCTGACCCCGCCGGGGAGTGACGGTCCCCACCTCGCCCCGCTGGATCGGCGGAAGGCGACGGCGGCGGTGCCGTCGTCTTCATCCTGACAGAGAACGTGAGCGTCGTTACAGGTCGGGTCGATCACAGTCGGGAAATTCTGCCGTCACATCGGCGTCCGTGTTTGTCCGGATAAGTACTTTTCGTACGGTCACTACCGTACGAACGGCCCGCTTTTACCGCTGCGCCGACGCGGGTGCGTCGTTCATCCCGATGACCGAGACCGATCCATGTTGATCATTCGTTCGGGTTCAGCGCAGGGAGGGAACCGGCCGTGCCGGAGCAGCCAGACGACGACCTCGTGCCGCCGCTGAAGGTGATGCGGAAACGGCTGAACGGGGTCTACCGGGCCGATTCCGGCTTCTCGGGACCGACGCGACGGTATGTGCTCATCGTGGCGCTTCTGGTCGGGCTGGCGTCGGTGCCGACGCTCGCGGCGATCACCGCCGGGTCGAACGAGCTCGCCGACGGCAAGACCGACACCATGGACATCCCGTTCCTGCCGCCGGCCTCGCCCGGTCCGATCGCGCCCGCTTCACCTTCTTCGCCGGCCGGTGCCGCTTTCGCCCGGGCGGGGCGACTCGCGGGGGAGATCGGCAAGATCAAGCCGTCCCCGTACGGCGGGGAGCCGTCGCCCGCGGATGATCGGTCGACGTCCGGTTCTGACAAGTCCGGCGGGTCCGGGGACGCGGATGACGTGCCGTCGATGGCGGCGTTTCCGGCATTGCCCGGTATGCCCGGTCTTTCGGATCTGCCCCCGGTGCGGGGTCGTTCGGCCGGTCAAGGGTCGTCTTCCTCCGGTGACGAGTCTTCGGCCGGCTCTCCCTCTGGCTCCTCCCCCGGGGGCCACTCTTCTTCCGCGTCTTCTGGGGGCCAGTCTTCTTCCGGGAGTCAGTCGTCTTCCGGGGGCCACTCTTCTTCGGGTGACCAGTCTTCTTCGGGCGACCAGTCTTCCTCTTCGGACGGTCACGCGTCTTCCGACGACACCGATTCGTCGGATGACCCGGATTTGTCGGATTCCCAGGACTCATCGGATGATTCGGACTCGTCCGGCGACGATCCTTCCGGGCCGGGGCGGTCCGACGAGCCGCCGGCCTGGTCGACCCGGCCCTTCTGCCACGAGCGCGGCAACTGTGACGACAAGTCGTCGCACCACCACCGGCCCGACTGGTCCCGGCACCGCCACTGCGAGAGCAGCACCCGCCGGGCGCACTGGTCGAGCCACCGCGCCGGCGTCGCCCGGTCGGTCACCGTCCACATCGACCCGACCGGACGCCACGGCTCGCGCCGCGTCGTCCGCCACGACACGCGTCCCATCGTCAGCCGCCGGTCGACCGACCGGTCCGAGCACCGCCGGAGGCCAGCAGTGTCCGACCGACCGCACAACATTCGCGCCGCCAGCATCCTCGAGCGCAGCTACGCCCCGGGCAACCCGAACGGCCTCCGGCACATCCCCGAGGCGCGCACCGAGGACAACCGGCTCGCGAACCAGCCGTACCGCGGCAGTCACCGGGCCGGCAGCCTGCACCACGCCGACGACCAGACCCCGGCCCAGCGCCGCAGCTCCCGGGTGGGACGCCACCACGCCGAGCCGTCCGAGGACCTGAGCGGCCGCTGGTGAGGGTCTTGCCTAGGCGCCGCCCTCGAGGTGGTTGCGGTTGGCCTCGATCCACGCATCGATCGCATCGGTGTCGTCGGGGTCGACGCCCTCCGAGATGAGCTGGGCCACGGCCGCCGTGGCCGGGCTGCGCCGCTCGCCGGTCGCGTAGAGCCGGGCGAACTCGGGCACCATCTCGTCGACCGTCTCGTCGGTCTGGGTGGCGGCCGCCTCGGGCAGGCCGCGGCGCCGGGCCGTGTAGGCCGACCAGGCGCGCGTCACCCGGGGCAGCATGGCCGCGTCGTCCATGTCGAGGACCGCCCGCCGGTGCACCCAGTCGAGCAGGAAGAGGCCGGCCACCGCCGGGCTCCAGCGCACCGGGTCGGCGCCGGGCAGCGTCGCCGCGTGGTCGAGCAGCAGGCTCAGGCAGAAGTGCAGCGAGGGCAACTCGTCGTCGCCGACCCGGTCGAGGCCGAAGCGGGCCGCCTCGGCGCTGGCCAGGAAGTCGCGGGAGACATCGGTGCCGCTCGCGCGCGGCGGCTCGACCAGCGGCGGCGTGGTGGCGGCGGGCAGCAGCGCCAGCCGGGCCGCGGCCAGCGCGCGGTCGGTGGCAAGCGAGCCCTCGGACGGCAGCGAGCTCAGGCCGTCGGTGATCGCCAGGTGCCGGTCGACCTCGTCGCGCAGCCGGCCCGGGTCTTCCTCGCGGAACCAGGTCAGGTCGTCCTCGGCGCACATCTCGCGCACCTGCTGGAGCACGCGCTCGGCCGAGGCGCCGACGAAGACGTCCTTGGTGATGCCGATGTTGTGGTCGACCAGGGCCACGACCGCGTGCTCGGGCCCGCCGTCCTCCTCGTCCTCGTAGGCGAAGGTGACCAGATAGGACGTCTGGTCACCATAGACATCGCCGTAGGCGTAGCAACCGGTCGGCCGTACGCGACCAAGCTGGGCCGCCCACGACGGCGCTTGAGCGCCCCGCCGGACCTGTCCCGCCCCCGCCGCGTCGGGCACCAGGGTCGCGAAGACCTCGCGGATGGTCGTGGCCGCCGCCGTGCGACGCCGCGTGGTCGCGGCGAGGAAATGTCCCACGAAGTCGCGCACCGCCGTGGCCCGATCGGCGACCGCCACCGAGTAGACGCTGCCGAGCAGCGCGGTGCCCAGCAACTCCGCGTCCAGGGCGCAGTCGAGCTTCGCCACGTCGCGTGCCGCGTGCAGAACCGCCTCGTACGGACTCGATGACTCGGGCATATCGCGAGCGTACCGGGACCGCGACGCTCGGAGACTACTCCGAACGAACGGTCGTGAGGGACTCGCGCGCCTGGGCGTACGCGTTGAGCACCTCGCGGACCGGCGCCACCACGTATTCGCGGGCGACCTCGGTGACCGAGGCCCGCAATTGCTGCTCGGCCCGTTTCCGGGCGTGCCGCGCGCCCCAGTCGACGATCGGCTTGAGCAGCAGCCAGAGCAGCACGCCGAAGATCAGGCCGCCGAGCAGCAGCAGCGTGGGCATCGGCACCGCGCCGACCTTGGGATAGCGCAGCTCGGGCAGGCCGAGGACGCGAACCACGTAACCGGCGAGCAGCCAGCCCAGCCCGGCGACGGCGGCCGCCACGAGCAGCCACTGGAGCCCGCCGACGCCCCGCCACCAGAGCGGCGTGCGGTCGGCGCCCAGGTCGGTCTTGGCGACCGCCCGGTCGAGCGCGTCCGGCAGGTCGTTGACGCGGGAGCGCGCCGCCGTGTTGAGCGCGGGCGCCCACATCGGCGGGAGCGGCGCGGCCGCGCGATCGGCGACCGCGCGCACGGTGATGCCGACCGCCGACTTCTGGGCGGCATCGGCCTCGGGCACCGAGGTGCGCGGCACGATGTCGGTGGAGACGGCGTCGGTGGGCTTCTTCGCGCCCAGGTGCAGCCGGCGCAGCGGGTCGGGCCGCAGCCGGCGCAGGCCCCGCAGAACCGGCCAGCCGGTCGCGGCCGTGGCCCGGTGCCGGTAGGAGCCGGCGGCGGCGTCGGCGACCGCGCCCACGCCGGCCGATGCCGACAACGCGTCGGACAGCTGGCGTACGGTCGCCCGGTCCACCTCGTCCTCGGCCGCCGGTGGCCCGATCATGGCCATCAGCGGCTCGCCCACCGACTCGAGGTCGCCGGCCAGGCGGCGCAGCGCGGCCTGGCGGTCGGCGACCGTCTTCTCCAGCGTCTCGCGCAGCTCGTGCAGCATGCCGGGCTGCTTGGCCGAGGTGGCCATCACCGGCGCGCCGGTCAGGCCGTCCTCCTCCAGCAGCCGCCGCAGGTCGCCGAGCACGACCTCGGTGTCGCTGGTGGACAGCCGGTCGGCCTGGTTGAGCACGACGATCGTGACGCCCGAGTGCGCGCGGAACTGCGACAGGTAGGCCTGGTGCAGGATCCGGTCGCCGTACTTCTGCGGGTCGACCACCCAGACCACCTGGTCGACCAGGCCGAGCAGCCGGTCGACCTCGAGCCGGTGGCTGCGCTCGATCGAGTCGAAGTCGGGCAGGTCGAGCAGCACCAGCCCGCGCAGGGCGGCCTCGTCGTCGCCGTCGAGCGCGCTTTCCCGGATGAAGCGCTGGCGAGGCAGCACCCCGATCCAGTCGAGCAGCCGGTTCGCCGGCTCCAGCGGGCCCCAGACGCAGGCGTGCGCGGCGCCGGTGGTCGGCCGCCGCACCCCGACCGGCGAGAGCTTCAGCCGGGCGAGCGCGTTGAAGAGGCTGGACTTGCCGCTGCCGGTGCTGCCGGCCAGCGCCACCACGGTGTGGTCGCGGGACAGCGCCAGCCGGGTGCCGGCCCGCTCGACCAGCGTGTGGGCCGCGACCAGGTCGGCGTCCGGCAGGTACGGGTCCACGAGCCGGAGGAACTTGGCCAGCGCGTCGAGCCGCTCGACCAGTTCCTCGGCGTCCACCCGGCCGTCCGTACCGGTCAGCGCCCCACGCACCTTCTCAATCAAGCTCATGTCGCGCTCCCCGTCAACGCGAGTTCGTTCCGCGCGTCCTCCACGTCGAGCGCGGCCCGGCGCAGCTCGGCGGCGGGCGCCGTGTCGAGCCCGGTGGCCGCGGTGCGCTCGGTGTACCGGGCGGCCTCGCCGTCGAGCAGCTCGCCGACCCGGAACAGCAGGTCTTCCCGGGCCCGGTTGGCCAGCCCGCGGATCGCCTGGTCGCCGAAGACGGCCTCGAGCACCTTCTGGGCCGCCACCGTGGTGCCGACGCCGGCCGCGACCTCGAGCCCGGTCGGGATGAACGCGGTCGAGGTGAAGACGGCGATCATCACGGCGAGGCCGGCGCCGTTCACCGCGTAGGCGGCGCCGCGGGCGACCACCCGCTTCTCCGCGCTCTGCTCGCGCACCAGGCCGAGCACCCACTGCTGCCAGTCGCGCACCAGCCGGTCGGCGCGTTGCGGCAGGTCGGCCGAGGCGCGCTGCAACTCGGGCCGGAGCAGGGCGGCGCCGGCCGGGTGGGCCTGCCAGGCCGCGTACGCCTGCTCGGCCGCGTCCGTCGAAACCCCGCGCAGCAGGGTGACCAGCTGCGACTCCAGCGCCGTCTGAAGGTTGCGCCCGGGCAGCGGCCGCCCGGTGATCGCCGAGACGAGCCGGTCGCGCAGCAGGCCCACCTTGTTCTCCAGGGTGCGCATGAACTCGCCGGTGCCGACGAACTCCTGCCAGCGGGCGAGCACCTCGCCGCGGAGCAGGCGGCCGTCGCGCAGGCCCTCGACCACGGTCTGCCGCGCGGTGCGGTAGGCGACCGTGACCCGCTCGTCCAGCGCGCGGGCGGCGACGGCCTGCTCGTCGGCGGCGTCGGCCAGGCCGGACACCGCCGGGCCGAGCGCGGCGAGCGCGCCGTCCAGGGTCTGTCGCACCACCGCCGAGCGGGCAGAGGAGTCGGCGGCGAGCTGGCCGAACCAGTCGTGCAGCGGGCCGATCACGTCCTCGGCGATCAGGCCCTGGCCGTCCAGGGTGGTCTCGGGCAGCACGAACAGCGGCGCGGCGCCGAGGTTGCGGGCGGTCAGCATCTCGCGCAGGTGAGCCGTGATCTCGGCGGCGGCCTCGGCCGGCACCCGGTCGAGCACCAGCGCGATGACGGTGCCGCGCAGCCGGGCGGTGGTGAGCAGCTCCCACGGGACGTTGTCGGCGTAGCGGGCGGCCGTGGTCACGAACAGCCAGAGGTCGGCGGCGGCCAGCAGCTGCGCGGCGAGTTGCCGGTTGCCGGCCACCACCGAGTCGATGTCGGGCGCGTCGAGGAACGCGAGGCCGGCGCCGAGCGCGGGGGCGGACACGATCTGGAGCGTACGGGGATCGGGGCTCGACTCCGGGGTGCGGACCAGTCCCGGCAGCAGTTGCCCCTGGCGGAACCAGGCCAGGTCGGCGGCGTTGCTGACCAGCACCGGGGAGCGGGTGGTCGGCCGGAGCACGCCGGCGGTGCTGACCGGGGCCCGGACCAGGCTGTTGACCAGGGTCGACTTGCCGGCGCCGGTGGAGCCGCCGACGACCACGAGCAGCGGCGCGTCGAGCCGCGCGAGGCGCGGAAGAAGGTAGTCGTCGAGCTGGGCCACGAGGGCGGCGCCGACCCGGCGGGCCTCCTCGGCCGAAGGCATGACCAGGGGGTACGAGGCGCCGCCGATCGCCGCGCGCAGCCGGCTCAACGCGGTGGCCAGATGTCCGACCGCGGGCGGGGGCTCGACCGGCAGCGGCTCGAGGGCCGTCGAGGTCGTGGGCTCGGGCGTTACCTCGGCCGTCAGCTCCGGCTCGGGCGTCGGCTCCGGCGTCAGCTCGGCCGTGGGCTCCAGCTCGGCCGTGGGCTCCAGCTCGGCCGTGGGCTCCAGCTCGGGCGTCGGCTCCGGCTCCGGCGTCAGCTCGGCCGTGGGCTCGGGCGTCGGCTCCGGCTCCGGTTTCGTGATCTCCGCCTCTTCGGTGGGTTCCTCGGTCTGGTCCTTATGACCATTTTGCCCGACCTCGGAGTCCGATGAATTCTCGGTTGCCGCCGGGGGTTCGGGCGACTCGGCGCCCTCTTCCGTCGACTCGATCTTGGCTTCGGGATCACTCTCGGCGACGACGTCATCGGCCGGCTCGGGTGGGCCGGCCTCGGGATCGGGATGTGGCTGACGGGGCACGACGGGGTCCGTAGGATCAGAGTTGTTCCCGGCATCGGTCGAAACCGCGCTCGTCAGACCCTTCTCGTCCGATCCGGCAGGCTCTTGCGTTGCGGCGTCCACGGCGGATATGGCCGATGGACCGACCGCGTCACCGTGCGTCGTCACGGGTAAAGAGTGCCTGATCTATGCATGCAGGACAACAGGTGCCGGTATGCCGTGACCGGACAGGTATCTACCGAAGTGCTGGCGGGATGAAGCCCCTTGCGCCGAGTTGGCTCAACTTCGATTTGACGGGTGGCCGGCCCGTGGCATCATTGAGTCGGATCCACTCAACCTTGTAACGCAGCCTTGTAATGAAGCGAGGAACACCATGGCACGTGCGGTCGGCATCGACCTCGGCACCACGAACTCCTGCGTCAGCGTTCTGGAAGGAGGCGAGCCCACCGTCATCGCCAATGCGGAGGGCTCCCGGACGACCCCGTCCATCGTCGCCTTCGCCCGCAACGGCGAGGTGCTCGTGGGTGAGGTCGCCAAGCGCCAGGCGGTGACCAACCCCGACCGGACGATTCGCTCGGTCAAGCGGGAGATCGGCACCAACTGGTCGATCGACATCGACGGCAAGAAGTACACGCCGCAGGAGATCTCGGCGCGGGTTCTGATGAAGCTCAAGCGCGACTCCGAGGCGTACCTCGGTGAGCAGGTCACCGACGCGGTCATCACCGTCCCGGCCTACTTCAACGACGCGCAGCGCCAGGCCACCAAGGAGGCCGGCGAGATCGCGGGCCTGAACGTCCTGCGGATCGTGAACGAGCCGACCGCGGCCGCCCTGGCCTACGGGCTGGACAAGGGCTCCAAGGAGCAGACCGTCCTGGTCTTCGACCTCGGCGGCGGCACCTTCGACGTCTCGCTGCTCGAGCTCGGCGACGGCGTCATCGAGGTCAAGTCGACCTCCGGCGACAACCACCTCGGCGGCGACGACTGGGACCAGCGGGTCATCGACCACCTGGTCAAGACCTTCCGCGGTGAGCACGGCATCGACCTGGGCGCCGACAAGATGGCCCTCCAGCGTCTGCGCGAGGCCGCCGAGAAGGCG
This sequence comes from Actinoplanes sp. NPDC051537, assembly GCF_055586105.1. Lineage (NCBI taxonomy): Bacteria > Bacillati > Actinomycetota > Actinomycetes > Micromonosporales > Micromonosporaceae > Actinoplanes > Actinoplanes sp. NPDC051537. Next base: position 191,385 of record NZ_JBVJIU010000019.1, read on the forward strand.
AAGATCGAGCTGTCCGCGGCGACCACCACCAGCATCAACCTGCCCTACATCACGGCCGGCCCGGACGGCCCGCTCCACCTGGACATGTCGCTGTCCCGGGCCGAGTTCCAGCGCATGACGCAGGACCTGCTCGACCGCTGCAAGGGCCCGTTCGAGTCCGCGATCAAGGACGCCGACGTCAAGCTCTCCGACGTCGACCACGTCATCCTGGTCGGCGGCTCGACGCGTATGCCGGCCGTCGCCGACCTGGTCAAGAGCATGACCGGCAAGGAGCCCAACAAGGGCGTCAACCCGGACGAGGTCGTCGCCGTCGGTGCCGCTCTGCAGGCCGGCGTGCTCAAGGGCGAGGTCAAGGACGTTCTGCTCCTCGACGTCACCCCGCTGTCCCTGGGCATCGAGACCAAGGGCGGCATCATGCACAAGCTGGTCGAGCGCAACACGACCATCCCGGCGCACCGTTCCGAGGTCTACACCACGGCCGACGACAACCAGCCCTCCGTGCTGATCCAGGTCTTCCAGGGCGAGCGCGAGATGGCGGCGTACAACAAGAAGCTCGGCACTTTCGAGCTCAGCGGCATCGCGCCGGCTCCGCGCGGGGTCCCGCAGATCGAGGTCTCCTTCGACATCGACGCGAACGGCATCGTGCACGTGTCCGCCAAGGACCTGGGCACGGGCAAGGAGCAGAAGATGACGATCACCGGCGGCTCCGCGCTGCCGAAGGACGACATCGAGCGCATGATGCGCGACGCTCAGGACCACGCGGACGAGGACAAGAAGCGCCGCGAGGACGCGGAGACCCGCAACCTGGCCGAGCAGCTGCAGTGGCAGACCGAGAAGTTCCTGGCCGAGAGCGGCGACAAGCTGCCCGAGGAGAGCAAGAACAACATCAACGAGGCCCTCGGCGACCTCCGCGGCGCGCTCGGCGGCTCCGACATCGAGAAGATCAAGTCGGCGCACGAGCGGCTGTCGCAGGTGTCGCAGGAGGCCGGATCGATGCTCTACTCGCAGGGTGACGGCACGCAGGCCGCGACCGGCGGCGCCGACGGCACCCAGGCGCCCGGTGGCGCGACCGGTGCCGGCCCGACGGCCGGTGGCCCGGCGGCCGGTGGTGGCGGTGGCGACGACGTCGTCGACGCCGAGATCGTGGAGGACGACAAGAAGTGACTGCCGCGGACGACGAGAACGACGGTCAGGCGACCGAGCGGGTCGTCATCCGGGACCGCCGCAAGATAGACCCGAAGACCGAGGGCAAGGCCAAGGGCACTGCCGAGGTCAAGGAGAAGCCGGGCGGCGGCGCCCACCGCGCCGCCGACCCGGAAGATGGCACCAAGGTCCCGGCCGAGACCGAGCCGGCGAAGCCCGCGCTCGGAGCCGAGCTCGAGGCGTTGCGCGGCGAGCTCGACGAGCGGACGCACGACCTGCAGCGGGTGACGGCGGAGTACGCCAACTACCGCAAGCGGGTCGACCGCGACCGGGCGGCGGCCGCCGAGCTCACCACGGGAGCCGTGCTCACCGCGCTGCTGCCGGTGCTCGACGACATCGACCGGGCACGCGAGCACGGCGACCTGGTCGGTCCGTTCGCCTCGGTGGCGGAGTCGCTCACCGCGGTGACCGGAAAGCTCGGGCTCACCCCCTTCGGCGAGAAGGGCGACCCGTTCGACCCCAACCGGCACGAGGCGGTCGCGCACCAGACGTCGGCCGACGTCACGGAAGCGACCTGCATCGAGGTCATGCGCCGGGGCTACACGCTGGGCGAGCGGCTGCTGCGGCCCGCCCTGGTCGCGGTGGCCGACCCGGAGTGATCTCACAGGCTCGGGGTGGGGGGGGGGAGGGGGGGGGGGGGGGGGGGGGGGGGGGGGGGGGGGGGGGGGGGGGGGGGGGGGGGGGGGGGGGGGGGGGGGGGGGGGGGGGGGG
>NZ_JBVJIU010000020.1:0-108133 GCF_055586105.1 Actinoplanes sp. NPDC051537
CGCCCCTCTCCCCCTCTTTCTGACCCCCAACCGCCCACCCCCCCAGCTAACCCCTGACCTCGCCGTTCCCCCCCCCCCCCCCCCCCTCCCCCCCCCCCCCCCTCCTCCCCCCCCCCCCCCCCCCCCCCCCCCCCCCCCCCCGCGATCCGGGTGTGGCACCGGTCGTGGACTTTGCGGAAGCTGTCGGCTCGCGGCTGCGCCCGTTCTCGGGTGGCGGGCATCCGCGCGTACAGGTCGTGAGCGGCCAGCGCATCCAGGTAGCGGCGACCATCGAAGTTGTATGCGACCACGGTGACCGCCGCCGGGTCCACGTCGGCGGATTCGAGCAGCCAGTTCACGGCCCGTTCCGGGAACGCGGCCGCGTGTTTGATCCCGACGAGACGCTCCTCCTCCGCGAACCCGGTCAGGACGTTGTCGACCAGCAGCGCTGCGGCGGAGTCGTGCGTGAAGGAGCACAGCCCCAGCACGACGTCGCGGGTGCTCATTGCCCACCTGCGGCCGCTGCCTCGGCGAGGGCGCCGGCGTGGACAAGACGTTCGTACCAGTGACGAAGGGCCGCGCCGAGCGGGCCGGTAATGGCGACGGCCAGCTCACGCGCCTTCGGCCGGTCGCCTGCGCTCCAGTGCCGGTAGCTGTCTATGACCGCCGCCATCTCGTGCCAGGCGGCGTCCGCGTGCGGAGGCACATGCTTGGTGACGACAGCGTTCATGAACTCCGTCAGAGCATCCGCGGGTGCGCGAAGCGCAGCCATCACCGGCGAAGGTGCGACAGGGCACCCGGCGATCTCGGCGGCGGCCTGGTCGTGCTGGGCGTACAGGTGCAGCGAGTCGACGTGGTGGTGGTAGGCGCCGATCGGCACGCCGAGCCATCCCGCCATGAGCTCCTGCAGGATGGTGGCGGTAAACAGGTCGTACGGCAGGCCCAGCCATACGTCGTTGCTGCGCATCGTGGTGTGCATGTCGAGCCGCCCACCGCGGCGGAAGAACCGATAGTTCAGCGTGCACGGCACGTCGCGGTGGCCGCGCGTGTCGCGCTGCGGGTCGTAGAGCTGGACGACCGCCTGGCGGGTATCCGGGTCCCGGCTTAACAGCCGCCGGACGTGATCCAGTTGATCCACTTCGCCGTTCCAGCAGCGCATCCGCGGCCCGTACGCTCCTTGCAGCCGGCCCCCGTCGGCGAACTGCTCGAGCGAGCGGTTATAGGTGAAGATCCACGGCTCGTCCGAGCCCGACAGGATCCACAGCGCCTCCGCCACCGCGAAGGCAGGGTTCAGCACCCGTGCCGGCGGCACATCGATGAATCGGCGTTGTGGCTCGGTGAGCTGGAGATGAGCGCCGAGCACCTCCGTGGTGGCCAAGCCGCGCGGCGCGCTGCGCTGCCCCGTCGCCAGGACCTCGCGGCACACCGCCGCGTACAACTCGTTGGCCGAGGCGGCGGTCAGTTCGAGCATGCCGGTACCTCCTGCTGGATGGGAGGGGGCGCGTAGACGCGTAGCAGCCGCGGGGGTAAGCCGCGCAGCCACTCGGCGTGACGGGCCATCCCCGTGCGAAGGTCGATGCGCGGCTGGTACTTCAGCAGCAGCCGGGCGAGCGTCAGGTCGGCGGCCGTCGCCGCGACATCACCGGCCTGCGGTTCGACAGCGGTGAGCGGGACGGGGTTTCCGGTGACCTCGCGCGCCATGACGATCACGTCGATGAGAGAGACGCTGGAGCCGCCGCCGACGTTGATCACCGCCGCCGGGACGTCGAGGTCGGCCGCCGCGATGGTCGCATCCACGACGTCGTCGACGTAGGTGAACTCCCGCCGTTGCGTCCCGTCGCCGAAGATCGTGTACTGCTCCCCGGTCAGCGCAGCCGTCAGAAGGCGAGCGATCGCCATGTCCGGTCGCTGGCTCGGCCCGTACACCGTGAAGTACCGCAACGCGGTGGCCGAGAAATCGCTGTTGGGCATCTTGGCGTACGCCAAGCAAAGTTGCTCGCCGCAGAGTTTTGTTACCCCGTAAGGCGAGATCGGTTGGGTGAGATCGTTTTCGCCGCTTGGTGTGCTGGCGGAGCCGTAGACGCTCGATGATGATGCGTAGACAAGCTTCTCGGTTCCGGCGTGCCGGCAGGCTTGCAGCAGGTGCTCTGTAGCGACGACGTTGGCTGCGACGTAGTCCTCGAACGCGGTCCACGAGGAGCGGACGCCCGGGACGGCGGCAAGGTGAAATACGCAGTCCACGCCGCCGAGCAGCGCCAGCAAATCCGCTTTCAGGAGGTCCGCGTGAATCCATGAGAACCTCGGGTGATCCAAGACCCCGTCCAGGCGTACTCGAGTCAGTGGATCCGAGCGCGGATCTCGTCGATCGAGTCCGATGACCCTGCATCGCCGGTCGAGCAGCTTCTGCACCAGATGGGAACCGATGAACCCGGCCGCGCCGGTCACGACGACCGTCGCTCCGGCGTGAATCCTACTGGTCATGACCGAATAACCCTTCCGAGGTGTGGCTGAGTTGCCAGGACCGCCACGCCGGGGCGGACGGCAGCTAAAGCGGTCGAGGTGAGTCGCGGATCAATGGCTGGAGCGCCGTAGGTGGTCAGGGCTTGACGGCGACGCCGCCGTAGACCGACACAAGTTCTGGGGCCGGCATGTCGCCGGGCACGCGCCGCCACTGGCTGACGACCTCGACGCCAGGCGAGATGAGGCTCAGCCCATCGAAGAAGTGCAGGAACTCTGTGCCGCTGCGCCCGGTGAAGTCGCCGGTGCCGGCAACGTGCCTGGTGGTGAAGGCTTCCGCGACGTCTGCATCCATGAAGTCGAGGGTGGCGTGTGAAGCAGCGAGATAACTACCGGAGGGCAACGCCTCGACCAGCGCTTTGACGGCGGCGTATGCCTGCTCGTTGTCCGGCAGGAAGTGCAAGACCGCGACGAGCAGCAGCCCGACCGGCTCGCATAGGTCGAGGATGTCGGTGAGCGCCGAGTCGGCCAGGATCTTGGTCGGGTCGCACAGGTCAGCGTCGACGTAGGCAGTGCGACCGGCGGGATGGCTGGTAAGTAGGGCTCGGGCATGGGTAAGCACGAGGGGGTCGTTGTCGACGTAGACGACGCGCGCGGCCGGGTTGATGGCTTGGGCGATCTCGTGAGTGTTGTCAGCTGTAGGTAGACCGGTGCCGATGTCGAGGAACTGCCGGATGCCCGCCTCGCTGGCGAGGAATTGAACGGCCCGGCTGAGAAACCGTCGGTTCTCCACAGCGGCGGTCCGGATGTGCGGATAGACCGCTTCGATGGCGTCGCCAGATTCGCGATCGGCGGCGAAGTTGTCCTTACCGCCTAGCCAGTAGTCGTACCGGCGGGCGGAATGCGCGACAGTGGTGTCGATGTTTCGGGTCGGGTCCTCGGTGCTCATCTGGCGCGGCCTTGTCGTTGGCGGATGAGATGTGTCGGGCATTGATGTTGGAGCCGGGCGGCGCACCGGCGTCGGGGCATGCGGCGCACCGCCCGGGTCTGGAACCGCTTAGCCGCGTAGTGCGGCGTCGGTGGGTCGCAGCGTTATCGCACCGCGTAATCCCGGCAAGTCACGGAGCCCGCCACTGTGCGCGACATGGTTCGCCCATTCGACACGGGGTGGCGTCATGTGCGGTGCGCGCACTATCCGCGCCATAGTGCGCGGTCACGCCATGGGCATCCCGCTATGAACGTGATTTCCTCACAGGGTGACGCTCTCAGACAGGACGGGTCAGCCGCACGCCCCTCGATGCGCTGCCCGGCTGCGGCAGCAGGCCCCGCAACAGGGGTGGTCGCTTCGTGAGCTAGCCGAAGCGATCGCGGGACACTGCGGTCACAGCAGACTCCGCGCCTACCGACTTGCCCGAGGCTGGTCGTTGGCACAGCTGATCGAGCAGATGGTGAAGGTGACAGGCCTCGGGCAGCGTTTGGTCCCCTCCCGGGTCTCACGGTGGGAGCGCGGCGAGGAACGACCGTCGAGCGGCTATCTCGACGCTCTGTGTCGGGTACACGGCACCGGGCCCGTCGATCTCGGTATCGCCGCCGACTACAGCGAATTGGCACCCGGTAACCGATCGCCAGTCGCCGAAGCTCGCGGACCCGTCGTGACGGACGGAGAGTCACAAGACGCGTCAAGTGGAAGCACATTTCTCTTGACCAGCCGCGGCGACCAGATCCGCCGCCGCGTTGACGAGACGCTGTCCGGTTCCACCCTGTCTGACTGCACCGTCGCCTACAAGGAAGCGGTCGCCTCTCAGTACGGCCGCATCTACAAGACTCAACCCGCCACCCTCTTTCTAGCCAACATCCTTGCGGACCTCGATGACTTGCAGATCTTGACTGACCGACGACTGCCCGCCGGTCAGCGCCGGGACCTGTGCGCAGTCACTGCGCAGCTCGCCGGCCTGGTATCCATGACCATGGTCAACCTGGGCCAGTACCGACATGCTCGAGAATGGGTCCACACCGCCCGGCTGGCCGCCGACGAAGCGGGGGACCCTCTCCTACGCGCCTGGGTAGCAACCCGCAGCGCCGTGGCCAGCTTGCACTTGGGCGATCCACATGCCGCGATGGCGGCAGCCCGTGAAGCTGAGCTGCTCACCCGACACCATCGCGCCCCAATCACTGCGATGGCTTGGGCAATTGTGGCTCGAGCCGCTGCGACCATGACCGATGCACACACCGCCCACACTGCGCTGCATCATGCCGATGCGCTCTATGGCGCAGTCGAAGAAATCCAGGACAACACCGCGTACGCGTTCACCGCAGGGCAGCTACATTTCTACCGCTCCCACGCGCTGACCACTCTCGGCGAGAGCCGCGCCGCCTGGCAGGCCCAAGACGACGCCATCGCCGCTTTTGGACCAGATGAACGCTTGGACCCTACGCTTGTGCATCTTGACCGCGCCCTTTGCATGGTGCACAACGGCGACATAGTTCAAGGCGCCGACTACGCGGCCACTGTCCTGCAGCAGTTGCCCGTCGTACATAGACCTGCAATCGTCTGGCACCGAGCGCAGGCCGTTGCCAGCGCCATCCCGACCGCGCGGCGTAGCGCTCCGATGGTCCGAACGTTGCACGAAGTCCTTGCCATAAGCGCCGAGCCGGCTCGGTAGGCCTTTGACCATGACCGTCAATTTCGTGATCCGCGAGTACCAGACTGATGACCACGCTCAGGTGGTCGCGCTTAACGCGTACGGGCTGGCCGCCGCCGGAGTACCCGCCGACGCGGACGTCTACGCCGGCGACCTTGACAACATCGAGGCGACTTACCTGACCGGCCGCGCCGCCCTAATCATCGGCGAGGTTAACGGGCAGGTCGTCGCCATGGGGGCGCTGCATGAGATCGACCAAGCCACGTGCGAGGTCACTCGCATGCGCGTTGCTCCGCATGCTCAAGGACACGGCTATGGCAAGGCCATCCTGGAACGGCTAGAGGACATCGCTCGCCGGTACGGCTACCGGCGGGCGATCCTGCTTACTGGTCCTGACCAACACCCAGCTATCGATCTGTACAAGGCGGCAAGCTACACCGTTACTGAGACCGAACAACATGGTCCGCTCAGTGGTGTCCGTATGAGTAAGCAGCTGGCGCGTCCCGTGAGTTGAGGTTCGTCTTTCCCAGCACCCATTTCACGCGCCTTCGACCACAGTCGGACAGGGGAAGGAGCGGAGTCCTCGGCGATCGCCCTCAAACTACGACTGGGGCGGAAAAGGACGGGGCTAAGCTGAGTTGGGGTTTCGAAGACCCCAACTTCCTGGCGGTCACCGAGTACGCCCAGACCAATTGCCGGTCCTGTTCAACTCGGCACCGATGCGTTCTTGAGTACCCCGCGGTAGGCGTCGAATTCCGCCTCCAACGCCGTCACTAGTGCGGACCCAGACACGTAGTGCCCCACCCCATCCAGCGCCAGCATCCCCACCAGCAGGTCGCGCTCGCGCAGGCCGACCGCAAGCGTGGTCACATCATCGATGGGCGCGACCTCATCGCGTACGCCGTGGACCAGCAATACCGGCCAGCGCACCCGACCCGCTCGAACCGCGGCGTCGGGTGAATCCAAGATCGCAGCGTGCGGGCGCTGGAACCGGGGTGCGGTCGTGATCCACCGGTGTGTATCCACGATTGCCGACCGGGCCACCGCCAGTGCGAACGGCCCGTCCTCGGAGACAGCGCGCAATGCGGTGTAGCCGCCCGCGCTGGCCCCGGAGATGAACACCGCCTCCGGTACGGCGCGGCCAGTGTCGATCAAATGTTGGGCGACGGCCCGGCAGTCGGCAACGTCGAGCTGTCCCCATTCCCCGTCGAGGGCTTTGCGGAACGCCCTGCCGTAGCCGGTGCTGCCCCGGTAATCGACATTGGCCACCGCGAACCCTCGGCTGGTGAAGAACTGCACCTCACCGTCCAGCCGCAGATCGCTGTGATAGGTCGGCCCGGCATGCGGCCGCACGATCACCGGCGCCGGCCACGCCGCACCGGCCGGCGGGTACACCAATGCCGTCACCGCACCGACCGTCACCAGTTCGGGCACCGAGACATCGCCGAACCGATGGCCGGGGCCTCGCCGGATCACCTCGATGTCTCCGGAGCCGTCCGCGCTGACCAGCGCGATCTCCTGAATCCGGGTCGGCGAGGCGCCAATCAGCGCGACCCGGTCGCCCGCCGTCGCCAGGAACGGCTTGATCGACGTGTACGGCATCGGCACGCTCACCACGCCACCGGCGGACACCAACACGAGCTCCTGCATCGGGCCCCGTTGCACGGTCATGGCGATGCGGCCGTCCGGCAGAAACGTGTAGTTGGCGTAGCCGGACTCCCACGGCGCGGTGGCGCACTCGGCCTCCATCGGCGCGACCGCTTCGGTCCGGCCGTCCCGCCACCGGTGGAGATTCCACCACCCAGTGCGATCCGACAGGTAATACAGCCATCCGTCCGGCCCCCACTGCGGCTGGAACGCCGACTCCTCAGCACCGCCCGCGATCCGCTCGGGGTTCATCGGTCGCCCACCAGCGAAGTACCGGGCGACCCAAATCTCGCTGGAATCCCAGGGCATCACGTCCGCGGCCCAGCGAACCCAGGCCAGCCGATCCGCGGACACTCGCGGCGAGGCAAGGAACCCGTCCGTCTTCTCCAGGACCCGCAGCTGCCTAGCGGACACGGCGATCAGCTCATCGTTTCCGGCGCCTTCGCGTACGCCGAGAAGTTCCCCGCCAGACCAGATCAGGTCTCCGTAAACGTGCTCGCTAGCGGGGATAGCGACCCCGCCGGCAAGTTGCCCAGAGGAGTCGTCCACCACGACGACCTCGCCGGAGGAGAGGGCCGCGTAGGGCATGCCTCCATAGGCGTGCAAGCCGCTGCCTACACGTGCTCCTGGCAGGACCGAGACCGACCCTTCGAACCAGGTGACCAACGCGGAACCGCCCGTCTCTGGGGACGACTCCACCCAGTACAACCGGCGGTCGACGCCGGTCAGCCAGTCATACGAGACGCCGGCTCGAGCCACATCTGCAGCCGTCGGCGTAGCTCCCAGGCCTTCAGCGGTCACCAACACCCACCCTGCTTCAGCTCGCACTGGTATCGGATGCGGACACCGCCAGTGTCCGCGTTTAACGGCTAGCAGCAACCAGACCCACCGGATCATTGGAACCATAACCTCGCCGCTGTACCTATCCCCACGCTGCGGCGGCGAGCGACCGGCGGGCTCGCCGGATCTCAACCCTCAGCACAACGTTCGGCGAGCCCGCCCTCCAAGGCAGCGGAAGGGGTGGTGATCAGTGACGACTTACCTGACAAGGTCCGCGAGCGGCGTGATCCTGGCAGCGCTAGACGCCATCAACACCCGTGCAACCCCTAGCAGCACCGATACCTGTCGTACCTGCCAGACGGAGGGGTCATGCGACAAGTGGCTCCAAACCGAACGCCACCTCCATGACATGGACCTCTTGCCCCCGTCAGCCCAGCGCAGCCGACCGGCGAGTCCTACCGGGTCGTCCCGACCGCCCCGGTCGACGCCGTGTGGCATGTCTGCCTTCAGAACACTGAGCCGTACGCTGCCGTCTGTGACGCGACCGCCGGCTTCGTGTATCACCGCCCGATCCTGACCGAGGTCATGCAGGACGGCACCGCGAAGGAGTACACGATGAGCGCGCTAGCAGCGACCGGCTATGCCATCGACATGGAGTTCTGGGACGGCAGGCGGAGTCCTGCTGCCCGCCGAACCCCGGCGTCTGAAGGGCCGAGTAACTGATGCGTAGTGACTGGAACGCTTTGCCCGAAGCCGTTAAGCGGGAGATCGCTGCCAGGATCGGCGGATCGCACGCTGTCCCCGCTACCAACGGCGATCATGCCGAGATCGCCGGAACGGTCACGGGGACGAGCGGAAAGGCGTTCGTCAAGGCGGCCTTCTCCGACTTCGGCGTCCGGTCCCTGCGCTACGAGCTGCAGGTGGGTGAGGCCCTCAACCAGCCCCACCCGCCTGCGATCGAGTGGTACTTCGAGGCCGACGGCTGGCTCGTGGTCGGATTCGAGCACCTGGAAGGAACCCACGCCGACCTTTCACCAGCCAGCCGCGATCTCGATCTGCTCGGCGCAACCTTGAAGGAACTCGCCGCGACGCCGGCACCCGACTTGCCGCTGTTCAAGCCGCCGGCTCGGCTTGGGTTCGCGCATCCAGCGATGGAGGGCGGCACGCTCGTCCATACCGACCTCAACCCGGCCAACCTGATCGTGACGGCGCAGGGCCTTCGCATCGTTGACTGGGCGTATGCCACCGAGGCGGCGCCGTGGGTCGAACTGGCCTTGCTCGCACAATGGCTGATCGGCAGCGGCCACACTCCGGAACAGGCCGAGACCTGGCTGTCTCAGCAGCCGGTGTGGGGCACGGTCGACGCGGATGTCTTGGACGACTTCGCGTTCAGCAACGCAGCGAAGTGGTCGCTGAAAGCCGAAGACAATGCCGCACCCTGGGTGCAAGATCTGGCGGCCTGGACGGCTCGCTGGTCGGCCCATCGGTGCGCAAAAGCTGTCAAGCGGTGAGCCCCAGGTGGCGATCCAGTTCGAGCAAGAACGACTCAAGCGCTCCCTCCCCCGTCCGGAGACTTCCCCCTACAGGGAAGTGTCGGGTTTGCCGGCTGGCCGACCCGAGGGCTCCTAGCTGCAGCGTTGGGCGACGCGGGTCGGCCCAGGGTCGGCCGGGCACTGCGGGGCCCTGGCCGGACTGCTGGCCTACCCGCAGACGCATGTCAGGCCGATCTCTTGATCGACGCTGAATGGCGCGACCAGACGGGGTGACCACGGGGGCCTGGCGCGAGGCCGTGCGAGCTCGGCTCCTTCCGCCGTCAAGGGATCGGAAGCGAACTAGGCCCAGTCAGGCCGACGCCGCCGAATCTCCGGGACGCGGACGGGGCCCGCCGCGTGCCCGTGGCTTGTTCACGAAGGGCCTCTGTCGGGTGTCCAACGCGGCCTCCGCTCGGCCGATCCGCCCAACACCGGCCCAACAGCGGTCTCTTGGCTGCCGCCGTTGGGCCGCCACCGCGGGCGGAGGGCACCACCGACAGCTGGCTTCGTCGCGATCGAAAGCGCGACGGCAACTGAGCAGGTTAAGGCGTTGCCGCGCTGGAAGATGCCAAGAGCTGCGGCCCAACGGCGCAGATCAACGCCGCTGCTGGGCAGATGTTGGGTGGTGCCCCGGGGCAAAGGACGCCCAACGACCGCCTTCGCTGTTGGGTCGCTGTTGGCCCGAAACAACAGCGCCAACGCCGCGAACGGGAGCGCGAGGACGCCTTTGTAAGTTGCGAACACGGCCAGTGGGCACCGGGGGCAACCCGCCAATGACTGCCACAGATGGCGCGGCGTCAGACAGTTCGAACGACGCCGACACCCCGCGACAAACACCCGACACCCGCATCGGTCGTCTTCGGTCATCCGGGCCGGCGGCCGTGACACCCCACGACAGTCGCGACAGCGATCTCGAGCCGGCGCGTCAGAACCAACACCGGCGTCCTGTCACCCCCGACACCACACCCAGCACTCGCGACAGAAACCCGTCACCCGGCGACAGAGCCGACAAGCCGAGCCAGCAGCCAAATGAGTCAAGCTACGCTGCGGCGGCACAGCCCCGCGGCGCCCATCCGCTCAGCGTGAAGATCACGTTCGTCGTAGTTCACGGGACTGCCGCCGAGGAGCTGACCAAGCGGCAGGGAGCGGCCGTCAGGGACGCCCTGGAATGGTTCTCCAACCACCCGCCCGACCAGACGGACGGATGAATCCCAGACGGAGGCGTGCCAGCCGCACCGCAACAGGGAGGGCAACATGACCGCACAACCGCCCGAGGTGTCGCAGCCCATCGACGACGGCAGCGAGGCGAGCCTGCTGGACTGGCTTCGTGTCGTCGCCGACCAGAACGTGCCCGAGACTCTCCAGCAGTCGGCGGTTCCCGTCGCGTGGATGGGCCGCACCTCTACCGACGACGCTCAGGACCCCACACTCTCTCTCCCCCGGCAGCTGGAGAACTCGCGTAACGCGCTGCCGCCCGGGTTCGTGATCGTGGCGAAGTTCTACGACGTGGAATCGGGCCGCAAGAGCGTCGAACGCCGAGGCACGGGTAACGCACACCAGCAGTTCGACATCCCCATCCCCCGCGACGGCGGCATCGCCGATCTACTCGCCGAAGCCAAGCGACCAGACCGGCGGTTCGTCGCGGTGGTCTGCGAATCGATCGAGCGGGTCGCGCGGACCACCTACTTCAGCACCAAGATCGAGTACGAGCTGGAGCAGGCCGGCGTTGCCCTGCTGGCCGCCGACGAGGGCATCGACCCGTCAGCGATTCCCGGTCTCAACGAGACCGCAGCGCCGTTCCGCCGGGCGACGCCCACCCTGACCCGGCGCATCAAGCAAGCCATCGCCGAGTGGTACGTCCTGAACATGCTCGAGCTGTCCTGGGGCGGCACCAAGGCGCACACCAACCAGGGCTTCAACATCGGTAAGCCGCCGTACGGCTACGCCGCCGTCAAGGTGCGCCACCCGGTCAAGAACAAGGCCGAGCAGGGCAGGACCAAACATCGGCTCGTCCCGGATCCCGTCCGCGGCCCGGTGGTGACCGAGATCTTCCTCATGCGAGCCCTGGAGCGAATCGGCTACCAGGCCATCGCCGACCGACTCAACCGCGAACCCGACCGGTATCCGCCACCGGACCCGATCATCGGAAAGGGCCGCCGCCACCGGGTCGGCGCCTGGACGGCCAGCAACGTCCGCGAGGTCCTCGACAACCCGAAACACACCGGCTACATGGTCTGGAACCGCCGCAAACGCCCGCGTCCCGAGCGCGGTATCCGCGGCAAGGTCAATCCGCCCACCGCCTGGGTATGGTCCGCCCTGCCCACCCACGAGCCGCTGGTCACCCGCGAGATCTTCGAGGCGGCCAGCACGGTCGGCCGATATCGCCAAGGCTCGCGGTCCGACGCCGGTCAAAACGCGATCGCCAAGCGCACCTACGCCCTGCGCGGCTACCTGCAGCATCAGTCCTGCGGTCGCCGCATGTGGGGCCACACCGTGCGGACGAATGTCTACTACCGGTGCACCCCAGACCCGAGTCATCACCGGCATCTTCCCTGGTTCGAAGGCCACCCGCCGCACGTTGTCGTCCGCGAAGACGAGCTCCTGGAACCGCTCGGCCGCTTCTTCCAGCGGCGGATCTTTGGGGACGGACGCGAGCTATTCCTTGCCCGAGCGACCGACGAACCCGTGACCGCCGGAGAAGCGGCCGACAGCACGGCAACGCTTACTCAAGAGATCACGTCACTGCAGCAGCGACAGAACAACCTCGTTGCCGAACTCGAACAGTTCGAGCCAACCGGCGACGACGACTTCGACCGAGCGTGGCGATCCGGCATCCAGGACCGGTTCCGGTCAATCCTGGCTGAAATTAAGGAAAAGACGGCAAGGCTCGCAAAGCTGGCTCAACGGCGCCAGGCTCTACCCGCCACAAACCCTGCGCTGCTCGAGGCGATCCCCCAAGCGAACATCGACGTCTGGAAGCTGCCGGAAGAGCGACGACGCCGGCTGTTCGACGCATTCCACCTCGAACTGCGCTACGACGATCTCAACCATGAGCTCGCCATACGCGTCACGATCACGGGAGAGACCGCAAGCGAACTGGGCGCCACTGTCGAGGCACTCGTTAGGGATCCGTTGCGTGACCGAAGTGGGTCACCCAGCGCACCTCAACCGGAAGCAGATGATCTCGTTGCGGATCTTCAGGGTGCCCGGGGCGGGTCTCGAACCCGCACGCCTCTACGAGGCAGCCGCTTTTAAGGCGGCCGTGTCTGCCATTCCACCACCCGGGCGGGCGAGTAACACCGTATCGGTTGCCGCCCGGGCGGTGGAATCGGACTAGCGGACCCCCGCGCCGACTGGCTTGCGGTCGTCGGGGAGGGCTACCGGCGGGGTCACGTGGGTGAACTCCGACCGCGGGGCGTGCAGCTGGCCGAGGGCGATCGTCTCGCGGCGCAGGACGAAGGCCAGCGTCCAGTCGGCGACGACCCGGACCTTCCGGTTGAACGAGGGGATTCGGCTCATGTGGTACGTGCGGTGCATGAACCACGCGGGCAGGCCCTTGACCTTGATGCCGTAGACGTGGGCCACGCCCTTGTACAGGCCGAGGCCGGCGACACTGCCGACGTACTTGTGGCGGTATTCCTTGGGCAAACCGCCCAGGATGACCGTACGGATGTTGTCGGCCAGGACTCGGGCCTGGCGCACGGCGTGCTGGGCGCTCGGCGAGCAGTACGCCCCGGGGTTGGTCAGGTCGGGCACCTGGGCGCAGTCGCCGGCGCTCCACGCTCCGTCGAGGACCTCCCCGTCGGAGGAGACCACCTGGAGCGTGGGGAGGCAGGTGACGTGCCCGCGCGGGCCGCGCGGCAGGTCGGTGCGGTCGAGCATCGGCGACGGCTTCACGCCGGCCGTCCAGACCAGCGTTTCGGCCCGGAAGCGCGAGCCGTCGGAGAGCACGATCTCGCCGTCGACGCAGGACTCGAGGCGGGTGTCCAGACGCAGGTCGATCCCGCGAGCGGCGAGCGCGCGGGCCGCGTACGCCCCCATCTTCGCTCCGACCTCGGGCAGGATCCGGTTCGTGGCCTCGACCAGCACGAACCGCAGCTCGGAGGGGTCGAGATCGGGGTAGTAGCCGAGCGCGTCGCGGACGACGTCCTCCATCTCCGCGAGCGCCTCGATGCCGGCGAACCCGCCGCCGACGAAGACGAACGAGAGCGATGCCTTGCGCACCGCCGGGTCGGGGGTGACCGCCGCGACGTCGAGCCGGTCCAGGATGTGGTTGCGCAGGTAGATGGCCTCACCGATGGTCTTGAAACCGATGCCGCGCTCGCGCAGGCCGGGAACCGGCAGGGTGCGCGAGACCGAGCCCGGGGCCACGATGATGTGGTCGTACTCCATCTCCGTGGACGGGCCGTCGATCGGCTGGATGGTGACCGTCTTGCGCGCGTGCTCGATCTTCGTGACCTCGCCGGACACGATGCGGCACTGGGAGAGCTCACGCCGGAGCGGGACGACCGCGTGCCGCGGGCTGATGTTGCCGGCCGCCGCCTCGGGGAGGAACGGCTGGTACGTCATGTGCGGCTGAGGGTCGATGACGACCACCTCGGCGCGGCGCCGGCTGAGCTTCTTGGAGAGGCGAAGGGCCGCGTACAGCCCGACGTGACCTGCTCCTACGACTACGATGCGCTGCGGATTCACATGAATATTGTCGCTCGTCGCAGCCCGCGGTGCGTCGTTCTGTGACGTATCACAAGTCCATTTGTCAAGTGCTGTGACGCACATATTTCCAGCGGATTTCACGCCCTCTGCAAAAGGCGTGCTATGACGACCGTGGCGCCCACGGCGCCGGCGATGCCGACCAGCGTGGCCAGCAGAAACGCGTCGCCGGCAAGATCAGCCGACAGTCCCAGCGCGACCACGGTGAGTACCGCCGAGACCAGCACGACCGCGGCGGCGCGGAGCAGCCACCCGCCGACCATGTCGAGGCTCACCATCGCGTCGTACGGGAGGACGGCCGCGAGCGCCGTGAGACTGTGTCCGATGTAGAGCAGCGTGGCGAGGGTCAGAACCCGGGCGAGCGTGATGCGGGACTCGAAGCCGGTCGTGTCGGTGATCCACCCGGCCACGACGACCAGGGCCGAGAACGTGGCGCCCCGGCCGCGCGGCGCGACCGCCGGGTACAGCGCGATCAGCACCAGCATCGGCGACGTGTACTGGCTCGTGCTGACCTCGCTCGGCCAGGCCACGAACATCGCGATCAGGCCGCACAGGCCGATGCCGACGCGCACCAGGACCGGGATCGCGGTGGCCCGGGAGAGCACCGCCCGCGCCGCCTCGACCTGCCGGGAAAACGTCCGGGCCATCAACGCCCCCTCGGCGCCGAGGCGAGCCGGGACACGTCGCGCAGCACCAGGTCGAGGCTGCCGGCCCCGGCCCAGGCCACCACCGGCACGCCGTGCTCGCGCAGCCGGCCCAGCACGTTCTCGCGCTCCATCCGCCACAGCCGGGTCGCCAGCGGCGTCCACTGGCTGCGGTTGGCCGGGGTCGCGCCCGCGGGCAGCGTGTCGACCGCCACCACGTACCGGCCGGAGCGGGTGAGCTGCGCCAGCATGTCGGCCGAGCGCGGGTCGACGAGCGGGGTCAGCACCATGACCAGGGCGTCGGACGAGACGTGGTGCACGCCGAAGACGTTCTCGTAGTCGTCCTCGTCGACCTCGACCGGGTCGGGGCGCACGTCGAGCAGCCACTCGAGGACGGTCAGGTATTGCCGGCGGCCGGTGGCGGGGCGCAGCCGGCGGGCCTGGGCGCCGTACTCCAGCAGGGACACCCGGTCACCGCGCTGGAGGTAGTGCTCGGCGATCGCGGCCGCCGCCCGGACGGTCGTGTCCAGGACCGACGCGCTGCCGCCGACGCCGCCGGAGACGCCCACCTCGCCCAGCACGTCGAGCAGCAGGAGCACCTCGGCGTCGCGGTCCGAGAGCGTGGAGGCGACGTGCAGGTCGCGCGTCCGCAGCGAGACCCGCCAATCGATGCGCCTCAGCCGATCGCCGGGCGCGAACGGCCGTACCCCCGCAAGCTCTCCGCCCTCGCCGGGACGCCGGGAGCGATGGTTACCCACCAGGCCGGCCGCGGCCGGCATCGCCTCGGTCGCGTTGAACGGCTCGGTGACCGGATAGACCCGGACGCCCTGACCGGACACCACCACCGGGCGGCAGGCCAGCAACCCGCCGCAGGCCGCCACCCGGGCCGCCGCCGGACCGACGTCCTGCCGGCCCCAGCGCAGCGCGTCGCCGGGCAGTTCCACCGAGTACCAGCCGTCGCGCGGCACCGAGATCGCGAACGGCCGATCGGCCTGCTCGAGCTTGAGCCAGCGCGAGGTGCGGGTGCGAAGGACCACGAGGTCGTACGCGATGACGTCCGGATTACTGACGGTGACCGATGCCTCGACATGGCCGCCCTCGACCGTGTAATCGTCGTCGCCCGAGATCAGCAGTTCGGGGGCCGAGCGAGGCATCCGGCGCAGTCCGATGGCCGCCCCGATCGCGAAGGGTGCGCCCAGCAGCACCAGATCGACCCGGCCCAGTGCCACGCCCAGCAGCAGGAGCAGGCCGGTGAGCAGCACCGACCGGCCCAGCGCCCGGGTCGGCACCCAGGCCGGGGCGGCCCATGTCTCGGAATCGGCGGCCGCGGACGGCGGCACCGAATGCCGCAGCGTCAGCCGGTCAGTCATGCCGCGCATAGGTCGGCAGCGCGCCGCTGGCCGGCGCCGGCACGTTGGTCAGCACCTCCTGCACCACGAAGGCCGGGTCGACGCGGCGCAGCCACATCTCGGGCCGCAGCGTGATGCGGTGGGCCAGGGCGGGCACGGCCACGTCCTTGACGTCCTCGGGGACCACGAAGTCGCGGCCGGCCATCGCGGCCCGGGCCCGGGCCAGCAGCAGCAGCGCCAGCGAGCCGCGCGGCGAGGAGCCGACCAGCACCGAGGCGTGCTCGCGGGTGGCCGCCGTCAGCGACACGATGTAGCGGCCGATCGAGTCCTCCACGGTGATCGACTCGAGCGCGCCCTGCATGGCCTGCAGCGTCCGGGCGTCGACCACCGGCTGGAGGAAGGCCTCCTCCTGGCGGCGGGACATGCGGCGTTGCAGCACGTCCCACTCCTCCTCGGCGGTCGGGTAGCCGAACGAGACGCGGATCAGGAAGCGGTCGAGCTGGGCCTCGGGCAGCGGGTAGGTGCCCTCGTACTCGATCGGGTTCGCGGTGGCGAGCACGTGGAAGGGCGGGTCGAGGCGGTAGGTCACGCCCTCGACCGACACCTGCTTCTCCTGCATGGCCTCGAGCAGCGCGGCCTGCGTCTTCGGCGGCGTCCGGTTGATCTCGTCGGCCAGCAGCATGTTGGTGAAGACCGGGCCGGCCCGGAACGCGAAGTCGCCCTTGCGCTGGTCGTAGAGGAACGAGCCGGTGACGTCGGCCGGCAGCAGGTCGGGGGTGAACTGGAGACGCCGGAAGTCGAGGCCGAGCGACTGCGCGAAGCAGCGCGCGGTCAGCGTCTTACCCAGGCCCGGCAGGTCTTCGAGCAGCACGTGCCCGCCGGCCAGGATGCCCGCCAGCACCAGCTCCAGCGACTCCCGCTTGCCGACCACGACACTGCCGACCGAGTCGAGGACGGCACCGGCCAACCTGCCCACCTCGTACGGGGGAAGGGCGTTCTCGGTCACCGGCACACCTTTCTCACAGTCGTTCCAACGCATTCACGTAGGTCTCGAGCTCACTCGCCTTGGCCGAGCGCCGCCCATGGTCGTGCAGCGCCGCCCACAGCGGGTCGCCGAGCAGCTCACGAGCCCGGCGCGGGTCGGACGCCCGGGTGATCCCGTGGCGCAGACGCAGCCGCTCGTCGGCGAGCTCGGCGAGCACCGGCAGAACGTTACGCGCATAGAGATCCGCGTCGGCGTGCGCCCGGTCGAGGTTGCGCTCCCAGCGGCGTACGGCCGCGCGCAGGGAGTCGCCGGCCACGTCCTCCCGGCCGGACGCGCCGCCCCGCCGCTTGGGCATCGCCGGCGGCGCCACCTCCTGCACGGCGAAGACCACCAGCCGCAGGCCGGTGTAGAACGCCACCACCAGCAGAACGGAGATGTGGTTGCCGGAGTAGCGGATCGCGGCCACGGTCACCACCGTCAGCGCGACGATCAGCAGCGCGTTGCGCAACAGCCACAGCGCCCGCGAGCGCTGCTTGGGCACCGCCTCGCGTTCCTCGACCGGCTCGTCCCGGAGGCTGAAGAGGTCGTCGAGACCGCCGTCGCTCACGACATCGCTCCCGCGCCCGCGCCGAGGTCGGCGCGCAGCCGCTCGAGCGCGCTGATCGCCTGCTGGCGCATCCGGTTGTCGACGGTGTGCGTCGCGTAGCGCGCCTCGCGGTAGACGTCCAGCAGCGCGGCGAGCACCTGGGCGTCGACCTGCTGCTCGCGCAACAGCCGGCCGACCAGGTCGGTGGGACTGTCGCCGGGGTGGCGGGGTGTGCCGGCCGCGGCGGCGGCCTGTTCGAGCCGGACCCAGCAGGCGATGATCGCCCGGCGCGGGTCACGGTCGGTGTCGGAGAGCTCCTCGAGGCCGGCGTCGAGGGCGGCGACCAATTCCTCGGCCGTACGCGCACCTTGCTGTCCCGGGACGGCGCGGCGGCCGCGGCGGCGCTGCCGGCGCTTGGCCTGGTCGCGCAGGAACGCCCAGAGCACGACGCCGACGACGACCAGCGCCACGATCACCAGCAGCAGCAGGGCCGCGGTGCCGAGCCAGTCGGGCAGGCCCTTCGCCGCATCGGGCGGCTGGGCGGCGCCGGTGGTCGCGCTCGGCTCGGTGCGCGGCAGCAGCGGCGGGGTGGTCGGCGTCGCGTCCGGCGCGATCTGGTCGAGCTGGGGCGCCGAGCGGGTGGCCGTCAGCGCGGTGACGAAGAGCAGCACGAGGACGGCGGCGAGAGGCCACCAGCGTCGCACAGCGGCGAGATCCATCAGTGCAGGCTCAGTCTCGTTCGGTTTCCGAAATTTGGCTGTGCCGAATCATGCCAGGCCCGCGAGTGACTTCGCACGGCCGAACACGTCGTCGAGCATCGCCGGGGTGAGCCGGCCCGTGAAGGTGTTCTGCTGGCTGACGTGGAAACACCCCAGCAGGACCGGCCCGCCGGGGACAACCACCTCGGCGCCGTGGCCGAACTTCGGCCGAGGCACGGGCGCTTTTGTGCCATAAACCGCGGTCATCGCCGGCCACCAGCTCGCCCAGGCGAAGGCGCCGAGGGCCACGACCACCTTCACCGTCGGGCGGATCAGCTCGAGCTCCCGGTGCAGCCAGGGGGCGCAGGTGTCCCGTTCCTCGGGGGTGGGCTTGTTGTCGGGCGGCGCACAGCGTACGGCCGCAAAGATCCTGGTGTGCTTGAGGGCGAGCCCGTCGTCGATGGCGACGCTGGTCGGCTGGTTGGCCAGGCCCGCGCGGTGGAGGGCGGCGAAGAGCACGTCGCCGGACCGGTCGCCGGTGAAGACGCGGCCGGTGCGGTTGCCGCCGTGCGCGGCCGGGGCGAGGCCGAGGATGCCGATCTCCGCGTCCTCGTTGCCGAAGCCCGGGATCGGTCGCCCCCAGTAGTCCTGATCGCGGAAGGCGGCACGCTTCGTCATTGCCACCTCCTCACGCCAAGCGACCAGTCGGGGGCACGCGTAACAGTCCGCTATCCGGTCGTCGAGAACCCTGAGCGACGTTGCGCCTTCGGCGCTCTCTTTCGGATTTTTTATCATTTGTCGTATTCGTCCGGCAGGCGCAGGTTAGGGCCGCCGACCTGGAGGCCGAGCGGGGTGGCCCGCCCCTTCGGCTCCTCCCACTCCTCCTGCCGGCCGAGCGCGGTGAGGTCGAGCCACTGATAGCCGTTGTGGAACTCCTCGATGCCGCGGCCGAACGTCGAGTAGGTGTGGAAGACGTCGTCGCCGACCCGCAGGAACGTGCTGATCCCCGGCATCTCGGTGCCGTTCATGTCCTCGGTCCACGGCCCGCTGGTCCACGGCGTGCCGGCCGCTGCCAGCTCGTCCTTGTCGCGGAAGTGCAGCTGCACCGGGGCGACCCGATCGTCGAGCGTCGCGTGGAAGTCGTAGTTGAAGTCGCTGCCGTGCGACGAGTACCAGGGAAAGCTCCAGCCCAGCCGCCGCTGGACGGCGGCGAGTTTCGGGTACGGCGCCCGGGAGACCGCCACCAGCGTGGTGTTGCGGATGTGCAGCCGGCCCAGCCCCGAGATCCCCTCGGCGGCGCTCGAGCAGCTCGGGCAGGGATCGTCCCACTCCGGCGCGTACATGAAGTGGTGCATGACGAGCTGCCGGCGGCCCTCGAAGAGGTCACTCAGCGTCGCCTGCCCCCGCGGCCCCTCGAAGACGTAGGGCTGATCCACCCGCACCATCGGCATCCGGCGGCGATCGGCGTTGACCCGATCGCGGGCGCGGGTGACCTCTTTCTCCTTGGCCAGCAGCTCCCGGCGCGCGGCGTCCCACTCCTCGCGCGACACGACCTCGGGCAGGTTGTCGCTCATTTGTCCGACGCTACCAAGATGGCCCCATGGGACAGACGCTGGCAGAGATCTTGGAAGCGGCGGCCGGGGGCCGATTTCCCCCGGACGACGGTACGACGTCGATCGTGCCGCAACCGAGCCATCGCGACGCCGGCGTCGTCGCCTTCACGGCGCACTCGATCGTGTTCACCGACGAGGACCCGGCGTGGGTACGCGAGGCGCTGTCCACAACCACCGCCGACTCCCTGGCCGCGGCGATGAGCGCGCCGTTCCTCAATGCGCTGCTGGCACGGACCGGCCGCCGTACCGACACGATCGACGTGCTGTCGGTCGCGGACCGGCTCCCGGGCCCGCCACCACTCCCGTTGCGCGAGATCACTGACCCCGGTCATCCCCGCGTGCGGCGTGCGCTCGACCACCGAGATGACGTACGCGTATGGACCGTCGACGACGCGGTCCTGATCCTGGGCCGGGGTGTGGCCGGCCGCTGGGAGGTGGCGCTCGAGGTCTCCCCCGCCGCGCGGCATCGGGGTTTGGGGCGGCAGCTCGCGGTGGCGGCCCGCCACTTGCTCCCGGACGGCGAGTTCGTGTGGTCGCAGGTGGCCGCCGGCAATGCCCGAAGCCTGCGCGCCTTCCTGGCGGCGGGGTACCGCCCGATCGGCGCCGAGTCGCTGATGACGCCGCACTGACCCTCGACCGCAAGGCCCCGCGCTCCCGGCCGGCCAGGGCAGATCGCCGGCCGGCCCCGCCCGCCGCCTCGCCGACCCACGACCTTGCCGACCCACATCGCGCGACCACCGCCTAGCCGACCAACCTGGCCGCCGACCCACCCGCCAGCCGACCCACCAGGCCGCGGCCCACCAGCCAGCCGACCCACCAGACCGCAGCCCACCAGACCGCAGCCCACCAGCCAGCCGACCCACCAGCATGCGGCCCACCAGACCTTGCCGACCCCACCGCGTCCGCATGGTCTGCTGGTCCACTTTGCCGGGTTGGCCTCCCACGTGATGCCGCGGGCGCGAAGGCCGAGGTAAGCAATGAAGAGTTTGTGCGCGCTGCGAGCACGAACTCTTCAAGATTGCCGAAGTCGACGCGCGGCGCGGGGGAAATTTCGTGATTTTGTGGGCGGGCATCCGCGGCGACCGAGCGGCCGCGAGCGAAGGGACGTCAGCGGGCCGGAAGCGACGCGCCGGCGGAGGTGGATGGCGACGGGGCGCGGGAAGGCCCCGTGGAGCTGGACGGCGCGGCCGAGGTAGGGGCGGCGGAATCGGACGGGGTGGGGGCCGAGCTCGGGCCGAAGGGGGCGTCCTGCGGGCAATACGGGTAGCCCATGTTGCGCGAGCGGAGGCTCTCGCCGGTGGAATCGTCGGTGCAGAAGTTGGTGCCCAGCTGGATCGGGGAACCGTCCTGGTCGTAGAGGTGCGCGCCCGGCACCAGGTGGCCCTGGCTGTCGTACACGTAGATGTCCTGGACGTTGCTGTACGGGTTGGGGTCGCTGTAGCCGTAGTTGGCGTCGCTGAAGTTGGGGTCCCGGACGTCGCTGTCGGCGCTCACGAAGCCGGCCAGGGCGAAGATGACCAGCAGCGCGGTGGCCGAGCGCAGGGCCAGGCGGGGCATCCGGGCCATGGACGCCGTGCGGTTGCCGAGGACGATCGAGAGGGTCACGCAGCCGGCCAGCAGGACGATCGCGACCAGGGCGCTGTCGCCGATGCGCGGGAGCAGGCCGAGGTTGCTGCCGCCCGCCGACTCCGACAGCAGGTAGGCCACCGCCATCGCGGCCAGGTAGCCGCGCAGCACCCACCACGCCGGACGCAGCAGCACCAGGAAGTCGGCGGCGCGCTCGTAGCCGATCACCGGACCGATGCGGCGGTCGGCCCGGTCCAGCACGGCGAGAGCCTGGTCGCGCGCCTCCAGCAGGGAGGCGAAACGGTCGGGCGGCGGGTCGGGGAAACCGCCCACCAGCCCGGCGGTGGCGCGCAGCTCCGACGCGTACGCCCGGGGCGAGCCCAGCCTCTCGACCAGCGTGCCGCTCCCCTCCGCCTGCACCTCCGCCAGGTGTTCCGGAAGGTCCTCGAGCAACTCGTCGCGAACGTCCGCGGAGACGCCGGCCAACTCCTGCCGGACCTCGTCGACGTACGCGTTGATCTCGTCGTTCACGCCGCCCCCCGCTCGCGCAGCAGATCGTCCATGGTGGATGCGAATCCGTGCCAGATCTTGCCCGACCGTTGCAACTCCGCGCGGCCGGCCGGGTTGAGCCCGTAGTACTTGCGGTGCGGGCCCTCGTCGCTGGGCACCACGTATGTCGTCAGGAAGCCGCCGTTGAAGAGCCGCCGCAGCGTGCCGTAGACCGAGGCGTCGCCGACCTCGTCGAGGCCCGCGGCCCGCAACCGGCGCAGGATGTCGTAGCCGTAGCCGTCCTCGTCGCGCAGTGCCGCCAGCACGGCCAGGTCCAGCACGCCCTTGAGGAGCTGGGTCGTGTCCACGCGATGCACAGTAGTGCGCAGTGCGAAGTACCGTCAAGAGCACGATAGCGAGCCGGTCACCGGGGAACCTAGGCGAGGGAGAAGGCGATCCCGTCGAGGATGTCGTGTTCGGACGCGACGACCGACGAGGCGCCGGCCCGGTCCATGATGATCTTCAGGATGAGTGCGCCGCCGCCGATCACGTCGGCCCGGCCGGGGTGCATGACCGGCAGCGCCAGGCGCTCGGCGACGGTCATCCCGAGCAGCGAGGCGGTCACCGCGGCGACCTGATCGCGGGTGATGCGAGCGTGGTGGATCTTGTCGGCCTCGTAGGAAGGAAGCCCGAGGGCGAGCGCCGTCATGGTCGTGACCGTGCCGGCCAGACCGACCAACGTACGCGCGGAGGCACCGTCCACCGCGGCCAGAGCCACGTCGACCGCGTCCGAAATATCCGCGGAAGCGGCGGCGATCTCCGCGGCGGAAGGCGGATCGCCGTGCAGATGCCGCTCGGTCATCCGCACGCAACCGATGTCCATCGAGATAGCGCGGCCGACCGACGAGCCCCCGGTCACGAACTCCGTCGACCCGCCGCCGATGTCGAAGATCAGGTAGGGCGGCGCGGCGGCGAGACCGGCGACCGCACCCGTGAACGAGAGCCGCGCCTCCTCCTCGCCCGTGATCACCTCGGGGTCGACGCCGAGCACGCCGCGGACCATCGCCCGGAAATCGGCCGCATTGGAGGCATCACGGGACGCGGAGGTGGCGCACATTCGCACGTGTGAAATGCCAAGATCGGCAATCTCCGCGGCGTACGCGCTCAGGGCCGTCCTTGTTCGGGAAAGCGCCGCCTCGGAGAGCCGTCCGGTCCGGTCGACGCCCTCGCCGAGCCGCACGATCTCCATGCGCCGGGCGACGTCGGTGAGCCGGCCGTCGGCGACGTCCGCGATGAGCAGGCGGATCGAGTTCGTCCCACAGTCGATCGCGGCGACCCGGCTCATAGGTGCAGCAGCATTCTCGTGTTCCCCAGCGTGTTGGGCTTGACCCGCTCCAGATCGAGAAACTCGGCGACACCCTCGTCGTACGACCGCAGAAGTTGCTCGTAGACCGCGTGCGGGACAGGAGCGCCGTCAATCTCGGCGAACCCGAACGAGCCGAAGAACCGGGTCTCGAAGGTGAGGCAGAAGACGCGACGGATGCCCAGGTCACGGGCCACGTCGAGGAGCTGGGTCACGATCTTGTGGCCGATCTTCCGGCCGCGGCAGGCGGGATCGACGGCGACCGTGCGGATCTCGGCGAGGTCCTCCCACATCACGTGCAGGGCGCCGCACCCGACGACGACCTCCCCGTCGACGGCGACCCAGAACTCCTGCACCGCCTCGTAGAGGGTGACCGTGGCCTTGCTGAGCAGGCGGCGGTCGGCCGTGTACGCGTCGACGAGCGCCCGGATCGCCCGGATGTCGCTGGTCCGCGCCCGCCGGATTTCCACCTATTCGTCCTTCTTGTCGGGAAGGGTGACGCACGGCCCCTCGGCCCACCAGGGCGCCACCGCGTCGCGTACCTCGTCCCCGAAAGGATTCACCCCGGGACCGGCCGCCAGGGCGTGGCCGAGGTGCACGTGCAGGCATTTCACCCGGTCGGGCATGCCGCCGGCGGCCACGTGCGCGATCTCCGGCACGTCGTCGATGGCCTTGCGCCGGGCCAGGTAGTCCTCGGCCGCCTTCTCATATTGCTCGGCCAGCTCGGGATCGGTGGACAGCCGCTCCTGCATGTCGCGCATGACGCCGGCCGACTCGAGCCGGCTGCACGCCGCCGTCGCATGCGGACAGGTCAGGTAGAAGAGCGTGGGAAACGGGGTGCCGTCCGGCAGGCGCGGCGTCGTCTCGACCACGTCGGGGTTGCCGCAGGGGCAGCGATGCGCGATCGCGCGGGTCCCCCGGGGCGTGCGGCCCAGCTGGGCCGCCACGATCTCGAGGTCGGCTTCGGAGGGTCCATCCGGGGTTTCATTCGGTTTTCCGCCGCGGGTTGGCACAGTCATGGTCAGTTCGTGGACTCCGCGTCGGCGGCTCGGACGCTGTTCCACAGCGTGTCGTACCAGCGGTCGGGCGCGGCCGCCGCCGGCTTGTTCGGGTCGGCCGCGGCGGCGGCCGGATTGTTCAGCACCAGCAGCGGCGTCTCACCGGGTCGCACGTAGAACAGCTTCTCCCGCGCCTGGGCCCGCAGATATTCCGGGTCCTGCCACTTCTGGAGCTCCTGCTGCTTGTCGGCGATCACCTTGGCCTTGATGGCCCGCTCGGACTCGAGCTGGGCGATCTGCGACTCCTGGGCGAGATAGACCCGCAGCGG
This sequence comes from Actinoplanes sp. NPDC051537, assembly GCF_055586105.1. Classification (NCBI taxonomy): domain Bacteria; kingdom Bacillati; phylum Actinomycetota; class Actinomycetes; order Micromonosporales; family Micromonosporaceae; genus Actinoplanes; species Actinoplanes sp. NPDC051537. Next base: position 24,368 of record NZ_JBVJIU010000020.1, read on the forward strand.
GTACGTGTAGGCCAGCGCCAGCGCGACGAACACGACGATGAGGACGGTCGCCCGGCCGGTCAGCGCCCGTGGCCGGGGTGCGGCGGTGCGCTTGGCCGGACCCGTTCCCACGTTCACCGTGCGACGGGTCGGGGCGGGACGGGCCCGCGTGCGCGTCTGCACCCGGGTCGAGCCGGTCGTGCGCACCCGCGACGATCCCGGGCGGCGGGCCGGGCCCTGTCCGCTCGGTGCGCGTCGCTGTGTCGTCACCCTGCTCCCCCGCTCGACCGGTCATGGATTGTGGCACTCCGTTCGAGAGTGCCACAACTCCATGATCTTCGGCCCGGCGTTACGCGGCCCGGTAACGCGGGAAAGCGCCCGCACCGGCGTACCGGGCCGCGCTCTCCAGCTGCTCCTCGATGCGCAGGAGCTGGTTGTACTTGGCGACGCGGTCCGAACGGGCCGGGGCGCCGGTCTTGATCTGGCCGCTGCCCACCGCGACGGCCAGGTCGGCGATCGTGGTGTCCTCGGTCTCACCCGAGCGGTGCGACATCATCGTCGTGAAGCCGGCCCGGTGCGCGAGGTCGACGGCGTCGAGGGTCTCGGTCAGCGAGCCGATCTGGTTGACCTTGACGAGCACGGAGTTGGCCGCGCCCTCGGCGATGCCCCGGCCGATGCGGGTCGGGTTGGTGACGAACAGGTCGTCGCCGACGATCTGGATCTTGCTGCCGAGCTGCGAGGTCATCGCGCTCCAGCCGGCCCAGTCCTCCTCGGCCAGCGGGTCCTCGATGGAGACGATCGGGTAGTCGCCGGCCAGCTTCGAGTAGTAGTTGATCATCTCGTCGGTCGACTTCGGCGAGCCCTCGAAGACGTACGAGCCGTCCTTGTAGAACTCGGTCGCCGCCACGTCCATGGCCAGGACGATGTCGGTGCCCAGGGTGAAGCCGGCGGCCTGGACGGCCTCGGCGATCAGGTCGAGCGCGGCCGCGTTGGCCGGCAGGTTGGGGGCGAAGCCGCCCTCGTCGCCCAGGCCGGTCGAGAGGCCCTTCTTCTTCAGCACCGACTTGAGCGCGTGGTAGACCTCGGCGCCGGTGCGCAGCGCCTCGCGGAAGGTCGGGGCGCCGATCGGGGCGATCATGAACTCCTGGACGTCGACGTTCGAGTCGGCGTGGGCGCCACCGTTCAGGATGTTCATCATCGGGACCGGCAGCACGGCGGCGTTCGGGCCACCCACGTACCGGAACAGGGGCAGCTCGGCGCTCAGCGCCGCCGCCTTCGCCACCGCGAGGGAGACGCCCAGGATCGCGTTCGCGCCCAGCTCGCTCTTGTCGGCGGTGCCGTCGAGATCGAGCATCTTCTGGTCGATCAGACGCTGCTCGCTGGCCTCGTAGCCGACGAGCTCGTCGGCGATCTTGTCTTCGATGTTGGCGACGGCCTTCTCCACACCCTTGCCCAGGTAGCGGCCCTTGTCTCCGTCGCGCAGCTCGAGCGCCTCGAAAGCGCCGGTCGAGGCGCCCGAGGGCACCGCGGCGCGGCCGACCGTGCCGTCGTCCAGCCCGACCTCGACCTCGACGGTCGGGTTGCCCCGGGAGTCGAGAATCTCGCGGGCGACGATCGCTTCGATGGTGGCCATGTTGTCGTGTCGCTCCCATTCGTAAGGCTGCAGTTCTCCGACCGCGACCCTGCGGCGGACCACGGTCTGAGCGTATCGGTGCCGGTTGACGGGCGTACGCGGGGCCGGTGAACTTCGGCCCGACTATCGCTAATGGGTGCGAGTCGGTTGCCGATATCCCGGGCACTATGAGTGCTGACATGCTCCCGCCGGACGGGTCTTACATCGAGATGACCTCGTACGGCGAAACGCTCCCCGAGGTGCGGGTGGTGCACGCCTCGGGCACCGTGATCACGCTCTCGCTGGCCCGTGCGCACGTGCCGCCCGAGCATTCGACGGTCGAGTTGCGCTGGGCGGCCGCCCCGCGCGGCCGATATGCGCAGGAGGGCCAGGTCGCCGCCGTCGACGGGAACCGGGTCGAGATCCATTTCACCGGCCGGGCGGTGGTGATGCAGAGCCGGTCGTTCGTGCGCGGCGGCGGTGGCGAGCCGATCGTGATGAGCCGGGACAAGGAGGAGGACGCCATCGGCATGGTGCACGACATGAGTGAGCGGGCCGTGCGCGCCCACTTCACCGACGTGCATCTCAAGCCCGGCGACGAGATGATCCTGCGCATCCACGTCGGCGGGGAGCTCGTGGCGTTCCCGGCGACCGTGCTCAAGGCCAGCTCGATGCGGCAGCAGGTGCCGGTCCGCGGGCCTCTCTCGGTGGAGATGGTGGCGGTCTTCGACGACCAGGACGAGAGCCAGGCCAAGATCATTCGCCGGTACATCATGCAGCACCAGTTGCAGTCGAGGAACCGGGGCTCCTGAGCCGGCGCCGTTACTCGATTGCGCGGGCTTGCGCGCATGGACCAAGGTGGCAGTCGTGCCGTCGCGTCCGCGCCTGTCGTTCGCCGTCGCCGCCTCCGCGGCGACGGTGCTGGCCGCCACCGGTTGCACGGGCCTCGACGAGGCGAGCGCGGCCGGCATCGGCCACGACGATCTGGTGTCCGAGCTGACGGTGCAACTCGCCCGCGTGACCGGGCTCACCTATACCGCGGCCTACCATCTGGCGGGCGGCGGCACGGCGACGGTCACCCAGGCGCAAAAGCCCACCCGGACGACGTACGTGTATCCCGGCGGTCGCCTGCTCGAGACCGGCGATGCCACGATCCGCTGCGCCGGCGACACCTGCACACAGACCGCACCGACTCCGGCCACCGCGCTGCCGCTGGCCGGGAGCGACCTGGTCACGCCCGAGGCGGCCCTCGCACTGCTCAACACGGCCGCGCTCGACCCCGAGGTGACGGCCACCCAGCACGACACCACGGTCGCCGGGCGGCACGCGACCTGCCTCGACCTCAGCCAGGTCGACGGCACGCCGGCGTCCGAGTTCGGCCTCTGCGTCACCAACGAGGGCGCCCTGGGCAGCTTCACGGCGACGATCGCGGGCAAGAGGTTCGAGCAGGCCCTCACGTCGTACGAGGAAAAGGCCGCCCCGTCGTCGTTCGAGGTGCCACCTCACACCTTGCGGTAGCGGGCCTGCACCACGCCGAACAGCCCATAGGCCGCGATGCCGAGCGCCGTCAGGGTCAGCAGCCAGGTCCCGTACGCCTGCCCCGCCATCGCCCGCAGCGCCGCATCGAGTCCCCGCGCCTTGTCCGGGTCGTAGCGCACCGCCGCCAGCACGAGCAGCACGCCCGCGATCGCGTAGGCGCCGCCCTTGGCCGCGTAGCCGACCGTGCCGAGCGTCCGCACCGCCGCCTTCCCCGGACCGGCCTTGAGGTGCTTCTCGAACTTCTGAGCGATCCCGTAGATCGCCAGCCCCACCCCGATCACCGCCACCGCGACCCCCGCCAGCGCCACCGTGAGACGCCCGCCGGTCGACACCATCAGATCCTGGCTGGCCTGCTCCTGCGTGTCGGCGGTCGACGTCTTCTTGCCCTTGAGAACCTTCACCCCGGTCCAGGCCACGTACGCGTAGAAGGCCGCCCGCCCCGCCGAGGCGACCCGCTCGTAGACCCGATGCCGGCCGCGCTCGCCCCGATGCCCGGTGGCCGCCTCGAAGGCCTGCCAGATCGTCATCGCCACCAGCCCGACCACGATCGCCACGATGAGAGCGGCCCCGAACGGTTTGCTCGCGAGCGTGTGCAACGCGCCCGACTGATCCCCATCGGCGGGCGCCCGCCCAAACGCGATGCGCACAATGAGCCAGGCAAAGAGCAAATGCACGGCGCCGTACCCCACCAGCCCGGCCCGCGTGAGGTGCTCAAGCCAGGGCGCGCGCCGTACAAGCGTGTTCACGAGCCCAGATTCACCAAACGATCACCCGCCGAAACCTGCCCACCGCGGCGGCCCCGCTCTCAGCCTCGCCCGCCGCACCCACCCGCAGCGGCCAACTCCATGGCGAGGCCCGATCTCAACCCGCCCGGCTCGCAGCACGCCCACTCACCGCGCCCGGCCGCAACGGCCAAGCCGCAGCCCGACCCCGCGCCGCAACGCCGACTCACCGCGCCCGACCACCACGGCCAAGCCGCAGCCCGCGTCGCCGGCCGCACAAGCTTCGTCCGCCGCGCCGGCCGACTCCATGGCGAGGCCCGGTCTCAACCCGCCCGGCCCGCAGCACGCCGACTCACCGCGCCCGACCGCGACGGCCAAGCCACAGCCCGACCCCGCGCCGCCAACTCACCGCGCCCAACCGCAACGGCCAACCACCGCACGCTCCCGCTCGCAGCGCCCACTCACCTGCGCCCCGACCGCGCCGGCCAAACCGCAGCCGGCCACGCCCGCGGCGCGCCCCAAACGCCCAGCGCGGGCCGTGCAGCGCCGTCAGACGCCGAGCAGCGTGCGCAAATGGCGGGGCGGCGGGGAGCCGTGCGCCAGCATCGCGTCGTGCCAGGCCTTGGGGGTCGCGCCGAACGGGCGGGACGCCGCGATGGCCGCAACCTCCGTGTAGCCGACGAAATAGGTGCTCAGCTGGGTCGACGTGAGCAGCGCGCGGCGCCACTTGCCGGCCGCCTCGCCCTCCTCCTGGAAGCCGGGGCCGGTCATCATGGCCATCGCCTCGGACTCGGGCAGCTCCTCGCAGTGCACCAGCTGGTCGATGACGGCGTTGAGGCTCATGCGTAGCTGCATCTTGAGCTGCTGGAGCCGCACCGGCAGGCCGCCGAAGCCCAGCTCGGCCATCAGCTCCTCGGTGTAGACCGCCCAGCCCTCGACGAACGGGCCGGACCAGCCGAGCGCGCGCACCCGGGTCGCGGCCCGGAAGCGGCGGGCGTGGGCGAGCTGGAGGAAGTGACCGGGCATCGCCTCGTGGACGGTCAGGTTGCGGAGCATGTGGTCGTTGTACTCGCGGTAGAACGACTCGACCCGCTCCGGCGACCAGCCCGCGGGAGTCGGCGAGATGCAGTAGAACGTGGGCACGTCGGCCGTCTCGAGCGGGCCCGGCGGGTCGCAGTAGGCGGCGGCGACGCCACGGGCGAACTCGGGCATCTCCTCGATCACGCACGGGTCGTCGAGCAGGGTGAGCACGTCGTTCTTCCGGACGAACTCGGTCGCCTCGTCCATCGTGCGGCGGGCCAGGCCGATGATCGTGGCGTCGTCGGGGTGGTCGGCCGCGAGCGTGTCGAGGGCCCGGCGGACCGTCTCGTCGGTCTCGGGGCCGCCGACCAGCTCGGCCGCGGCCGCCCGCAGCTCGGCGCCGACCCGGTCGAGGCGCTCGCGGGCGCGGGCGAGCACCTCGGCCGCGGGCAGCTCGGTGTCGAGCGTGTGCCACAGCCGCGCCTCCCACAGCGGGCGGCCGAGCCGCGGGTCGCGGCCGGGCTCGCCGCCGTCGACCCGGGCGCGCAGCCAGCCGTCGAACTCGCCCAGCGCGGCCAGCGCCGCCGCGGCCGCCGGCTCGACCGCCGCGCGCATGCCGGGCTCCTGCTCGAGCAGGCTCGGCAGCTCGTCGCGGATCAGCGCGGCCGTGCCGGCGAACTGGCCGACGGCCGTCTCGGCGTGGATGCGTGGCACGTCGCGCAGCACGGCGCGGGCGGTGGCCAGCGCGTCGGGAATCGCCGCGAGCCGGCCGCCGAGGCTGCTCAGCCGCTCCTCGGCGGGCGCGAACGGGCGGGAGATCAGCGCGTGCAGGAGCGGGCCGGGGTTGTGGTGAAGCGGGTTCCACTCGTGCTCGCGCACGTCGGTGAGCTCGAACAGCCCGCGCTCGACCATGGCCGCGAGGATCGCGTGATCGACCTGGTCTTCCGGGCCGAAGGCCTCGGGATCGATGCCGGCGAGGGCGTCGGCCGCGTCGCGCAGCATCGACACCCGCTCGGTGACGGCGCCCGGTGAGAGATCGGGCAGACGGTCGTCGTAGCGATGGTCACCCGCGCTCGACGCCAGGCCCGGATCGCTGCGCAGGATGGCGTCGACGATGCTCTCGGCTAACGGCACAAACTCCGGCATGCCGAGAAACCTACTCGGCGGGTCTGACAATTCTCCGCTCGGCGCTCCGCACTTCTTCGGCGTAGTCGAGAGTCGCCCGCCGGACCTCGGCCTCGGCGTCGGCGCCCGCCTTCCGGGCCTCGGACACGAGCCGCAACAACGCCGGTCCGAGGTCGTCGCCGGCCGGCAGCGGCACGTCGAGGCCGGCCCGCTCGACCCGCTGGAGGATCTTGGCAGCCAGCGCGAGCGCGGGCTGGCTCAGCGCGATCCCGTCGAGGATCGAGTCGCGGGACTTCTCGGCCTTCTTGATCCGTTCCCAGTTCTCGGTGATCTCGTCGAGGTCGGCGGCCTCGACGCCGGCGAAGACGTGCGGGTTGCGGCGCACCATCTTCTCGACCAGGATCGCGGCCACGTCGTCGATGCCCCAGGCCGCGCCGTCCGGCAGCTCCTCGGCCAGCCGGGCGTGCAGCACCACCTGGAGCAGCACGTCGCCGAGCTCCTCGCGCAGCGCCGACAGGTCACCGGCCTCGATCGCGTCGTAGGCCTCGTACGCCTCCTCGAGCATGTACGGCGCGAGCGTGCGGTGGCTCTGGGCCCGTTTCCAGGGGTCGCCGCCGGGCGAGACGAGCCGATCGAGGACCGCGACCGCGTCCAGCAGCCGCGCGCCGGGCGGGTCCCACGAGCCGTACATGAGCTCGAGTTCGGCGAGATCGGGCTCGCGGGTCAGGCGCAGGCCCAGGTGACGGGCGAAATCCTGGTCGCCGGCCGGCCCGGCGAGCCAGACGACGGCCTCGTGGTCGGCCAGCGCGTCCAGCAGCACCTGCGGGTCGGGCTCGATGACGGCGACCGGCACGCCCGACTGGCGAAGGACGGCCGACTGTTCGGACTCGGCGGCGGCGAAGACCGGGTGCTGCCGGACGACGTCCCAGGCCGCGGCCGTGAGCAGGCCGGCGGGCAGGCGCGGCGAGGTGACCAGCAGGACGATGCGACGAACCGGCATGCGTCAGGAGAGGTCGTTGACCGGCGCCGACTCGTCCTTGCCGAGCGGGGCCGACACCAGCGGCTTGACCGCACCGTCCTGCGTCTGGAACTGCAGGACCGGGATGCTGGCCGGCTGGTAGCGCGGGTTGATCCTGATCTTCAGCGGCGCGGTGACCTCGTTGATCTGGTTGCGCACCGCGGTGGCGGTCTGCACGAGCTGCTTGTTCTCCGCCGGGAGGCTCTGCTTGAACTGCTCGAACGTGCCGCCCGGGGCGACCTGCCCGCTCTGCACCAGCACGTCGAAGATCTCTTGCAGGTCGGCGTCGCTGGGCTCGGGCGCGTCCTTCACGCCCTGGCGCAGGAGCCGCACGTACTGGTCGGCGGTGGCGTAGAGCTTGAGGTACTCGGTGGAGGCCGGGATGTGCAGGGTGTTCGCGTAGTCGTCGAGCTGCAGGTCGGCCGGGAGCGTCACGCTGTGCTGCCGGGCGACCCGGGCCAGCACGTCGGCGCTGATGATCGTGCGCACCACGTCGCCGCGGGTGATCGGGACGGTCGTCGCCTCGCCGGTGGCCGGCGGAGCGGCGGCGTCGATGGCCGTGCGGGCCTCGTCGTAGACGCCGTCCACGCGGGACTCGGTGATCTTGGTGTCGCCCAGGTAGGCGGCCACGGACGGCTCCGAACGGCAGGCCGAGAGCCCGGCCACGGCCAGGGACGCGACGGCGACGACGGAGGCGAGTCGGCGAGCACGCTGCATGGGCATGACTCTCTCACGTCTGTTGTGACGCACGCCGCCGACCCCCGGAAAACGGATCAACCGCCCTTCGCCGCGATCGCGGCGATCAAACCGACAGCTACGACGATCAGCACGGCCACCTGCATGGTTTCTCGGCGCTTGCGAGGCGCGTACGCGAGTCCGGCGCCCACCGCCGCACCGGTGACCAGTCCGCCCAGATGCCCCTGCCACGACGTGAACCCGGCGGCGAACACGAGCCACAGCAGGGCCGTGAAGATCAGGCGGTTCCGGTCGATCGGATACTCGTGCAGCTTGCGCGTGATCACGAAGTACGCGGCGGCCAGCCCGAAGCCCGCGCCGGACGCCCCGATCGCGCCCTGGTGCGGGTCGATGAGCACGATGAACACCGACCCACCGAGCGCCGACAGCAGGTAGAGCGCGAGGTAGCGCCCCCAGCCGAGCTGCCGCTCGAGGAACGTGCCGAGCGTCGCGATCCACATCATGTTGAAGAGGATGTGGGTGAGACCGAACCCGTTGCCGCCCGGCAGCTCGTGCAGGAACGTGCCGGTGAACAGCCGCCACCACTCGCCGTGCAGCACGCCGATCAGGTCATACCCGGCGGCCGGCACCCCGTCGTCGACGTAGTACCGCCCGTCGGCCCCGATCAGCCCCGTCCCGAGGACGTCGAACCGGTTGATGATCGCCGGGTGGATCAGCTCCACGACGTACGCGAGGACATTGATCGAAATAATCGAGTACGTGACGTAGGCCGGCCCGTTGCCCGCCCGCGCCCCGAAGATCGTCCGCGCCTGCCGGATCGTCTTGTTCTCGCCCTTGACGCACTCCGGGCAGCGCTGCCCGACCGGCGCCTCCCGCATGCAGTCCGAGCAGATGAACCGGTCGCACCGGCTGCACCGGACGTACGTCTCCCGCTTCGGATGGCGATAGCAGGTGGTCTCGGCACCCACGGTCTCCACGGGGCTCTCCTCGAGTGATCGGCGATCGGGCCCGGAGATTGTGCCTGCTCGATGGCCCGCCACGCATTCGCCGATGCACACATGCAACACATCGCGTCAGACCGCCGCCTTGGCCGGCACCTCCCCCAGCACGTCCTTCAGCAGCTGGGCACACCACTGCAACAGAGCCTGGTCGCGCAACAGCTCCCCGCCCACGCGCCGGGTGGCCGGCCGCGGGACGCTCACCTGGTCGGTGGCCGGCTTGTAGACCGCGTCGGGGTGGTAGCGCTTCAGCCGCAGCTGCTTCGAGTCGGGCAGCGGAAGCGGGGAGAAGCGGATGTGCTTGCCCTGCATCGAGACGTCGGTCAGGCCGTAGGCGCGGGCCACCTGGCGGAAGCGTGCGACCGCGATCAGGTTGGCGACCTGCGTCGGGGGCTCGCCGTAGCGGTCGGTCATCTCGGCGACGACCTCGTCGAGCTGGGCGTTGTCGCGGGCCTCGGCCAGTTTGCGGTACATCTCGAGGCGCAGGCGCTCGACGGCGATGTACTCGACCGGGAGGTGGGCGTCGATCGGAAGGTCGATCTTCACCTCGGGCTCCTCCTCGGGACGCTCGCCCTTGAAGGCCTGCACCGCCTCGCCGACCATGCGGACGTAGAGGTCGAAGCCGACGCCCTCGATGTGGCCCGACTGCTCGCCGCCGAGGAGGTTGCCGGCGCCACGGATCTCGAGGTCCTTCATCGCCACGTACATGCCGGCGCCGAGCTCGGTGTGCTGGGCGATGGTGGCCAGCCGCTCGTGGGCGTGCTCGGTGAGCGGCTTCTCGCGGGGGTACAGGAAGTACGCGTACGCCCGCTCGCGGCCCCGGCCGACCCGGCCGCGGATCTGGTGCAGCTGGGCCAGGCCGAGCAGGTCGGCCCGCTCGACGATGAGCGTGTTGGCGTTCGGGATGTCGATGCCGGACTCGACGATCGTGGTGCAGACCAGGACGTCGAACTCCTTCTCCCAGAAGCCGACCATCACCTTTTCCAGCTGGTCCTCGCTCATCTGGCCGTGCGCCACCGCGACCCGGGCCTCGGGGACGAGCTCGCGCAGCTTGCGGGCGGCCCGGTCGATCGACTCGACCCGGTTGTGCAGGTAGAAGACCTGGCCGTCGCGGAGCAGCTCGCGGTGGATCGAGGCAGCGATCTGCTTCTCGTCGTGGGCGCCGACGAACGTGAGCACCGGGTGGCGCTCCTCCGGCGGGGTGGCGATGGTGGACATCTCGCGGATGCCGGTGATGGCCATCTCGAGCGTACGAGGAATGGGTGTCGCCGACATGGTGAGCACATCGACCGACGCCCGCAGGGCCTTGAGCTGCTCCTTGTGCTCGACGCCGAAGCGCTGCTCCTCGTCCACGATGATCAGGCCGAGGTTCTTGAAGCGGGTCGAGTTGGCCAGCAGGCGGTGCGTGCCGATCACGATGTCGGCGGTGCCGTCGGCGGCCTGCTCGAGGGTCAGTTTCGCCTCGGTCGGGGTCTGGAACCGGGACAGCTGCTTGATCTGGACCGGGAACTGGCCCATCCGGTCGGTGAACGTGTTGAAGTGCTGCTGCACGAGCAGCGTGGTCGGCACCAGCACGGCGACCTGCTTGCCGTCCTGCACGGCCTTGAAGGCGGCCCGCACCGCGATCTCGGTCTTGCCGTAGCCGACGTCGCCGCAGATCAGCCTGTCCATCGGGACGGCCAGCTCCATGTCGTGCTTGACCTCGTGGATCGCGGCCAGCTGGTCGGGGGTCTCCGTGTACGGGAAGGCGTCCTCGAGCTCGCGCTGCCAGGGCGAGTCGGGGCCGAACGCGTGCCCCTTCGAGGCCTGGCGGGCCGCGTAGAGCTGGATGAGCTGGGCCGCGATCTCGCGTACCGCCTTGCGGGCCCGCGCCTTGCTCTTCTGCCACTCCGACCCGCCCATCTTGTGCAGGGTGGGCTGCTCGCCGCCGACGTAACGGGAGAGCTGGTCGAGCTGGTCGGTGGGCACGTAGAGGCGGTCGCCGGGCTGGCCGCGCTTGGACGGGGCGTACTCGATCACGAGGTACTCCCGGTCGGCGCCGTTGACCGTGCGCTGCACCAGCTCGACGTACTTGCCGATGCCGTGCTGCTCGTGCACGACGTGGTCGCCCGGCTTGAGCTCGAGCGGGTCGATCGTGTTGCGCCGGCGGGACGGCATGCGGCGCATGTCCTTGGTGGACGCGCCGCGGCCGCCGCTGATGTCGTTGCCGGTGATGACCGCGAGCTGGGACGCGGCGTCGATGAAGCCGTGGTTGAGCCCGCCGCAGGTGACCAGCAGCTGGCCGGGCTCGATCGGCGTCTCCACGGAGTCGACCGGGGTCACGCCGAGGCCCGCGTCGCGCAGCACCTCGGTGGCCCGCTGGGCGGTGCCGTGGCCCTCGAAGACCAGCGCGATCGCCCAGCCGTTGCCCATCCACTCCGTCATGTCGGCGACGAGCCGCGAGGTGTCGCCGTGGTAGAGCGGAACGGGCTGGGCCGACAGGGCGATGGCGTCGCCGAGATCGGGCGTGACCTGGGTGGCGGACGGCGCCTCCAGCCACGGCTGATCGTCGGCCGGCGCCTCGTCCTCGGCCGCGGCGAGGCCGAACGGCGAGACCGTCCACCAGGGCTGCGAGAGGGTCGCGGCGTGGGCGCGTACATCCGCAAGGGTCTTGAATGCGGCGGCGCCCACGTCGATCGGCGCCTTGCCCCCGACGGCGGCCGCGGCCCAGGACGCTTCCAAGAACTCATCGGACGTACGGGTGAGGTCGTGCGCGCGGGTGCGAATGCGCTCGGGGTCGCAGAGCAGCACGTGGCTGCCGGCCGGCATGCAGTCGAGCAGCAGCTCCATGCTGTCGGTGCCGTGCAGCAGCGCCGGGGCCAGCGACTCCATGCCCTCGACCGGGATGCCCTCGGCCAGCTTGTCGAGGATCTCCGCCAGCTCCGGGTGCTGCTCGGCGAGGGAAGCGGCCCGGGCCCGCACGTCGGGGGTCAGCAGCAGCTCCCGGCACGGGGGCGCCCAGAGGCGGTCGACCGGGTCGATCGTGCGCTGGTCGGCCACCGCGAACGTGCGGATCTCCTCGACCTCGTCGCCCCAGAACTCGACCCGGGACGGGTGCTCGTCGGTCGGCGGGAAGACGTCGAGGATGCCGCCGCGCACCGCGAACTCGCCGCGCTTGGTGACCAGGTCGACCCGCGCGTAGGCCATGTCGGCCAGGCGGCGGGCCACCCCTTCGAGCTCGGCCTCGCCGCCCGCGGTCAGCTCGACCGGCTCGAGGTCGCCCAGGCCCTTGAGCTGCGGCTGGAGCACGCTGCGCACGGGCGCCACGATCACCTGCACCGGCTGCTCGCCGGGGTGGGCGAGGCGGCGCAGCACGGCGAGCCGGCGGCCGACCGTGTCGGAGCGCGGGGACAGCCGCTCGTGCGGCAGCGTCTCCCACGACGGGAAGACCGCCACCCGGTCGGGGCTGATCAGGCAGCCCAGGGCGTCGGCCAGGTCGTCGGCCTCGCGGCTGGTGGCGGTCACCGCCAGCACCGGCCGGCCCGCGCCGCCGAGGTCGGCCGCGCCGGCCACGGTGGCCACCACGAACGGCCGCAGCGAGGCCGGCGCGGTCAGGTCGAGCGAGTCGGAGTCGACGAAGCCTTTGCGCGCGAGATCACGAGCGCGCGCGAGGCCCCGGTCGCGCAGTGCAGCCGGGATCAGTCCGGAGAGTTGCATGCCGATTTCCCCCACGTCGAATAACCCCAGACGTCCATCGGACGGGGGTATGCGATCGAGTCTAGTCCGGCCGTCTGACATTCCAGGGTCGGACAACATGTCCGACATGACTATCGATACCCGGAGAAAACTCCCGTCTCGTTGTCGGTGTGGGCTCCAGAGGAGGGCAACGTGCGGATCCTGCTGCTCGTTACGGCGTTCAACGGACTGAGCCAGCGTGCCTGGTGCGCGCTGCGCGAAGACGGACACGACGTCGGCGTGCTGCTGGCCACGAGTGAGCGGGACATGATCGACGGCGTCCGGCGGGCCGGGCCCGACCTGATCCTCTGTCCGTTCCTCAAGGACCGGGTGCCGGCCGAGGTCTGGCGGCACTGGCGCACGGTGATCATCCATCCCGGGCCGGTCGGCGACCGGGGACCGTCCGCACTCGACTGGGCGATCAGCGAGGGCGCCCGGGTCTGGGGCGTCACCGCGCTGCAGGCCGTCGAGGAGATGGACGCCGGGCCGATCTGGGCCACCCGCACGTTCGCCGTCCCGGCCGTGCCGCCGCGCAAGTCGTCGCTCTACAACGGGCCGGTCGCCGACGCCGCGATGGACTGCGTCTTCGAGGTGGTCGCCAAGGCGAAGGACCCGTCGTTCACGCCGGTGCCGGCCGACGTCGCGCCGGCCGAGGTGCCCGGCGCCCGGCTGCGCCCGCTGATGCGGCAGCCCGATCGCGCGTTCGCCTGGGACGACCCGACCGAGGAGATCGTCCGGAAGATCCGGGCCGCCGACGGCAGCCCGGGCGTGCGCACCGAGATCGGCGGCCTGCCGGTCTTCGCCTACGACGCGCTGCCCGGCCTCGGCCGGGCCGGCCGCGCCGGCCAGCTGATCAGCCGCCGGCAGGGCGCCGTGCTGGTCGGCACCGGCGACGGCAGCGTCTGGCTCGGCCACCTGCGCGCCGCTGAGCCAACCCGCGGCGGAAAACCCCAGAACAAAGCGTTGGATTACCCGGGGCACGGCCGCGCCGGGATCAAGCTGCCGGCCACCACACTGCTCGGCGCCCGGCTGCGTGGGGTGTCGCACTCGCCGCTCCCGGCCGGCAGCGAGCCCGAGCACCCGGCCACCTACCGGCAGATCCGCTACCGGCGGGCGGGCGCGGTGGGCTGGCTCAACTTCGACTTCTACAACGGCGCGATGGCGCCCGGGCACTGCCGTCGGCTGGCCTCGGCGCTGCGCCACGCGGCCGGCCAGGACACCGAGGTGCTGGTGCTGCGCGGCGGCATCGACGCGTTCAGCAACGGCATCCACCTCAACGTCGTCGAGGCCGCCACCGATCCGGCCAGCGCCGCGTGGGCCGGGATCCGGGCGATCAACGAGGTGTGCCGGGAGATCATCACGTGCACGCGGCAGGTGGTCATCGCCGCGTACGCGGGCAGCGCCGGCGCCGGCGGCGTGATGCTCGGCCTGGGCGCCGACATCGTGGCGGCCCGCGACGGAATCGTCCTCAACCCCTACTACGACATCGGCCTGTACGGGTCGGAGCTGCACACGTTCACGCTGCCGCGGCGGGTCGGCGCCGACCTCGCCCAGCAGCTGATCGACGAGAAGCTCCCGGTGAGCGCGGCCCGGGCGCGGGAGATCGGGCTCGTGGACCAGGTCGGACCGCGGCATCCCGACGCGTACGGGGAATGGCTCACCGCCCTGGCCGAACGGGAGAGTGACGTGCGCTCGGCGCGCAACCGGCGTCAGGCGAAGTCCCGGCGGCTCGCCGCCGAGCGCGTCCCGCTCGAGGTCTACGAGGCACGCGAGCTCGCCGAGATGAGCCGCGACATGTACGCCGACCGATCCGGTTTCGCACGCGAACGGCACGCCTTCGTCCGCAAGCTCAAGCCCGCCGAGACCCCGTCCCGGCTGCTCCTGGGCAAGAAGGCGCCGCGCGCGAGGACGGTCACCGCCACCCTCCGGCCGGCGGTGCCGATCTCCGCTTAGCATTCCCGCCGGCCGAGGTGAGACTTGCCTCAATTCACCCGGTACCTGAGTGACGCCGATACCATCGGCGGAGTCGGGACAGCGCCGTCCTGGAGCACCGAAAGGTTAAAGGAGCGCCCCGATGACCGACCAGCACGGCCACCTCGACCCCGAGGGGCCGGACGCGGCACTTCGCGCCGACATCCGGCGTATCGGCACGTTGCTCGGCCAGACTCTGGCCCGGCAGGAGGGCCGGCCCCTGCTCGACCTGGTCGAGGAGGTTCGCGCCCTGGTGCGGCAGGACGCCGCCGCCGCGGCCGACCGGCTGGCCGCGATGGACGTGACGACCGGCACCAAGCTGGCCCGCGCCTTCTCCACCTACTTCCACCTCGCGAACATCACCGAGCAGGTGCACCGGGCCCGCGACCTGCGCCGGCGCCGCGCCCGTGACGGTGGCTGGCTCGACCAGGCGGCCAAGCTGATCGCCGAGCGCGGGGTGCCGGCCGACGAGATCGCCGCGGCCGCCCGCCGGCTCGCGGTGCGGCCGGTCTTCACCGCGCACCCGACCGAGGCCGCGCGCCGCTCGATCCTCTCGAAGCTGCGCCAGGTCGCCGACGAGCTGGACAACGAGGCCGCGGCCGCGGTCCTCTACGGCGCCTCGGACACGACCGCCTCGACCCGCCGCTTCGCCGAGCTGATCGACCTGCTCTGGCAGACCGACGAGCTGCGGCTCGACCGGCCGGACCCGACCGACGAGGCCCGCAACGCCGTCTACTACCTGCGCGACCTGTACGCCGAGGCCGCGCCCCAGGTGCTGACCGATCTCGCCGAGACGCTGCGCAACCTCGGCGTCGAGACCGCCCCGACGGCCAAGCCGCTGAGCTTCGGGTCGTGGATCGGCGGCGACCGGGACGGCAACCCGTTCGTCACCCCGGCCGTCACCCGCGACGTCCTGATGATCCAGCACGAGCAGGGCATCCAGGCCACCGAGAAGGCCATGGACCTGCTGATCGACGAGCTGTCGGTCTCCCGCCGGCTGCGTGGCGTCTCGCTCGACCTCTCCGCCTCGCTCGCCAAGGACCTGGACAACCTGCCCGGGGTCGCGCCGCGGTTCCGCAAGACCAACGCCGAGGAGCCGTACCGCCTCAAGGTCCGCGCGATCAAGGCGAAACTCGCGAACACCCGGGAGCGGCTGCGCCAGGGCACCCCGCACGTGCCGGGCCGCGACTACCTCGGCAACGACGAGCTGATCAGCGACCTCGAGCTGATGCGCGCGTCGCTGGCCCGCAACTCCGGCCAGCTCACCGCCGTCGGCGTGGTGGCGGCCGCGATCCGCACCGTCTCCGCCTTCGGCCTCCAGCTGGCCACCCTCGACGTCCGCGAGCACGCCGAGAAGCACCACGAGGTGCTCCAGCAGATGTACACGCAGGTCGGCGAGGTCGAGGACTACGACGCGCTGGACCGGGCCGAGCGCACCAAGCTGCTCGCCGGCGAGCTCGCCGGGCGCCGCCCGCTGGCCAGCGCCGACACCCCGCTCACCGACTCGGCCCGCAAGACGTTCGACGTGTTCAACACGATCCGGGACGTGCAGGAGCGGTTCGGCATGGACGTCATCGAGACGTACATCATCTCGATGACCCTCGGCGTCGACGACGTGCTGGCGGCCGCCGTGCTGGCCCGCGAGGCCGGCCTCATCGACATCCACACCGGCCGCGCCCGGGTCAACATCGTGCCCCTGCTGGAGACGCCGGCCGAGCTCGACGCGGGCGGCGACCTGCTCGACGAGATGCTCTCGCTGCCGGCCTACCGGGAGATCGTGCGGGCCCGCGGCGACGTGCAGGAGGTCATGCTCGGGTACTCCGACTCCAACAAGGAGGGGGGTATCACGACCAGCCAGTGGGGCATCCACAAGGCGCAGCGCTCGCTGCGTGACGTGGCGGCCCGGCACGGCGTGCGGCTGCGGCTCTTCCACGGCCGCGGCGGGACGGTCGGCCGGGGCGGCGGTCCCACGCACGAGGCGATCCTGGCTCAGCCGTACGGGACGCTCGACGGCGCGATCAAGGTGACCGAGCAGGGCGAGGTCATCTCCGACAAGTACACGCTGCCGGCGCTGGCCCGGGAGAACCTCGAGCTGACGGTGGCCGCGGTGCTGCAGGCGACGCTGCTGCACACCTCGCCGTCGGTCGACGCCGAGCGGCTCACCCGCTGGGACGCCACCATGGACACGGCGTCGGACGCGGCCTTCGCGGCGTACCGGTCGCTGGTGGAGAACCCGGACCTGCCGGCGTACTTCTGGGCGGCCACCCCGACCGAGCTGCTCGGCCAGCTCAACATCGGCTCGCGGCCGGCCAAGCGGCCGAACGCGGACGCCGGCCTGGGCGGGCTGCGGGCGATCCCGTGGGTGTTCGGCTGGACCCAGACCCGGCAGATCGTGCCCGGCTGGTTCGGCGTCGGGTCGGGCCTCAAGGCCGCCCGCGAGGCCGGGCACGAGGAGACCCTGCGCTCCATGTACGCGGACTGGCAGTTCTTCAAGACGTTCCTGTCGAACGTCGAGATGATGCTGAACAAGACCGACCTCGACATCGCGCGGCGGTACGTCGACACGCTCGTGCCGGCCGACCTGCACCCGATCTTCGAGACGATCGTCGCGGAGTACGAGCTCACCGTCCGCGAGGTGCTGGCGATCACCGGCGACGACGAGCTGCTGGCGTCGCAGCCCGAGCTCCGGCGGACGCTGGATGTGCGCGACACGTACCTGCTGCCGTTGCACCACCTGCAGGTCGCCCTGCTCCGGCAGTACCGCGACCTGGGCGATCAGGATCGGCAGCCGGCCACCGCGCCGGGTGCGCGGCGGGCGCCGTCGGACTCGACCGCTCTCGAGCGGGCGCTGCTGACCTCGGTCAACGGCATCGCCGCCGGCATGCGGAACACCGGCTGATCTTCGGACGTACGCGGCCGGGCAGCGCTTTCTCGCGCTGCCCGGCCCTTTTTGATCCGCTTCACCGTCGCTTGCGTATTGAGGGGCACCTGCCTCGGGAGCGCTCCCACGCTCCCCTGCCCCTGGAGCGCCGGCTATGTCCAGATGGAAGCTCGTGGCGGCCTCGGCGGCGACCGTCGTGGCGATCTCCGCGGCCACGGTGGTGGCGCTGTCGGTCACCACGTTCAGTTCCGCCAGTACGACCAGTCCCGTGGGCGGCGCCGATCCCTTGAGCGCCGCCGATCCCCTGAACGCCGCCGATCCTCTCAGCGCCGCCGATCCTCTCAGCGCCGCCGATCCACTGAGCGCCGCTGACCCGGCGAGCGCCTCCAGCCCCACCGCCGCTGCCCCCCACCCTTCGTCCGACATTTCCGGAATTTCGGGTAAGGGGCTAGCGTCGCCTTCCGTGAGCGCTTCGTCCACGCCGGTCGCGATCAACGGGAAGCTGCGCGTCTGCGGGGTCCATCTCTGCAACCAGGCCGGCCGGCCGGTTCAGCTGCGCGGGGTCAGCACGCACGGCCTCCAGTTCGCGCCGGACTGCTACACCGACGCCTCGCTCGACGCGATCGCCCACGACTGGCACGCCGACCTGCTGCGGATCGCCATGTACGTGCAGGAGGGCGGCTTCGAGACCGATCCGGCCGGCTTCACCGCCAAGGTGAACTCGCTGGTCGACAAGGCGTCGGCGCGGGGCATGTACGCGCTGATCGACTTCCACGTGCTCAATCCCGGCGACCCGGCGTTCAACCTCGAGCGGGCCAAGACGTTCTTCGCCTCGGTCGCGAAACGGAACGCGGCCAAGCGGAACGTGCTCTACGAGATCGCGAACGAGCCCAACGGCGTCAGCTGGGCGGCCATCAAGGCGTACGCGCAAAAGGTCATTCCGGTTATTCGGCAGCAGGACCCGGATGCGGTCGTCATCGTCGGGACGCGCGGCTTCTCCTCGCTGGGCATCGCCGAGGGGTCGGGCGCGGCCGAGACCATCGCCGATCCGCTGAACCTGCCGAACGTGATGTACGCGTTCCACTTCTACGCGGCGTCGCACAAGGAGAACTACCGCGCCGAGCTGACCAAGGCCGCGGCCGAGCTGCCGATGTTCGTGACCGAGTTCGGCACCGTGACCTTCACCGGCGGCGGGACGTTCGACGCCGGGAGCACCAATACCTGGCTCGACCTGCTCGACCGGCTGAAGATCAGCTACGCGAACTGGACGTTCTCCGACATCGACGAGTCGAGCGCCGCGCTCCGGCCGGGCACCTGCAAGGGCTCGACCTTCGCCGGGACGGGCGTGCTCACCGCCTCGGGGAAGCTGATCCGGGCTCGCCTGAGGGCCCGCTGAGCCTTTTGCTGAGACTGAGCTGAGAAACCCCCGAGGGTCTCTCAGGGATTCTCCGGATCCGCGAAGGTGCGACCGGTTCTTAGGCTGTGCCCGTGACCATCATCGCGACTCAGGCGCTGACGAAGACGTACGGCGGCCGGGTGACGGCTTTGTCCGACCTGACCGTCGAGGTCGACGCGGGCGTCATCGGGCTCGTCGGCGCCAACGGCGCCGGTAAGAGCACCTTTATCAAGATCATGCTCGGGCTGCTGGCGCCCACCTCCGGTTCGTTGAGCGTCTTCGGGCTCGACCCGGTGACCGACACCGACAAGGTGCGGACGCGGGTCGGCTACATGCCGGAGAACGACTGCCTCCCGCCCGACGTGTCCGCCTCCGAGTTCGTGACCCACATGGGCCGGCTCAGCGGGCTGCCCAAGACCGCCGCCCGCGAGCGCGCCTCCGAGGCGCTGCGGCACGTCGGCCTCTACGAGGAGCGCTACCGGCAGATCGGCGGCTACTCGACAGGCATGAAACAGCGGGTCAAGCTGGCCCAGGCCCTCGTGCACGACCCCGACCTGCTGCTGCTCGACGAGCCGACCAACGGCCTCGACCCGGCCGGGCGCGACGCGATGCTGACGCTCGTGCACCGCATCGGCAACGAGTTCGGCATCTCCGTGGTCGTCTGCTCGCACCTGCTCGGCGAGGTCGAGCGCATCTGCGACTCGCTCATCGCGATCGAGGCCGGCCGCCTGCTGCGGGCCGACCGCATCTCGGCCATGACCGCGGCCTCCGACGTGCTCGCGGTCGAGGTCAGCGAGGGCACCGAGGAGCTGGCCGCGGTGCTCCGCGACCTCGGCCTCAAGGTCACCCCCGAGGGGCGGCAACTGCTGGTCCCGCTCGACTCCGACAGCTCGTACGACCAGATCCTGCGGGCCGTGGCCGAGCTCGACCTCCCGCTGCACCGGCTCGACCAGCGACGTCACCGCGTGGCCGAGCTCTTCACCACGAAGGAGACCGCCGATGTCTGAGGCCGGAGTCATCCACGACATCGGATACCAACGCTACGAGGGCCCGCGCCTGGGCCGGGGCGCCCTGCTCAGCGCGCTCTACGTGCACGGGCTGCGGGCCTCGTTCGGGTTCGGTCGCTCGGCCAAATCCAAGATCTTCCCGTGGGGCGTGGCCGGCCTCATCATGCTCGTCGCCGTGATCAACGCGGGCGTCCGCTCGCAGACCGGCACGTGGCTGTTCGACTACTACATGCTCGACAACAACATGAGCCTGCTGATCATCTTCTTCGCCGCGATCGTGGCGCCCGAGCTGGTCTCACGGGACATGCGCTCCGGCGTGCTGCCGCTCTACTTCAGCCGGCCCCTGCGCGCGGCCGACTATGTGACGGCCAAGGTGGCGGCGCTGGTCACGGCATTGTGGCTGCTTCTCGGCGTACCTCAATTCGTGATGTTCTTGACCGGGGCCTTCACCTCGAAAACCGGGATGAAGGGCGTCTGGCACGAGCTCGGGCTGCTGATCCCCGGCTGGGGCTACTCGCTGCTGTGGGCGGTCGTCTTCGCGAGCATCAGCCTGCTGATCGCCTCGCTGACCGGCAAGCGCGCGTTCGCGGCCGGCGGCATCGTTGCCTTCGTGCTGATGACCGTGCCGGTCGTCGGCGTGATCAGCCTGCTGCCGTCCCAGACGGCGCAGAACCTGGCCGGCCTGGCCAGCCCGATCTCCCTGATCAACGGCGTCGAGATCTGGCTGCGCGACCGCAACGACCTCGGCCTCGACATCGGCAACCTCGGCCCGATCTACGGCATCGAGGCGCTCTGCCTGATCGCCGTCTGCCTGCTGCTGTTGCTGGCCCGCTACCGGAAGGTGGCCTCACTGTGAGCATCGTCGAACTGCAGAACGTCTCCCGCTGGTACGGCAACGTGGTCGCGGTCAACGACATCAGCATGACCCTGAACCCCGGGGTGACCGGCCTGCTCGGGCCGAACGGCGCCGGCAAGACCACGGTGCTGCACATGATGGCCGGCTTCCTGTCGCCCTCGCGCGGCACGGTGACCATCGACGGCGCGCCGACCTGGCGCAACCCCGGCATCTACCGCGAGCTCGGCCTGGTCGCCGAGCGCGAGGCGGTGCACGGCTTCCTCACCGCCCGGCAGTTCGTCGAGGCGTGCGCCAAGATGCAGAAGCTCCCCGACCCGGCGGCGGCCGCGAACCGCGCGCTCACGCTGGTGGAGATGACCGACGCGCAGGACCGGCGGATCGAGACGTTCTCGAAGGGCATGCGCCAGCGCACCCGGGTGGCCGCCGCGCTCGTGCACGATCCGCAGGTGTTGCTGCTCGACGAGCCGTTCAACGGCATGGACCCGCGGCAGCGGATGCACATGATGGAGTTGCTGCACTCGCTCGGCGACCGCGGACACACCATCCTGTTCAGCTCGCACATCCTGGAAGAGGTCGAGCAGCTCTCCGGCCTGGTCCAGGTGATCGTGGCCGGCCGTCTCGCCGCCTCCGGCGACTACCGGCGCATCCGACGGCTGATGACCAACCGGCCGCATGTCTTCGCCGTGCAGAGCTCCGACGACCGCAAGCTCGCGGTCGCGCTGATCGGCGAGAAATCGGTGAGCGGCGTCGAGATCGAGGCGGGCGGGCTGACCGTGCGCGCCTCCGACTACGGCAGCTTCACCCGCGCGCTGCCGCGCATCGCCCTCGGCGAGGGCATCCGGCTGCGGCGCCTGCTGCCGTCCGACGAGTCCCTGGAGAGCGTCTTCTCCTACCTGCTGGAGGCATGATGTCCACGGTCGCCTACATCACCGCCCGCGGCCTCTTCGGCCGCCGCCGGGTGCTGCTGCTGCTCCCGCTGCCGGTGCTGCTGATCGGGCTCGCGCTGATCTGCCGCGCCAACGACGTCGACCCCACCCAGTGGGGCCAGGCCGTCGTGGTCGGCCTCGGCCTGGCCGTGGTCCTGCCCGTGACCAGCCTGATCGTCGGCACCGGCGTGCTCGGCTCCGAGGTCGACGACGGCACGATCGTCCACATCCTCACGAAGCCGCTGCCGCGCCGCGACATCATCCTGGCCAAGCTCCTGGTCGCGGCCGGCGTCTCGGCCCTCGGCGCCGCGATCCCGCTGTTCATCACCGGCGTCCTGGCGGCAAACGTCCGCTTCGGCCTGGCCCTGGCCGCGGCCGCCACCGTCGGAGCGCTGGCCTACACGGCGCTGTTCCTGCTGCTGAGCCTGGTGACCCGCCGCCCGGTGCTGCTCGGCCTGGTCTACATCCTGGTGTGGGAGGGCTTGCTGGGCCGCTTCGTGAGCGGCACCCGCGTCCTGTCCATCGAGCAGTACGTCATCTCGATCGCCGACAAGATCGCCCCGACCGACATGCTGCCGGGCAAGGTGTCGCTCCCGGTGGCCATCGTCATGAGCGTGATCTTCGCCGTGGGCGGGACCGTCTACGCGATCAACCGGTTGGGTTCCTTCAGCGTGGCGGGCGAGACCAGCTGAGGGGTTGTTGAGGGCTGGCCGGGGTGGGCGCGGTGGGGGTCGCGCTCGCCCCGGCTTTTCTTTGCGCCGTGATGCGCGGGGATGCGGCGCGGCTCCGGCTCGGGGCGGCGCGGCGCAGGCACGGCGCGGGCGGGCACGGCGCGGCGCGGGCACAGGGCGGCGCGGCGCAGGCACGGCGCGGGCGGGCACGGTGCGGCGCGGGCACAGCGCTGGGCGGGCGCAGCGCGGGGCGGGCGCAGCGCGGGGCGGGCGCAGCGCGGGGCGGGCGCAGCGCGGGCGGGCGCAGCGCGGGGCACGGGCTTGGACGCGGCGCGGGGACGGCGCGAGACGGGGCGCGGGATTGGGTTGGGCTCGGCTTCGTGCCTGGCGAATCTTGTAGAAATTGTGTGCGCAGCTAACACAAACTCTTCAGCGCTTACGTCGGATGCCGCGACCCAGCTGCGATATGGGCGGTGTGCCGCTTTTCTCCGAGCGGGCGGGCCGAATGCTGGACGCGGCGGCCACAAGCTGAGACTGCCGACCACGATGCGGAAGGGGCCGGCCGGCATGCGGGAAACCGGGCAGCGGGTGCGGTGGGGGCGAGCGGTCAGGGGTTGCCGTTCTCCAAGTAGCGCGTCTCGCCGGGGATGGCGGCCCGCAGGCGCTTCGACAAGCGGGGGCCGGTGTAATCGTCGAGGCGCGCGGGCTCGACGTACGCCCATTCCAGGATCTCGCCGTCGGTGAACTCTATTGCGGACAGCTGGGCGGGCGTCAGGGCGCCGCCGTCGAAGACGAACAGCAGCTTGTCGCCCTGGGTGGGGTGGGGGGCCCAATCCACGACCAAGGCGGGGCCCGGCTTGATGGTCAGGCCCAGCTCTTCCAAGACCTCGCGGGCGCACGCCTCCGACGGAGTCTCCCCCTCCTCCACGATGCCGCCGGGAATGTCCCACTCCGGCTTGTAGTGCGGGCGCACCAGCATGATGCGGTTGCGCTCGTCTCGGAAGAGGGCGCCGGCGGCCACCAGCAGAGGCATGCGTCCAAGCCTAGGGCGTGACGGCCACCTGGAAGATCGGCAGCTTGCCCAGCCTGCGATAAGCCTGGAGCGCCGCGGGCGTACTGTCCACCGAGGAATCTTGGCCCTTTTGGTTGTGCGGGGTCTCGAACTGGACCATCGCCCGGACCTTCGGGAACCGGCGGATCTCCGAGCCCAGCTCGCGGTAGAAGTCCACCTTGTACGCGGTGTTGCGTTTCGAGCTCCAGACGCCCCACTCGGCGATCATCAGCGGCTTGCCGGGGTGACGGATGCACGCCCAGGTGTAGAAGCCGGGCCAGCCGCGCTTGCCCTCGATGCGGCGGTTGAACACCGAAGCGAAGTCGCCGTGGCCGTAGCCGGGGTCGCTGTACGCGTACGTGTCGAAGCCGATCCAGTCGACGACGTCGTCGCCCGGGTACATGTCGTTGAACCAGCTCTGCGTGGCGTGCGGCACGTACGCCATGTGCACCAGCACCGTGACCATGTTGTTCACGCCCCGCGCACGCAGCCGCTTGATCACATGCCGGTACATCGCCGCGTAGTCGCGGGCCGTGTAGCCGGAGCCGGCCCGGGGTCGCACGTCGTTCTCGCCCTCGTGGTGCACGGCGAAGAAGAACTGCTCGGGGAACGTCTTCTTGATGTGCACGGCGAGCCGGTCGAGGAACGCGTCGGTCCGCTTGTCGCCGTGGGCGATCGCGGCCCAGGACGCCGACTCGGGCTTCCAGTTGAGGAACAGGATGCGGTGCCGGCCGCGCTGGTGGGCGATCGCGATCTCCTGCTCCGTCGGGAACAGCTGCCGGGTGCCGCCGTGATAGGCGTGGTAGATGGCCTGCGTACGCCCGGTCTTGCGCTCGAACTCGGCGAGGGCCGACGCCCCGCGGCTCTCGGTGTGCGCGCCCGGCGCCACGCCCCACAGCACGTTGCAGGTCGGAATCAGCTTCCGCCCGGTGCGACACGCGCCCCGGCGTGGCGCGACGGCCGCCGCCGGCAGCGCGATGCGCGGCGAGATGTCGGTATAGGCCGCGGGCGCCGGGGCAACCGACGCGGGCGTCGGCAGGGTCGACGAAGAAGACGGCGACGGAGACGGGGGCTCCACCCATCGCGGCCCACCGAGGGCCGGATGCGACGGCGAGCCAAGAACCGGCAGCGACACGGTCGGGTCACCGGGCAGCCCGATCTGATCCACTCCGCCGGTCCACGCCCAAGCGAGCGTGGTGACGATGGACAGCACGAAGGCGGTCGGGACGGCGGCGAAGTGTACAAGCCGCATGCGGCGCGGGCGTCGACTCACGAGGTGCCAGTATTGTGACGAAGATCCGGTTTGTCCAATACCCGACGCGGGAAAAATCGGGCAAATGCGCGGAGCGGATACCCGTCTCGACCGCAATCGGCGGGACTGACAAACTGTCCCCTAATCGGCCGCAGGGGGATGCAGAGGTGAATGGTTCGGTGCTTCCCGAGGACGTCTTGCGCGACGCGCCGTCGTACACGCCGCACCCGCACGAGCTCGCGGATCTCGAACTCCTGCTCTCCGGCGCCTACGCGCCGCTGACCGGCTTTCTGGGTCGCGCCGATCTGAACGCGCTGCGCCGCCGCGGCCAGCTCGCCGACGGCACGCCGTGGCCGGTCCCGGTGACCCTCGAGGTGCCGGCCGAGCTGGCGAGCGACCTCGTCCTCGAGGACCCGCTGCACCGCACGATCATCCTGACCGATCCCGAGGGCGCGCCGGTCGCGGCGCTCGAGGTCACCGACACCTGGCCGAGGGGCGAGCGCACGTACGGCGTGGGCGGCACCGTCCGCCGGATGGGCGACGGCGGCCACGGCCCGTTCCAGCGCCTCCGGCGTACCCCGGCCGAGGTCCGGGCCCTGCTCCCGCCCGGGCGCGTGCTCGGCGTGATCGCCGACCGCCCGCTGCACCGGCCCCAGCTCGCGCAGATCGCCCATGCGGCCCGCACGCTCGCCGCGCATCTGCTGATCCTCATCCCGGTCAGCGGCCCCGGCCCCGACGGCCTGCCGCCCGAGGCGCTGGTCCGGGCGATCTTCGCGGCCCGCGACCGCATGCCCCCGGCCACCGTCGTCGCCGTCCCGCTGCTCAACCGCGGCGACGAGATGCGCGATGCCCTGCTGCGGGCGCGGGTGGCCGCGGCGTACGGCGTCTCGCATGTGCTCTCGACCGGCGAGATGCTCTCCGGCGGTGGACCGCGGGTGCTGGTGCCGCGCGAGCTCGCCTACGACAACCGCGACGGCCAGTGGCGCTGGCGCGACGACATCCCGCCGCGCAACCGGCGGCTCGCGATGACCCCCGACGAGATCAACGACGTTCTCGATCGCGGCTTCCCGCTGCCCGAGTGGCACACGCCGCCGGCGGTGGCCAAGGAGCTGGTCCGCGCCCGGCCGCCGCGCCGGCACCGGGGTCTCGTGGTGTTCTTCACCGGCTTCTCCGGCTCGGGCAAGTCGACCATCGCGCGGGGCCTGGCCGACTCGTTGCGCGAGTCCGGCGAGCGCACGATCACCCTGCTCGACGGCGATGTGGTGCGGCGCGAGCTCTCCGCGGGGCTGGGCTTCTCCAAGGCCGACCGCGACCGCAACGTACGCCGGATCGGCTGGGTGGCGGCGGAGGTGGGCCGGCATCGGGGCATGGCCGTGGCCTGCCCGATCGCGCCCTACGAGTCGGCCCGCGCCGCCGTGCGCGCGATGGCGCAGGACGCGGGCGCCGGCTTCGTGCTCGTCCACGTGAACACGCCGCTCGAGGTCTGCGAGCAGCGCGACCGCAAGGGCCTCTACGCCCGGGCGCGGGCCGGTCAGCTGCGCGGCATGACCGGCATCGACGACCCGTACGAGGAGCCGGCCGACGCCGAGCTGGCGATCGACACCACCACGATCACGGTGCCGGAGGGGATCGAGCTCGTGCTGGCGTACCTCGTCGAGAACGGCTGGGTGGAGCCGAAACTGACGTAAACCCATCACGTCGGCGGGAGTGGGCCGTTTACCCCCCTGGGGGCAAAACGCCCGATCTCACTCCACCCCCGAAAGGGCCGCCGAACCGATGGAAGCCTCTCGCCCCGCGGATGTCTCGCACTATCTCGGCATCTTCCGCCGCCACTGGTGGATCGCGCTGATCGCGACGGGCGCGGGTCTGGGTGCGGGCGCGGCGCTGACCAGCACGATGCCCAAGGTGTACGAGTCGTCCGCCGCCGTTCTGGTGCAGTCTCTCGACCAGGACACCAACGCGCAGGGCGGCCGCACCAAGGGCACGGTCAACCTGGACACCGAGGCGCAGCTGGTCGGCTCCGGCGCGGTCGCGGCCAAGGCGGCCACCCTGCTGCGGACCCCGCGCTCGCCGATCGACCTCGCCAAGGACGTCTCGGTCGAGGTGCCGGCGAACACCACCGTCCTGGTGATCACGTTCCGGGCCGGCTCGCCGCAGGACGCGCAGGCCGGCTCGCACGCGTTCGCCGAGGCCTACCTGCGCAACCGCGAGGAGACCGCGCAGAGCGGCCTCGACCAGCAGATCAAGACGCTGACCGCGAAGATCAAACAGCTCACCACGACGCTGACCGGAATCAACGCGCGGCTGGCCCGCGCGGTCAAGGGCAGCCCGGACGAGAGCAACCTGCAGAGCCTGCGCAACAACTCGCAGAACCAGCTCAACGGGCTCACCGGGCGGCTCAACGAGCTGACCACGACCACCGTCGGCGCCGGCAGCATCATCAGCGACGCGCGGCTGCCGGACACCCCGACCAGCCCCAACGCCATGATCAATGTGGCCACCGGCGGCATGATCGGCCTGCTCATCGGCGTGGCGCTGGCCTTCGCCCGGGAACGGTTCGACCGGCGGCTGCGCTCGGCCGCCGACGTGCGCGACCGCGGGCGGATCAACGTGCTGGCGGCCCTCGACGAGCGCACCACGCCGCATTTCGATGACGTGCTTCAGCCGTACGGCGCCGGTGGTCGCGTTTTCAACCGCCTCCGCAACGAGATCCTCGCGACGCTCCGCCCGAGCGACCAGGTGATCGTGGTGACCGGCGCGAGCCGCGGTTCGGCCGCGACCCTGGTGGCCGCCAACCTGGCCGCCGCCCTCGCCCGCACCGGCAGCGACGTGGTGCTGATCGGCGCCCACCTGCCGGACAGCGTGGTGGACGCCGCGCCGCTGGCCCGCATGCTCGGCGTGTCGGCCGTTCCGGGCCTCTCCGACCTGCTGGCCGGCCGGGTCGGCCTGGCCCGCGCGCTCCAGCGCACCCCGCGCATCCCGTCGCTGCGGGTGATCACCACCGGCGGCGCCGCCACCGCGGCCGGCCTCATGCAGTCGCAGCGGCTCAAGGACACGCTCGAGGCGCTGCGCCGGCAGGGCGGGTACGTGGTGATCGAGGCCCCGTCGACCAGCAGCAGCGCCGACGCCCAGAGCCTGGCCAGCCTCGCCGACGCCGCCCTGCTCGCGGTCGAGCTGCGCAAGTCGCGCCGCCCGGCCCTGCTGGACGCGGCCGAGCAGTTGCAGCGCGTCGGCACCCCGCTGCTCGGCGCCGTGGTGCTGCCCCGGCTCTCGCACCTGCGCGCGGTCGAGGCGGCCGGCCCGGCGGTCACGTTGTCGGCGAAGGACCGGCCGGCGGCCGCGTCGCTGGACGGCCCGGTCACGGACAACGATCTCACCCAGCCGATGCGCTTCCCCACCAACACGATGTCGGCGGCGGAGAAGGCGGCCAAGGCGAAGGCGGCGGCCAAGGCCGCGGCGTCCGAGAAGACCGCCGAGAAGCCGCAGGTGCGGCCCCGCAGCGCGGACTCGGCCGGCGAGATCACCGCCGTGATCGACATGTCAGGGATGGTCAAGGACGGCGACGGGAAGTGACCCCGGCAGCCCCGGCCATCGCGGAGACCGGACGGACGGCCGGACCCGCACACGGAGCGCGCAAGACCACGACCCTGCCGGCCTGGCCGGTGGCGAGCATCCTCGCGCTCTATCCGCTGTGGTGGGCGCTCGGGCTCGGCGTGCTCATCTTCGCGGTGATGGCCGTACCCATGGTCTTCCTGCTGCTGCGCCGCCGCGCGGCCGGCCGTGTGCTGCGGCTGCCGCCCGGCTTCGGCTGGTGGGCACTGTTCCTGGTGGCGGTGGTGGTCAGCATCGGCGCGCTCGGCGCCGACCCGGCCGGCACGATCGCCGAGCACGGGACCGGCCGGCTCCCCGCGGTCTCCTACAAGCTCGTGATGTACCTGGCGCTGACCGTGCTGCTGCTCTACGCCGGCAACCTGACCGAGGCCGAGCTGCCCAAGAAGCGGCTGGTCAAGTACCTCGGCTGGCTGTTCGTGGTGACCGTGGCCGGCGGCCTGCTCGGCATGGTGGCGGGGAACTTCCAGTTCACGTCGCCGGTCGAGATGCTGCTGCCGCACGGCGTACGGAGCAAGGGCTTCGTGCAGTCGCTGGTGCACCCGTACGCGGCCCAGATCATGGACATCGTCGGCGGGGACAAGCCGCGACCGGCCGCACCCTGGGGCTACACGAACACGTGGGGCAACAACTTCTGCCTCCTCGCCGGCTGGCTCCTGGTGGCGGCCTGGCAGAGCGAGAAGCGGTCGACCCGCTTCTGGGCCGTCGTCTGCCTGCTGATCTCGATCGTCCCGGCCGTGATCTCGCTCAACCGGGGCCTGTGGATCGGGGCCGGCCTGCTCGTCGTCTACGTCGCCGCCCGGTACGTGCTGGCCGGCAAGCTGTGGATCATCGGCGCGGTGACCGTGGTGGCGGCGCTGCTCGGCATCGCGCTGACCACCACCCCGCTCGGCGGCGTGGTCAGCGCCCGGCTCGACAACGGCAAGTCCAACGGCGTGCGCTCGTTCCTGGTCGACCGCGCGATCGAGGGCTTCGCCGACTCGCCGGTGATCGGCTACGGCGGCACCCGGAACACCGCGGGCGGCCGCAACTCGATCACCGTGGGCGAGAGCGCCGGCTGCGAGCGCTGCGGCAACTTCACCGTCGGCGGCAACGGTCAGCTGTGGCAACTGCTCTACGCGCACGGCGCGGTGGGCACGGTGGGTTATCTCGGCTTCTTCGCGTACGCGCTCTGGCGGTTCCGGCGCGACCGAAGCGCGATCGGGGTGGCCGCCAGCGCCGCGCTCGTCACCTCGTTCTCGGCGATGCTCTGGTACAACGCGCTGGTCACCCCGCTGGCCTTCATGGTTCTGGCCGTTGCGCTGCTCTGGCGCAACTCACTCGAGGGGAATGACACGTGAGTCCCGTGAAGACCGCGCCGGCCGAGCTGACCGCCGGCGACGCGGCGCTGCGCACGCAGTACCTGACCGAGGTGCTCGACCTCCTCTACCCGTGGCCGTGCCGCACCGACGGCTCGCCCGGCACCCCGATCGCCGAGTACCTGGTCGTCCCCGACGCGCGCCGGCCCCGCCTGCTGGTCCCGGCCGAGTCGCGCCGGGTGGCGGCGGCCGCCGTCCGCCGGTACGCCGAGCCGCAGTCCCGGGCCGCGCGGCTCAAGCGTGGCGCCGTGGTCGCCGCCGTCCGCACCGGCGCGTCGGCCGTGCTGCTGCGCGACCGGGTGCGGGTCACCGGGCCGTACTCGTCGAGCATCGACGGCTATCTGAGCGAGCAGCTCGGCCGGGAGCTCGCGGTGAGTGTGCACATCGGACCGGCCCGGGCCAATCGCAAGCCGGTCCTGCAGCTGATCGGGCCCGAGGGCGACACGTTCGGTTTCGGCAAGCTCGGCACCGGCCCGCTGACGCAGCGGCTGGTCCGGGCCGAGACCGCGGCGCTGACCGCGCTCGCGACGAGCGGCCTGACCAAGCTGACCGTGCCGCGCGTGCTGCACGCCGGCGAGTGGCGCGGCCTCCAGGTGCTGATCCAGTCGGCGCTGCCGGTCTGGCTGCCCCGGGCGCCGATGACCCCGCGCCGGCTGATCGCGGCCATGCTCGACATCGCCGGTTGTTGCGGCTTCACGAACGGGCGGCTGGAGGGCAGCCCGTACTGGCACGAGCTGCGCGCCCGGATCGCCGCGGTGAGCGACCGGCCCGAGGGCGCCGGGCTGGGCTCGGCGGCCGAGCTGCTGGTCAAGCACGCCGGGGACGCGACGTTCCGGTTCGGGGCATGGCACGGCGACTGGGCGCCCTGGAACATGGCGAACCTCGCCGACGCGCTGCTGGTCTGGGACTGGGAACGGTTCGCGACCGGCGTGCCGATGGGCTTCGACGCCGTGCACCACGAGCTCCAGCGCCGCATCCAGACGACCGGCGACGCCCGGGACGCCGTCGAGCAGACCGTGCGGCGGGCCGGCGAGTTGCTGCAGCCGTTCGGGGTGCCGGCGAACGAGCGCGAGGCGACCGCGCTGCTCTACCTGGTGGACCTCGCCGTCCGCTACCTGACCGACCGCCAGGCCGAGGCCGGCGCCCGCCTGGGCGTGCTCGGCACCTGGCTGCTGCCGGTGCTCATCCGCCGCGTCGAGGAGCTCTGACCATGATGGACGTACGCAACATGCCCGCCGGAATGAAGCGGGTGGTGCACCTGGGCTCCCGCTCGTACGGCCGCCTGACCGCACCGGGCCGGATGACCCCGTCGTTCCTGATCTGCGGCGGGCAGCGCTGCGGGACGACCTCGATGTACCGCGCCCTGGCCGCCCACCCGGTTGTGCTCAAGGCCGTGCTGCACAAGGGCGTGCACTACTTCGACACCCAGTACGACCGGGGACTCGCCTGGTACAAGGCGCATTTCCCGCTGACCCGCACCGCCGACAAGGTGACCGAACGCTACGGGGTGGCGGCACAGACCTTCGAGTCGAGCCCGTACTACATGTACCACCCGCAGGCGGCCGCCCGGATCGCCCACGACCTGCCCGGGGCCCGCCTGCTCGTGCTCGTGCGCGACCCGGTCGAGCGGGCCTACTCGCAGCACCACCACGAGGTGGCCCGCGGCTTCGAGACCGAGCGGGACTTCGGGGCGGCGCTCGCGCTGGAGGCGGCCCGGCTGCACCGGCAGGAGGAGCGGCTGGCCGAGGACCCGTCGTACTACAGCTTCGCCCACCAGCATCACGCGTACCGGGCCCGCGGCGAGTACGCCCGCTACCTCAGCGTGATGGCGCAGCACGTGGGCCGGGAGCGGATCCACGTGGTGGAGAGCGAGCGGTTCTTCACCGAGCCCGAGGACGTCTACGACGAGGTCTGCGAGTTCCTGGGCCTGCCGACCTACCTCGAGCGGCCGCCGTTCGAGCGGCACAACGCCCGCCCGCGTCAGTCCGATATGGACCCCGGCCTGCGGCAGGAGCTGATCAACTACTACCTGCCGCACGACGACGCGCTGTCCCGCTGGCTGGGCCGGATGCCGATCTGGCGCCGCACATGACCGATGTGCTGGAGAAATCCGCGAACAAGGCGGTCGCCCGCGGCGGCCTGGCCAACATGGTCGGGTCGGCGCTGGCCGGCGGCACCGGCGTGGCGGTCACCTGGATCGTGGCCCGGTCGCTCGGCACCGAGCAGGCCGGCGCGTTCTTCGCGGCCACCGCGGCGTTCGTGCTCGGCGGCGGCCTGGCCAAGCTCGGCACCCAGACCGGGCTGGTCTACTGGCCGGCCCGGCTGCGCGCCACCGGCCGGGCCGACCTGCTCGGCGCCTGCCTGCGCACCGGGCTCACCCCGGTGGTCGTGGTGTCGCTGGCGCTGGCGGCCGGCATGTGGCTGGCCGCGCCGGCGATCGCCCGCACCACCGCGCACGAGGCGGCCGGCGTGGTCGGCGCGCACACCGCGGGCCTGCGGGTGCTGGCCCTCTTCCTGCCGTTGCAGGCGCTGACCGACGCGCTGCTCACGGCGACCCGGGGCTACCGGGCGATGCGGCCGACCGTGCTGTTCGACCGGGTGCTCCGCAGCGCGCTGCAGTTGCTGCTGGTGGCGGCCGCGGGCGTGGCGGCACTGTGGACGGCGGGCTCGCTGCCGTGGTTCGCCCTGGCCTGGGCCGCCCCCTATCTGCCGGTGACGGTGCTGGCGGCGTACGCGCTCCGGAAGGTCTATCGCCAAGCCAAACCGCCCGGGGTGACCACCCGCCGGGTCGATCGGCGCGGGATGCGCCGCGACTTCTGGCGCTTCACCGGGCCGCGCGCCCTGGCCAGCGTCGCCCAGCTCGCGCTGCAACGGGTGGACGTGCTGCTGGTGGCCGCGCTCGGCGGTCTCGCGCCGGCCGCCGTCTACGCGGTGGCCGGCCGGTTCGTCGTGCTCATCCAGTTCGCCAACCAGGGCGTCTCGCAGTCGGTGCAGCCGCGGCTGGCCGAGGCCCTGGCCACCGGCGACCGTGAGCGGGCCAACGACCTGTACCAGACGGCGACCGGCTGGCTCGTGCTGGTCACCTGGCCGATCAACCTGCTCGTGATGCAGCTGGCGCCGATGTACCTGCGCCTCTTCGGCGAGGGCTACACGGCCGGGCGAAATATCGTGATAATTCTCGCGGCGGCCATGCTCGTGGCAACCGGCTGCGGCATGGTCGACATGGTGCTCGCGATGGCCGGCCGCACCTCGTGGAACCTGGTCAACGTGCTGATCGCGCTGACCGTCACGATCGGCCTCGACGTGCTGCTGATCCCGCGGTTCGGGGCGCTCGGCGCGGCGATCGGGCTGGCCTGCGCGATGGTCGCCAACAACCTGCTGCCGCTCATCCAGGTGGGCCGCGCGGTCGGACTGCACCCGTTCGGCCGGGGCACCCGCGCCGCCGCGCTGCTCTCGCTCGCCTGCTTCGGCCTGCTCCCGGCCGTCATCGGAGTACCGGCGGGGCTCGCCGTCGCGGTACCGGCCTTCCTGGCGGGGGTCTGGCTGCTGCGCGGTCCCCTCGCGCTGGACGCATTCACAAGCTCAAGGAGGACCCGTTGACCACGGATTACACCAAGGTGTTCCAGGACGCCGCGGCGGTCGAGAAGTACGAGAACATCACGTACGCGCCGGACAGCTACGCGTCGCAGATCAACCAGCGGCAGCGCGACTACCTGCGCACGCTGGTCCGCCGCGAGTTCGGCCCCCGGGCGCCGGTGCAGCACGACTTCGCCTGCGGCACCGGCCGGGCCATCCGCACGCTGCACGGGCTGGTCCGCGAGGCGCACGGCTACGACACGTCGGCCGAGATGATGGCGAAGGCGGCCGAGGTCGGCTCGCACGCGACCTGGCACCAGGTGGCGCCGGCCGGGCCGGTCCCCGAGCCGGTCGCGGCCGGCCATCCGGCGATCGTGACGATGTTCCGGCTGCTGCTCAACGTGGACGAGGAGATCCGCGACCGGGCGCTGGCGTTCGCCGCCAAGGTGCTGCCCGACCCGGTCTCGGGCGTGCTGGTGGTGGAGAACCACGGCAACGCCGGCTCGCTGCGTCACCTGCGGGCCCGGCGGCACCGCGCCGACCGCTGGTTCGCCGAGCTCTCCCACGAGCAGGTCGACGAGATGCTCGCCAAGCACGGCTTCGAGGTCGTCGAGCGGCGCGGCTTCTCGATGATCACGCCGTCGCTGCACGGGAGCGCGCTCGCCCGGGCCGCCGACGCCGCCGTGCGCCGCCTCCCGGGGACGGACGGTTATGCGGTGAATGTCCTCTACACGGCTCGGCGGATCCATGCGTAAGGGTCTCGCCGCCATCGCGGCGGTCGCGCTGCTTCTGGCCGGCTGCACCTCGCATGACAAGCCGGACACGACGCCGTCCACACCGCCCGATTTGTCGGAGAAGCCGGCCGCGGTCGCCGTCGACCGCGGCCCGTTCGCCAGCGGACCGGTGCGGGCCCCGGAGAAGGGCGCCCTCGTCGGGGCCTGGATCAAGCCGGACGAGCTGACCCACGTGGGCCGGCTCGCCGCCGTGGACAGCCTCGAGAACGACCTGGGCCGGCGGCTCAGCATCATCAACACGTACCGCCGCTTCGAGCAGATGGTCGGCACCGAGTCGGACAAGGAGTTCCTGGCCCAGGGCGCGACCCTGATGGTCAGCTGGGCCACCGGCGACAACCGGTCCATCCTGGACGGCGAGCACGACGAGCTGATCCGCAAGCAGGCCCTGGCCATCCGGCAGATCCACGCGCCGGTGCTGCTGCGGATGCGCTGGGAGATGGATCGGCCCAACCTGCGGCCCACGATGTGGTCGGGGGCCGACTACATCGCGGCCTGGAAGTACGTGCGCACGATCTTCCGGCAGGAGGGCGCCGACAACGTCTCCTGGGTGTGGTGCCCGACCGCCGAGGGCTTCACCCGCGGCGAGGCGCCGGACTTCTACCCCGGCGACGACCAGGTCGACTGGACCTGCGTCGACGTCTACGCCGGCGAGACGTTCCAGCCGATCGGGCAGCTCATGGGCCCGTTCCTGCAATGGGCCGCGAAGCACCCCAAGCCGATCGTCATCGGCGAGTTCGGGGTGGCCAAGGCGTGGGGCTCGGCCGGGCGCGCCGCGTGGCTCAAGGACGCCTCCCGCACGTTCAAGGCGAACCCGCAGATCAAGGCGGTCGCCTACTTCGAGAGCGACCCCGAGGGCAACGGGCCGACCAAGCAGTTCCAGCTCACCGGGGACAAGGCCGCGTTCCGGGCGTTCCACGCGCTGGCCCGGGATCCGTACTTCAATCCCTGATCTTTTCCAGGAACTCGAGCCGGTTGCCGTGCGCGTCCGGCGCGTAGAGCCGCCGGTGACCCGGGAAGTGTGGATCCCACTCGACCGGGTGGCCGGCGGCTTCGAGCTTCTCGGCCAGAAGATCAAGGTCTTGCACGAGTACGCCGGGATGCGCCTTCCGCTCGGGCACGAAGCTCTCCACCGGCGCGATGTGCACCTCCCACGCGCCGCCCCGGAACCAGGCGCCGCCCCGGGCCGCCAGCACCGGCGGCTTGGCCAGCTCGGTCATCCCCAGCACGCCGGCGTAGAAGGCGCGGGCCGCCTCCTCGCCGCCGGGCGGGCACAGCAACTGCACGTGATGCAGATCCAGGAACTCCATGCCTTAACAGTACGCTCGTACTGCTACTTGGCGCGTACCCGCTGGACCGGCGCCTGGGCGAGCAGGCGCAATGCGTACGGCGCATCGTGCCGCAGGTAGCGCCCGGCCAGCCGGCGCGGCTCGACGCCGAGCCGGTGCGCCCACTCCAGCCCGGTGCGCTGCATCCACCGCGGCGCCCGGGCCACGTCCCCGGCCACGAAGTTGACCGCCGCGCCGCAGCCGATGAACCAGCTTTTGCGCAGGCCGGCCCGCAGCCGCGTGATCATCCGTTCCTGCTTGGGAAAGCCGAGACCGACGAAGACCAGGTCCGGAGCGGCGTCGATCACCTTGGTGCAGATTTCCTCGTACGTCCGGGGATCGTCGTCGAAGCCGAAGTCCGGGCAGAGAGTCCCGGCGATCTTGAGGGTGGGGAACCGCTCCCCGAGCTTGTCGGCGGCCCGGGTGGCGCCGTCGTTCTCGGGCGCGCCGCCGACCACGAAGATCGACCGGCCGTCCAGCCCGAGGCCCTCCGACAGCGACCAGATCAGGCTGCTGCCGGCCACCCGTTCGGGGAGCGGGGTGCCGCCCAGCCGGCTCGCCCAGATGAGCGGCATGCCGTCGGCCACGATCAGGTCGGCGTCGTCGAGGTGCTCGCGCGCCTCGGGATCGGTCTGCGCCCGCCGCAGGATGTCGATGTTCGGGGTGATGATGCGGCCGCCCCGGCCGTGGGCGAGCGCGTCCCGAACCACGGCCACCACCTCGGCCTCGGTGATCCGGTCGATGCCCGTCCCGTCCAGGTCGACTCGGTCGAAAGCCTCGATGGACACCTCACGCCTCCTTCACGCTAGTTCGCTCGTTATAGGAGCGAAACGAGCGAAGGTGGGCCAAAGTGGCACGGGTGTTATTTCTGGGTGGATTAGGACGTAGCGGAACAACGCTCGTCGAACGTCTGCTCGGCGAGCTTCCCGGCGTGTGCGCGCTCGGCGAGGTCGTCCACCTCTGGCAGCGCGATCTGCGCGACGACGAGCGATGCGGCTGCGGCGCGCGGTTCTCGGCCTGCGTCTTCTGGCGGCGGGTCGGCGCGCTGGCCTTCGGCGGCTGGCACAACGTCGACGTCGACCGGGTGCACCACCTGCGCGACGCGGTCGAGCGCACCCGGCACATCCCGCGCCTGGCCACGGCCGTCGAGGCGCCCGACGAGGTGCACGAGTACGCCGAGTTCTACTCCCGGGTGTACGCGGCGGCGGCCGAGGTCTCCGGCGCCCGGATCGTGGTCGACTCGTCCAAGCACTCGGCGCTGGCCCACGTGCTGCGCTGGTCGAGCGATCTCGACCTGCGGGTGGTGCACGTGGTGCGGGACGCGCGCGGGGTCGCGTACTCGTGGACCAAGACGGTCGCCCGGCCCGAGACCGACGGCGCCGCCGAGATGACCCGCTACTCCCCCGGCCGGTCGGCGTTGCTGTGGAACGCGCACAACGCGGCGTTCAGCCTCCTCGCCCGCCGCGGCGTGGCGGTGCGCCGGGTCCGCTACGAGGAGTTCGTCGCCGACCCGCGGGCGGCGCTGACCGACCTGGCGGCGTTCGCCGGCGTCGACCTCGAGCCATCCTCGCTGGACTTCCTGCGTCCCGGCCAGGCCGATCTGAAGGTCGGCCACAGCGCGGCCGGCAACCCGATGCGCTTCACCGTCGGCCGCATCTCGCTGCGCCGGGACGACGCCTGGGTCTCGGCGCTGCCACCGCGACAGCGCCGCCTGGTCGGGGCGGTCTGCGCCCCGATGCTGCGGGCCTACGGCTACCCCCTCTCACCGGAGGTTTCGCTGTGAACTGGCCATCCGTCGGCGTCGTCATTCCCACCCGCAACCGGCCCGAGCTCGTCCGCAAGGCGATCGCCTCGGTGCGGGACCAGCAGTACCCGGGCGAAACCAAGATCCTGGTGGTGTACGACCAGACCGAGCCCGACTACCTGCTGGCGTCGACCGAGGGCGTGCAGGTGCTGGTGCTGACCAACTGGCGTACGTCGGGGCTGGCCGGCGCCCGCAACACCGGCATCCTGGCGCTCGACACCGAGCTGGTGGCGTTCTGCGACGACGACGACCAGTGGCGGCCGGACAAGCTGCGCCGGCAGGTGGCCGCGCTGCTGGCCGAGCCGGACGCCGAGTTCGCGACGTGTGCGATCGAGGTCGAGTACGAGGGCAAGTGCACACCCCGGCTGGCCGGGCGGGCCCGGGTGACGGTCGACGAGCTGGCCCGCTCGCGGATGGCGATGCTGCACTCGTCGTCGTTCCTGATCCGCCGGGATTCGCTGACCGCGGCCGCCATCGGCCTGGTCGCCGAGGACGCGCCGGGCAGCCAGAACGAGGACTGGGACCTGCTGCTGCGGGCCGCCCGCCGCGGGCCGATCGTGCATCTCGACGAGCCCCTGGTGCGGGTGCTCTGGGGGCGGAGCTCGCACTACGCCTACGAGTACGCCACGAAGATCTCCTCGCTGCGCTGGATGATGCAACGCCACCCCGAGATCAGCGGCTGCAAGCCGGGCGCGGCCCGGGTCTACGGCCAGCTCGCGTGCTGGTCGGCGGCGACCGGGAACCGCAGCCAGGCCTGGCAGTTCAGCAAGGAGGCGGTGCGGGCGAACTGGAAGGAACCACGCACCGCGATCGCCCTCGCCGCCATGACCGGCGCGGTCAAGGTGGAGAACGTGCTGTCGGCCTTGCACAAGCGGGGACGAGGTATCTAACCCCCTTCGACACACGTACTTTCCACCACGCCCGATCGCAAGGTAGTGTTCGGGCGTGTTCGAAATAGTGCGGATGCTTGAGTGCTAGCCCAACAGCGCCAGGCCGCCATCCTCGACCGGGTCCGGGCCGCCGGCGGCGTCCGGGTCAGCGAGCTGGCTTCCGAGTACGGCGTCTCCGACATGACGATCCGCCGCGACCTCGAGTCGCTGGCCGATCGCGGCCTCCTGGCGAAGGTACACGGCGGCGCGACCACCGTCTCCCCAGGCTCGGCCCACGAGCCCGGCTTCGCCGCCAAGTCCGTCCGCCAGCGTGACGAGAAGGCCGCCATCGCCATGCGCGCCGCCGCGCTGGTCTCTCCCGGCGACGCGATCGCGCTCTCGGCCGGCACCACCACGGCCGGGCTGGCCCAGCGACTGGTCGACGTGCCCGACCTGACCGTGGTGACCAACTCGATCCCGGTCGCGGACGTGTTCTACCGGGCCGGGCGACCGGACCAGACGGTGATTCTGACCGGCGGGACGCGTACGCCCTCCGATGCTCTGGTCGGCTCGGTGGCGATCGCCGCGATCGGTTCGCTCCACCTCGACATGCTCTTCCTGGGCGTGCACGGGATGAGCGAGCGCGCCGGCTACACGACGCCCAACCTGGCCGAGGCCGACGTCAACCGCGCCCTGGTCGCCTCGGCCGAGAAGCTCGTGGTGCTCGCCGACCACACCAAGTGGGGCACGGTCGGCATCTCGTCGATCGTCAAGCTCGAGCGCGCCGACGTGCTGATCACCGACGCGGGAATCGACCCGCAAGCGCGCATCCTGCTGGAGGAGACCCTGCCCGAGCTCGTGGTGGTGAGCGGTCCGTGACGTTCAAGAGCCGCACGGCTATTCGCCTGTCCGACGGCCGCGAGCTGATCTACTTCAACGAGGAGCCGCACACCCACCGCGCGGAGTACGCCGACACCCGGCACCTGCCGCCGCCCCCGCCGGCCTCCCAGCTGCGCTACGACCCGCTGGTCGACGAGTGGGTGGCGGTGGCCGCGCACCGGCAGACCCGCACGTTCCTGCCGCCCAGCGACGCGTGCCCGCTGTGCCCGTCGACGCCGTCGTTCGCCAGCGAGATCCCGGCGCCCGACTACGACGTGGTGGTGTTCGAGAACCAGTTCCCGTCGTTCAGCGACCGGATCAAGCAGGACGAGATCACGTCGCTCACCGACATGGTCCCGGTCCGGCCCGGCATCGGCCGCTGCGAGGTCGTCTGCTTCACCAGCGACCACAACACCTCGTTCGGGGCGCTGTCGCCGGCCCGGGTGCGCACGGTGGTGGACGCGCTGGCCGACCGCACGGCGGAGATGTCCACGATCACCGGCGTGGCCCAGGTCTTCCCGTTCGAGAACCGGGGCGTCGAGATCGGCGTGACCCTGCATCACCCGCACGGGCAGATCTACGCGTACCCGACGGTGCCGCCGCGCACCCAGCAGATGCTGCGGGCGGCGGCGCGGTACTTGAAGCGCACCGGCCGCGACCTCTACACGGACACGCTGGCGGCCGAGCGGGCGGCGGGGGTCCGGGTGGTCGCATCCAACGAGCATTGGACGGCGTACGTGCCGGCAGCCTCCCGCTGGCCGTACGAGGTGCAGCTCGCGCCGCACCGGAAAGTTCCCGACATTCCGGCTTTGTCGGATGAGGAGCGGGATGCGTTCGGGCCGCTCTACCTCGACGTGCTGCGCCGGTTCGACGGCCTGTTCGGCAAGCCGATGCCGTACATCTCGGGCTGGCACCAGGCGGTCGTCGGCGAGGGCCGCGAGCTGGGCTACCTGCACCTGCAGCTGTTCAGCATCCGCCGGGCCGCCGACAAGCTGAAGTACCTGGCCGGCTCGGAGTCCGCGATGGGCGCCTTCGTGAACGACGTGGTCCCGGAGAAAGCGGCGGAAACCCTGCGCTCGGTCTGAGATCACGTTGCGTTCTCCGTTCCCTTGCTTGAAGGTCGGAGTTATGGGATTCGCCTGGGAGAACATGTTCGTCGCGCCGCACGAGGATCCGCGCGCCGACGGCGGCTTTGTCGGCGAGCGGGAGACGCTGGTCGGGTACCTCCGTGACCAGCGTCTGACGCTCGAGCTGAAGTGCGACGGCCTGACGCCCGCGCAGCTGGCCGCCCGCTCGGTCGAGCCGTCGAAGATGTCGCTGCTCGGCCTCGTGCGGCACATGGCCGGCGTCGAGCAGGGCTGGTTCCGGATGAACATGGCCGGCTTCCCCGGCCCGCGGCGCTACCGCGAGAACGACAACCGGGACGAGGACTTCGACGGCGCGGTGGCCGACCCGGCGGTGGTCTCGGAGGCCTTCGCGGCCTGGAAGACCGAGATCGCGTTCGCCGAGGACTACGTCGACTCGATCGGTGACCTCGGCTACGTGGGCGAGGGCGGCAACCCCCTGCGCGAGGTGCTGATCCACATGATCGAGGAGTACGCCCGGCACAACGGCCACGCCGACTTCCTGCGCGAGCGCATCGACGGCCGCGTCGGCCAGTAACCCCGAAATTAGGGGCGGGGGGCCCGGGACAAGGCCCCCCGCAGGGGAAGGGACTGGTCGCGTCAATCCCCGAGAGAACCGTGCCGGCGCCCGGGACAAGGCGGCCGTGCAACGGCGGGCGAACTCTCGGCGTCGGCGACCGTCATCCGTTTCGCAGTGAAAAACGAACCCTGTACCCACTGGTTACGGAAATAAACCTGCGTTTTACGACATAGTGGGGAGCTGCACGATCGTGTCGCGGTTCGCGCGCAGGTAGGCCACGATCTCGGCCGGGGCCGTCGCCGGGGAACCCGCCCCGAACGGGGGCTGCGGGTCGTACTCGATGCCCAGCTGGACGGCCATCGCGGCCTCGGGGGCGGTCATCCGGGCCAGCAGCGAGAGGGCCATGTCGATGCCCGCGGAGACGCCGGCGGCGGTGACGTACTTGCCGTCGAAGACCACGCGCTCGGCGACGGGCTCGGCGCCGTAGCCGGGCAGCCGGTCGAGGGCGATCCAGTGCGACGTGGCCCGGCGGCCCTCGAGGAGCCCGGCCACGCCCAGCACCAGCGAGCCCACGCAGACCGACGTGGTCCACGTCGAGGTGGCGTCGGCGGCCCGCAGCCACTCGTGGATCGGGCCGGGCGTCAGGGGCGGCGCGTAGCCGCCGGGCACCAGCACGATGTCGGCGGGCGGGGCCTCGTCGAGGGTGGCGTCGGCGACGAGCGAGAGGTGGCCGGTGTCGGCGCGGACCGGGCCGGCCCGCTCCCCGACGAACAGCACCTCGGCGCCGGGGAAGCGGCTGAGCACCTCGTAGGGGCCGATCGCGTCGAGGGCGGTCATCCGGTCGTACAGGAGAATGTTGATCTGCATGGTTCGGCTCCCTCTAGAAACGGCGGCGGTACTCGGCCGGTGACACGCCGAGGGCTTGCAGGAAGGCCCGGCGCATGGCCTCGGGAGTGCCGTAGCCGGCCCGGCGGGACACCTCGGCCACCCCGGCGGCGGTGTCCTCCAGGAGGCGCCTGGCGGTCTCCAGGCGTACGCGATCGACGTAGCGGCCGGGCGGCAGACCGATCTCCGCGGTGAAGGCCCGGGTGAACTGCCGCGGCGACAGGTTGGCGGCGGCCGCGAGCGTGGGAACCGAGAGGTCGGCCTCGGGATGGTCGGCGATCAGGCGCTGCACCTCGCGCAACGGCTCGCGGTCGGCGACCTGGCCGGCGAGCTGGGCGCTGAACTGGCTCTGCCCGCCCGGCCGGCGCAGGAACATGACCAGCCCGCGGGCGATCGCGAGGGCGACGTCGCGGCCGCGGTCCTCCTCGACGAGGGCGAGCGCGAGGTCGATGCCGGTGGTGACGCCGGCCGAGGTGGAGACGCGTCCGTCCCGTACGAAAATCGGTTCGGGGTCGATGTTGATCTTGGGGTGGCGGGCGCGCAGGGAATCGCAGTATTGCCAGTGAGTGGTGGCCTTGCGGTCGTCGAGGAGGCCGGCGTCGGCCAGCAGGAACGCGCCGGTGCAGACCGACATGATCCGCCGGCTCCGGTTGCCGCGGAGCCACCCGATGATCTCCGGCTGCGGCTCGCGGGTGCCCTCGCCGCCCGGCACGAC
The DNA here is from genome assembly GCF_055586105.1 of Actinoplanes sp. NPDC051537. Classification (NCBI taxonomy): domain Bacteria; kingdom Bacillati; phylum Actinomycetota; class Actinomycetes; order Micromonosporales; family Micromonosporaceae; genus Actinoplanes; species Actinoplanes sp. NPDC051537. The sequence continues at coordinate 66,260 of NZ_JBVJIU010000020.1, forward strand.
CAGCGTGTCCGATTTTTCTGACAAATCGCCATCTGGCGTTATTCGCAGGCCGCTCGACGTGCGAACGGTCTTGCCACCGACGCTGGCCGTGGTCACCCGGTAGCCGCCGGCGAGGGTGAACACCTCGAGCGGGCCGGTCACGTCGAGGCTCTGCACCCCGTCGAACAGCAGGATCTGCACGTGGTGGGCCATGAAGCAATCGTTGCGGCCGCCCTACGGCGACCGCAACGACGTACTTCCCACCTTTTAGGCCAGCTTGCGGGCCAGGTTCTCGTCCAGCGCGTTCATGAACTCGTCGGTGGTCAGCCACGGGGCGTCGCGCGAGATCAGCAGCGCGAGGTCCTTGGTCATCTGGCCGGCCTCGACGGTCTCGACGCATACCTTCTCGAGCGTCTGGGCGAACTCGCTGACCGCCGCGTTGTCGTCGAGCAGGCCGCGGTGCTTGAGGCCACCGGTCCACGCGAAGATCGAGGCGATCGGGTTGGTCGAGGTCTTCTCGCCCTTCTGCCACTGCCGGTAGTGCCGGGTGACCGTGCCGTGCGCGGCCTCGGCCTCGACGGTCTTGCCGTCCGGCGTCATCAGCACGCTCGTCATCAGGCCGAGCGAGCCGAAGCCCTGGGCCACGGTGTCCGACTGCACGTCACCGTCGTAGTTCTTGCAGGCCCAGACGTAGCCGCCCTCCCACTTGAGCGCGGCCGCGACCATGTCGTCGATGAGCCGGTGCTCGTAGGTGAGGCCCGCTTCTGCGAAGTCGGCGGCGAACTCGGACTCGAAGATCTCGGCGAACAAATCTTTGAAGCGGCCGTCGTACGCCTTGAGAATCGTGTTCTTGGTGGAGAGGTACACCGGGTAGTTGCGAGCCAGGCCGTACCGGAACGAGGCCCGCGCGAAGTCGCGGATCGACTCGTCGAAGTTGTACATGCCCATGCCGATGCCGCCGGCCGGGAAGTCGGCCACGTGGAACTCGATCGGCTCCGAGCCGTCCTCCGGCGTGAAGGTCATCGTGAACTTGCCGGCCTTGGGGGCCACGAAGTCGGTCGCCTTGTACTGGTCGCCGTGGGCGTGACGGCCGATGATGATCGGCTTGGTCCAGCCCGGCACGAGCCGCGGCACGTTCGACATGATGATCGGCTCGCGGAAGACGACGCCGCCGAGGATGTTGCGGATCGTCCCGTTCGGGGAGCGCCACATCTTCTTGAGGCCGAACTCCTCGACGCGTGCCTCGTCCGGCGTGATCGTGGCGCACTTGACGCCGACGCCGTGCCGCTTGATGGCGTTGGCCGCGTCGATCGTCACCTGGTCGTCGGTCTCGTCGCGGTGCTGGATCGACAGGTCGTAGTACTCGAGGGGGACATCGAGGTAGGGCAGGATCAGCTGCTCCCGGATCTGCTTCCAGATGATCCGGGTCATCTCGTCGCCGTCGAGCTCCACGACCGGGTTTGTGACCTTGATTTTCGCCATCGGCCGGCGCTCCTCTCCCGAAAACCATTCTTAGCAGTACGAGCGTACTGCCCGCGGTGTGAAGATCGTCTACCGCCCCCGACCTGGAGTTATCCACAGGTTCGCAAACGGGCACGCGGGATCTCTCCCCGACGCGGCACAATCCCCTCCATGCCGCTGACACACACGATCGGCCAGCTGACGATCACCGCGCTGGAGGATGCCGCGGGCCCGTTCTTCCTCCCGCGGGCCGAGGCGTTCCCCGAGGCCACGGCGGAGCAGTGGGCAGCGGCCGACGCGGCCGACCCGGCCGCCGTGACCGCCGAGGGCGAGTGGTGGCTGCGGTTCCGGAGCTACGCGATCCGGCACGGCGACGGCCCGGTCACGCTGGTCGACGCCGGCATCGGCCCGGCCGGCTCGCTGGCGTCCGACTGGGCCCCCGTCCCCGGCCACCTGCCCGCCGAGCTGGCGGCGGCCGGCATCGACCCCGCCGACGTCGCCGAGATCGTCCTGACCCACCTGCACAACGATCACATGGGCTGGGCCGTGCCCCGCGATTCCCCGTTCACCCGGGCGCGCGTGGTGGTGCAGCAGGCCGACGTGGATGCGTATCGGGCCAACCGCGACCAGGCCGGCCAGTTCGACCTGCTGATCGAGCCGCTGCTGGCCCAGGGCCGCCTCCAGGTGCTGGCCGGCGACCACCCCCTGTCCCCCGGCGTCCGCATCGTGGCCACCCCCGGCCACACGCCCGGCCACCAGTCGGTCCTGGCCGAGGAGGGCGACGAGAGCGTCCTGATCGCCGGCGACCTGGCCGTCCACATGATCCAGCTGCTGCACCCGGAGTTGGCCTACGCCAGCGACATGGATCCGGAGCGGGCCCGAGCCACCCGCCGCCGAGTGGTCCGGGAGGTGATCGATCGAGGTTCTGCGTTGGCCGTCTCACACCTTGGGGTGCCGTTCCGCAAGCTTCCCTGACCGCCGCCTCACGCCTCACGCCGCCTCACGCCGCTGCTCCCGCCGCGTCACGCCGCCTCCCGCCGCCTCCCGCCGCGTCACGCCGCCTCCCGCCGCGTCACGCCGCCTCCCGCCGCGTCACGCCGCTGCTCCCGCCGCGTCTCGCCGCCTCACGCCGCTGCTCCCGCCGCGCGAGCCAACCTGGCGCGGGCTAACGCAGGCGCAGCCTGAAGCGGCGCGATGCCTCCCCATGCTGGTCGGCGCGACCTCGCGCAGGCGCGACCTGACCTGGCGCAATGCAGCGCGATCTCACGCGGCCGGCCACAGCCTCACGCGGCCCGGCGCCGCCCGACGCGGCCTCACCCCCGGCCCGACGCGGCACACCGCCGCCCGACGCGGCCTCACCCCCGACCCGACGCGGCCACACCGCCGCCCGACGCGGCCACACCGCCGCCCGACGCGGCCTCACCCCCGGCCCGACGCGGCCCAACGCGGCCCGGCACGGCGCGGCGTCACCCGGCCCGGCACAGCGCGGCGTCACCCGGCCTGGCACAGCGCGGCGTCACCCGGCCCGGCAGCGCGGGTTACTCGGCCAGGCCGGCGTCGCGCAGTTCGCGCAGGTGGGACAGGCGCTCGGCGAAACGCTTGCTGCGCTTCGGGGCGATCGCCACCAAGCTGTCCAGCCGGCTGTCCAAGACTCGCTGGAGGGCTATCCCGGCGTAGGCGGGGAACTCGCTGCGGTCGGCGGCCAGCGCCCGGGAGCGGTGGATCAGGAACTGCGTCTCGGGATCTCGGCGGATCAGGTGGCCGGGAACGCCCAGGAACTCGGCGTCCTGGAAGTCGGCCTCGGTTATGTCCAGGGCCCAGTCGGTCTTGCTGTCGTAGGCGTCCTTGGCCGCGCGCATCACCGGCTTCAGGTCGTCGGCGACCATCGGGCTGACGTCGCGCTCGCAGATGGGGCCGATGCGGCCTCGCAGGGTCACGTGGCGGAACGTGCAACCCCACAGCCAGAGGTTGGCGGTGGCCAGGTGCTCGATCTCGACGTCCTCGAAGCGGATGTGCTGGGCCGACGCGTGCTTCACCGTGCAGCGGACGGCGCGCACGTCGCGTACCGCCATCGGGAAACCGGGATCGTCCACGTTGAGCAGGTGCGACCGCAGGATCTCGCATCTGTTCAGCGCGAGGTCGCCGAAGACCCGGCCGCCGCCGATGACCTTGACGTTCTCGATCACAGGTCGATGGCCTGCCACGCGTGCCCGGCCGGCCACGCCTGGCCGGACCGGAAGCTCTGGAGGAAGAGCACTGCCTCGTCCGGGTCGGTGGTTTCGGCCCGCACGTGACCGGAAGCGTCCCGGTGCTCGAGGGCGTAGACGCCGGCCGCCGCGCCCGCCTTCGGGCCGTATCCGACCTGGGCGTACACACCGTCGGACCGCTCCAGCACGGCGAAGAAGCGCTCCTCGTCGAGCCGGTGCACCACCCGCGCGAGCTGCTCCGGAGCGGGGTCGACCACCGGGTCCAGCGACAGCGCGGCGCGGACCTTGAGCCGGTACGTGTAGGCGGGCGCCTCCCGGGTGGTGGTCGCGGCGGAACGCCCGGCCAGCGACTCGATCCGGGCGATGCCGGCGGCGTACGCGTCCCGGTCCCGCACCTCGATCGGATAGGCCGTCTCGACCACCCGCAACGCCTCCTCCGGGTCGTCGAGAACCAGCAAGCCGGCCGCCACGATCATCGGCAGCGGGCCGATCCAGCCGTTGTGCGGCTGCGTGCGGATCTCCGCTCGCTGCGCCGCCACCAGATCGGCCACGGAGGTGCGCCGATCCAGGTACGACACCAGCGGATCGAGCAGATATCGCGAAACCTCCAGCCCGGCCAGTTCCTCGGCCGAGCCGAACGCGAGCCACGGCGGATCGACGGCCAGCGTGTCCAGCAGCCCCATGTCGACGATGTCGGATTTGCGGAGCGGGGCCCCGGTCAGCGCGGCCACCTCTCGGGCCATGGCCGGGAAGGCGACCGACGCCCGCAACGACAGCCGCGCACCGCCCTGGCGGATCAGGTCGAGGTGCAGGCGCTGGCGACCGTCGGCGATCTTCCGGCCGTAGGTGACCCCGGCGCGGCGAAAACCCCGCTCGGCCAGCACCGCGTCCCACTGGTCGGCGGCCACGTCGCGAAGCCACTGCGTACTCATCGGGGCACTTTAAACAGAAAAGGCCGGGCGCACGCGCCCGGCCTTTTCCGAAGAGATCGCTCAGAGGTTCGCGACGTCCGCTTGCTTGGCGCGGACGGCCTCGGCCGCCTCCTTGAGACCGGCGATCTCGGAGTCGGTGAGCTTGTCCTCGACGACCTGCTTGATGCCCTCACGGCCGATCTTGGCCTCGACGCCGAGGTAGACGCCGGAGATGCCGTACTCGCCGTCGACCCAGGCGCACACCGGCAGGGTCTCGCCGGAGTCCTCGATGACCGCCTTCGCCATGCGGGCCGCGGCGGCCGACGGGGCGTAGTAGGCCGAGCCGGTCTTGAGCAGGGCCACGACCTCGGCGCCGCCGTTGCGGGTGCGCACGACGAGCTCCTCGATCTTCTCGGCCGGGAGCAGGTCGGACAGCGGCTTGCCGTCGACCGTGCAGCGCGACGGGACCGGCACCATGGTGTCGCCGTGCGAGCCGAGCGTGAGCGCCTTGACGCTCTTCACCGGCACCGCGAGGGTCTCGGCGATCGAGTTGGTGAAGCGCGCGGTGTCGAGCACGCCGGCCTGGCCGAAGACCCGGTTCTTGGGGAACTGGGTGGCGAGCTGGGCCAGCGCGGTCATCTCGTCGACCGGGTTCGAGACCACGATGACGACGGCGTTCGGCGCGTACTTCGCGATGTTCTCCGCCACCTGACGGACGATCTTGGCGTTGACCTCGAGCAGGTCCATCCGGCTCATGCCCGGCTTGCGCGGCAGGCCGGCGGTGACGACCACGACGTCCGAGCCCTCGATGGCCTCGTAGCCCTCGCCGTTCGGGCCGGTGGTGGCGCCGACGATCTTGGTCTCGAAGCCCTCGATCGGCCGGGACTGGTTCATGTCGAGCGCGAGACCGGCCGGCTTGCCGTCGATGATGTCGGTGAGCACCACGGTGTCGAAGATGTCGTACTCGGCCAGACGCTGTGCGGTCGTGGAGCCGTAGAAACCGGCGCCTACGACGGTTACCTTCTTGCCCATAGCTCTTCCACTCCCAGTGGTGACGATTTTTCGCCGACCGTATCAGTCGTGTAACGGGGCATTTCCCGCCGGTCGGCCTAACGCGAGCTAAGCCACTCCGCGCGCTCGACCACGTTGGTGAGCAACATGGCCCGGGTCATCGGGCCGATGCCGCCGGGCACCGGGACCACGGCGCCGGCCACCTCGCGTACGCCGGGATCGACGTCGCCGGTGTAGCGGCCCTTGCCGTCCTCGCCCACCACCCGGGTGATGCCGACATCGACGACGGTCGCGCCGGCCTTGACCATGTCGGCCTTGATCAGCCCGGGCACGCCGACGGCGGCCACCACGATGTCGGCGCGGCGGGTGTGCGCGGCCAGGTCGAGGGTGCCGGTGTGGCAGAGGGTCACGGTCGCGTTCTCGGTGCGGCGGGTGAGCAGCAGGCCGAGCGGGCGGCCCACGGTGGTGCCGCGGCCGACCACGGCGACCTCGGCGCCCTTCAGCGGTACGTCGTTGAGCCGCAGCAGATGCACGATGCCGCGCGGGGTGCAGGGCAGCGGCCCGTCGAAGCCGAGCACGAGCCGCCCGAGGTTGACCGGGTGCAGCCCGTCGGCGTCCTTGCCGGGGTCGATCAGCTCGAGGATCCGGCCGGTGTCCAGGTGCTTCGGCAGCGGCAACTGGACGATGTAGCCGTGGCAGGCGTCGTCCTGGTTGAGCTCGGCCACGACCGCCTCGACGTGCTCCTGGGAGGCGTCGGCCGGCAGGTCACGGCGGATCGACGCGATCCCGACCTCGGCGCAGTCGCGGTGCTTGCCCTCCACGTACGCCCGGGAGCCCGGGTCGTCGCCGACCAGGACCGTGCCGAGCCCGGGCACGACGCCCCGCTCGGCGAGCGCCTTCACCCGCGCCCGCAGGTCGTCCTTGACCGCCGCCGCGGCCGCCTTGCCGTCCAGAATCCGTGCAGTCACTCTCTCACCCCGAAACGATGGCACCGTATGCACGCGCAAAGGCTCCCGCCTGCGCCAGGTCGATCTTCGCGCCGGTCAGGTCGACCCCGCGCAACTCCACCCCGTCGAGGTCGGCGCCGCGCAGGTCGGCGCCCTTGAACACGGCGTCCTTGAGCCGCGCGTTCGACAGGTCGGCATTGCGCAGGTCGGCCCGGGTCAGGTCGGCGCCCATCAGGTCGGCCTCCCGCAACCGTAGGCCGCCGAGCTTGGCCGCGGTCAGGTTCTGCCCACGCAGCGACACGAAACCCCAGTCACCGCCGTCGACGGTCAGCGGCCGCAGCCCGCAGTCGAGGAACTGGGCGCCGGTCAGCTTGCAGCCGGTCAGCGTCGCGTCGAAGAAGTTGCAGCGCTCGAGCGTCGACTGGATGATCGCGACCCGGTCGAGCGTGGCCGCGTTGAACCGGACGTTGCCGAACGTGCAGTGGCTGAAGACGCAGCCGGTGAGCGTGGCCTCCGACCAGTCGACGTCGTGGAACGCGCAATCCTCGTACCGGACGCCGACCACCTCCTCGAGCGCCCAGTCGGCGCCCGAGAAGGTCTGGTTCTGGATGAGGTCCATCAGCCGTGGTAGAAGTGCCGGGTTCCGGTCAGGTAGACGGTCACGCCGGCCTTCGCGGCCGCCTCGATCACCAGGTTGTCGCGGATCGAGCCGCCCGGCTGCACGACCGCCTTGATGCCGGCCGCGATCAGCACCTCGAGGCCGTCCGGGAACGGGAAGAACGCGTCGGACGCCGCCACGCTGCCCTTGACCCGGTCGGCGCCGGCCCGGTCGACCGCGAGCTTCGCCGCATCGACCCGGTTGACCTGCCCCATCCCGACGCCGACCGTCGCGCCGTCCCGGGCCAGCAGGATCGCGTTGCTCTTCACGCTGCGGATCGCCCGCCACGCGAACGCCAGGTCGGCCAGTTCCTCGGCCGTGGCGGCCGTGCCGGTCGCGAGCTCCCAGTTGGCCGGGTCGTCGCCGGGCGCGTCGATCCGGTCGGCCATCTGCACCAGCATGCCGCCACCGACCTGCTTGACCTCGGCCGGCGCCGGGTTCCAGGCCGGCGCGACCAGCACGCGCAGCTTCTTCTTGGCACGGAAGATCTCGAGAGCGGCCTCGGCGTAGGCCGGCGCGACGATCACCTCGGTGAAGATGCCGTCGAGCTGCTTGGCCATCGCCTCGGTGACCTCGCGGTTGACGGCGATGACCCCGCCGAACGCCGACACCGGGTCGCAGTCGTTGGCCTTGCGGTGCGCCTCGGCGACGTCGGCGCCGACCGCGATGCCGCAGGGGTTCGCGTGCTTGATGATCGCCACGCACGGCTCGCTGAAGTCGTTCGCGCTGCGCCAGGCGGCGTCCGCGTCGACGTAGTTGTTGAACGAGAGCTCGCCGCCGTGCACCAGCTCGGCCTGCGCGAGCCCGGCCGGCGCGTTCGGGTCCACGTAGAGCGCGGCCTGCTGGTGCGGGTTCTCCCCGTAGCGCAGCGTGCTCTCCCGCTTGAGCGCGAGCCCGGCGAACTCCGGCCACTCGGCCGGGTCCAGGGTGGTCGCGCACCAGTTGGCGACGGCCACGTCGTACTCCGCGATGTCCGCGAAGGCCTTCGCCGCCAGGTGCTTGCGCTGGGCGAGCGTGAAGCCGCCCTCTTGAAGAGCATTCATGATCAGCCCGTACGCCGAGACGGTCGTGACCACGGCGACGGAGGGATGATTCTTGGCGGCCGCCCGCACCATGGCCGGCCCGCCGATGTCGATCTGCTCGACGCACTCGTCGACGCTCGCGCCCGACGCCACCGTCCGGGTGAACGGGTAGAGGTTGCTGACCAGCAGGTCGAACGGCTCGATCTCGAGCTCGGCGAGCTGCGAAGCGTGGGTGTCGAGGCGCAGGTCGGCGAGCAGGCCGGCGTGCACGCGTGGGTGCAGCGTCTTGACCCGGCCGTCGAGGCACTCGGGGAAGCCGGTCAGCTCCTCGACCCGGGTCACCGGCACGCCGGCGGCCTCGATCGTGGACGCGGTCGAGCCGGTCGAGACGATCTGGACCTCGGCGCCGTGCAGCGCCTGGGCGAGCTCGACGAGGCCGGTCTTGTCGTACACGCTGAGCAGGGCCCGCTTGATCTTCCTGCGACCCTCGTCGGAGCTCACGGAATTCGTACCTTCCTGTTCTCGATGGTCCAGCCCTCGCGCACCAGGCGGCCGACGTAGTCGACCAGCTGGGCGCGCTCGGCCACCTTGATGCGCTCGGTGAGCGTCTCCTCCGTGTCGTCGTCGAGCACGGGGACGGCCACCTGGGCGATGATCGGGCCGGTGTCGACGCCGGCGTCCACGAAGAAGAGCGTGGCGCCGGCGACCTTCACGCCGTACGCCAGCGCGTCCCGCGGGCCGTGGATGCCCGGGAAGGACGGCAGCAGCGCGTTGTGGGTGTTGATGTAGCGGTCGCCGAACGCGGCGAGGAACGCCGGGCCGACGAGCTTGAGGAAGCCGGCCGAGACGACCAGGTCGGGCTTGGCCTCCGCGACGTGGGCGGCGAGGGCCGCGTCCCAGTCGTCGCGCGTCTCGTAGGCCTTCACCGAGTCGACGAACGTGGGCACGCCGGCGGCGGCCGCGCGGTCGAGGCCGGCGATGCCGGCCCGGTCGGCGCCGACGGCGACGACCTGAGCGCCGTAGGCGGGGTCGGCGGCGGCGTCGAGAAGGGCCTGCAGGTTGCTGCCCGATCCGGAGACGAGGACGACCAGGCGGGCGGGCGCGGGGTCGGTCACCCCCGAACCCTATCGCCGCGGCCGCACGCTCACGATTTCGGGCTCAGCCCTCAGGACTTGGGGCGCGGACCGAACGTGCGGGCCGCGAACGCGCCGATCGCGGCCGCGATGGCGACCACGACCGTCGCGATCAGGCCGACCTGCCACGGGTCGGGGCCGATCGTGGCGAGCCGGCCGTCGCCGAGCGGGCCGCCGGAGGCCCGGCACAGCACCGCCAGCACCAGGCCGGCGGCCGGGCCGGCGAGCAGCCCGGAGCCGAGCACCAGCGGCCAGGGCGGGTCGGCGTCACTCGCGCGGTTGACCCGCAGCGTCATCAGCCAGCCGGCCGCGAGCCCGGCCACCACCGGGATCGCCAGCAGCAGCGCGCCCTCGGCGCCCATCGGGCCGTTCGGCAGGCCGGCCAGCAGCGGCAGGGTGGGCAGCGGACCGGCGGTCACCTCGGTGAGCCGGATCGCCGAGCCGGTGCCGAGCGCGAAGCCGGGCCCGAGCAGGTAGGCCGCCGCCCAGACGGCGGCGTTCGCCCCGTACGCGAGGCTCAGCAGGGTGATGCCCGCCTGGCCGGCCACGCCGGTGCGATAGGCCGAGATGGTGTCCGCCGCCTGTCCGCCGCCGACCGCCACCGACAGCCCGGTGATCGCGGCGCCGGCCGCCAGGATGAACAGCGCGGCCATCAGGCCGGTGCGCAGGCCGTGCCGCAGCGCGCGCGGGGTGCGGCGGGCCAGGGCGCTGAGCGCGTCGGTGCCGCGGAGCGAGCCGGCCAGCGCGCCGATCAGGCCCAGCACGAAGAAGTTGATCGCGGCCCGGGCCGGCGTGACCTCGGTGCCCTTGCCGTCGACGGCGAGCGCGGCCACCGACCCGAGCAGCGAATAGACGAGCGCTATCCCGAAACCCACGAGCAGGGCATCGCCCGTACGGCCGGAGCGCCGCGCGCCGATCGCGCGGGTGACATGGAGTCCGGCCCGGTTGAGCCGCCAGATGACCAGGAAGGTGAGCAGCAGCGGAGGCAGGCCGAGCGGGCCGATCGAGGTGCCGATCGGCACGCCGTGGCCGAGCAGCCAGCCGGCCAGGCCCGCGTGTGCGGCGCCACCGAGACCACCCTGGCCTTCGAGGGTGCGTGCGAGGCCGATGACGGCGGCAACCGGGAGGTACGAGAGGACGGCCGCCCAGAGCGTGGCGAAGGTGACCGCGATCGGCATCGGCGCGCGACGGCCGCGCGGGGGCGGGCGGCGCTGGCCGGGGACCTTGACCGTGGGGCGCTCGCCGAGGACCTTGTCGTCGACCATGACCGTCGGCCGGTCCTCGACCTGGACGGCCTCGGTCTTTCGCTCCACCGGCTCGGTTCGTCGCTCCACCGGCTGGGTTGGGCGGTCGAGCGGGACCGTCTCCCGGGCGTCCAGGGCCGCCTCGGCGACCGCGAACGGGTCGTCCGAGCCGTCGGGACGGTCGGGTGGGGTCGGCATCGCCGCCTACTTTTCCACGAGGGAGGGCTCGCGGCGACGCAGATACGACGGCGCGCCGCCATTCGGGTCGGTCCGACCCTCGTGGCGGCGCGTCGCTGACAGCCTGGCCAAACTCAGCTCATGACCTCTCGCATGAGCCGCGCGGTCTCGCTCGGCGTCTTGCCGACCTTGACGCCCACGGCCTCGAGCGCCGCCTGCTTGGCGTCGGCGGTGCCGGCCGAGCCGGAGATGATCGCGCCGGCGTGGCCCATGGTCTTGCCGGGCGGGGCGGTGAAGCCGGCGATGTAGCCGACCACCGGCTTGGTCACGTTGGCCTTGATGAACTCGGCCGCTCGCTCCTCGGCGTCGCCACCGATCTCACCGATCATGACGATCGCGTCGGTGTCCGGGTCGTCCTGGAACGCCTTGAGCGCGTCGATGTGGGTGGTGCCGATGATCGGGTCGCCGCCGATGCCGACACAGGTCGAGAAGCCGATGTCGCGCAGCTCGTACATCATCTGGTAGGTCAGCGTGCCGCTCTTGCTGACCAGGCCGATGCGGCCGGCCGGCGTGATGTCGGCCGGGATGATGCCGGCGTTCGACGCGCCCGGCGAGGCGATGCCCGGGCAGTTCGGGCCGATGATCCGGGTCTTCTGCCCGCGGTCGAGGTTGAGCGCCCAGAACGCGGCCGAGTCCTGCACCGGCACGCCCTCGGTGATCACCACGGCGAGCGGGATCTCGGCCTCGATGGCCTCGACGACCGCGGCCTTGGTGAACGCCGGCGGGACGAAGATGACCGACACGTCGGCGCCGGTCTCCTTCATGGCCTCGGCGACAGTCGCGTACACCGGCAGCGTGGTGCCGTCGAAGTCGACGGTGGTGCCGGCCTTGCGCGGGTTCACGCCGCCGACCACGTTCGTGCCCGCGGCGAGCATCCGCTTGGTGTGCTTGGAGCCCTCGGAGCCGGTGATGCCCTGGACGATGACCTTGGAGTCCTTGGTGAGCCAGATAGCCATTACGTCACTTCCCCGCAGCCGCGAGCTCGGCGGCGCGCTCGGCCGCTCCGTCCATCGTGTCCACCCGCTGGACCAGCGGGTTGTTCGCGCCGTCGAGGATGGCGCGACCCTCCTCGGCGTTGTTGCCGTCGAGGCGTACGACCAGCGGCTTGGTGACGCTCTCGCCGCGCTCGGTCAGCAGGGCGAGGGCCTGGATGATGCCGTTCGCCACCGCGTCGCAGGCGGTGATGCCGCCGAAGACGTTCACGAAGACCGACTTGACCGCCGGGTCGCCGAGCACGATCTCCAGACCGTTCGCCATGACCTGGGCGCTCGCGCCGCCGCCGATGTCGAGGAAGTTGGCCGGCTTGACGCCGCCGTGCCGCTCGCCCGCGTAGGCCACCACGTCGAGCGTGGACATGACCAGGCCGGCCCCGTTGCCGATGATGCCGACCTCGCCGTCCAGCTTCACGTAGTTGAGGTTCTTGGCCTTGGCCGCCTGCTCCAGCGGGTCCACCGCCGACTGGTCGACCAGCGCCTCGTGGTCGGGGTGCCGGAACGACGCGTTCTCGTCCAGCGTGATCTTGGCGTCGAGCAGGAGCACCCGGCCGTCGCCGACCTTGGCCAGCGGGTTGACCTCGACCAGCGTGGCGTCCTCGGCCACGAAGGCCTGCCACAGCTTCACCGCGATGTCGACGATCTGCTCGGCGACCTCGGCCGGGTACTGAGCGGCGGCGACGATCTCGCGGGCCTTGGCCTCGTCCACGCCCTTGCTGGCGTCGATGGCGATCTTGGCTACTCGATCGGGCTGCTCCTCGGCGACCGTCTCGATCTCCATGCCGCCGGCGACGCTGGCGATGCAGAGGAACGTGCGGTTGGCGCGGTCGAGCAGGTAGGAGAAGTAGTACTCCTCCTTGATGTCGGCCGTCTCGGCCAGCATCACCTTGTGGACCGTGTGGCCCTTGATGTCCATGCCCAGAATGTCGGTGGCGCGGGCCTCGGCCTCGTCGGCGCCGTCGGCCAGCTTCACGCCGCCGGCCTTGCCGCGACCGCCGACCTTCACCTGCGCCTTGACGACGACCTTGCCACCCAGGCGCTCCGCGATCGCGCGGGCTTCCTGCGGGGTCTCGGCGACACCGCCGCCCAGCACGGGCAGCCCGTGCCGTTCGAACAGGTCACGCCCCTGATACTCGAACAGGTCCACGTGTCTCCTTTCGCTCGCGACGCCAAGCGCCGGCAAGCCGCACCGTTGCGTCCCGACCTGTGTGCGCGGCGGCTTCTGGCGTCGCCGGCGTGAAGAATGTCCGGCCCGAGGGGCCTTCATCCGCAGACTAGCGACCTTTCGGAGCGCGCCGTAGCGGCGGGTGCGCGGTGTGCAAGACGGCACACCACCAGCCCCACGGGCTACGCCCGGCTCTGCTTACCCCGGAGCGCCTCCGGGCCTCTCCCGCCACTCGGTGGGGGCGCCGGGACGGGTGGTCGAAAAAGTCGGACGGCAGCGCGTAACCGGGCCCGTAGGGCGTCGTTGAGAGTGGTGTCGGAACGCTACGGCGAGCTGATGCGGAACGGCCGATGCCCTGTCGGTCGAGGGGTGGCGGCGGGGCATCGTGCATAGAGAGGCCGGACGTGTGAGGGGTGCGTCCGGCCTCTCCCCTTGCCTCTTACCCGGTCATGACACGGGCGTCGTCACATTGGCGCGTACCCATTCGATGATGGATGCGGTAGTGGCCCCCGGTGTGAAAATTTTCGCAACGCCGAGCGACTCCAATTCGGCAATGTCGTCGGCCGGAATGATGCCGCCGCCGAATACCACGATGTCGGTTGCGTCACGCTCCGCCAGCAGCTCGATCACGCGGCGAAACAATGTCATGTGCGCACCGGACAGAACGGACAAACCGATCGCGTCGGCGTCCTCCTGAATGGCCGTACCGACGATCTGCTCCGGCGTCTGGTGCAGGCCGGTGTACACCACCTCCATACCCGCGTCACGCAGCGCGCGGGCCACCACCTTGGCGCCGCGGTCGTGCCCGTCCAGCCCAGGCTTGGCCACGACCACCCTGATGCGTGCCTGCATACCGACCCTCCGTGTCCGGCGAACCCCGTTGTCCTGAACGAACGGTAACCCGACACGCCCGGGGCGGGTAGTCGGCTCCCGGTAACTGTGATCACCTGGAGTGACCGGAAATGTATTCAGAGTGACTTGACTTTGCGTTTCCGTGCCAATCACAGAGAGTGCGCAACGAACGCACCCGGGAAAGGTAACGAATTCGGACATTAGCTCCGCAAAACGGACCCGGAACTGTCAGCGAATTGGCGCTTCGACTTGTGACACGGCAGCCGTTTCGTTACCGTGGCTCCCGGCTGTCATCCGGTTAACGCCGATCCGACAGCACGGACGACCACCGCGTACCTCGGAAATATGAGGTCCCGGCCGAGTCCGAAAGTATTGCCATCGACGGAGGGTTGTTCGTGCGCCAGCGCTTGTCGTCTGAGCCCGACCGGTATCGCGGCCGACGCCGTGTACCCACCCCTCCCCGTAGCCGTTATGCGGTCGTCACCACCGCCGCCTTCCTGGGCGCCGGAGTCGTGGCCCTCGGCGCCGGCAGCAGCTTCCCCGACCACAAGGCCGTCAGCCCCGACGTGTTGCAGGGCCTTCAGGCCGCGCACGGCGCCGACGACGCTCTCGCGGCTCGCGCCGACGACAGCAAGGCTTCTCGTGGCGAGGACCGCGGCGCGGTCAACAAGACCAAGGTCAGCGCCGACCAGGAGTCGGCCGACGTCTGGCTGCTCCCGATGGACGAGTACTCGTTCACGTCGCCCTACGGGGTCCGCTGGGGCAAGCTGCACGCCGGCATCGACCTGGCCGCCCCCGAGGGGATGCCCTACAAGGCGGTGCACTCGGGCGTGGTGACCCAGGCCGGCTACAACGGCGGCTACGGCAACGCGATCACCATCAAGAACGCGGACGGCACCGAGGTCATCTACGCCCACTCCCGGCGCGTGCTGGTAAAGGTCGGGCAGCAGGTCAAGGCCGGCCAGACGATCGGCGAGGTCGGCAACACGGGCGCCTCCTACGGCACCCACCTGCACCTCGAGATCCACGTCGGCGGTCAGCCCACCGACCCCATCCCGTTCCTCCGCGACCGCGGCGTGGACATCAAGCTCCAGGTCGAGTCGGTGTACGCGGGCATGGCCGCCGCCGCTTCCTGATCCACCCCGCCCGACCGGTTGCAGTTCGGGTGCATCTTCCCTGACGCTCAGCCGCCCTCCGGGTCGCGCCGACGAGACATATGTCGGTCCGATCATTCGCCGGAGGGAATCGCCGCGTGCCGCACCAGCCCGCCGGCCGTCATCGTCACCACCGCCGCCCGCAGCACCGCGCCCCACGCGCCGGCCTGATTGCGGCCCTGCCGACCCACGGCGAGCGCCGCCGCACCGTGGCCCTGACCGCGACGATGGGCGCCGCCTTGATAACCGGCATCGCCGGCGGCACCACAGCGGCCGCCACCACCAAGCACGCCGCAACCGCCCCGCCCGCCTCAGCCTTCGTCACCTCCGGCGTGCAGCTCGGCATCGCGACCAATCCCGAGATAACGGATAAATCCGGCAGCGGAGGAGCGGCCAGCGGGAGCGCGGCCGGCAACGACGGTGAGGCCGGAGACAGTGGCGCGGCCCGCAACAGCGGCGCGGCCAGAGATGGCGGCGCGGCCAGAGATAGCGGCGCGGCGGGCAACAGCGGCGCGGCCGGAGATAGTGGCGCGGCCAGAGATAGTGGCGCGGCGGGCAACCGCGGTGCGGCCGGCGGCAACAGCGCGGCCAGGAGCGACAGCGCGGGCGGCACCGACGATGAGTGGGCGCCCCCGGTGGGAGCGCCGATCAAGGCGTCGGGCATTCAGCAAAAGGCGCGCCCGAAAGCCCAACCCCCGACCGCCGCCGCGTGGGTCAACCCCAACCCCGCCGCGCGCGTCACCTCCTGCTTCGGGCCCCGCTGGGGACACGTGCACGAAGGCGTCGACTTGGCCGCGCCCGACGGGACGCCCATCGTGGCCGCCGGCGGCGGCGTTGTGGTGCGGGCCGGGGTGGCCGAGGGCTACGGCAATGCCGTTCTGATCGACCACGGCGACGGCTTTCTCACGCACTACGGGCACCTCGCCGTGATCACCGTGGCCGTCGGGCAGCACGTCGCCGCCGGCGAGCAGATCGGCAACGAAGGCTCGACCGGGCATTCCACCGGGCCGCACCTGCACTTCGAGGTGCACCAGGGCTTCTACCAGAACCCGATCGAGCCCACCCGCTGGATGCGGGAGCACGGCGTCGACATACCGGGCTGCTAGATCTTCTCGATCGGGGCGTGCCGCAGGATCAGCCACATCACCTGGTCGCCGAAGTCGACCTGGGCCCGCGCCCCGGGGCCCTGGCCCTCGACCGCCGTCACCCGGCCCAGCCCGTAGCGCTGATGGTTGACCCGGTCGCCGACCGCGACCTTCGGCGTCTGGGGCAGCTCGCTGGCGGTCGCGAGCTTGCTGGCATCGATGCCGAGCCGGCTCGCCAACTGCTGTGCTTTCGGCGTACCACCGGAAAAGCCCCCGCCGCGTGCGCGGTCTCCCCCACCGCGACCACCCACGCCGCCGCCCGTCCCCGACCATGAGGTGTACGAACCGGCCGTGCGCTCCCAGCGGATCAGCTCGGGCGGCAGCTCGTCGGTGAAGCGGGACGGCGGGTTGTACTGCGGCTGGCCCCACGCGCCGCGCGTGACCGCCCGGGAGAGGTAGAGCCGCTGGCGCGCGCGGGTGATGCCGACGTAGGCCAGCCGGCGCTCCTCTTCGAGCTCGGTGTTGTCGCCGAGCGCGCGCATGTGCGGGAAGACGCCGTCCTCGAGTCCGGTCAGGAACACCACCGGGAACTCGAGGCCCTTGGCCGTGTGCAACGTCATCAGCGTGACCACGCCCTGGTGGTCGGGATCGTCGTCGGGCAGTTGGTCGGCGTCGGCCACCAGCGCGACCTGCTCGAGGAATCCGGCCAACGTGGCAGCTTGCTCCGCACCCTCCTCGGCCTGGGCCTCGACTCGCTCGGTGTACTCCCGGGCGACGCTCACCAGCTCCTGAAGGTTTTCCACCCGGCCCTGGTCCTGCGGGTCGATGCTCTCCTCCAGCTCGCTGAGCAGGCCCGACCGCTGGAGAACCGCCTCGAGCACCTCTTCCGGCGGCGCCGTACGGGCCATCTCGCGCAGGTCGTCGAGCATCTGCACGAAATCGGCGATCGCGTTGGCCGAGCGGGCGGCGATGCCGGGCGCGTCCTTCGCGTGGCGCAGCGCCTGGCCGAACGACATGCGGTCGCGTGCGGACAGCGCCTCGACGCACGCCTCGGCCCGCTCGCCGATGCCGCGTTTCGGGGTGTTGAGGACGCGGCGGATGCTCACCGTGTCGTCGTCGTTGACCACCGCGCGCAGGTAGCCCAGCGCGTCGCGCACCTCCTTGCGCTCGTAGAAGCGCACCCCGCCGACCACCTTGTAGGGCAGGCCGACCCGGATGAACACCTCCTCGAACACCCGGGACTGGGCGTTGGTGCGGTAGAAGACGGCCACGTCGCCGGGGCGGATGTCCTCCCGGTCGTGCAGCCGGTCGATCTCGCGGGCCACCCAGTCGGCCTCGGCGTGCTCGGTGTCGGCGACGTAGCCCACAATCTGCTCGCCCGCGCCCTGGTCGCTCCAGAGCCGCTTGGGCTTGCGCGACGGGTTTCGCTCGATCACCGCGTTGGCGGCGGAGAGGATCGTCTGGGTGGATCGATAGTTCTGCTCGAGGAGGATCGTGCGCGCGTCGGGGTAGTCGCGCTCGAACTCCAGGATGTTGCGGATCGTGGCGCCGCGGAACGCGTAGATCGACTGGTCGGCGTCGCCCACCACGCACAGCTCCCCGGGCGGCAGGTCGCCACCGGGTGCACCCACCAGTTCCCTGACCAGCGTGTACTGCGCGTGGTTGGTGTCCTGGTATTCGTCGACGAGCACGTGCCGGAACCGGCGGCGGTAGGCCTCGGCGACGTGCGGGTGCGACTGGAACAGGTGCACCGTGGCCATGATGATGTCGTCGAAATCGAGGGCGTGCGCCTCCCGCAGGCGGCGCTGATACATCTCGTACGCCTCCGCGAGCGCTCTTTCGTTCGGACCCTTCGCGTCGTTCTTGAAGTCGTCGGGCTCGACCAGCTCGTTCTTCAGGTTGGACACCTGGGCCGCGAGGCCGCGCGCCGTGTAGCGCTTCGGGTCGAGGTCGAGCTCGCGGATCACCAACTGCATGAGCCGGCGCGAGTCGTCGGCGTCGTAGATCGAGAACGTGCTCTTGAGGCCCGCGTGATCGTGCTCGGCCCGCAGGATGCGCACGCACGCCGAGTGGAACGTCGACACCCACATCAGCCGGGCGCGGTTGCCGACCAGGTGGGCGACCCGCTCCTTCATCTCGCCGGCGGCCTTGTTGGTGAACGTGATCGCGATGATCTGGCCGGGATGCACGTTGCGCTCGGCCAGCAGGTAGGCGATGCGGTGGGTCAGCACCCGCGTCTTGCCCGAGCCCGCGCCCGCGACGATCAGCAGCGGCGAACCGGCGTGGGTCACCGCGTCGCGCTGGGGGCCGTTCAGGCCCGTGAGCAGCGACTCCGGGTCGAGCCGTCGTTTCTTCGGCGCCTCACCCTCCCGCACGGCGGGCATGGCGAAGGGCAGGCTGGGCTGGGGTTCAGAGGAAGCTCGCATCGCGGGGGCAAGTCTAGGCCCACCCCCCGACAAGAAATCCGCCGCCGAACGAGGGGGGGTGCGTCGGCGGCGACGGTTTGTTTGAATCAGCGCACGGCCGGTCCGGCCCGAGGAGGCGCGGTGCGGGACTTCACGGGGGTGCACGACCGGGCCCGGCATGTCGGCGGCGCGATCCTGGCCGTGGTCCTGGCCATCTCGATCTCGATCGTGTTCACCGATCCGGATGATCCGGCGCGGGTGGTCCCGGCCGGCGCGGCCACGCCCGGCCCGAAGCCCAAGGACCCCGTGCGCCAACTGCTGACCGGGCAGGCGAAGGCGCTCAACCGCGGCGATCTCGCCGGGTGGCTCGCGCCGGTCGACCCCACCCTGCGCGAGAAATACCAAAACCTCTTCCGTACGCTGCGCGCGCTGCACGCCACGGTGGACTATCGCGTGACGAAGGGCCAGGTCGAGCTCGCCTACTGCTTCGTCCGGCCGCAGTGCCCGGCGGACAGCCCGCGCATCGCCCAGCGGTTGACGGTCAAGCCGCGCGGCCGGTCCTATGTGATCACCGCTCTGATCGAGGCGGCCACGCCCACCGGCCTCCAACCGACGCCGTGGGAGCAGGGCGATCTCGTCTTCGCCCAGGGCAGACGGGTCACCGTCGGCGCACCCCCGGCCCTGCGCGGCCGGCTCAAGGAGGTCGTCGCGATCGCCGATCAGGCCGCCGCGGTCGACGATCGATTTGCCGCTCTGGCCGGCAACCGTCAGACGCGCTACCGGCTCTTTCTCGCCACCGACAAGACCTGGCGGATCTGGTACGGCGGGAAGGCGACCCAGTGGGCGGTCGGTTACATGCAGCCGCTCGGCCCGGCCGGCGCCGACGTGGTGATCAAGCCGTCCCGCCTGACGTCCCGGAGCGCGCTGCGCGAGGTGATCCAGCACGAGCTCGGCCACGTCGCCACGATCAGCGGCGTCACCACCAAGCACGAGGACATGTGGCTGGTCGAGGGCGTCGCCGAGTACATCGGCATGCAGCCGCGAAGGGCCTCCGACACGTACAACCGAAATGCCCTGCGCCGCACCACCCGGATCGCCACCGCGCCGTTGCGCGACGGGGCCGGCGAGAAGGAGGTGGCCGCGTTCTACGCCGAGGGGCATTTCGCGGTGGACTGCCTGGTCAACCACTTCGGAGAAGCAAGAGCGATGGAGTTCGTACGCCTCCGGCTCCGGCTCGGGAACTCGCTGGAGAACGCCTCGAGGAGCGTCTTCGGCCGGCCGTACACCGATGTCAACAGGACGTGCGTCGATTGGATCAGCAATCTAGTTGTCACCCGGAGGTAGTAGCGCTCACCTGCGTGGATGGATCAGGCTGTTTCGACGTTGGTTGAAAATCTATCGGGAGACCCAATACCCATGGACATCCGCCGAGTGCTGCGTCATCTGGCCGCACCCGCTCTTGCCCTGGCCGTCGTGACCACCCTTCCGTCGGCCCGGCAGACCACCACGACCACCCCACCGGCCGAGTTCAAGCCGGTCAGCGTCTCGTTCGGCACGAAGCCCGCCACCACGGTGAAGGGCCAGTTCCTCAGCTACAACGACTTCCACGGCGCCATCGACCCGCCCAGCGGCAGCGGCGCCGTCGTGAACGCCTCCGGCACGAGCACCCCGGCCGGCGGCGTCGAATACCTCGCGACCTACCTCAAGAAGCTGCGCGCCGAGGCCAAGGCCGAGGGCCGGTCGACCCTCACCGTCGGCGCCGGCGACCTGATCGGCGCCTCGCCGCTGGTCAGCGCCGCCTTCCACGACGAGCCGACGATCGAGCTGATGAACCAGATCGGACTCCAGGTCAGCTCCGTGGGCAACCACGAGTTCGACGAGGGTGTCGACGAGCTCATCCGCATGCAGCGCGGCGGCTGCCACCCGGTCGACGGCTGCCAGGACGGCGACCCGTTCTACGGCGCCAAGTTCACCTACCTGGCCGCCAACACGATCAACAACAAGACCGGGCTGCCGATCCTCCCGCCGATCTCGATCAAGCTCGTGGGCGGCGTGCCGGTCGGCTTCATCGGCATGACGCTCGAGGGCACGGCCGGCATCGTGAACCCGGCCGGCATCAAGAACGTGCACTTCGCCGACGAGGTCGAGACCGCCAACAAGTGGAGCAACCTGCTCAAGCTGTTCGGCGTGAAGGCCCAGGTGCTGCTGCTGCACGAGGGCGGCGCGCAGGGCTCGGCCAGCCCGACGCCGGGCGTGTCCGACTGCTTCAACTTCGCGGGCCCGGTCGTCGACATCGTCAAGGGTCTCAACCCCGAGATCGGCCTGGTCGTCTCCGGCCACACGCACCGGTTCTACTCGTGCTCGCTGCCCAACAAGTCGGGCACCTCGGTGGTCACCAGCGCCGGCACCAACGGCCAGCTGATCACCGACACCGACTACACGCTGGACAAGCGGACCGGCCGGTTCGCCGAGATCACCGCGAAGAACGTGATCGTGGAGAACGGGGTCTCGGACGGCGCCGGCGGCTGGAAGAAGGACGCGGCGGGCGTCTACCTGAAGAACCCGGACACCGTCGACCCCGCCGCCAAGAAGGTCGCCGACAAGTACCGGACGGCGGTCGCCCCGATCGCCAACAAGATCGTCGGCAAGATCACGAAGGACATCACGCGTACGAACACGGCAGCCGGCGAATCTCCGCTCGGTGACGTGATCGCGGACGCCCAGCTGGCCCGCACGACCGGCAGCGGCGCCCAGCTCGCGCTGATGAACCCGGGCGGCATCCGCGCCGACTTCGACGCCGAGGCGTCCGCGGGCGGCGAGGCGGTCGGCGAGGTGACGTACGGCGAGGCGTTCACCGTCCAGCCGTTCAACAACCTCGTGGTCACCCAGACGCTGACCGGCGCGCAGATCAAGGACGCGCTCGAGCAGCAGTTCGCCGGCTACAAGGGACAGACGACGACCAAGATCCTGCAGGTCTCGGCCGGCGTCACGTACACGTGGAGTGCTTCGGCTCCGCTCGGCTCGAAGATCACCAACCTGGCCCTGAACGGGACGGCGATCGACCCGGCCGCCAACTACCAGGTCACGACCAACGACTTCCTCGCCAACGGTGGCGACGGCTTCACGGTCCTGACCGGCGGCACCGGGCGCACCACGGCTCCGGGCTTCGATGTCGACGCTCTGGTCGCGTACCTCGGCGCCGGCGCTCCGGTCGCACCCGGGCCGGCCGACCGCATCAGCACCATCGCCTGACCCTTCGGTTATTCGTGAGGCCCGTCGGATCTTCCGGCGGGCCTCATCGTCTCGAGGCCGTCGAGCATCCGCTGCAGGCCGAACTCGAGCAGGACGTCCAGGTTGAACTCGTACCCGCCGGTGACGAACCGCTCCATCATCGGCAGCTTCCCGCTCGACAGCACCGTCGCGAACTGTTCCTGGCGACTGCGGAACCAGTCCTCCTCGGTCATCCCGGTCTCCTGGATCGCCTGCGCCTCCGCCTCCAGGTTCACGGCGGTTCCGCGTACGTAATTGGCGATCATGACGGCCGACCGGAACTGGAGATCCGGGTCGAGACCGTGCTCGCCGAGCGCCCGCATCGCCCACTCGGTGTGCGCCATCGCCCGGGGCGCGAGCAGCGGCCGGGTGAACGAGACCGCCTGCGCGAGCCAGGTGTGCCGCCGGTACATCGACCACTGCAGCCGGGCCAGCGCCTCGATGCAGGCCCGCCAGCCGTCCCGGGCCGGCGACAGGGACGGCGGCGGGTTCGCGCCCATCACCTCGTCCATCATCAGGAGCAGGAGCTCCTCCTTGTCGTCGACGTAGCGGTAGACCGACATCGTCGGGATGCCGAGCTCGCCGGCCAGCCGCCGCATCGAGAGACCGGTCAGCCCCTCGGCGTCGGCGATGGCGATCGCGGTGCGCACCACGCGATCGCGGTCGGGCCCGGCGCTTCCGGCCACCGGCGCCACCACCGTGCCGAGACCGGGCCGGGTCTGTACCAGCCCCTGCTCCCGCAGCGACGTGATGACCTTCGTGGCGGTGGCCATCGCGACGTCGTACTCCGCCACGATCTGCCGGGTCGACATGATCTTGGCGCCGGGCGGCAACTCACCCGAGTCGATCCGCGCCGCGATCTCCGCGGCGATGCGGCGGTACGCCGGAATCTCCACCGTGGCCTCCAGGTGCACTAGTGCACCACACCCTAGTGCACTAGCTGGATGGTAGTGCTAGCACCATTACCTCTCATGGTAGTGCGCTCGTACGGTGTACTTATGACTGACGCGGTGCGACTCGAGTCCCTCTCCAAGACCTACGACAACGCGGTGACCGCCCTCGACGGCGTCACGGCCTCCTTCGCCTCCGGCAGCTTCACGGCGGTGATGGGCCCCTCCGGCTCGGGCAAGAGCACGCTGTTGCAGTGCGCGGCCGGCCTCGACGCCCCGACCGCCGGCCAGGTGTTCATCGACGGAAAGGAGCTGAACACCGCCGACGACACGGCCATGACGAAGTTCCGCCGGCGGCGGGTGGGCTTCGTCTTCCAGGACTACAACCTGCTGCCGTCGCTGACCGTCGCGCAGAACGTGGAGCTGCCGTTGCGGCTCGACGGCCGTCGCGCCGATCGCCGCCACAGCCGGGCCGTCCTCGAGCGACTCGGCCTCGGCGACCGGGCCGACGAGATGCCCGAGCGGCTCTCCGGCGGCCAGCGTCAGCGGGTGGCGGTGGCCCGCGCCCTGGTCAGCGACCCAGCGGTGATCTTCGCCGACGAGCCGACCGGCGCGCTCGACATGCGCAGCGCCCGCGAGGTGCTCACCCTGCTGCGCTCGGTGGTGCACGAGAACGGACGCACGGTCGTCATGGTCACCCACGATCCGGTCGCCGCGGCGTACGCCGGCTCGGTGGTCTTCCTGGCCGACGGCCGGATCGCCGGATCGCTCGCCGCGCCCACCGTGGACGCGGTCGCCGAGCGGCTCGCCCACCTCGGCGACGCCCGCGGGATCGGAGCGGCGGCATGATCTCCGTCGCGCTCCGCAACCTGCGGCATCGTCCCGGCGGCTTCGTCGCCACGTTCCTCACCGCGTTCCTCGGCGCCGCCCTGCTGATGGCGTTCGCCTCGCTGCTCGACACGGCCGGCGCGGCCGACGCGACCAGCGCCGACTCGCTCGGCACCACGGCCGGCGTCGGCGGCGGCTGGTGCCTGATCATCGTGGCGTTCGCGGTGACGTCGACGATGAGCCTGGCCATCCGCCAGCGGGCCGACCAGGTGGCCCTGCTCCGCCGGGTCGGCGCCACCCGCCGCCAGCTCCGCCGCATGATCGTCGGCGAGGCGGCGGCGGTCGCCCTGATCGGCGCGACGGCCGCGCTCCCGGCCGGTCTGGTGCTCGGGCGCGTGCTGTTCTCGCTGCTGCGCGACACCGGGCAGGCCGCGTCCTCGGTCTCGTTCGCGTTCGGCCCGATCGCGTTCGGGGTCGGCTTCGGCGTCACGCTGCTCGGCTCGGTCATCGCGGGGGTCTTCGCCGCCGGCCGCACGATCTCGGCCCGGTCCGCGCGCCGCGAGCGACCCGTCCTGCGGCGGATAGCGGCGGTGTTCTTCCTGGCCGTGGGCGCGAACTGCGCGGTGCTGACGGCGACGCTGATGGACGGCAAGGGCATCGACGCGATGCAGACCGGCGGCCAGGCCGGCATCTGGGCCTCGGTGGGGCTCGCGCTGCTCGCACCGGAACTGTTGCGCCTGGTCACCGCCGTGTTGTCGCTCCCCGTGCGAACGCTCGGCGGCGCTCCGGGCGAGCTGGCGGTGCTCGCGGTGAAGACCCGGACCCGCCAGCTCGGCGGCGCGGTGATGCCGGTGCTGTTCTTCACCGGGATAGCGACCGGCACGGTCTACATGCAGGGCATCGAGAACCGCGCCTCGGCCGGCGAGATCGAGCCGTCGTACGCCCAGGACGTGAAGACGCTGAACTACGTGGTGGTCGGCATGATCACGCTCTTCGTCGCCATCATGCTGCTCAACACCCTGATCGCCGCCACGATCCGCCGCCGCCGGGAGTTCGCCCAGCAGCGCCTGTCCGGCGCGACCCGGGGCCAGCTGGTCGCGACGGTCAGCCTGGAGGGCCTGCTGGTCACGGTGACGGGCGTGCTGGGCGGCTCGATCGCCTCGCTGTTCACGGTCCTGCCGTTCGGTTCCGCCCGGGCCGACCGCCTCTGGCCCGACGCGATGCCCTTGCCGTACCTCGCGATCGTCGCCATCGCCGCGGCCCTCACCGGCGCCGCCATGATCGGGGCGACCCGGCGGGTGATCCGCGGCCCCGCCGTGGCCGGGGTCGGGTTGCCGGCCTGACCGCGGGCGGTGTCGCGGCCGGGGCTGTCCCTCTTCCGGCGTCCCACGGATCGGGCGGTTTCCTTGCGGTCGGGATCGGGGCGGGGGCATACTCGGCAGCGTGATCGAGCAGGCGCGATTTTTTTACTACGGTTCCGGGGGTCCGGCGACCGTAGGCCGCGTCTGAACGACAGACCTACATCAAGCCCCGGGCTTCCCAGCCCGGGGCTTGATGCTGCCCGGGCCGGGTCGACCGGGGCGCGAGCACCCGAGGAGCACGAAATGACGGCCGACGTGGCAGACCAGACGACCGGCGCGGGCGAGCCGTTGGCCGCCGACGAGATCCGCGCCATGCGCGAACGTATCGACGAGATCGACCAGGCCATCATCGACCTGTGGCTGGAACGGGCCCGCCTCTCCCAGTCGGTGGGCAAGACCCGCATGGCCAGCGGCGGCACCCGCCTGGTCCTCTCCCGCGAGCGCGAGATCGTCGACCGCTTCCGCGCCGCCCTCGGCCCCGACGGCACCCAGATCGCCCTGATGATCCTCCGCGCCGGCCGCGGCCCCCTCTGACCACCAGCACCCGCGCAGCGCTGATGAGTTCGTGCTCCCTACCCGCACGAACTCATCAAGATCCCGGCGACGCCCGCAGTGAGCGAGCACAAATTCACCAAGATCTGGGCGCGGGGGCGAGCCGAAAGCGAGCCAGGCCCAAGGCGAACCAACCGCAAGAGCGCCCCTCAGTACCGGTGAATCACGTCCCGGATCTCGGCGTAATGGCACGCGCTCGGGTGCGGTGACCTCTGGCGGATCTGCAACAGCGGCTCGTGGTCGGCGCAGAAGGGCTGGGCCTTCCAGCAACGCGTGCGGAAGCGGCACCCCGACGGCGGGTTGGCCGGGGACGGCACGTCGCCCTCGAGGACGATGTGGTCGCGGCGGCCGCGCAGGCGTGGGTCGGGGACCGGGACGGCCGAGAGCAGGGCCTGCGTGTACGGGTGCGTGGGCTGCTCGTAGATCGCCATGTGGTAGCCGGTCTCCACGATTTTGCCCAGGTACATGACGGCTACCCGGTCGGAGATGTGGCGTACCACCGAGAGGTCGTGCGCGATGAAGACGTACGACAGGCCGAGCTCTCGTTGCAGGCGCTCGAGCAGGTTGATCACCTGGGCCTGGATCGAGACGTCGAGGGCCGACACCGGCTCGTCGCAGACGATGATCTCGGGGCGCAGGGCCAGCGCGCGGGCTATGCCGATTCGCTGGCGCTGGCCGCCGGAGAACTGGTGCGGGTAGCGGTTGATGTGGTCGGGGTTGAGGCCGACCAGGTCGAGCAGCTCCTGCACGGCGCGGGCCCGGCCGGCGGGCGGCACCGCCTCGGGGTGGATCTCGAAGGGCTCGCCGATGATGTCGCCGACCGTCATGCGGGGATTCAGCGACGTGTACGGGTCCTGGAGCACCATCTGGATGTTGCGGCGGGCCCGGCGCAGGGCGTGACCGGAGAGCCGCGCCATGTTCTCGCCGCGCACCATCACCTCGCCCGACGTCGGCTTCTCCAGCCCGACCAGCAGCTTGGCCAGCGTCGACTTGCCGCAGCCCGACTCGCCGACGATGCCGAGCGTCTCGCCCCGGCGCAGCTGGATGTCGACGCCGTCGACCGCGCGGACGGCGCCCACCTTCGTCTTGAAGACGATGCCCTGGGTGATCGGGAAGTGCTTGACCAGGCCGCGGGTCTCCAGCACCAGATCGGACACGTCAGACACCGAGGACCTCCCGGATGAAGTGGCAGCGGGAAATGCGGTGCGCCGCGATCTGATACGGCGGCGGCTCCTCCTGGCGGCAGATCTCCCGCGCGTACCCGCATCGGGGGTGGAACGCGCACCCGCGCGGAAGGTCGGTGAGCGCCGGCGGCAGTCCGCGGATCACGTTGAGCTGCTGGCCCTTGAGATCCAGGCGGGGAATCGATTCCAAGAGCGCTTTCGTGTACGGGTGAGCAGGTCGCGCGTAGATGTCATAGACCGGCGCCTCCTCCACCATCTTTCCGGCGTACATGACCGAGATCCGGTCCGCGACGTCGGCCACCACGCCCATGTCGTGCGTGATCAGGATCAGTCCCATGTTGCGCTGGTGCTGGAGCTCGGCGAGCAGGCCCATGATCTGCGCCTGGACGGTGACGTCGAGGGCCGTGGTGGGCTCGTCGGCGATCAGCACCTCGGGGTCGAGGGCCAGCGCCATGGCGATCATGACGCGCTGCCGCATGCCGCCGGAGAACTGATGCGGGTAGTCGTTGATCCGCTCGCGGGCGGCCGGGATGTGCACCTGGTCGAGCAGCTCGATCGCCTGCCGCTTGGCGTCCGCCCGGGACATGCCCCGGTGCTTGCGGAACAGCTCGGCGAGCTGGAACCCGACCGTGTAGACCGGGTTCAGCGCCGAGAGCGCGTCCTGGAAGATCATCGCGATGCGGTTGGCGCGCACCTTGCGGCGGTCGTTCTCGGAGAGGCGCAGCAGGTCGACGCCGCGGTAGAGCACCTGGCCGCGGGTGACGTACGCGGGCGGGGTGTCGAGGATGCCCATGATCGCCTGCGCGGTGACCGACTTGCCGCAGCCCGACTCGCCGAGCAGGGCCAGGGTCTCGCCGGCCGCGAGCCGGAAGCCGGCGCCGTTGACGGCCTTGGCCACGCCGTCCCGGGTGCGGAACTCGACGTGCAGGTCGTCGACGGCCAGCAGCGGCGCCCGGGGGTCGAGGCCGGGCAGCGCGTCCATCTGCGCCTTGATGTCAGTCATGTCACCGCAGCTTCGGGTCGAAGGCGTCTCGGACGGCGTCGCCGAGCATGATGAAGGCCAGCACCGTGGCGGCCAGGAACACCGATGGCCAGATCAGCGGGCCGGCGGCCACCCGTACGTACCCGGTCGCCTCGGAGATCGAGATGCCCCAGCTCACCGCGTCGCCCTTGAGGCCGATTCCGAGGAACGACAGCGTCGCCTCGCTCGCGATGTTGATGCCGAGCAGGATCGTCAGCACCACCACGTAGGAGGCCATCGAGTTCGGCAGGATGTGCCGGAACAGCAGCCGGGACGGGCTCGCGCCGAGCATGCGGGCCGCGGCCACGTAGTCCTGGTTCTTCGAGGCGATCACCGCGGAGCGCATGACCCGGGCCGCCGTGGTCCAGCCGAGCACGCCGAGGGTGACCGTCACGGCCAGCACGCCGTTGCTCTGCGGGTCGCTCGACAGCCGCTTGGCCAGCACGATCGCGCCGAGCAGGAACGGGATCGCGAGCATGACGTCGATGAACCGGGACAGGACCGCGTCGAGCCAGCCGCCGAGGAAGCCGGCCGCGAGTCCGAACGCCAGCCCGATCACGCCGGCGATCAGCGTCGAGAAGACCCCCACGATGATCGAGTAGCGCGCGCCGTAGACCGTCTTGGCGTACACGTCGCAGCCCTGGAAGTCGTACCCGAAGATCGCGCCGCCGTTCGGACCCTTGTGCTGCCGGGAAAGCACGCAGTCGTGTGGGTCGGCCGAGGTGAACAGCTTGGGGAACGCGGCCATCAGCAGCACGAGCGCGATGATCACCAGCGCCGCCCAGAAGATCTTGCTGCGGCGCAGGTCGTGCCAGGCGTCGGAGGCCAGGCTGCGGGACTTCGCGTTGCTGCCACCGCCGCCGGGGACGACCGGCGTCTCCGCGGCCAGGGCGCTCATGTCACTCATAGCGGATCCTCGGGTCGAGCGCGGCGTAGAGCAGGTCGACGATCAGGTTCACGACCAGGAAGACGATCACCAGGACGCTGACGAAGCCGACCACCAGCGGACCGTCCTCGGTGCGGATGCCGCGGAAGAGGTTGAAGCCGACCCCGGGGATGTTGAACACCTTCTCGGTGACGATCGCCCCGGACATCAGGGCGCCGATGTCGACACCGATCAGGGTGATCACCGGGATGAGCGAGTTGCGCAGGACGTGCACGCCGATCACCCGCCCGCGGCTGAGCCCCTTGGCCCGCGCGGTGCGCACGTAGTCGGCGCGCAGGTTCTCGGCGACCGAGGCCCGGGTCACCCGCAGCTCGGTGGCGACCACCAGGCTGGCCAGCACGGACGCGGGTAACAGCAGTTCGTACAGCGACGCGTCCTTGCCGGCTGTCGGCGGGAACCAGCCGAGCTTGATGCCGAAGATCAGCTGGGCCAGCGGCGCGAGCACGACGATCGGCATGGCCAGCACGACCAGCGTCAGGAAGAGCGTCGCGTTGTCGAAGATGCTGCCGCGCCGGATGCCGGAGATCACGCCGGCCACGATCGCGATGGTGGCCGCGATGATGATCGCCAGGAGCGAGAGGCGCAGCGTCACCGGCCACGCGTCGGCGAGCATGTCGGCGACCCGGCGGTTGGTGAGCGACGTGCCGAAGTCCCCCGTGAGCAGGCCCTTCACGTAGTACCAGTACTGCGTGAAGAAGCTGTCGTCGAGGTGGTACTTGGCGGTGAGGGCGGTGCGCTGGCTGTCGGTGAGGGGACGCTCGCCGACCAGCGCCTGGAGCGGATCGTCCTGAACGGCGAACATCAGGGCGTAGACGATGAACGTCGCCCCGAAGAAGGTCAGGACCATCTGCAGCAGGCGCCGCACGATGTAGCGGAACATTCAGTTGCCTTCGGCGGTGAAGAAAAAATGCGGCGGCGCCACGGTTTCAGATAGACCGTGGCGCCACCAGGGTTCGAGCGGTCAGACGTTACTCCGCCACTTCGATCTTGTAGATGTCCACCTTCTGGAACAGGTCCATGGTTACGTTGGTGACCTTCTCCGAATGGCCGAAGACGTTCTGGCCGAAGCGGAGCGGGATCACCGGCATGTCCTGCGCCAGGATGTCCTCGGCGTCCTGCCACTGCTTGATGGCCGCCGCCGGCGTGGCCGCCTCGGAGCCCTCGCGAACCAGGCTGTCGAACGCGGTGTTGCTGTACCCGTAGTAGTTCGACGAGCCGTCGGTCGAGTACAGCGGGCCGAGGTAGTCCTCCATCAGCGGGTAGTCCATGACCCAGCCGAGCCGGATGAGGCCCACCTGCTGGTGCCTCTCCACCTTCTTCAGCAGGTCGGCCAGCTTCGGCTCGCCCACGCCGACGCAGTTGACGCTCAGTGCCGCCTTGATCTGGTTGCACATGGCGTCGATCCAGGCCTTGTGACCGCCGTCCTGGTTGTACGAGATCTTGATCTCGGACGGGCCGCCCGCCGCGGTGTACAACTGCTTCGCCTTGGTCGGGTTGTACTCGCAGTTCTCGCCACAGGTGTTGGGCCGGTAACCGGCGACCACCGGGGAGACGAAGGAGGTGGCGGGCGTCTCGGAGCCGAGGAAGATCTGCGACGTCAGCTCCTCGCGGTTGACCGCCATCGAGATCGCGCGCCGGACGTCCTTCTTCTCGTATTCCTTCTCGTAGATCGGGAAGCCGAGGAACTGGAAGCCCGAGCTGGGCGTCTTCTGCAGACGGTCGCCGAGGTCGCCGGACGCGGACGCCAGGCTCTCGATCGGCACCTTCGTCTGGACGTCGAGGTTGCCCGCGACCAGGTCGGCGTACTGCGCGCCGAGGTCCTGGTAGATCTTCCAGGTGATGCCGTCGACCTTGGGGACCGTGCCCTTGAAGTCGGCGACCTTCTCGACCTGGATCTGCGCGTCGTGCTGCCACTTGCCCTTGAGCTTGAACGGGCCGTTGCCGATCGGGGCGTCACCGAAGCCGTCGGCGAGCACGCCGTCGCTCTTGAACGCGGCCTTGGGCAGTGGGTAGAACGAGTCGTACCCCATCACCGACTCCCAGCCCGCGAAGCCCTGCGTGAGCGTCACCTTGAAGGTCGTGTCGTTGACCTTCTTGAGGCCCGTGAGCTTGTTCGCCTTCGGGGTGGGCGCCTTCTCGGGGCCGTCGTTGTCGGGGTCGACCGACTGCATCTGCGCGTAGCCGTCGATGCGGCTGAAGTAGTACGACCCGAGCTGGGCGTTCGGCCCGTACGCGCCGTAGTTCCAGGCGTTGATGTAGTTGTCCGCCGTGACCGGCTCGCCGTTGCTGAAGGTGAACCCCGGCCGCAGCTTGATGGTCCAGACCTTGTTGGCCTTGTCGTGCGAGATCGACTCAGCCGCGACGTTGTACGGCTCGCTCTTCTCGTCGAAGCGGACGAGTGGATAGAACAGCGACGACAACACCTGCGAGCCGTTGTTTTCCGTCGTGTTGGACGGAATCAGGCTCTCCGGCTCGGCGATACCGATGCTGATGGCGTTCGGCAGCGTCGCTTCGTCGTCCGAGGAGCCGCTGGAGCAGCCGGCCGCCAACAAGGCGATGGCGGCCGCTCCGGCCGCCACCTTCCATGGGCCATTCCCACGCATGTGGAGGATGCCTCCTTCAGGGCGCTCACGGGGGTCTGTGAGTCGCCAGCAACTGTGACACAGCGAAACCGGGGCCCGGAGCCCCGTTATCAAGCCGATACTAGCCACAGGCCGTTCGGGCAGTCTCACACTGGGCCTTGAGCTGGCGTTATGCCCTTCAGTACACACCCATTGACGGAGCGTCAGACGAGGCGCCGGTCGGCCGCCCATCGTGACAATTCGTAACGGTTGCTCATTTGGAGCTTGCGCAGGACGTTGGAGACGTGGGTCTCGACCGTCTTGATCGAGATGAACAACTCCTTGGCGATCTCCTTGTACGCGTAGCCCCGCGCGAGCAGCCGCAGGACCTCGCGCTCGCGGTTGGTGAGCTGGTCGAGCTCGGGGTCGGCGACCGGCACGTCGGGCCGGGAGGCGAACGCGTCCAGCACGAACCCGGCCAGCCGCGGGCTGAACACCGCGTCGCCGTCGGCCACCCGCTTGATCGCGGCGGCCAGCTCGTCGGGCGAGATGGTCTTGGTGACGTAGCCGCGGGCGCCGGCCCGGATCAGGCCGATCACGTCCTCGGCGGCGTCGGAGACGGACAGCGCCAGGAAACGGACCTGCGGGTGGCTGCGGCGCATCGCGTCGAGAACCGCGCGGCCGCCGCCGTCCGGCATGTGCACGTCGAGCAGCACCACGTCGGGCTCGGCCGCGGCGATCTTGCTGATCGCCTCGGGCACCGTGCTGGCCTCGCCGATCACGTCGACGTGGGCGCCCAGCTCGGCACGCACCCCGGCGCGGAACATCGCGTGGTCGTCGACGAGGAACACTCGCAGCCGGCCGGCCTCGGTCTCAGTCATCGTGCGGACTCCTTCCCAGCCGTCATGCTCTCTCGGGTGACCGCCAGCATGAGGCGGACCTCGGTGCCCTCGCCGGGCGTACTGCGGATCTCGGCCTTGCCGCCGTGGCGTTTCATGCGCCCGATGATCGACCCTCGGACGCCGTGGCGCGACTCCTCCACGCCGGAGATGTCGAATCCGGCCCCCCGGTCGCGGACGAAGACGCTCAGCTCGTCGGCCTCGACCTCGGCGTAGAGCGAGACGGTCTGCACGCCGGCGTGCCGGGCGGCGTTGACCAGGGCCTCGCGCGCCGCCGCGACGAGCGCGGCGACCCGCTCGTCACACTCGGTGTCGCCGACCACGACGGTCTCGACAGTGATCGCGTACGTGTCCTCGACCTCGGCGGCGGCCTGCTCGAGCGCGGCGGCGAACCGCTCGGTCGGCGACGCGGTCGGCTTGTAGAGCCAGTTGCGCAGGCTGCGCTCCTGGCCGCGGGCCAGTCGCTGCACTTCCTTGATGTCGGTCGAGTTGCGCTGGATCAGCGCGAGCGTGTGCAGCACCTGATCGTGGATCATGGCGGCGACCTCGGCCCGCTCCTGCTCGCGGATGCGGCCCTCGCGCTCGGCGCGCAGCTGGTTGAACATGCGCCAGAGCAGCGGCGCGGCGACCACGCCGACCCCGAGCAGGCCGACCAGCGCGAAGATCACGCCGTTGACCACCGAGGAGAGCGAGCCGGCCGGGGCGTAGACGGCGACCACGCCGATGATGCCGGTCGCGACCAGCACGCCGCCGCCGATGAAGCGGAAGAGGAAGAAGCGCCGGTCGCTCTCCGCCACCACGGCGGCCAGCCAGGGCGTCTGCGGCAGGCTGCCGGTCCAGTGGCCGCGGCGGGACGGGTCGGACTGGTGCCAGATGATGCCGGCGCCGACCGCGACCACCGCGATCAGCCAGCCGACGGTGCCGGCCACGCTGTTCTTGAAGACGAGCGCCTGGAGCAGCACGACGCCCAGGCCGATGGCCGCGAACGGCAGAAGCATGGCCAGATCGCGTCGCGGCGGGGACGCGTCGGTGGGAACCTGTTGCGGCAGGACCGCCCAGAAGGCCGCATAGAGAAGAAGGCCCAGGCCGCTGAACCCGAGGAGCACGACCAGAGCGATGCGAACCGCCAGCAGCGGAACACCCAGATGCTCCGCCAGACCGGCGGCGACCCCGGCGATGATCCGGTGGTCGCGTGGCCGGTACAGCCGGCGCGTGGGTGGGGTGACTGCGGTGGCGATGACTCCTCCTCGGTGTCGTCATCCGATCGTCACACGTCCCAGCGTCCCGGGCCACGGGGAATGTCCCCCGGTATCCGGGCCCCAGGATCTCAGGGTGGCCTCAGGGTCGGCGCCGGAAGCATCTCAGGCCCGCTCTCGGACAGGATCGATGGCATGACCGACGAAGCCGACCACACCGCTTCCACACCGCCCGGCGCCACCGCCACTTCGTCGGGCACCACTCCCCCGCCCAGCCCGCCGCCCTTTCCCGGGCCGTCGTTCTCGCGGGAACACCTCGTCCGCCCCCGCCAGGGCCGCTACGTCGCCGGCGTCTGCGCCGCGCTGGCCCGGGCCACCAACACCGACCCGGTGCTGTGGCGCGTGCTGGTCGCCGTGCTCGGCATCCTCAGCGGCGTCGGCGTCCTGCTCTACCTGATCGGCTGGCTGATCATCCCGGCCGAGGGCGACAGCGCGTCGCCGATCGAGTCGTTGCTCGGCAAGGGCCGCTCGGGCATGGCGCCGATCTCGGTGGTGCTGCTCGGCGCCGCCGCGGTGGTCTCCTTCGGCTTCATCGTGCACGACGGGATGCGGGCGAGCCTGCTGGCCGCCGCCGTCATCCTCGGCGCGGTGCTGCTGATCAAGCGCGGCACGCCCCACCAGGGCCAGAGCCAGAATCAGAGCCAGGTACCGGGTCCGGGCGCGACGTTTCCGCCGCCGGCCGATCCCGCGACCGCGCCGCCGGCCGCGACCGCGCCGCCGACCACGGCTTTCGCCGCTCAGGGCTTCCCTCCGCCGGCTCCCGCCGCGCCGGCCACGCCCGCATCGGCCGAGGAGCCGGTGACCGCGCCCATCCCGGTGCCGCCGCCGTCGTTCCAGCCGCCGGTCAGCGGCTACCGCCCGCCGTTCGCGCCGCACGGCCCGTGGGGCTCGCAGCCGCCGCAGTACCAGCCGCCGCAGCCCCGCCCGCCGAAGGTGCCAAAACCGCCCAAGGAGCGCTCGAAGCTCGGCCGGCTCACGTTCTTCGCCGTCGTCGTGGTGATCGGCCTGATGGCCGTGATCGACATGGCCGGCGCCAGCATCGCGGTCTCCGCCTACTTCGCGGCCGCCCTGGTCACGATCGCGCTCGGCCTGATCGTCGGCGCCTGGCTCGGCCGGGCCCGCGGGCTGATCGCGCTGGCCCTGCTCGCCTCGCTCGGCCTCGGCATCTCCACCGGCGTCGAGCGGTGGGGCGGCCAGGTCGGCAACAGCGTCTACCGCCCGCAGACCGTCGCGGCGATCGCCGACCGGTACGACTTCACCGCCGGCAACGCCACGCTCGACCTGCGCGGCATCGACTTCACCGGGCAGCAGCAGACGATCATGCTGACCATGAAGGTCGGCCAGATGCGGGTGCTGCTGCCGGAGACGGTCGACACCACGGCCACCCTGTCGCTCGACACCGGCCGCGGCCTGCTCCTCGGCAAGGTCTACGACAACGGCAGCGTCTCCAACCAGTCGATCACCGACCTGGGCACGGACGGCGCCGGTGGCGGCACCCTCAAGCTCGACCTGCAGATGGACACCGGGAACGTGGAGGTCATCCGATGAAGCCGCACCGCACCGACGGCGTCTCGCTGAGCTTCGGAGTCATCTTCCTGCTGGTGGCGCTCTGGTGGGCGGTCTCCCGGGTGATCAACATCCACCTGCCGGCGGTGGGCTGGCTCGTGGCCGGCGCGCTGATCATGTTCGGCGTGATCGGGCTGCTCGGGGCGATCCGCTCCGGCCGCCGCCCGGCCCCGCAGCCGGTGCACGTGGTGGCCGAGCAGGCCGCCACCGAGCCCGAGATCCCCGGCGACCTGCCGCCCGAGATGCACGCGTCGATCGTCCGCGAGCTGCTCGACGACCCGGCCGACCGGTTCCGCCAGGAGCACCCCGAGACCGCCGGCGAGAAGCCCCGGCAGGACTAGTACGAACGGTTCGACCCGCCGCCCGCGAGCCCCGCTCGCGGGCGGCGCAATATGCTCGGCGTCATGACCCCGTACCCCGCCGTGTCCAAGGCACCCATCGTCGGCATCGGCAGCACGGCCGCCCGCGCCCTCACCGCCGAGTTCGCCCGGCACAACGCGGCCACGTCGGCGCTCGTCGTCGGCGCCGACCACGCGTCGCTCGTGGTGGCGTCCGCGGTCGAGGCGCTCCTCCCGGGTGACGCGCTGACCCTGGTCGCCGGCGAGCGCAGCACCGCCGACCTGCTTCGCGACCACATCGCCGGCCTGGGCAGCTGGATCGCCGACCGGGTCAAGGTGGTCGACGCGCTCGACGAGGCGCAGCCGGCCGACGTGGTGATCGTCGGCGAGCCGGTCACCGGCACCGCGCAGGAGGTGCGGGCGCTGCTCGACCGGCTCGGCAAATATCTGAACGACGGCGCGGTGGTCACGCTGGCCACGCCCGCGGTGCCGGGGCGCACGGGCGGGGCGGCGGCCGAGCTCTTCCGGCAGGGCGCACTCTTCGGCGTCGGCTCCGACCTGGTCGTCCGCAACTCGCCGCCGCTGCGGGTGCACAAGCTCCGCTTCACGGCCGCCGATCCCAAGGTCGCCACCACGCTCGCCCCGGCGTACCGGCCGTCGAGCGTGCCGGTCACCCGGAGCATGCACATCGACTCGAACGGGGTGGCGGCGGCCGGCATCGCGCTCGGCCTGGCCGCGCTGGCCCGCACGGCCCGCCCCAATAGCAAGTTGTGGCTGATCCCGGCGCTGGCCGCGGCGCCGGTGGCGGCGTTCTTCCGCGACCCCGAGCGGGAGGCGCCGAGCGACCCGGCCGCGATCGTGGCGTCGGCCGACGGGCGGGTGCTCTCGGTCGAGCGGATGACCGACCCCCGCTTCGGCGAGGGCGAGTTCCTGCGGATCGCGGTCTTCCTGTCGGTGCTCGACGTGCACGTCAACCGGGTGCCGGTGGCCGGCCGCGTGGCCGACTACTTCGTCGAGGACGGCGGCTACGCGAACGCGATGACCGCCGCGGCCGAGCACAACGTGGCCGCCTACACGGTCCTCGACACCGAGCACGGCACGGTCGTGGTGGCCCAGCGCACCGGCCTGATCGCCCGCCGCATCGTGCAGCGCGTCCCGGTCGGCACGCTGGTCGCCCGCGGCGAGCGGATGGGCCTGATCCGCTTCGGCTCCCGCACCGACGTCTACCTGCCGGCGAGCAAGGCCGAGCCGCTGGTCACCGTCGACGAGAAGGTCGTCGGCGGCGCCACGGTGATCGCCCGCTGGAAGTAGCAAAAAGGGCCGCCCGGGAGGGCGGCCCTTCGCGTAGCGAACCTCAGGCGCGCTTGGCGCGGGCCCACATGACCGGGCCGCTCACCAGGTACGCCAGCACCGCGGCGGCGAACGTGAGCCGCGGGTCGACCAGGGCGCCGACCGCCGGGAGCAGCCAGATCCACGGCGGCAGCTTCAGCAGGCGGGCGAGCTTCGCGTACGGGAAGCTCGACACCATCGCGAACGCCAGCACCGCGACGCCGCCCAGCAGCACCGCGCCGGGCACCGGCAGGCCGATCAGCACGGTCACCGCGAGCACGGCGGCCGCCATCGTGGTGGGGACGCCGCAGAAGAACTTGCCGTCCTTCGGCGAGACGTTGAAGCGGGCCAGCCGGATCGCGGCGCAGCCGGCCACCAGCACGCAGGCGACGGCCGCCGCCGGGGTCGGGACCGTGTGGGCCAGCGAGGCGTAGACCACCACGGGGGCGGCCAGGCCGAACGAGCACATGTCGGCGAGCGAGTCCATCTGCGCGCCGAACGGGCTGGCGACGCCGAGCTTGCGGGCCAGCGCGCCGTCGAGGCCGTCGAAGGCCACGCAGGCGACCAGGCAGGCGGCGGCGGGGCGGACGTCGCCCTGCATCGCCAGGAAGATCGCGAGGAGCCCGAGACCCAGGCTCGCCAGGGTGCAGCCGTTCACCAGCGCGAAGCGCAGCCGGCGGGCGGCGGTCTGCTCACCGGGGAGCAGCGGGACGGTCTTGGCGACCGTCTGGGCCGGCTCGATGAGATCCGGCTCGGTGGGAAGGGCGGCGATCGCCTCGAGAACGGGACCGGTGTAGATCACCTCTGCCCGCGTGGCGGTGGCGGCACGCCGGGAGTCTCCCGGACGGCGGCCCACCCGCACCAGCAGGGCCTGCCGGGCGATGGTGCCGCCGCGGCGCAAACGGCCAGCCCAACGACGACCGGCGGGACGGGGACTATCCGTCGAACGACGCCGGCGCCAAGGGGTACTCGGCACGTGTTTCCTCCATGGTTCGGTCTTCCCACCTGCACAGTTGCGGTGGGTCGTGGCCCCGTAGCCCCTTGCACACGCTTGACCCGGGCTTTTGGGGGTTACACCATTGCACAGCCGCGCGACCTTGGCGATAGATCGAACGACAGCCTTCGGTACGGGCGAGCCCGCGGTTTCAGACGCGGCCTGTGAGGATTTTAACTCGTATGTTCCGCATCGATTCGGGCTACGGCTTCGCGGGCGAGCTCCGAGAGCGGCAAGTGATCGATCTCCTCCCGGGCGAACCAGCCCGCCTCCGCGGTGGAACCCCCGGCCTCCTCGGTGACCACGGGTTCGGTCGGCGCGTCCACCAGGACCCTGAACAGGACGCGGATGACGTGCCAGTCGATCGGCACTCCTTCCGGTCCAACGGCCGAGGGGTCGTAACGGTGCCCGACGCCCAGCAGGCCGGTCACCCGCCCGTGTTGCGACGTTTCTTCCAACAACTCCCGATGCAGCGCCTCTTCCGGGGTCTCACCGTGATCGGTACCACCTCCCGCGAGGTGCCAATGCCCGGCGCCGGGGTAACCCTGGGCGATCTTGGCGAGCAAGATGCGGCCGTACGGGTCGGTAGCCGCGGCATATGCCCCGAACCGCTGCACCCGCGCCGGCTGCGCCAGCTCCTCACCCGCGATCAACTCACCAGATATGCCAGATTTGTCGGAAATGTCGGAAATATCGAGGGCGGCCGCCGTGAACGGCATGAGCGGCAATGAAGTCAGTGAAGAAGACGAAACCCACTCGACGAGATCGGTCGTGCCCCCGACCTCGGCCCGAAGGCTCCCGCCGACGATCGACACGTCATAGATGATCCGGTCGGTGTGCTCGAGATCCCCGGCCGGCAGGCGCGCGACGTCCGCGGTCACCGTCCGCAGTCCGTCCCGGCGCACCGCGAAGCCGGTCTCCTCGCCGAACTCGCGCACCACCGCGTCGTCCGGGTGCTCGCCCTGCTCGACGCCGCCCCCGGGCAGGGTCCAGCGGCCGGGGAACTCGCTGAGCTCCGAGTTCCGGGCGAGGAGCACCCGCCCGGACCCGTCGCGACAGACTCCGTACGCGCCGACCCGCCTGATCTTCACTCGATCAGGTTAGCCGCGCCTTCCGCAGCGCCTCGGCGGTCACCTCGGTGAGCTGCTCCTCGCCGAGCTCGACGACCTCCGTGAGCGGCATCCACCGGGCCTCGGAGGTCGATCCGCCGACGTCCTTGACGATCACCTCGGTCGGGTCGTCGACGATCACCCGATAGAAGGCACGCACCCCGTGCCAGTCGATCGGGTAGCCCTCGGGGCCGAGCGAGGCCGCGTCGCGGTGGCTGGCCACGCCCATCAGCTCGACGATGCGCCCCTCCTGGCCGGTCTCCTCGACCAGCTCACGGATCAGCGCCGGCCCCGGCTGCTCGCCGTAGTCGGTCCCGCCGCCGGGCAGGTGCCAGCGCCCCTCGCCCGGGTAGCCGGGCGCGATCCGGGTGAGCAGCAGGCGGGTGTCCTGGCGGTCGGTGGCGATCGCGTAGGCCGCGAAGCGCTGCGCCCGGTGCAGCCCGTCCGGCCCGGGGTAGGCGTAGAAGGACGGGAACGTCGGGGCGACGTCGGGGCGCAGGTCGCCGGATGCGGCGCCGAGCCCGAGCGCCTCCGCCGCGAACGGCCGGAGTTTCAGCCGTTCGGCCTCCTCGAGGGTGTGCCACCGGGCCAGGTCGGTGGGGTGGCCGACCCGGTCGACGAGCGTGCCGCCCCGGATCGACACCGAGTAGATGAGGCGATCGGTGTGGATGGTGACGCCACGGTGCGGCAGCGACCGCATGTCGGCCAGCACGTCACGCAGCCCGGTGACGGCGACGGACAGGCCGGTTTCCGCCGCCGTCTCGCGAACGACGGTGTGGTTGGGGTCTTCACCATGATCGACTGCGCCGCCGGGGAGCGACCAGACGCCGGGGGTGCCGGAGCGGCTCGAGGCTCGGACGAGCAGCACACGACCGGCGTCGTCGGTGGCGACGGCGTACGCGGCGATTCGCCGAAGTGGTTCCAGTGCGGGGGTCACGGGCGGCAATTCTGCCCGGTTTACGTTACCTGCAGAAAACGTCTGTCAGATTCCTGACAGCGTGATGGCGAAGAGTAACCGCAGATCAGAGCGTTGACACCTACTCGACGCACCCGGTTCGTTACCCGTCGTGTCCGGAATTTCGGATCTTGTCAGCCCCGAATTTCAGGGTTCTTCTCGGGGCTGTCACCGAGGTTCTGGGGCCGGTTCCCCGGTCACGATGGGTGCATGACTGACGCACCCTACCGCCGCCTCCTCCGTCCCCAGGACGACCGCATCGTCGCCGGCGTCTGCAGCGGGATCGGCCGATACTTCGGCGTCGACCCGGTGCTCATCCGGGTCGCCTTCGCCATCTTCGCCGTGGTCACCTGGGGCGTGGCGCTCATCGCGTACCCCGTGTGCTGGTTCCTCATCCCCGAGGAGCCGCTGCCGGTGGCGCCGGCTCCCGGCCAGCACTGGGGCCACCCCTAGCCGGCCGTCACTCCCACTCGATGGTGCCCGGGGGCTTGCTCGTGACGTCGAGGACCACCCGGTTGATCTCGCGCACCTCGTTCGTGATCCGGGTCGAGATGCGGGCGATCAGGTCGTAGGGCAGGCGCGACCAGTCGGCGGTCATCGCGTCCTCGCTGGAGACCGGCCGCAGGACCACCGGGTGACCGTAGGTGCGGCCGTCGCCCTGGACGCCCACGCTTCGCACGTCGGCCAGCAGGACCACCGGGAACTGCCAGACATCGCGGTTCAGACCCGAGGCGGTCAGCTCCTCGCGGGCGATCAGGTCGGCCTGGCGCAGGATGTCGAGGCGATCGCGGTCGACGGCGCCGATGATCCGGATGGCCAGGCCCGGGCCCGGGAACGGGTGACGGTGGACCATCTCGTCGGGCAGGCCCAGCTCGGCGCCGAGGGCGCGCACCTCGTCCTTGAACAGCGTGCGCAGCGGCTCGATCAGCGAGAACTGGAGATCGTCGGGCAGGCCGCCGACGTTGTGGTGCGACTTGATGTTGGCGGTGCCGGTGCCGCCGCCGGACTCGACCACGTCGGGGTAGAGCGTGCCCTGGACCAGGAACTCGATGTGCCGCTCGGCGTCCAGCTCGCGGGCCGCGGCCTCGAACGTACGGATGAACTCCCGCCCGATGATTTTGCGCTTCTGCTCGGGGTCGGTGACGCCGGCCAGGTGACCGAGGAAGACGTCGGACGCGTCGACGACCTTGAGCCGGATGCCGGTCGAGGCCACGTAGTCCTTCTCGACCTGCTCGGCCTCGCCCGCGCGCAGCAGACCGTGGTCGACGAACACGCAGGTGAGCTGGTCGCCGATGGCCTTGTGCACGAGGGCGGCCGCGACCGCCGAGTCGACGCCGCCGGAGAGCGCGCACAGCACCTGCTTGTCGCCGACCTGGGCGCGGATCGCGGCCACCTGGTCGTCGATGATGTTGCCGGCCGTCCAGGTCGGCTCGAGGCCGGCGATGTCGTAGAGGAACCGCTTCAACATCTCCTGGCCCTGGTCGGTGTGCGCCACCTCGGGGTGGAACTGCACGCCGGCCCGCTTGGCGGTGAGGTTTTCGAAGGCGGCGACGGGCGCGCCCGGGGTCGACGCGGTGACCGCGAAGCCCTGCGGCGCGATGGCCACACTGTCGCCGTGGCTCATCCACACCGGCAGGTCGGCGGGGAGGTCACGCAGCAGGGTGCCGCCCTGGGCGGTGAGCAGCGTCCGGCCGTACTCCCGGGAGCCGGTGTGCGCGACGTTGCCGCCGAGCGCCTGGGCCATCGCCTGGAAGCCGTAGCAGATGCCGAAGACCGGCACCTCGTTGTCGAACAGCGCCGGGTCGAGCGAGGGCGCGCCCTCCTCGTAGACGCTGGACGGGCCGCCGGACAGGATGATCGCGGCCGGGTCTTTCGCGAGCATCTCGGCGACCGGCATCGAGTGCGGCACGATCTCCGAGTAGACCCGCGCCTCGCGGACGCGGCGGGCGATCAGCTGGGCGTATTGGGCGCCGAAGTCGACGACAAGCACGGGTCGCGGTGTACTCACCCGGCGAGTTTACCGGCGCGCTCCCGAGGGCTCCCGAGCCGGTCAGCGGGGCGCGTATGAGTGAGCAGAGCCGGGGCAGCGGCAGAGCCGGGGCAGCGGCAGCGGCAACGGCAACGGCAGCGGCAACGACGCGCGTATGAGTAAGCAGAGCCGGGGGACGTCAGCGGCAACGACGCGCGTATGAGTAAGCAGAGCCGGGGGACGTCAGCGGCAACGACGCGCGTATGAGTAAGCAGAGCCGGGCGACCGCGCGCGTATGAGTAAGCAGAGCCGGGCGACCGCGCGCGTATGAGTAAGCAGAGCCGGGCGACCGCGCGCGTATGAGTAAGCAGAGCCGGGCGACC
>NZ_JBVJIU010000020.1:108232-189276 GCF_055586105.1 Actinoplanes sp. NPDC051537
CGCGCGCGTATGAGTAAGCAGAGCCGGGGCAGCGTCAGCGGCGGACGGCGGCGGCTCGGAGGTTGCCGGCCCGGTCGTAGGCGCGGACCACGACGGACTTGGCCCGGGCCGGGATCGCGAAGCCGTGCAGGTATCCGGCGTACCGGGAAATGACCTTGCCGTTGACCACGAGCTCGACGCGCGCGATGCCGGAGGCGTCCGACGCGCGAACCGTGACGAACCGGGCCCGCGGGTAGACCTTCATGGTCGGCGCGGTGTTGTCGGTTCGGACGTAGCGGCGGACCACCGTGACATTTCCGGCACGGTCAAAAGCGCGCAATTCAAGGGCGACCGATCCCGTACGCGGGGAAGTCGCCCACCGGAAGGAGTAGGGCGAGGTGGTGTCGGTCGCCACGAGGCGGCCCCCGGCGTACAGCTGGACGCGGGAAACCCCATGCTGGTCGGAGGCTGCCGCACCCACCGTGACCACGCCCCGGGCCAGCGTCGGCGTCGTGCCGAGCGCGAGCGCCGGACGCACCGTGTCGCCCGCGTAGGGCAACGCCGCCAGAGCCTTCAGCGCGTCCACCCGGCCGCCGGTCAGCGCGTTGCGGATGTCGGCGGCCGCGGGCGCCGGGTCGGTCGAGGCGAGCAGGCCCGCGACCCCGGCCACGAACGGCGTCGCCGAGGAGGTGCCGCAGTATTCGCCGATCACGCCGTTGCGCTGCTGGGCCGGGTTGCAGCCGGGCGCCGTCACGTCGACCCAGCTCGGGCCGTAGTTGGACCACGAGTAGCGGGCGTCGTGCTCGTCCACGCCGCCGACCGAGAGCACCGACGGGATCGCCGCCGGGTAGTGCGGCTGCGACGAGCCCTGGTTGCCGGCCGCCGCGACGACCAGCGCGCCCTTGTCGTCGGCGTAGGTCACGGCGTCGCGCAGCAGCGGGCTGTCGTCGTTGCCGCCGAGCGAGAGGCTGATGATCGTGGCGCCCTGGTCGGCCGCGTACCGGATGCCGTCGGCGATGTCGGCGTAGTTGCCGCCGCCCTTCGCGTCGAGCACCTTGACCGGCAGGATCTTGCAGTTCCAGCAGACGCCGGCGATGCCGATGCCGTTGTAGCCGGAGGCCGCCGCGACGCCGGCCGCCATCGTGCCGTGGCCGTTGTCGTCGCTCGGGTCGTCGTCGTGGTTCACGAAGTCGCGCCCGGGGAGCAGGCGGCCGGCCAGGTCGGGCAGCGTGCTCACGCCGGTGTCGACGATCGCGATCGTGACCCGGGAGCTGCCCTTCGTCGCCGACCAGGCCTCGTTGACCCGGGTGCGCATGACGCCCCACTCGCGGGCGTAGCCGGGGTCGGTGGGCCGGAGCGCGGCCTGGGCCGGGGCGGCGTGCGCCGCGGGAACCGCCAGCGCGCCGGCCACCAGGAGACCCGCCAAGATCCGTCGCATGCCCAACCCCCGGAAACGAAGAGAGCCGGCCATGATCGGCCGGCTCTCTCACGTTCGGTTCGCGGTCTGACCGTTCCGGTCGATCCCGGGTGCGATCGGGTTGCCCCTAACGGTGGCACACGATCTCGAGCCGGAGCTTCACCGGCCCGTTGTGCCCCGCCCCACGCCACCGGACCGGCCATGGCGGTCGGCGTCCACCCACAGCGCCTTGCTCGCGTCGACCTTGCCGTACGTGACCCAGGTCCCGATCTTCGCGCTGCTCGCCTCGATCGCGTACTCGAGCGACCAGTTCCGGTACGTCGGGTGCATGGTCAGCACGAGGCCCGCGATGCCGGCCACGATCGGCGACGAGAACGACGTGCCGGCCTCGCCGGTGCTGTAGTTCCCGTTGTTGTCCATGCCCGCGACGATGCCCGGCGCGGCCACGTCGACCCATTTGCTGTTCGTCGAGTTGAAGTTCGAGAACGACGCCCGCTCGGTGGTGTGCGCGGTGCAGGTCGGGTCGGCGTTGAAGTTCGGACACCGGGTGGTCGCGCCCACGGCGAGCACGTCCGGCAGCGCGGCCGGGTACGAGTGGGCCGAGCTGTTCTCGTTGCCGGCCGCCGCGACCACCAGCACGCCGTTCTGGTTGGCGTAGGCGACCGCGTCGGCCAGGACCTGGCTGTAGTCGGGGCCGCCGAGCGACATGTTGATGATCTTCGCGCCCTGACGGACGGCCCAGGTGATGCCGGTGGCGACCGTGCTGTCCGAACCGGAGCCGGCGCTGTTGAGCACCTTGACCGGCAGGATCTGGCAGGACCAGCAGACGCCGGCCATGCCCTTGCCGTTGTTGCCGCGAGCCGCGATCAACGACGCCACGGTGGTGCCGTGGCCGGCGTCGTCGGCCGGGTTCGCGTCGTTGTTGACGAAGTCGTAGCCGGCCGTCACGGCGCCGGTCAGGTCGCCCACGGGCGTGACGCCGGTGTCGATGACCGCGATCTTCACGGCCGAACCCGTGGTGCTGTGCCAGGCGCTCGGGAGGTTGACCTCCTTCAGCTCGGGCTGGAGGTTCTCGACCCACATCGGGTCGTCGGGGAACGAGTCGTACGCCTTGCGCACGTGGTCGACCTCGACGTACGAGACATTGGGGTCGGCCCGGAGCGAGGCGATCAGCGAGTTGCTCTGCGCGGCCGGGACCACGACGGTGGTCGCGTGGAGCGCGCCGATCTCGCGCCGGGTGACGCCGAGCGCGGACATCCTCCGGGCCACCGCCGCCCCCAAGGTGTTGCCGTTCTTGTAACCGACGACCAGGTGCACCGGCGGCGTGGTCTTCACGTCCGCCTGGGCGCTCGGCTGCGCCCCGGCCAGACCGGCGACGACCGCGGCCGCCGCCACGCCGGCCGTGGCGATTCGTCGTGGTGTGAGCTGCATCTATGCCCCGCTTCTCCCCGTGGATGG
The DNA here is from genome assembly GCF_055586105.1 of Actinoplanes sp. NPDC051537. NCBI lineage: Bacteria > Bacillati > Actinomycetota > Actinomycetes > Micromonosporales > Micromonosporaceae > Actinoplanes > Actinoplanes sp. NPDC051537. Next base: position 111,087 of record NZ_JBVJIU010000020.1, read on the forward strand.
CGGGCGACAGCGTACGGGTCGATACGGTGCCGTCCCATAGCTGTTTCACGTTTCGGGATCTTGGGCCATTGAGCAGGTGGAAAGCGTCCTCTACTGTTCCGCTGTGCGGAATCGGAAGCTGTTCTGGTCGATCGTCGGCGCGATCGTGGTGGTGCTGGTCGGCGGCGGCGGGATCGCTTTCGCGGTCAGTCGCAAGTCGCATCCGGTTGCACCGGTCGCCGCTCCGTCGTCAGCCCCCGCGTCGCCGTCCGAGGCGACGCCCGCGCCGACCACGCCCCCGCCCTCCCCGGGCGCCGACATCACCGGGCCGCTCGATCTGGTGCTGCTCGGCGTCGACACCCGGGTGACCATTCCGGACTGGGAGCCGCACTCCGACACGATCATGCTGTTGCACGTCGAGCCCGGGCTGAAGAAGGCATACCTCTACTCGCTGCCGCGCGACCTGCGGGTCAAGATGCCAGCGTTCGCGAAGGCCGGGTTCGGCGGCGGGACGTTCAAGCTGACCGAGGCGATGAGCCGGGGCTCGGCGATCCCGGGGACCAAGAAGCACAGCGTCGAGCAGGGGTACCAGCTGCTGCTGAAGACGCTCACCGCGTACACCGGGATCAAGGATTTCCAGGCCGGGGCGATCCTCAACTTCGGCGGGCTCGAGGCGCTGGTCAACAAGCTCGGCGGCATCGACATGGTGGTCGACGAGAAGGTGAAGTCGCACCACCGCCGGCCGGACGGGACGTTCCGGACGCTGGTGCCGGGCGGCGGCGACTACTCCGGGCCACAGGCGACCTACCTGCCGGGCAAACGGCACTTCATCGGGTGGCAGGCGATCGACTACGCGCGGCAGCGGTACGGGCTGTCCGACGGCGACTACGACCGCACGCGTCACCAGCGGCAGCTCGTCCGGGCGATCCTCGGCAAGGCGATGGACCAGGGCCTCGCTGCCGATCCCGACAAGCTCCAGGGCGTGATCACGGCGCTCGGCAAGTCACTGGTCTACGTCGGGGGACGAACACCTCTCGAGTACGCGTACGCGTTGCGCGACCTCGAGCCGGCCGGCATCACGCTGGTCGGGCTGCCGGGCAGTGGCGTGGGCAGCGGCGGCGGCTACCTCGGCGAGCAGCTGAAGCCCGAGGGCAAGGGCTTCCTGACCGCGGTCGCCCACCGGCAGATCGCGTCCTACCTGGCGAAGCACCCGGCACTCGTCAACAAGTGATCAGGGCTTCGGCGGCGCCTTGGTCCCGTACAGCCAGGCCTGGAAGAACGCGTCGAGCTTCTGTCCGGAGATCTTCTCGGCCAGGTCGATCATGTCCTGGGTGGTGGCGTTGCGGTCGCGGTACTCGCTGGTCCAGGTGGTGAGCAGCCGGTCGAAGGCGTCGTCGCCGATGGTCTTGCGCAGCGCGTAGACGGTCATGCCGCCGCGGTCGTAGACGGCGCTGCCGAACAGGTGGGCCACGCCGGGGTCGCCGGGCGCCTGCGACCAGTCGTAGCCGTCGTACATGTCGCTGAAGCTCTTGGAGACCGGAATGCCGCCGTCGTGCTCCTGCCACAGCCACTCGGCGTAGGTGGCGAAGCCCTCGTTGAGCCAGATGTCCTGCCAGCGCTCGAGCGCGACGCTGTCGCCGAACCACTGGTGGGCGAGCTCGTGCGCGATCACCACCGGGTTCTCCTCGGTGAAGAACCCCCGGCCGTAGCTGGGCCGCGACTGGGTCTCCAGCGCGTAGTGGATGCGGTTGTCGTCGACCACGATGCCGCCGTACGCGTCGAACGGGTACGGTCCGAACTTGGTGGCCAGGAAGTCGGCGATCTCGCCGGTGCGCGCCACCGACTTGGCCGCCGGGCCGTCGGCCGGCATCGACTCCGGCACCGCGTTGATCATCGGTTTGCCGTCGTGCGTGCTCGTCTCCACCCGGTACTTGCCGATGATCACGGTCGACAGATAGCTGGCCAGCGGGGAGCTCTCGGTCCACCGCCAGGTCGTCCAGCCGCCGGCGCTGGTCTTCTCGCCGGGAACGCCGATGCTCAGCGCGGTCAGCCCGTCCGGGACGGTCATCGCCAGCTTGAAGGTCGCCTTGTCGGACGGGTGGTCATTGACCGGGAACCAGGTGCTCGCGGACTCGGGCTGGCCGAGGGCGATCGCGCCGTCGGTGGTGCGCAGCCAGCCGCCGTCGCCGAGCGTCTTGTTCGGGAGTTGCCCCGGTCTTCCGCCGTAGTCGACGACGACGGTGAACGCCTTGCCCTTGGGCAGCCCCTTTGCCGGGGTGATCACCAATTCGTTGCCGCTGGCCTTCGCGGTGGCCGGTGCGCCGTCCACGGTCACGGTCGTGGCGGTCAGATGCGCGAGGTCCAGGTCGAATTGCGACAAATCCTGCGTAGCGGTCGCGGTGATCGTCGCCTTACCCTTTAGATCCCCTTTTTTCGGCTCATATCGGACGTCGAGGTCATATCCCGCGACGTCGTAGCCGCCGTTGCCGTATGTCGGGAAGTAGGGGTCGCCGGCGCCGGGCGCGCCGGGACGGAAGTCGTAGCTCGGTTTGGCTTGCGACCCCGTCGAGCACGCGCCCAGCAACAGCGCCAGGAGGAGAGTTCCCGCTCGCCGCATTTACTTGTCGAGAACCAGCGCGACCTTCTGGAACTCCTTGACGTCGCGGTAGCCGCACTTGGCCATCGCGCGCCGGAGCCCGCCGAAGAGGTTGAGCTGGCCGTCGGCCCGGTTGGCCGGGCCGAACAGCAGCTCCTCCAGCGTGCCGTCGGGCTCGCCGGCGATGCAGAAGCCGCCGCGGGGCAGCGACGGGTGGCTGGCCGACGAGTGCCACCACGCGCCGCCGGCCGGGGCGCCCTCGGCCAGCGACAGCGGCTCGCCGAGCATGACCGCGTCGGCGCCGCAGCCGATCGCCTTCGCGATGTCACCCGATGTGCTGATTCCCCCGTCGGCGATCAGGTGGACGTAGCGCCCGCCGGTCTCGTCCAGGTAGTCGCGGCGGGCGGCCGCGGCGTCGGCGATCGCGGTCGCCATCGGCACCCGGATGCCGAGGACGGTGTCGCTGGTCGACCACTCGTCGGCGCCCACGCCCACGATCACGCCGGCCGCGCCGGTGCGCATGAGGTGCAGGGCCGTCTTGTAGTCGGTGCAGCCACCGACGATCACCGGCAGGTCGAGGTCGGCGATGAATTCCTTGAGGTTCAGCGGCTCGTCCGTCGTCGAGACGTGCTCGGCGCTGACCAGCGTGCCCTGGATGACCAGCAGGTCGACGCCGGCGTCGAGCACGACCGGGGCGAGCGCGAGCGTGTGCTGCGGCGACACCCGGACGGCGACGGTGATGCCGCCGTCCCGCATCGTCCGCACCCGCTCGGCGATCAGATCGGGCCGGATCGGCTCGGCGTAGACCTCCTGGAGGCGCTTCGTGGCGTCGGCGTCCTCGTCCAGCGACGCCAGCTCCTCCAGGATCTTGGAGGGATCCTCGTACCGCGTCCAGAGACCCTCGGCGTTGAGCACGCCCAGGCCGCCGAGGCGGCCCAGGGCGATCGCCGATTCCGGGCTCATGGTGGCGTCGGACGGATGCGCGACGCACGGGATCTTGAACGGGTACGCGTCGACGCGCCACTCGGTGGACACGTCGTCCACGTCGCGGGTGCGCCGGCTCGGGACGATGGCGATGTCGTCCAGGTGGTAACCGCGCTGGGCGGTCTTACCGAGTCCGATCTCCACGACGTCACGCATTTTCTTCAGCCCTCTGTTATCGGGAGTGGTAGTTCGGAGCCTCGACCGTCATCTGGATGTCGTGCGGGTGGCTCTCCTTGAGACCGGCCGCGGTAATCCTGATGAGCTGCCCGCGCTCCTGCAAGTCGGTGATGGTCTCGGCGCCCGAGTACCCCATCGCCAGCCGCAGGCCGCCGACCAGCTGAGCGACCACACGCGACAGCGGGCCGCGGTAGGGCACCTGGCCCTCGACGCCCTCGGGCACGAGCTTCTCCTCCGGCACATCATGCTGGAAGTAGCGGTCCTTCGAGTACGACTTCGCCTGGCCGCGCGTCTGCATGGCGCCGAGCGAGCCCATCCCCCGGTACGACTTGTACTGCTTGCCGTTCACGAAGATCAGGTCGCCGGGGCTCTCCTCGGAGCCGGCCAGCAGGCCGCCCAGCATGACGGTCTCGGCGCCGGCCACGATCGCCTTGGCGATGTCGCCCGAGTACTGGATGCCGCCGTCGGCGATCACCGGGACGCCGGCCGCGCGACAGGCGCGGGCCGCCTCCATCACGGCGGTGATCTGCGGGACGCCGACACCGGCGACGATGCGCGTGGTGCAGATGGCGCCCGGTCCCACGCCGACCTTCACCGCGTCGGCGCCGGCCTCGACCATGGCTTTGGCGCCCGCGAAGGTCGCCACGTTGCCGCCGACGATGTCGGTCTTTGTCTCGCGCTTGAGGCGGGCGATCATGTCGAGCACCTGGCGCTGGTGACCGTGCGAGGTGTCCACGATGATCACGTCGACGCCGGCCTCGATCAGGCCGCGGGCCCGCTTGTAGGACTCGTCGCCGACGCCGATCGCGGCCGCGACCCGCAGCCGGCCCTGATCGTCCTTGGTGGCCAGCGGGTACTGCTCGGACTTGGTGAAGTCCTTGACCGTGATCAGGCCGCGGAGCCGGCCGCTCTCGTCGACCAGCGGAAGCTTCTCCACCTTGTGCCGCTGGAGCAGGGCGAGCGCGTCGTCCTTGCTGACCCCGACGGGCGCGGTGAACAGCGGCGACTTGGTCATCACCTCGCGCACCTTGACGCCGTGGTCGGTGACGAAGCGCATGTCGCGATTGGTCACGATGCCGACCAGCGTGCCGTCGCCGTCCACGACCGGGACGCCGGAGATGCGGTAACGCGCGCAGAGGGCGTCGACCTCACGCAGCGTGTCGTCGGGGCTGCAGGTGATCGGGTTGGTGATCATGCCGGACTCGGAGCGCTTCACGAGGTCGACCTGGGCCGCCTGGTCCTCGGCGGAGAGATTGCGGTGCAGGACGCCGATGCCACCCTCGCGGGCCATCGCGATCGCCATGCGGGCCTCGGTCACCGTGTCCATGGCGGCCGACAGCACGGGGATCGTCAGGCCGATGTTTCGCGTCAGGCGGGTGTTGGTGTTGACCCGGCTCGGCACGATGTCCGATTCGCCGGGCTGGAGCAGCACGTCGTCGAAGGTCAGACCGAGCGGGACCGTACGGGCCGAGTCGCTTTCCACGGAGCATCCTTAACTGCCGGAAGACGGATGGTTCATCGTACCCATCCGGCCGGTGCGCTCTCGTGGACGGACAGGACGTGCGCGCCACCACACATCCGATGAGAGGTGAGTACGGTAAGGGGGTGCAGGATGAGCCCATCGACCCCTTCAACGGCGACCCGACCGACCCCGCAGCCGGGCTCGACGACCTCGGCGACGACGAGGAGACCGAGCCGCTGACCGAGGCCGAGCGGCAGGATGTCCTCGAGGACCTCTCCGACCTGGAGATCTACCAGGCGCTGCTGAGCCCGACGGGCATCCGGGGACTGGTCATCGAGTGCGAGGACTGCCACGAGCCGCACTACTTCGACTGGGATCTGCTTCGCGGCAACCTGCGCCACCTGTTGTCGAGCGGCCGTCCGCGCGTGCACGAGCCGGCCTTCGACCCCGACCCCGATCACTACGTGACCTGGGAGTACGCGCGGGGCTACGCCGACGGCGTGCACGACACACTGACGGAAGGGACCGACGACGAATAGTCGCCGGTCCCCCGTGCGTTGTTAAGCGACCAGACCGGCCCGGAAGCCCGCCGCCACCGCGTGTGCCCGGTCGCGGGCGCCCAGCTTGCGGAAGAGCCGCCGGGCGTGGGTCTTCACGGTGTCCTCCGAGACGAAGAGCTCGCGGCCGATCTCCGCGTTGCTCTTGCCGTCGGCCATCCCGCGCAGCACCTGGAGCTCGCGCTCGGTGAGCGTGAGCCGCCGCCCGGCCGGAGCCGGGTCGGCCACCCCGACCTGGGTCTCGTTGCCCGGCCACGCCACCATCGGCCGGCCGGTGGCCGGGTCGATCGGCGCGTCGCCACGCTGGGCCGGCACCATCGGCGAGTTCGGCAGCATGGCCGGCACCGCCGCGGCGTTCGGCGAGCCGATGCCGATGCCGTTCTGATAGGCGGCGCGAGCCGCCGGTGAGTTGTTGTTGCGCGCGCCGCCGGCGACCCCCGCCGGCTGCGCGTTCGTTCCGTTGATCGGCATGCCCTGCGGCCGGACCGGCAGCAGGAGAAGCAGCAGCGCCTTGGCGACGACGCTGACCAGATCGTGCTCGACGCCACGGATGACCCCACGGGCGCCGGCCGCGACGGCCGCCGCGGCGACCCGCGGGTCTTCGGCGCCGAAGAGCACCAACTGTGCCTGCGGGGCGCGGGCGAGTACGCGCCGGGTGAATCCGACGCTGTCGGGACGGGTCACGGCGGTGTCGGCGAGGACCACTTCGGCCGGCCGTTCAGCCAGCCGGATCATGGCCTCAGTCTCGCTGACCGCGGTCCGGACGACGCCGGTCATGCCGAGCCGGGCCGCGGTGGACGCGACGGTCTGGGCCGCCAGCGGGGTACGGACGCACACGAGGACGGTACGCACAGTGATCCTCCTTCTCTCTCAGAGGAGATCACGCGAGGGCCGCAGCATTACGCGCTTTAGATGGAAAAAATGGGAAAGATCAGTATCAGTTGCTTGGTCGATGTCATGCGGCTCGTGAAGACATCGAAGATGCGGGTGTGAGCCGGGGATCACCGGGGTAACACCGCGGCAGGCCTGAGCAAGGCCCCTCATTACCGAGGAGGGTGTTGGATGTCGAACGTTCGCAGACTGCCCGGGCCCATCGCCGACCTGTGGGACTGGCAGCGACTCGGCCTCTGCCGTGGTCGGGACAGCGCGCAGTTCTTCCACCCGGACGGCGAGCGCGGTTCGTCCCGCAACCGCCGGGAGGCCAAGGCCAAGTCCATGTGCGGCGCGTGCCCGGTGCGAGCCGAGTGCGCCGCCCACGCCCTCGCGGTGCGAGAGCCGTACGGGGTCTGGGGAGGTTTCAGCGAAGCGGAGCGGCTGCGGCTGCTCGCGGTCGGCTGGGAGGACCTCGCCGATCGGCATCACGGACGTGTCGACCTTGCTCGGCTCGAGGCTCGCCTCGGCCGGCCCCACAAGTCGGCCGTACCGGCACAGCGACAAGCGCCGGCGGCCTGAGACCGCTTGGCACGAGGCAGCACCCCGACGACCCGGTCCCCTGATGGGGGCCGGGACGCGTTGTTCGACGGTTCTTCAACAACCGCATCGGTGGACATGCAAGCCACCGTATGAGCGACTTGCGCGACGGAGTCGGACCCTTTGTACGTCCTTCAACCAATGGCACTCAGCCCACGGTGACCTGCACGGAATGCCATCCCGAGGCCCCGTTCGGAGCCGGCGGCGCCGGGGTGCTCGTCTGTGTCTGCCCGGATCCGTCGGTTGCCCGCACCCGGATCGTGTGCTTGCCCGCCGTCGCCTCCCAGCGGTAGCTCCACTGCCGCCAGGTGTCGCTCGAGACCGTCGAGGCCAGCGTCGCCTCGGCCCACGGCGCGCAGTCCACCTGCACCTCGACCCGCCCGATCCCCCGGTGCTGCGCCCACGCGACGCCGGCGATCACGACGGTCCCCGGGTCCCGCTGCGCGCCGTCGCGAGGCGTGTCGATCCGCGACTCGGTCTTGATCGGGGCCTGCTGCGACCACCCGCGCGGCACCCAGTACGCGTCGAAGTCCTCGAACCGGGACAGCTCGATCTCGGTGATCCACTTGCAGGCGCTGACGTACCCGTACAGGCCCGGCACCACCATCCGCACCGGAAAACCGTGGTCGACCGGCAACGGCACGCCGTTCATCCCCACCGCGAGCAGCGCGTCCCGCCCGTCCCGCAGCGTCGCCGTCGGGCTGCCGCAGGTCCACCCGTCCACCGAGCGCTGCACGACCTGATCGGCCCCCGGCAGCGGGTCGGCCTCGTCGAGCAGCTCCTTGATCGGCGTACCGAGCCAGAGCGCGTTCCCGATAAGGTCGCCGCCCACCTCGTTGGAGACGCAGGTCAGCGTGACGTACCGCTCGATCATCGGCCGCTGCAGCAGCTGCTCCCAGGTGATCGTGATCGGGTTGCGCACCATCCCGTGGATCCGCAACTGCCACGTGGCCGGGTCGACCTGCGGCGGGTACAGCGAGGTGTCGATCCGGTAGAAGTCCTTGTTGGACGAGATGTAGGGCGTCGCCCCCGGCGCCTGCACCCCACTCGGCAGCGGCGGCGCGGTCTGCCGCGGCGCCGGGAGCACGACCGCGCTGCGGGCCTTGGTGACCGCCTTGCGCGAGGTGAGCAGCCGCCCGCCGACCCCGGAAACGAGTGCGACGCCGGCCGTGATCCCCAAAGCCCGGAGAAAGCGGCGCCGGCTTTCCGCATTCATCAGCGCGTACGAGTCGGTGCGGCTCCCGTGGTCGTCATTTCCATCGCTGCCCGGCTCGGGGGCGGGCGGCCCGGCCGGATCGGGGCCGGGCGTCGGGTCGGGCGCTGGCTCGGGCGCCGGCTCGGGCTCTGGGCCGCCCCACGGGCCGGGCTCAGGGCCGCGCCGCGGGCCGGGCTCAGGGCCGCGCCGCGGGCCGGGCTCAGGGCCGCGCCACGGGCCGGGCTCAGGGCCGCGCCACGGGCTGGGCTCAGGGCCGCGCCGCGGGCCGGGCTCGAGGCCGGGCTCGGGTCCGCGCGCAAGGCCGCCGCCGGCCGCACTCGTCGCCGGGCTGTGGATGCCCGGGTCGGAATTGTCGTACCCGGGTCGTAACGTCACCCCACCCAGTGCCGGGGTGGGGGAGAGTAGGGCGACCAGCCGATCCGTCACCGCGATCTCGGCGTCGGCCAGTTCCAGCAGATAGTGCAACACCCAGACCGCGACACCCGCCCCGACCAGCGACGGCAGCGCCGCCAGGGGGCCGGCGTCGTGCCGGGTGAGCGCGGCGGCCACCCCGATCACCGCGAACAGCCCGATCCCGATCAGCCCGAGCCACCACCGCCGCACCGCCACCACGCCGACCCCGAACGCGTACGCCGCGAGCAAGATCGCCGTCCCCGTGATCAGCGCAGTCTTGTCATGCACGCCGAAGACCTGGACGCCGAAGTCCTTCACCGCCGGCGGCACGTTGTCGACCACCACGCCGCCGACCGCCAGCAACGGCGCCGACAGAGGCCCGGTCCAGACCGCCACCACCTCGGCGACGCCCACGGCCGCGCCGGCGGCCGCCACGCCGGAGAGCCCGGCGCGCACCGAAAGATTCACACCCTCATCGTGCTCCGCGGGCGGGCCGTTCGACGAACGCCGGAGCCGCTCGTCACCATTTCATAAGAAGTGCCTACAGAACCCCACCCGTTACTGGGTGGGGTGAGAATACGACCCGCCTACGACAATTCCCGGCCGCAATCCACAGGCCGCACGGCAATCCAAAGCGCTCAGCCGACGGGGTCTTCGAGGAGGTGTTCGAAGGCCAGCTCGGCCGCACCGATCAGGGCCGCGTCGTACCCGAGCTCGGGCGTGCGCAAGCGGATGTGCTCGCGGCAGGCCGGCAGCGCTATCGCGTTCAGGCGGCTGCGGATCTGCGCGGCCGCGACGAGGTAGACGTCTCGGAGGGTGCCGCCGAATATCACGGCCTCCGGATTGAAGATGTTGACCAGATTCCCGACGCCGAAGCCGATCCACTCGCCGACCTGGCGCACGGCGAACTGGGCCTGGCTGTCGCCGCGCACGGCCGCGTCGACCACGTCGAGCACCGCCTCGCGGCCCGTCTTCTCGGCCCGGCCGGCGTGCTTGAGCAGGGCATACTCGCCGATCTCGGTCTCCCAGCACCCGCGCGAGCCACAACTGCACTCCCGGCCGTACGGGTTGACCACCATGTGCCCGACCTCGCCGCCGTACCCACCGTGCCCGGCCACCCGCCGGCCGTCGGCGATGATGCCGGCGCCGACGCCCACGTCGCCGTAGAGGTAGACAACGTTGTCGCAACCGACCGCGGCGCCCCGGGCGTACTCGACCAGCGCCGACACATCGGCGTGGTTGCCGACGGTCAGCTTGCCGGCGTCGCCGAGCTCGGAGCGCAGCGCGGCGCCCACCGGCTCCTCGACCCAGCCGATCGTCGGCGCGAGGCGGACCATGCCGTCGTCGCGCCGGACCATGCCGGCCACCGCCACGCCGGTGCCGACGTAGCGGGCGTCGTCGGGCACCGCCGCGCGCATGTCGCGGACGAAGCCCGCGAGCGGCTGCACCGCGTCGAGCACCTGCATCCCGCGCGGCCGGTCGGTCTCCCGCCGGTCCAGGATCTGGCCGCCGAGCCCGACGCGGGCCGCCCGCAGGCGATCCACCTCGATGCTCAGCGCGTACGCGTAGACCTTGGACGACTCGGGCCGGACAACCAGCGAAGGTCGCCCGGCCCGGCCGGTCTCACGCGGCGCCTCCTCGCTGACCAGTCCCGCGGTGGTCAGCTCGGCGGTCAAGGCCCCGATGGTGCTCCGGTTCAGTCCGAGCCGGCTCGTGAGTTCCGCCCGGGAGGTCGCGCCGTGCACGTGCACGTACCGCAAGAGGGTCCCGAGGTTGTGCCGGCGAACGTCCTCCTGGGTGGGGCCGGCCCGCATCAGCGTGCCGTCCCCGAGCCCGGAATCTCCCTCATCGGTTGCCGGTCGAGGCCGCTCTGCGCCGGGCCAGTGCGTCGACGCTGGCGGCGACGAGCAGGATCAGACCGGTCACGATGTACTTCGTGCCGGACGAGTAGCCCATGAGGCCCATGCCGTTGTCGATGACCGTGATCACCGCGCCACCGATGACGGCGTTGATGGCCTTGCCCTTGCCGCCGAAGAGGCTGGTGCCGCCGATGACGGCCGCGCCGACCGAGTACAGCAGGATGTTGCTGCCGCCGGTGTTGGGGTCGACCGAGTTGGCCCGGCTGACGGCCAGGATGCCGCCGATCGAGGCCATGAACGAGCCGATCACGAAGACCGAGATGCGGATCCGGTCGACCGGGATACCGGCACGCCGGGCCGCCTCGGTGTTGCCGCCGACCGCGTAGACGTGCCGGCCATAGGTGGTACGCCCGAGCACGAAGGTCCAGATGATCAGGAAGACCGCGATGATCGGCGCGACGATCGGGACGCCCTTCACCGAGTTCAGCACCGGGTTGATGCTGCGCTGCTGGGTGAGGATCGCGGTCGCCACGAGCAGGATGAGCGCGAGGGCGCCGACGCGCAGGAGCACGATGCCGATCGGGTCGGTGACCAGGTTGCGGGCGGCGCGGCTGCGGACCCGGTTGAACTGCACGGCCGCGTACCCGACGATCGCGATGATCGTGAGGACCCAGCTCACCACCACCGACATGTTCCCGTTGGCCAGCTTCAGCACGAAGGTGTCGTTGATCGAGACGTTCTTGCCGCCGCCGAGCAGCTTCAGCAGGATGCCCTGGAAGGCCAGGAACGCGGCGAGGGTGACGACGAACGACGGAATGCCGAACTTCGACACCAGGAAGCCGAGCACGAAGCCGATCACGATGCCGGTGACCATGGCCGCCGGGATGGCCGTGTACCAGTTCCAGCCGTGGTTGGTCAGCAGGATCGCCATGACCGCGCCACACACGCCGGACGCGTAGCCGGCGGACAGGTCGATCTCGCCGAGCAGCAGGACGAAGACCAGCCCCATGGCGATGAAGACGTACTGGGCGCCTTGCGAGAACAAGTTCGCGAAGTTCAGCGCGCTGAAGAAGGTGTCACGGGCCGAGCCGAAGATGATGCAGAGGATCACCAGGCCGAGGACGGCGGGGAGGCTGCCGAGGTCGCCGCCGCGGACCCGGCCGATGTAGTCGTTGAAGTATCCCGCGACGGTCGGCTTGACGACCTTGACGCCGCCGGCCGTGGTGGTCGTGGTGGTGCTCACTGGTCGCCTCCCGGCGTGATGTCGACGACGTCGCCGCTGAAGTCGGAGGGCTTCTCGGGCGGCAGGCCGATGTTGCCGCTCCGGCCCGCGGTGATCAGCTCGACCACCTGGGAGTGAGTCACATCGGTGGTCTTGACCTGGGCGGCCATCCGGCCGAGGTAGAGCGCCGCGATCCGGTCGGAGACCGCGAAGACGTCGTTCATGTTGTGCGAGATCAGCACGACGCCGAGACCGTTGTCCGCGAGGCGGCGGACCAGCTCCAGCACCTGGGCGGTCTGCGCGACGCCGAGCGCGGCGGTCGGCTCGTCGAGGATCACGATGCGGCTGTTCCAGAGCACCGCCTTGGCGATGGCCACGGTCTGGCGCTGTCCGCCGGACAGGCTGGCGACGAGCTGGCGCAGCGACTTCACGGTGCGGACGGAGAGGCTGGCGAGCGTGTCGCCGGCCATCTGCTCCATGGTCGGCTCGTCGAGGACGATGCCCCGCTTCTTCTCGCGGCCGAGGAACATGTTCTGGACGATGTCCAGGTTGTCGCAGAGGGCGAGGTCCTGGTACACGACCTCGATACCCAGCGCGGAAGCGTCGCGCGGGCTGTGGATCGCCACCTGGTTGCCCTCGAAGGTGACCGTGCCCGAGTCGATGGTGTAGATGCCACTGACGCACTTGACCAGGGTCGACTTACCGGCGCCGTTGTCGCCGACGAGCGCGGTGACCTCGCCGGGGTAGACGCTGAGGCCGACGTCATGAAGCACCTGTACGGGCCCGAAGCTCTTGTCGATTCCGCTGAGCTCCAGAAGGGGTGTCGCGGCCACGGTGGTTCTCCTTCGCTTGGTGACCGGGTTCGTCGTCGTGGCTCCGCCACAGGCGAGAAGGGTGGGGTGGACCCAACTCCGGCGCCGCCCACGCCCGAAGGCGTGAGCGGCGCCGTTGTCAGCCGTTCGGGACTAGCCCGTCAACGTGGTGGGTCAGCTGATGCCCGCGTCCGTGCAAGCCTTCGCGAAGTCGGCGGTGCAGAGCTCGTCCTTGGTGACGAAGCCGTCGGCCACGACGTCCTTGACGTTCTCCTTGGTGATCGACTTCGGGGTCAGCAGCACCGAGGCGACGTCCTTCTTCGACTCCGGGTCGGTGACCTTGCCGGTGGCCGAGGTCGGCTTCTGGCCCTTGGCGATGTCGATGGCGAGCTTCGACGCCGCGTCGGCCTCCTGCTTGATCGCCTTGTAGACGGTCATGCACTGGTCGCCGGCGAGGATGTTCTGCAGGCCCTGAACGGTCGCGTCCTGGCCGGTGACCGGGACCTGGCCGTTGAGCTTGTTCTTCTTCAGAACGGCGATGGCCGCGTTGCCGAGACCGTCGTTCGCCGCCAGAACGCCCTTGATGTTCTTGTTCGAGGTCAGCATCTGCTCGAAGATCGTGCCGCCCTGGGCGTTGTCCCAGTCCGGAACGGACTGGTCCGGGCCCTTGACGAAGTCGCCCGAGTCGTACTTCGGCTTGAGGACCGAGTCGTAGCCCTGCTTGAACAGCGTGGCGTTGTTGTCGGTCGGGGAGCCGTTCAGCTCGGCGACGACCGGCTTGACGGCCTTGTTCGCGGTGAGGCAGTCGACCAGACCCTGGCCCTGCAGCTCGCCGACCTTCACGTTGTCGAACGACACGTAGTAGTCCGCGCCGCCGTTCAGCGTGAGACGGTCGTAGTCGATCGTCGCGATACCGGCGGCCTTGGCCTTGTCCAGCACGGCCTTGCCGGTGCCGGAGTCCAGGTTGACGATCATGAGGACCTTGACGCCGCTCGAGATCATGCCGTCGGCGATGGTCTGGAACTGCGTCTTGTCACCCTGGGCGTTCTGGATGTCGGCCTGGACACCGGCGGCGTCGAACGCCTCCTTGAGGTACTTGAGGTCGGCAGTCGCCCACCGCGCCGAGCTCTTGGTGTCGGGCAGGATGACGCCGACCTTGCCGGTGGCCGTAGTGCCGCTACCGCTGCCGCTACCGGAGTCGCTGCCCTTGTCGTCGCCACAGGCAGCCATGCTGCCGGTGGCCAACAGGCCGACCGCGGCAAGAGCGAACAGTCCCTTACGCATTCCTTGTGTCCTTTCGGGTAATCCGGGCCTTCGATCGGATTCGATGGTGTGCGCTGCCGGGAGTGTCGCTCCCCGAGACGCCGAATGATCAGGAGCTAGTTTGTTGTGCCCGGCAACGTATTCCCGTTGCGGCCCGTCGCACAAGCGGTGCACGCCGGGGATCTCGTAACCCGGCATAACAATCCGGCAACACGGCGGTGATCCAGGGATTTCGGCCCTTCCCGCAGCCTGAGCCCGGTCCCGGGCAATCGCTTCAGGTGGCTCACGTAGTGACGCTAAGTCACTCCCGTGCCCGATCTCTCCCATTCTCGGGAGAAAGATCCGTCCGGCCCGTAACGTTGTCGTAACGGCCACGGATTGATATCCCTTATGTCCGGATCGTGGCGGTAACGGCGTCGGTAAGTGCAATGAGATCACCGGGCGCGAGGGCCACCTGCAGCCCACGGCGCCCCGCCGAGATGAACATCCGGTCAAGAGCGAGCGCCGACGAGTCCACCACGGTGGGCAGCTTCTTGCGCTGCCCGAGCGGGCTGATGCCACCCCGCACGTAACCGCTGCTCCGCTCGGCCGCCGCCCGTTCGGCGAGGGCGGCTCGCTTGCCGCCGGCGGCGTGCGCCAGCGCCTTGAGATCGAGCTCGCCGGTGACCGGCACCACGGCCACCACCAGGGAACCGTCGACCTCGGCGATCAGCGTCTTGAATACCCGCCCGGGCTCGATGCCCAGCGCCAGCGCCACGAGCGCGCCGTAGTTCGGCGCGTCCGGCGAGACGTCGTAGGGGTGCAGTGTGTGGTCGACCTGCTGATCGGCCAGCACGGCGGTGGCCGGGGTGCCGGCCGCGGGCTTCCTTGCCATGGCAAAGAAATGTACTCGCGCGTGTTCTCGCCCGACGAGCGGACATTTTGCCCTTTTGCGCAGGTGAACCTGCCCCTCAGGACGCCCGGCAGAGCAGTGCCATGGGCGCGCCATCGATCCGCGTCAGCACCAAGGACGCCGCCTCCGGGCCACTGAGGCGAAGGTCGCGACGGAGCTGATCGGGCTCGAGGGCGGAACCCCGCTTGCGGATCTCGAGGCGCCCCACGCCGCGTTCCCGGAGCCGGGCGCGGAGACGCTTCAGCGAGAACGGCATGACTTCAAGAACTTCCAACCGGCGCCCGTACGGGGTGAGAGCCGCCCCGTCGGTGTAGACATACGCGATGTCGGGGTCGCCGAGCCGGCCGCCGATCGTGGCGGCGAACTCGGCCACCAGGTGCGAGCGGACCACCGCCGGGTCGGGGTCGTAGAGGAACGCCCCCACCGCGCCGACCGGCGCCCTTTCGTTGCCCGTGCCAACCAATTCGGCGCCCCCGGGCAGCAGGGTGGCCCGGCGCGGGGTGGCGGCGAGCGGGCCGCACCAGAAGGCGGCCTCGACCAGGTCGCCGCCGACGCTCACCCACTCCCCCTCGGCGCCCGGCGGCAGCAGGTCGTGGTCGATGCCCGGGGCCAGCTTCAGCACCGTGCGCGGGACCCGGTCGGCGAGGCCGGCCACGAAGTCCCACGGCGGCGAGTACGACTTCGGGTCGAACACCCGGCCACGACCGGCCCGCCGGCGGGCCGGATCGGCGAAGACCGCGTCGTAGTTCTCGACGGGCACCGTGGTGGCGTCCGCGCACTCGACCTTGACCATGGCGTCGAGACCGAGGGCGGCGACGTTGGCGGCGGCGAGCCCGGCGGTCAACGGATCGGCTTCCACCGCGTACACGCAAATGCCGGCCCGCGCCGCCGCAAGCGCGTCGGAGCCCAGCCCGCACCCCAGATCGGCCAAGGTCTCGACCCCGGCGGCCGCGAGGCGCGCCGCCCGCCGGTCCGCCACCACCGCCCGCGTCGCCTGCTCGAGCCCGGCCCGGGTGAAGAACATGTGCTCGGCCGCCGCGCCGAACTTCGCCACCGCGCGCCGGCGCAGCTCGACCTGGGTGAGCGCGGCGGCGGCCAGCTCCGGGTCGATGCCGCGGGAACGCAGCGCCGACGCCGCGGCCAGCGGATCACCCGCGCTCGCCTCGGCCGCCGAAACGGCCTCGGCCAGCGCATTCATCCCATCGGGGTCCCGCAACCGGGCTAACGTCTCGGGGGTCACGCAGGCATTCTCCCCGGCGTGACGACACTGGCACTCTGGTTGACGGAGTGCTAGTTCCGGCATAACCTCGCGATTAGCACTCTCAACATGAGGGTGCCAGCCGGAAGCCCCGACGGGCGGACGGTTAGGCACCAGGCGGACCGGCACCCGCGACGACGGCCCCGCCCGGTGGCATGAGGCATCGACCGGCCTATATCCAGGGCCGGCGGAAACCTGTACCCAGGAGGGTATGCCCGTGACTACCGCGACCAAGGTTGCGATCAAGCCGCTCGAGGACCGCATCGTGGTCCAGGCGAACGAGGCTGAGACCACGACGGCTTCGGGCATCGTGATCCCCGACACCGCCAAGGAGAAGCCGCAGGAGGGCACCGTCCTCGCTGTCGGCCCGGGCCGGATCGACGACAAGGGCAACCGCGTTCCGATCGACGTCCAGGTCGGCGACACGGTCCTCTACTCGAAGTACGGCGGCACCGAGGTCAAGTACGCCGGCGAGGAGTACCTGGTGCTCTCCGCCCGCGACGTCCTCGCGGTCATCGAGAAGTGACCTACTGACAGTGCTTGCCGCCCTGGCCCGGCTTACCGGGCCAGGGCGGTGGTGCGTGAAGGGACCTATACATGGCGAAGATTCTCAGCTTCTCTGACGACGCCCGGCACCTGCTGGAGCACGGCGTCAACACGCTCGCCGACACGGTCAAGGTCACTCTCGGCCCGCGCGGCCGCAACGTCGTCCTGGACAAGAAGTTCGGCGCGCCCACGATCACCAACGACGGCGTCACCATCGCCAAGGAGATCGAGCTCTCCGACCCGTACCAGAACCTCGGGGCCCAGCTGGTCAAGGAGGTGGCGACGAAGACCAACGACGTCGCCGGCGACGGGACCACCACGGCGACCGTGCTCGCGCAGGCGCTGGTCCGCGAGGGCCTGCGCAACGTCACCGCGGGCGCCAACCCGCTCGGCCTCAAGCGCGGCATGGACAAGGCGGCCGAGGCCGTCTCCAAGGCGCTGCTGGCCAAGGCGGTCGACGTCGACGACCACAAGGCGATCGCCAACGTCGCCACCATCTCGGCCCAGGACTCGACGATCGGCGAGCTGATCGCCGAGGCGATGGACCGGGTCGGCCGCGACGGCGTCATCACCGTCGAGGAGGGCTCGGCCATGCTGACCGAGCTCGAGGTCACCGAGGGTCTCCAGTTCGACAAGGGCTTCATCTCGCCGAACTTCGTGACCGACGCCGAGTCGCAGGAGGCCGCCCTCGAGGACGCGTTCATCCTGATCACGACGCAGAAGATCGCCAGCATCGAGGAGCTCCTCCCGCTGCTGGAGAAGGTTCTGCAGACCGGCAAGCCGCTGCTGATCATCGCGGAGGACGTCGAGGGCCAGGCCCTGTCCACCCTGGTGGTCAACTCGATCCGCAAGACCATCAAGGTCGCCGCGGTGAAGGCGCCCGGCTTCGGCGACCGGCGCAAGGCGATGCTGCAGGACATGGCGATCGCCACCGGCGGCGAGCTCATCGCCCCCGAGCTCGGCTACAAGCTCGACCAGGTCACCCTCGACATGCTGGGCACCGCCCGGCGCGTCGTGGTCGACAAGGAGAACACCACGATCGTCGACGGCGGCGGCAAGACGTCCGAGGTCACCGACCGGGTCGCGCAGATCCGCAAGGAGATCGAGGCGTCCGACTCCGACTGGGACCGCGAGAAGCTCTCCGAGCGCCTCGCGAAGCTCTCCGGCGGCATCGCGGTGATCAAGGTCGGCGCGGCCACCGAGGTCGAGATGAAGGAGCGCAAGCACCGCATCGAGGACGCCATCGCGGCGACCAAGGCGGCCGTCGAGGAGGGCACCGTCCCCGGCGGCGGCGCCGCCCTCGCGCAGATCGTTTCCGAGCTCGACGGCGACCTCGGCCTGACCGGCGAGGAGGCGATCGGCGTCGGCATCGTCCGCAAGGCGCTGGTGGAGCCGCTGCGCTGGATCGCGCAGAACGCCGGCCACGACGGCTACGTCGTGGTGGGCAAGGTCGCCGAGCTGGGTTGGGGCCACGGCCTCAACGCGGCGACCGACGAGTTCGTCGACCTCGCCGCGTCCGGCATCATCGACCCGGTCAAGGTGACCCGCAACGCGGTCTCCAACGCCGTCTCGATCGCCGGCCTGCTGCTGACCACGGAGAGCCTCGTGGTCGACAAGCCGGCCGCGCCGGAGCCGGCCGCGGGCGGCCACGGGCACAGCCACGGTGGCCACGGCCACCAGCACGGCCCCGGCTTCTGAGCAGTCAGCTGTTCCGGAAGGGCGCGCCACTCGGCGCGCCCTTCCGCTTTTCCGCCCAGCGCCGCGCCCGGCCCCAGCGTCCCGCCCGCCTCAGCGCGCCCCCCGCCCGCCGCCCGCCTCAGCGCCTCGCCCGCCTCAGCGCGCCCCCGCGCCCGCCTCAGCGCCTCGCTCCCGCCTCTTCCGCGAGCGATTCATCCGTATCGTCCGGAGTGCGCTCGCCGTGCCAGGAACGCCACAGCGACGCATACGGGCCGTTCGCCGCCACCAGCTCGTCGTGTGAGCCCAGCTCGGTGATGCGCCCGTCCTCGACGACCGCCACCCGGTCGGCGTCGTGCGCCGAGAACAGCCGGTGCGCGATCGCCACCACCGTCCGCCCCCGCAGCACCGCCGCCAGCGATCTCTCCAGGTCGCGCGCCGCCCGCGGGTCGAGCAGCGACGTCGCCTCGTCGAGCACCAGCGTGTGCGGGTCGGCCAGCACCAACCGGGCCAGCGCCAGCTGCTGGGCCTGCGCCGCCGACAGCTGATGCCCGCCCGAGCCCACCACCGTGGCCAGCTCGCCGGGCAACCCCAGCGCCCAGTCGAGCGCGTGCACCGCCGCCAGCGCGGACCGCACCTCGCCGTCGGTCGCGCCCGGCCGCACCATCGCGACGTTGTCGCGCACCGTGCCGATGAAGACGTGATGCTCCTGACTGACCAGCGCCACCTCGGTGCGCAGCTTGTCGAGCGGCAGGTCGCCGATCGCTGCCCCGCCCACCGTGATCGTGCCGCCGGTCGGCTGATGCACGCCGGCCAGCAGGCGCCCCAGCGTCGACTTCCCGGCCCCGGACGGCCCCACGATGGCCAGCCGCTCCCCCGGCTCGAGCGTGAGATCGATGCCGTGCAGCACCTCGCGCCCGGGCACGTAGGCAAACCGCAGGTCGCGCACCTCGACCCGCGCGCCGACCGGGGTGGGCGTCACGGCCGGCGCCGGCTCGGGGTCGCTCTCGGCCACGCCGAGCAGCCGGGCCAGCGACGCCGTGCCGACCTGAAGCTCGTCGAGCCAGCCGAGCAGCCGGTCGACCGGGTCGATCAGCATCTGCGCGTAGACGACCGCGGCCGTCAGCTGCCCGAGCGTGACCGCCCCCTTCAGGTAGAGCAGGCCGCCGACCAGCAGCGTCGCCACCACCGGCAGCACGTAGCCGAGCTCGACCATCGGGAACCAGACCGTCCGCAGGAACAGCGTGTATTTCTCCATCAGCCAGGTGCGGTGCAGGTCGTGGTCGGTGCGTTTGACGCGACTACGCCGGCGGCGCAGCGCGTCCACCGTGCGCGCGCCGTCGACCGTCTCGGCGAGCCCGTCGGTGACGGCCGAGTAGCGGTTGTTCTGCTCGAGATAGGCGGCCGGCGCGCGCTTCAGATACCACCGAGCGCCGACCACGATGATCGGGACGGCGACCAGCAGTGGGAGCGCGAGCAACGGCGAGACGACCACCATCGCCCCGACCACGAGCGCCACCGTGATCAGCGCGATCATCGTCTCCGGCACGGCGAGCCGCACGCACCGGGAAAGAGCATCAACATCCCTGGTCGTACGAGTGAGCAGGTCGCCGCTGCTGGCCCCCTCGACCGTGGAGAGCGGCAGCGCCAGCACCCGCTCGACGAACTCCTCGCGCAGCCGGGCCAGCAGCCGCTCGCCGAGCCGCGCCGACGCCAGGTAGGCGAAGCGGGTCAGCACCGCCTGGAGCACGACGAACCCGGCGATCAGCGCGCCGAGACGGTCGATCACCGCGGCGGCGCCGCCGTGCTGGAGGCTCTCCACCAGGTCGCCGAGCAGCCGCGGCCCGACCAGCCCGGCGATCGCCGCCAGCGCGTGCAGCCCGACGGCGCCCCAGAGCGCCCGCGGATAACGCCGGAACAGGTCGCGCACGTACCGCCGCACCTGGGCGTTGTCGGCGATCGGCAGGCGGCCGCTCACGGCTGGTCCTCCTCTTCTTCCCGCAGCACCACGCGGGCGTAGGCCGGCTCGCGATCGAGCAGGCCGTGATGGGTGCCGGTCGCGACCACCCGCCCGTCGTCGACGAAACAGACTCGGTCGGTGCGGTCGAGCACGAGCGGGCTGGACGTGCAGATCACCGTGGTGCGGCCGGCCCGCGCGGTGATCAGGCGGTCGGCGATGCGGGCCTCGGTGTGCGCGTCGACGGCGCTCGTCGGCTCGACCAGGATCAGCGTCTCGGGGTCGGCGACCAGCGCCCGCACCAGGCGCAACCGCTGCTGCTGGCCGCCCGAGAACGAGCGGCCGCGCTCGGCGACCTCGCCGTCGAGCCCGTCGGGCAGTGCCTCGACGATGTCGGTCGCCGCCGCCGTGTGCAGGGCCGCCGGCAGCAGCCCGCTGTCGTGCGGGTCGAGATCGTCGCGGAGCGGACCGGAGAACAGGTGGGCGTCGTTGTCCGCCACCAGGATCCGCTCGCGGACGGTGGCCAGCGCGAACTCGTCCAGCGGCCGGCCGCCCACGGTGCCGCCCTCGGCGAACCGGCCGAGCCGGTCGGCGATGAGCGCGGCGTCGGCGGGCTGCGCCGAGACGATCGCGGTGATCTCGCCGGGGCGGACGACCACGCCGGACGCCGGGTCGGCCAGATCGCCGGCGAGGCTCTCGGGCGCGGCCGGCGCGGGTGGATCGGGCAGGTCGGTGGTGGCGGTCAGCATGGCCACCACCCGGCGGGAGGCGACATGGCCCCGGGTGAGCTTGTCGAGGGCCTCGGTGAGCTGGCGCAGCGGGGCGACGAGGAACGCCGCGTACGCGTAGAAGGACACCAGCTGGCCGACGGTGATCTGCCCGTTCAGCGCGAAATGGGCGCCGAGCCAGGTGACCAGCACCAGGAAGATGCCCGGCAGCAGCACCTGGGCCGCCTCGAGCAGCGACTCGACCCCGGCCGTGCGGACGCCGGCCGCGCGCAGCTCCTGCGACTCGGCCCGGTAGCGCTCGGCCATCACCGCCTCGCCGCCGACGCCGCGCAGCACCCGCAGGCCGCCGACCAGGTCGGCGGCGCGGCCGGTGAGCAGGCCCTGCTGCTCGCGGGTGACCTGCTGCCGGTGATGCAGCGGCCGGATCAGCAGGCTCACCACCGCCATCAGGATCGGCACGCCGAGCACCACGACCAGGCCGAGCGGCACCGACGTGGTGAGCAGGATGACGGTCACCGTGACCACGGCGACCAGCGAGCCGGTGCCGCGGGCGGTGATGTCGATGGCGGCACCGATGGACCGGATGTCGGAAGTGCCGATCGCGACCACCTCGCCGGTGTCGAGCCGGCGGGGAAGGGCCGAGCCGAGCCGGCCCGCCTGGCGGACGGTGACCTGGACGGTCACGAACATCGCGCTGAGGAAGTTGACCACCGCGAACCGGTGGCGGGCCACTCCGGTGTAGGCCTGGCCGGCGCCGATGCCGAGCAGCGCCAGGCACCAGACGATCAGGTCGTGGCGATCGTGCCGGGTCGCGGCGTCGATGGCCCGGCCGATCAGGGCGGGGACGAGAGCCTGGCAGAGCATCCAGAGCACGGCCAAGACGATCGCGGCGGAGACGGTCAGACGGTAACGCCGGACCAGCCAGCCCAGGTAATGGGTGGCGGACCGGTCGTCGGGGGCGCCGGGGTCGGCGTCGGGCAGCTTTCGCATCAGGAACCCGACGTTACGGGCGGGGTACGACAGTTCGCGAAGCGTTTTCCCGGCCGGTGGTCAGCGGTCGACGGGGCTGAAATCCCAGACGTGCGGCGACCGGGCGACGAGCTTCGCCGGGGGCGCGGGCAGGCTCTCCGGCGTGCCGCGCCACTTCGAGATGACCACGATGCGGTGGTCGGTCGACGAGAAGACCTCACTCGACACGTGCTGCGGCAGCACCTCGATCCGAGGCACCGCCACGTCGCAGACCCAGGTCAGCAGCTCGTCGAAGCCGCTCGCCTGCGCCCGCACCTCCCACATCCGTGCGATCATGCTGGCTTCCTACCCCGCCACGCTGACCGTGGTCAATGCCATTGAGGAGTCTGCGGGCAGATCGAGACGTGAGGGCGCGACCCCGGCGGCCACCAGCCGGGAGCCCAGGGCGGCGACCATGGCCCCGTTGTCGGTGCACAACTGCGGACGCGGAACGCGTACGGCAATCTTGTGCTTTGCCGCTCGTTGCTCGGCCAACTGACGCAGTCGGGAGTTGGCCGCCACGCCACCGCCGATCACCAGCGTCTCCACCCCGTGGGCCCGGCACGCCTCGATCGCCTTGGCGGTCAGCACGTCGCAGACCGCCTCCTGGAAGCTCGCCGAGACGTCCGCCACCGGCACCGGCTCGCCGTCCCGCTCGCGCGCCTCCACCCAGCGCGCGACGGCGGTCTTGAGGCCCGAGAACGAGAAGTCGAAGCGATGCGCGGCAAGGTCTTTGGCGGCGGTCAGTCCACGCGGGAACGCGATCGCCCGCGGATCACCCTCACGCGCCCGCCGGTCGATGACCGGACCGCCCGGGAAGCCCAGCCCCAGCAGGCGCGCCACCTTGTCGAACGCCTCGCCGGCCGCGTCGTCGATCGTGGCGCCGAGCGGGGTCACACCGTTGGTCAGGTCGTCGACCAGCAGCAACGACGAGTGCCCACCGGAGACCAGCATCGCGATCGCGGGCTCGGGCAGCGGGCCGTGCTCCAGAGTGTCCACCGCCACGTGCGCGGCCAGATGGTTGACGCCGTAGAGCGGCTTGTCGGCGGCCAGCGCGTACCCCTTGGCCGCCGCCACCCCCACCAGCAGCGCGCCGGCCAGGCCCGGACCGCTGGTCACCGCGATCGCGTCGATGTCGGCCAGGGTGACCCCGGCGTCGTCGAGCGCACGCTGCATGGTCGGCACGATCGCCTCGAGGTGCGCCCGGCTGGCCACCTCGGGCACCACGCCACCGAACCGGGCGTGCTGGTCCACACTGGACGCCAGCGCGTCGGCGAGCAGGGTGTGGCCGCGCACGATGCCGACGCCGGTCTCGTCGCAGGAGGTCTCGATCCCGAGGACCAGGGGCTCGTCAGGCATTGCGCATCATCACCAGGGCGTCGGTGTTGCTGGGTTGGTAGTAGCCGCGCCGGATTCCCACCGGCTCGAAGTCGTAGGTCGCGTAGAGGTGCTGCGCCGGCGCATTGTCGACCGCGACCTCGAGCAGCGTCTGTTTGATGCCGCGCCGATCGGCCTCGCCGAGCAGGACCTCGAGCATCGCGCGGCCGACGCCCTTGCGCTGCCCGGTCCGGCGGACCGCGATGTTCTGCACCCAGGCCTCGTCGCCGGTCGCGGACAGTCCCGCGTAGCCGAGCAGGTCGTCGTCCTCGGCGGCCACGATGTAGAAGTTGTGCTGCGCGAGCTCGTTCCAGAACATCGCGGCCGACCACTTCTCGGCGCCGAACAGGTCTTCCTCGATCGGCAGCACCTCGGCGATGTGCCACCAGCGAAATCGCTCGATTCGCATCAGGTCAGCACGGGTTTGCGGCCGGCGGGCTCGACCGCGTCCGGGCGGCGGAGATAGAGCGGCGTGAGCGGCTCGCTCGGCGCGGCCGCGCGAATCCGCTCGGCCGCGAGGGCCACGAGGGCGGCGCCGGGCGGATAAAGAAGATGTTCCTCCACGGGTACGCCGAACAGGTCGCCGTATTTGAGACCACCCTCGCCGGCGACGCGGTCGAAGTCGCCCGTGACCTCGGCCGGCTTGGCCACGTCGGGCTCGCCGACCCGGACACCGTCCACATAGGTGGCGAAGTAGACCTCGCGACGGCGCGCGTCGGTGGCGACCAGCACCCGGCCCGGACCGGCGGCCCGGCCGAGCCCGTCGAGCGAGCACACGCCGTAGGTGGGGATGGCGAGCGCCTGCGCCATGCTCGCGGCCGTGGCCAGCCCGACCCGCAGCCCGGTGAACGGCCCCGGGCCGAGGCCGGCGACGATCGCCCCTATCTCCGAGACACGGACGCCGGCCTCGGCCAGCGTCGCCGCGATCTCCGGCGCCAGCTTCTCGCCGTGCGCGCGGGGGTCGACGGTGCGCCGCTCGGCGACGCCGCGCAGGCCGTCCGCGGTGACCTCGACCAGCGCCGCGGTGGAGGCGGGGGTCGAGGTGTCGAGAGCTAGAACGAGCACGTGCCGACCCTAGCGCGCGAGCCCGAACGGCCGGCCGAGTTGTCCACAGCCCCGGCTCCTAGCCCGCCAGCCCGGACAGCAGGTCGGGCTGCCCGCCGAGCTGGTTCCAGTCGATCAGGGGGCGGCCGCCGTCGGCGAGCGCCTTGTTCGCCGCGCTGAACGGCCGGGCGCCGCGGAAGCCCTCGCGATTGAGCGGGCTCGGGTGGCCGGCCTCGAGCACG
This sequence comes from Actinoplanes sp. NPDC051537, assembly GCF_055586105.1. Taxonomy (NCBI): domain Bacteria; kingdom Bacillati; phylum Actinomycetota; class Actinomycetes; order Micromonosporales; family Micromonosporaceae; genus Actinoplanes; species Actinoplanes sp. NPDC051537. Next base: position 135,803 of record NZ_JBVJIU010000020.1, read on the forward strand.
ACGTGCGCCGGGTTGGTCACCAGCACCGCCTTCTTCCTGGCATAACCGCCCCAGAGCAGGAAGACCACCCGCTCGTCCCGCGCGTTCAGGGCCCGGATCGTGGCATCGGTGAACGCCTCCCAGCCCTTGCCGGCGTGCGAGGCCGCGGCGCCGCCGCGCACGGTGAGCACGGCGTTGAGCAGCAGCACGCCCTGCCGGGCCCAGCCGGTGAGGTCGCCCGACGCGGGCGGCACGACGCCGACGTCCTCGGCGAGCTCCTTGAAGACGTTCCGCAGCGACGGCGGGATGCGGACGCCGTCACGCACGCTGAAGCTGAGGCCGTGCGCCTGGCCGGGGCCGTGGTACGGGTCCTGGCCGAGGATCAGCACCCGCGTCTCGGTGGGCGGGCACAGCCGGTAGGCCGCGAACAGGTCCTCGATCGGGGGATAGATGGCGTGCTCGGCGTACTCGGCGGCCACGAAGGCGCCCAGCTTCGCGGTGGCGTCGGCGTCGAGGAAGGGGGCCAGCTCGTCCCGCCACTCGGCCGGCAGCAGGTCAGGCAGGTTCACGTGGTCTCCAGTTCTTCGATGCGCTCGGCCCACTCGCCGCCGTGCGGGACCAGCTCCACCACCCGGGTGTCGTCGTCCAGCCGGTCGATGCGGACCTGCAGGTATTCGTCGTTGAGCCGCTCGACCAGCCCCGCGCCCCACTCCACGACGGTGACCGCGTCCTCGGCGGAGGCGTCCAGGTCGAGATCGTCGATCTCGGCGCGCGGGTCGGGCCGGTCGCCGAGACGGTACGCGTCGGCGTGCACCAGCGGAACCGGACCACGATGCACCCGCGCGATCACGAAAGTCGGCGACGTGATCGGCCCGGTCACCGCCAGCCCCGCCCCGATGCCCTGCACCAGCGCGGTCTTGCCGGCGCCGAGCGGCCCGGAGAGCACCACGAGATCGCCGGCGCGCAGGAGGCCGGCCAGCCGGCGCCCGAACGCCCGGGTGTCCTCGACGGCCGCCAGCCGCACCGTCTTCACGAGATCTTCTCCACCTTCACGAGATCTTCTCCACGAACGGCAGGATCGCGGCGTTGACCTCGTCGGCCTTCTCCAGCATGACGACGTGACCGCTGTCCGCGATCGTCACGAGCCGCGCGTCGGGCAACCGCTTGATGATCTCGTCGGAGTGGCTGACCGGGGTCAGGTAGTCCCGGTCACCGACCACGACCAGCACCGGCACGCCGCGCAGCGCCGCCAGGGCCGGGTAGCGGCTGTGGTTGTAGAGCGTGTTCAGGTATTTGGTGAGCGTCTCGACCGACGTCTTGGAGTTCATCCCCTCCACGAAGGAGACCAACGACGGACTGGGCTTGGCGTCGCCGAACCCATACCGCCGGGTGAGCAGCCAGGCCAGGTCGGAGGAGGCGAACCGGGCCCGGTCGATCGCGCCGCCGCCGAGGTGCGCGGCCGTGCCCCAGAGCGGGAAGAACGGCGCGCTGGCCCGGGCGACCAGCGACGGCAGGGCGAGCTTGGCACGGTCGATCAGCCGGGCCGAGGTGGAGATCAGCACGACGCCCGTGACCCGGTTGCCGAACCACTCCGGGTACTTCTCGGCGAACGCCATGATGGTCATGCCGCCCATCGAGTGCCCGACCAGGATGATGTGGCCGTCCGGCACGGTCGCGTTCAGCACCGCGGCCAGCGACTCGCCGAGGCCGGCGATGTCGTAGTTGCCGGACTTGAGCTTGCTGGACCGGCCGTGGCCCGGCTGGTCGTAGAAGACCAGCCGATGGTCGCCGCGCTCGGTGAACATCTTCCGCTGGAAGTAGAAGGTGCCCATGTCGAGCGCGAAGCCGTGCACGAAGACGATCGTCGGCTTGCTGGTGGGCGCCTTGGGCTCGACGACCTCGACGTGCAGGTGGGTGCCGTCGGCGGCGGTGACGGCGAGCTCCGCGTCGCTGGGCGAATCGGTGAACGGCTCATCAACGTACGGGTCGCCGGGCGCGTTGACCGACCGGCGCACCAGCGTGCGCTCCACCGCGAACGCCGTGGCCAGCCCCGCCGCCACCAGGCCGACCGCGGCCCCGGCGATGCCGACCTGCTTGGCCCGCCGGCGCGGGATCTTCGGGCTCACGCAGGCACCCCCGCCGGCCGGCGCACACTCTTCCCGCTCACGCCTGCACCCCGGCTGTGCCGTCGTAGAGGCGTGGGACGCGGGTGCTGCCGAACCGGGTCACGATCTCGTAGTTGATCGTGCCGACGACCTCGGCCCAGTCGTCGGCGGTCGGGCCGCCGTCGTCGCCGGGGCCGAACAGCGTCGCCACGTCGCCCGCCGCGACCTCCTCGTCGCCGACGTCGAGCACGATCTGGTCCATGCAGACGCGGCCGGCCACCGTGTGCCGTTTGCCGCCGACCTGCACCGGCCCGGCGTTCGAGGCGGCGCGCGGCACGCCGTCGGCATAACCGAGCGGGACCAGCGCCAGCGTCGTCTCCCGCTGGGTGAAGTAGGTGTGCCCGTAGGACACGCCCTGCCCGGCCGGGACCCGCTTGGTCTGCGCCACCCGGGCGCGGGCGGTCATGGCCGGCCGCAGCCCGAACGTCTCCCCCGCGATCGGCGATAGCCCGTAGACGGCGATACCCGGCCGCACCAGGTCGTAATGGGAGTCGGGCCTGGTCAGCGTGGCCGCCGAGTTGGCGATGTGCCGGTAGCGGGGACTGATGCCGAACCGCTCGGCGACGGCCAGCCCGTCGGCGAACGTCGCCAACTGGTGATCGATCGTCTCGTGGCCGGGGGCATCCGCGTACACGAAATGGCTCCAGACGCCGACCACGTCGATGTCGCCGTCGGCCTGCGCCTTCGCCGCCGCCTCCAGAACCGCCGGCCATTCGGCCGGGGTGGCGCCGGCCCGAGCCAGCCCGGTGTCGAGCTTCAGATGTACGCGCGCCTGCCGTTCCGCCCGGCGCGCGGCCCCGACGAGCTCCTCGACCAGCGGGACCGTGCTCGCCGAGAGGTCGATGCCGGCCGCCACGCCCTCGTGCAGCGGCATGCCCGGCGAGTGCAGCCAGGCCAGCACGGGCGTCTCGATCCCGGCCCGCCGCAGGGCGAGCCCCTCGTCGAGGGTCGCCACGCCGAGCCAGGCGGCCCCGCCCGCGAGCGCCGCCCGGGCCGACGGCAGCATGCCGTGCCCGTAGCCGTCGCCCTTCACGACCGCCATCACCTCGGCGGTCGTGCCGGCGCGCATCAGCGCCACGTTGTCCCGGATGGCGTCCAGATCGATCCGAACCTCGGCCTGCCACATGATTCCCAGCCTACTGATCGTTGGGTTCTACAAGAGCGCGGCGAGAGCCGGCCGCAGCGCCGCCGCCACGTCGGGCGACGTCACCGGACCGTCCTCGGCCGCCCAGCGCCCGGCGAGCCCGTGCACGTACGCCGCCGCGACCGCCGCCCGTTCCGGCGCGAGACCCGCGGCCAGCAACGAGCCGAGCAGCCCGGCCAGCACGTCGCCGCTGCCCGCGGTGGCCAGCGCCGAGCTGCCGGTCGGGTTGGCCCAGACCTCGCCGGCCGGGGTCGCCACGATCGTCCGGTCGCCCTTGAGCAGCACCACCGCGTTGATCCAGGCGGCCAGGCGGCAGGCGGACGCGGCTCGGTCGGCGCCCGGCGACTCGCCCGCCAGCCGTTTGAACTCGCCGTCGTGCGGCGTGATCACCAGGGGCGCGTCGCGGCGCAGGTCGTCGGCGTGCGAGCCGTCCACGAGCAGGGTCAACGCGTCGGCGTCGAGCACCACGGGTATCGACGTCGCCAGGACGCTGCGCAGCGTCGTGCGGGCCGCCTCGTCGGTGCCGAGGCCGGACCCGCACACCCAGGTCTGCACCCGCCCGGCCGCGCCCACCTTGTTGACCGCGACCACCGACGGGTGGGCCCGCACCACCTCGGCATGCGCACTCCCGGCATATCGCACCATGCCGGTCGGGCCGGCCAGCGCGCCGCTCACCGAGAGCAGCGCGGCGCCCGGATATTTGGCCGAGCCGGTCGCGATGCCGACCACGCCCCGGGTGTATTTGTCGCTCTCCGGCCCCGTGGACGGCCACCAGGAGACGATGTCGTCGGCGTCGGGCACCCGCACGGCCGGGTCGGCCCGCAGCACCGGGCCGAGCCCGATGTCGACCAGCTCGACCTGCCCGCAGAGCACCGCGGCCGGCCCGAGCACGTGGGCCGGCTTGAGGCAGCCGAAGGTCACCGTCACGTCGGCGGTGACCGCCTCGCCCGGCACGTCGCCGGTGTCGACCGCGACGCCGCTCGGCACGTCGACCGCCACCACCACGGGCCGCTCGCCGGTGCGCGAGCGCAGATCGCCGAGGCCGGCGACGATGCCGGCCGCGGGCTCGCGCAGGCCGCCGCTCGCGCCGATGCCCACGATGCCGTCGAGCACGAGATCGGCCCGGGTCGGCAGGTCGCGCACGGTGAAGCCGCCGGCCGCCCGCAGCGCCGCCAGGCCCGCCAGGTGCACCCGCTCGGGCCGCAGCAGCAGCGCCCGCACCTGCGCGCCGCGCCGGGCCAGCAGCGCGCCCGCGTAGAGCGTGTCGCCCCCGTTGTCACCGCTGCCCACCAGCAGGAACACCCGGGCGCCGTAGACGCCGCCGTCGTCCTCGAGGAGCAGCGCGCATCGCCGGGCCAGGCCGGCCGCGGCCCGCTGCATGAGCGTGCCCTCCGGCAACGTAGCCATCAGCGCCTTCTCGGCCGCCCGCACGTCGGCGACCCGCCATGCCTGCCGCATCTGCCCTCCCAAGCCGTTCGGTGGTGCCGTCGGTTTAGGCCCCGGGTACGACAGTTTCGCGTTTGCGCTGGTCAACGGCACGATCGGCCGGATCAGGACTCCGCTACCACCATCGCCGAGGCGATGCCGCCGTCGTGCGAGAGCGAGAGATGCCATCGGGTGACACCACGCTCCGCGGCGACCGCGGCGACCGTACCGGAAACGGTCAACCAGGGGCGGCCGTCCGGGTCGGCGACGATCTCGCAGTCGTGCCACCGCATCCCGGCGGGCGCGCCGAGCGCCTTCGCCACGGCCTCCTTGGCCGCGAACCGGGCGGCCAGCGACTCCGCCGAACGCGGGTTGCCGGAGCTGGTCATCCGCTCGCCCTCGGTGAACAGCCGGTCGCCCAGCTGCGGGGTCCGGTCGAGGGCGCGGGCGAAGCGTTCCACCAGGACGACATCGATACCGACAGCCACGATCACGGCCCAACTTTATCGGTGCTGGGGGCTAGCGCATCGCTGGGCGGTCGGCAAGACCTGTGGACAACGCGGCCGTACGAGCGAAGCCGGCCGTCCACAGCCGCCCCGGCCGGCCGCCCGCTGCCCCTAACGTCGGCGCATCCCGTTCCCGCATGGAGGTTGCCGATGAATCCCGATCTCGAGGTCGACACCGACGAGCTGTGCCGCGCCGCCTCCGCGCTGGCCGAGACCGCGGCCGAGGTGACGGCCGAGACGGCGTCGATACCGCCCGCCGAGCTCGTCCCACGATGGCGCACCTCCGACGCGGCGGCCCTCGCCGCCGAGGCGGCACGACAGCAACTGACCCTGCTCGGCGCCGACCTGGCCGAGACGGCCCGCCAGGTCCGGGCCGCCGCCGAGGCCTACCGCGAGGCCGACGCCCGCGCCGCGACCCGACTGCGGCTGTCCCGATGACCGCCCCGGCACCGGCCCCGCTGACGGCCGGGGTCTACGCCCGGTTGCGCGTCGCCGACCCGGGCCGCTGGCGCACGGTCGCCGAGGCCTGGCGGCGCTGGGCCACGCTGGCGGGCCGCCTCGCGGGCGCGCTCACCGACGGCCTCGCCCGCCTCGGCGCCGCCTGGTCCGGCGTCGCGGCCTCGGCCGCCGCGGCCCGGGTGACCGCGCTGCGCCGCGGGCTGGTGCTGTTCCAGGTGCTGTGCTGGCAGGCCGACCAGGCGGCCGGCGAGTTCGCGGAGTCGCTCGACCGCGCCCGCCTACTGCTGGCCCGCGCGATGGCCGCGGCCCGGCGCTCGGGCCTGACGATCGACGACGACGGCGTGGTCCGCGGCGGTCCGGCCCCGGCGGTGACGCCCGATCTCGACGCCGCCATCGCCATCGCGGACGCCGCCGACGACGCGGCGGCCGAGCGGCTGCACGCGGTCTCGCTGCTGCGGTGCCTCGGTGCCGGCGCCGGCCCCGGCCTCGGCCTCGCCGACTCGGGCCGGCCGAGCTGCACGGCGACGCCGGCCGAGGTGCGCCGCTGGTGGGCGGGCCTGACCCCGGCCCAGCGCCAGTGGCTGCTGGCGACCGAGCCGTCCTCGCTGGTCGCGCTCGACGGCATCCCGGCGACCGATCGTGACGCGGCCAACCGGTTCCTGCTCGACCAGCGCCGGGCCGAGGTCGATCGGGCGCTCGCCGCCGGGCCCGGGCCGCGGGACCGCCGGCGGCTGCTGGGCCTGCGGCACGGGCTCGACGCGCTGGCCGCCCGGCTGGCCGACGGCGCCGGGCCGCGGGCCTATCTCCTGCGGCTCGATCTGAGCGACGAGGGCCGCGTCGTGGTCGCGCTCGGCGACCCCGACCGGGCCGCCAACGTGGTCACGCACGTGCCCGGCATGACCGCCGGCCTGGCGTCGTTCGGGGGCGAGCTGAGCCGGGCGGCCCGGGTGGCCGAGCGGGCGGCCGAGCTGTCTCCGGGCTCGGCGACCAGTGGCGTGTTGTGGCTCGACTACGACGCGCCCGATTTCATCGACGAGGCCGCGAGCCCGCGCCCGGCCGAGGCGGGCGCCCCGGCGTTGCGGCGGTTCCAGGAGGGCTTGCGCGCCACCCAGCTGGTCCCGGCGGCGCGGCTGACGGTGGTCGGGCACAGCTACGGCTCGCTGCTGGTCGGCACGGCGGCGGCCGGGGCCGGCCTGCCCGTCGACGACGTGGTGTTCGTCGGCTCGCCCGGCGTCGGCGTTCCCCAGGCGCGCGACCTGAGCCTGCCGCCCGGCCACATCTGGGCGACGACCTCGAGGAGCGACATCATCCAGTACGCGGCACCGGCCCCCGCGGCCTTCCTGCACGACGTGGCGACGTCGGTGGCGTGGCCGCCCGCCGCCCCGCTGGTCTTCGGCACGCCCGAACGAGACCTGTGGTTCGGCCGCAACCCGAGCGACCCGGCCTTCGGCGCCCACACCTTCCCGAGCGCGGTGAACGCCGGCCACCTCGGCTACTGGGACCACGGCAGCAGATCCCTGGACGAGCTGGCCGCCATCACGCTGGGCACGGCCCGATGACCCGCAGCCGGGCCCGACGCGGCGAGATGCCGCGCGGGGTGCTGAAACGCCGAGGCACGAGCTGCGGCGGAATGCGTTGCGGACCCGCGGCCGACGACGGCGGAATGCGTTGCGGACCGCCGCCAGCCGGCGACGGCGGAGTGTGCTGGGGACCGCCGGCGGGAGGCAGCGGGACATGCTGCGGACCGCCGGCGGGCGACGGCCCGAAGGTGCCCGGCGGGCCCGACGCGCGGCGGCGGGCGCGAGCCCGCACGATGAGGGCCGAGCGGCGGAAACGCGCCCGGCCGCTGAGCGCGCGGCCCCTGAGCGTGGGATGGCCGGGCGGCCAGGAACGCTGAGGGGAAAAGCCCGGGCGGGCGAGCGTGTAACGGCCGGGGAGGGCCGCCCGCCCGGGCGAGTTCAGGCCGGAGCCGTCCGGCGTCCGAGCGGTGGCCGGAGCCGTCCGGCGTCCGAGCGGTGGCCGGAGCCGTCCGGCGTCCGAGCGGTGGCCGGAGCCGGGTGAAGCCAGGTCACTCCGCCGCCGGGCGGCTCGGGCGACCTGGGCTATTCGACGGTGACGGACTTGGCCAGGTTCCGGGGCTGGTCCACATCGAGGCCGCGGGCGGCGGCGATCTCGCAGGCCAGGATCTGCAGCGGGACCGTCGTCATCAGCGGGGCCAGCAGGGTGGGCGTGCTGGGCACGGGGATGAGGTGGTCGGCGTAGGCGCGGACGGCGTCGTCGCCCTCTTCGGCGATCACGATGGTGCGGGCGCCGCGGGCTCGGACCTCCTGGATGTTGGAGACGACCTTGTCGCGCATCACGCCCCGGCCGGCGGGGGACGGCACGACGCAGACCACCGGCGTGCCCTCGTCGATCAGGGCGATCGGGCCGTGCTTCAGCTCACCGGCGGCGAAGCCCTCGGCGTGCATGTAGGCGAGCTCCTTGAGCTTCAGCGCGCCCTCGAGCGCCACCGGGTAGCCGACGTGGCGGCCGATGAACAGGACCGTCGAGGCCGACTTCAGGTCGCGGGCCAGGGCTCGCACGTCCTCCATCTGGCCGAGCAGGCTGGTCAGGGCGTCGGGGGTGCTGCGCAGCTTCTCGACCACGGCGGCGACCTCGTCGGCGTACATGACGCCGCGGATCTGGGCCAGGTGCAGGCCGATCAGGTAGCAGGCGACCAGCTGGGTGAGGAACGCCTTGGTGGACGCCACCGCGATCTCGGGGCCGCCGTGGGTGTAGAGCACGGCGTCGGACTCGCGGGGGATCGTCGAGCCGTTCGTGTTGCAGATCGCCAGCACCCGGGCCTTCTGCTCCTTGGCGTGCCGGAGCGCCATGAGGGTGTCCATCGACTCGCCCGACTGGCTGATCGCGACCACCAGCGTGGACCGGTCGAGGATCGGGTCGCGGTAGCGGAACTCGCTGGCCAGCTCGACCTCGCAGGGGATGCGGGTCCAGTGCTCGATCGCGTACTTGGCGACCATGCCGGCGTGGTACGAGGTGCCGCAGGCCACGATGAAGACCTTGTCGACGTCGCGCAGGTCCTGGTCGGTGAGGCGGACCTCGTCGAGGACGATCTCGCCGCGGTCGGAGAGGCGGCCGAGCAGGGTGTCGGCGATCGCCCGCGGCTGCTCGGCGATCTCCTTGAGCATGAAGTAGTCGTAGCCACCCTTCTCGGCGGCCGAGGCGTCCCAGTCGATGTGGAACTCCTGGCCGGTCGCGGGCTCGCCGTCGAAGCCGGTGATCTCGATGCCGGCCGGAGTGATCAGCACGACCTGGTCCTGGCCGAGCTCGATCGCGTCGCGGGTGTGCTCGATGAACGCCGAGACGTCGCTGGCCAGGAAGTTCTCCCCCTGGCCGCGGCCGACCACGAGCGGCGAGTTGCGCCGGGCCGCCACCACCGCGTCGGGCACGTCCAGGTCGACGGCCAGCAGGGTGAACGCGCCGTCGAGCCGGCGGACGGTGCGGCGCATGGCCTCGGCCAGCAACTGCGGGCCGGGCTCGCCGCCCGCCTCGCGCAGCGCGCGCATCTCGGCGGAGATCAGGTGGGCCGCGCACTCGGTGTCGGTGTCGCTCGCGAACTCGACGCCGGTCGCCTCGAGCTCGGCGCGCAGCCGGGCGAAGTTCTCGATGATGCCGTTGTGGATGACGGCGACCCGGCCGTCGGCGGAGAGGTGCGGGTGGGCGTTGCGGTCGGTGGGGCCGCCGTGCGTCGCCCACCGGGTGTGCCCGATCGCCGTGCTGCCCGACGAGATGCCGTCGGTGGCCCGCTCGGCGAGCGCCTTCTCCAGGTTGGCCAGCTTGCCGGCCTTCTTCTCGGTCAGAATCCCGCCATCGACGACGGCGATGCCCGCGGAGTCATATCCGCGGTACTCCAGCCGTCGGAGGCCGTCGAGAACGATGCTCAGTGCCGGCCGGCTGCCGACGTAACCCACGATGCCACACATGCGGGGCAGACTAGCCGACGATCGCTCATCCGTCATGTTCGAGAGAGGTACTTTCAAGCATCCGAGTTGCTCGAAAGTGTGGTAACCGGTCGATGGTGGCCCGGACCGCCCGGGGAGCCGCCGGTGGCGTTGTTGGCGTACCGTCGGCTTGCGCGCCGACGGGCCGCGCCCGCACCGGGAGAGACGCTTGACCAACCACCCCGACACCCCGCCGCCGGACCCGGCCGCCCTTCCGCCGGTGACGCCGTACGCTGCGGACGCGACGACGCCGATCCACGGAGACAGCGCCCCGATCCCCGGAGGCAACGCCCCGATCTCCGGGCAGCCCTGGTCGACGCCGTCGGGCGATCCCCTCTCCCCCGAGCCCTACCGCCCGCCCGGCCCGGCTTCCTACGCACCGGGCTACGCGGCGATCCCCGAGCCCGACAACCCGCCGACGTCGCAGTTCCCGCCCCAGCCGGTGAACTACGCGCCCCCGGGATACGCGCCCGACTACGGAATCGCCGCCCACCAGCCCCCACCGGGCTACGGGCCTCCGCCGGGTTACGGCCCCCCTCAGCCCCCTCCCCGCCGGAGCAACGCCCCGATCATCGCGGTGATCGTCGCGGTCGCGGTGCTGCTCTGCGGCGGCCTCGCCACGGCCGGCGTGCTGCTCGCGCAAAACGTGACAAACACGGCCAAGAAGGCGGTCGACCCGTACACCAACCTGCCCACCCAGGTACCCGAGGCCCCCAACCTGCCGGACGACCCGCAGGCGCAGCACAAGATCACGGTGACGTACGAGGTGACCGGCGACGGACCGGCCTCGATCGCGTACATCGACGACATCGACCAGGCCCCGGTGCGCAAGACCGAGGTCACACTGCCGTGGAAGTTCACCACCACGATGGAGACCCCGGCCCTGCTCTCGGTGGTCGCGGTCCGGATCGGCACGACCGAGGGCACGGTCACCTGCCGCGCCACGGTCGACGGCGCCGAGGTGAAGAAGAGCACATCGAACCGGGGTACCGTCGCTACCGCGTCCTGCATCCACCTGGCATTCGAATAGAGGAGCGAGACCGAGTGACGACCGACCCGCTGGTCGAGCGCATGCGGGCGTTCGGCACCACGATCTTCACCGAGATGTCGGCCTTGGCCGTACGCACCGGGTCGATCAACCTCGGCCAGGGATTCCCGGACACCGACGGTCCCGCCGAGATGCTCGACGCCGCCGCCAAGGCCCTGCGCGGCGGCGCCAACCAGTACCCGCCGCTGGCCGGCATCCCGGCCCTGCGCACGGCGATCGCCGAGCACGAGCGCCGGTTCTGGGGCCTCGAGCGCGACCCGGACGGCGAGGTCGTGGTCACCGCCGGCGCCACCGAGGCGGTCGCCGCCGCGATCCTCGGCCTCTGCGAGCCGGGCGACGAGGTCGTCACGTTCGAGCCCTACTACGACTCGTACGCGGCCTCGATCACCCTGGCCGGCGCCGTCCGGCGGCCGGTAACCCTGCGCCCGGGCCCGGACGGCCGCTACCGGTTCGACGAGGACCACCTGCGCGCCGCGTTCGGCCCGCGCACCCGGATGGTGCTGCTCAACTCCCCGCACAACCCCACCGGCAAGGTCTTCACCCGGGCCGAGCTCACCCTGATCGCGGAGCTCTGCCGGGAGCACGACGTCTACGCCGTCACCGACGAGGTCTACGAGCACCTGGTGTTCAGCGACGCGAGCGAGCCGCACGTCCCGCTCGCGAGCCTCCCCGGCATGCGCGACCGCACCCTGCGCATCTCCTCGGCCGGCAAGACCTTCTCCTGCACCGGCTGGAAGGTCGGCTGGGCCACCGGCCCGCAAAAACTGGTCTCCACGGTCGCCCGGGTCAAGCAGTTCCTGACCTTCGTCAACGCCGGCCCGCTCCAGCCGGCCGTCGCGGTCGCCCTGGCCCTGCCGGACAGCTACTTCACCGGTTTCCGGGACGGCCTCCAGGCCCGCCGCGACCGCCTGGTCGCCGGCCTGACCGAGGCCGGCTTCGGCGTACTCCCGTCGGAAGGCACCTACTTCGTCACCGCCGACATCACGCCGCTGGGCGGAACGGACGGCGCCGACTTCTGCCGCGAGCTGCCCGGCCGCTGCGGGGTGGTCGCCGTGCCGACCCAGGTCTTCTACGACCATCAGGAGGCGGGCCGCCACCTCATCCGCTTCGCGTTCTGCAAACGCGAGGAGGTAATAGACGAGGCGGCCCAGCGCCTGACGAAACTGGCCCGGCCCTAACGAGCGGGGCTGGCCGCCGCGACCTCGTCGGCGATCCGCGAGGCGACCGTGCGGGCCTGCTCCTCGGTGCCGGCCTCGACCATCACCCGTACGAGTGGCTCGGTTCCCGACGGACGCAGCAGCACCCGCCCGGTCTCCCCGAGTTCCGCCTCGGCCTGCGCGACGGCGGACAGCACGGCGGGCGCCGACGCCCCCGATGCCCGGTCGCCGACCTTCACGTTGATCAGCACCTGGGGCAGCTTGTGCACGACCGCCGCCAGGTCGGCCAGCGACTTGCCACTGGCCGCCAGCTGGGCCATCAGGTGCAGGCCGGTCAGCACGCCGTCGCCCGTGGTCGCGTACGCGGGCATGACGATGTGTCCGCTCTGCTCGCCGCCCAGCGCCAGCCCGCCCGCGTTCAGCTCCTCGAGCACGTACCGGTCGCCGACCTTGGCCTCGATCAGCCGGATGCCGGACTGCTTCATCGCGATGCGCAGGCCCAGGTTGCTCATCACGGTCGCCACCAGGGTGTCGTCGGTGAGCGTGCCGGCGTCGCGCATGGCCAGGGCCAGGATCGCCATGATCTGGTCGCCGTCGACGATGTCACCCGAAGCGGTGACCGCGAGGCAGCGGTCCGCGTCGCCGTCGTGCGCGATGCCCAGGTCGGCGCCCTCGGCCAGCACCCGGTCGCGCACCTTGTCCATGTGCGTCGAGCCGCACTGCTCGTTGATGTTGAGGCCGTCCGGGTCGGCGTGGATCGCGATGACCTCGGCGCCGGCCTCCTCGTACGCGGTCGGGCCGACCTCGCTGGCCGCGCCGTTCGCGCAGTCCACCACGACCTTGAGGCCGCTCAGCGAGTGCGGGGTCGAGCCGACCAGGTGCTTGATGTAGTGCTCGGCGCCGTCCAGCAGGTCGTGCACGCGGCCGATCCCGGCGCCCGTGGGCCGGCCGATCAGCCCATGGCCGTCCGCGATCGCCTGCTCGATGCGCTCCTCGAGCTCGTCCGGCAGCTTGGTGCCGCCGGCCGCGAACAGCTTGATCCCGTTGTCGGGCATCGGGTTGTGCGAGGCCGAGAGCATCACGCCGAGGTCCGCGTTGGTCTGCGCGACCAGGAAGGCGACGGCCGGCGTGGGCAGCACGCCGACCCGGACCACGTTGGCGCCGGCGCTGGTCAGCCCGGCGACCACGGCCGCCTCGAGCATCTCGCCGCTGGCCCGCGGGTCACGCCCGACGATCGCCATCGGCTGGTGGCTGCTGTCGCTCTCGACCAGGACCCGAGCCGCCGCGACCGCGACGGAGAGGGCCAGTTCCGGGGTCAGGTCGCCGTTGGCGAGCCCGCGCACGCCGTCGGTTCCGAACAGTCGCCCCATGGCGGCTTCCTTTCAAACAACCGGGTGGAGGAATGCAAAACGGCCGGGCCCGCCCCCGACGTGGAGTGGGGGCGAACCCGGCCGCCTGTTAAGCGATCAGCGCTTCGAGTACTGCGGGGCCTTGCGGGCCTTCTTGAGACCGTACTTCTTGCTCTCCTTGACCCGCGCGTCGCGGGTGAGGAAGCCGGCCTTCTTCAGGGCGGGGCGGTCGTCCGGCTCGTTGGTGATGAGCGCACGGGCGATGCCGAGGCGCAGCGCACCGGCCTGGCCGGTGATGCCGCCGCCACGCAGGTTGGCGATCACGTCGAACTGCTCGGCCTTCTCGGCGGTGACGAGCGGCTCACGGATGAGCTGCTGGTGCACCTTGCTCGGGAAGTAGGCCTCGAGGTCGCGACCGTTGCAGGTGATCTTGCCGGTGCCGGGCACGAGGCGCACCCGAACGATGGCCTCCTTACGGCGGCCGACGGTCTGGATCGGACGGTCACCGGGACGCGGGGCGCGGACCGGGGCCGGCGCGGGCGTCTCGACCACGACGACCGTCTCAGCGGGCTCCTCGACGGTCTCGACGACCTCGGGCTCGATGATGTCGGACATGCTGCTGCCTTCTCCCGCGCTCACTGCGCGATCTGGGTGATTTCGAACGGCTTCGGCTGCTGAGCGGCGTGCGGGTGCTCAGCGCCCGGGTAGACCTTCAGCTTCTTGAGGATCTGCCGCGCGAGCTTGTTGTGCGGGAGCATGCCCTTGACGGCCAGCTCGATCGCCTTCTCGGGGCGCTTGGTGAGCAGCTCCTCGTAGCCGACCTGCTTGAGGCCGCCGGGGTAACCCGAGTGGCGGTAGGCCACCTTGGTCTGCCGCTTGTTGCCGGTGAGTGCCACCTTGCCCGCGTTGATGATCACGACGAAGTCGCCGGTGTCGACGTGCGGCGCGAAGGTCGGCTTGTGCTTACCGCGCAGAAGGTTGGCGGTGTGGGTAGCCAGGCGGCCCAGAACGACGTCGGAAGCGTCGATAATGTGCCACTGACGCTCGATCTCACCCGGCTTCGGGCTGTACGTACGCACAGAATTACCTTGTCTTGTCGTCGGTCTGGGGTCGCGCGCTGACCACGCCAAGACGGGAAAGCCTCAGGCGCGAAGCAGCTGTCACACAACAGCAGGCAACAATACCCGGCCGCGCGGCGCGTGGTCAAAACGAGGCGGTCCGCCGGACCCCCAAGGATAAGCGTGACAAGCATACTCCGTCGTCCGACGCACCCGACGGCGGGATCCGGAGCGGCGAGGCCGGTCGTGATCAGCGACACCAAGGGCCGCTCTTAGCAGGCTCGAAACAAACGGGACGCCCGGGCGAAATCCCCCGCGTGCACGCTTCGGTCATGGCCAATGGCGCGCAGCCCTCGACGACGCGGGACAGGCATAGCCCCCGCGGGCGCGGACGGCGCACTATTGATAGGCCACCGTCAGGGTTGAGGACGGACCTGGCGGTGACCGCCGGACCGGTTTTCCGGGTCGGCGAGGAGGAGTCGCGGTGTGCGCCGGACGGAGGTACGGCGGAGAACGCAAGCGTGACATGGGAGCGGGTCGACGCTGAGGACGGCGAGCTCCGAGCGTGCCCTTCGGTGGACCGGACGGCCACGCCGCGACTTCTCGATCAAAAACAAGAGATCAAGACCGGATGACCGACCGTACGGGGGGAACGCGTCGGACGGTCATCACGGCGGCCGCCCTGGCCCAGCCCACCGCGTCCCTGTCCGGTTACACGGTCGGGGTCACCAGCGACCGCCGCCGCGACGAGCTCGCCGGCCTGCTGGAGAGCCGGGGCGCCCGGGTGGTGCTGGCCCCGGCCCTGCGCATCGTGCCGATCGCCGACGACGCCGAGCTCCGCGCCGCGACCCGGGCCTGCCTGGACACCCCGCCCGACATCGTGCTGGTCAACACGGGCATCGGCATGCGCGGCTGGCTCGAGGCGGCCGAGGGCTGGGGCCTGGCCGAGCCGCTGCGGGCCGCGCTGGCCCGGGCCTACCTGATCGGCCGTGGCCCCAAGGCGCGCGCCGCGATCCGCTCGGCCGGGCTGCGGGAGCGGTGGTCCCCCGAGGGCGAGAGCTACGAGGAGGTCGCCGATCATCTCCGGGCCCGGGGTATCGCCGGCCTCACCGTGGCGCTCCAGCTGCACGGGGAGAGCCAGCCCGAGTACATCGAGGCGCTAGAGGCGGCCGGGGCCCGGGTGATCGAGGTGCCGGTCTACCGGTGGGCGCCGCCCGTCGACCCGGCGCCGCTGCACCGGCTGGTCGACCTGATCACCGGCCATCTCGTGGACGCCGTGACGTTCACCGCCGCGCCGGCCGTGCACGCGCTGCTGCGGGCGGCCGGGCCGGTCACCGAGCCGCTGATCGACGCGTTGCGTACCCGGGTGATGGTCGCCTGTGTGGGCCCGGTGACCGCCGCGCCGTTGCGCCGCCACGACGTCCCGATCGTGTCCCCGCCTCGCGCCCGGCTCAGCGCGCTGGTCCGCACGATCGTCGAGGAGCTGCCGAAACGGGCGGTCTCGCTCGAGGTGGCCGGCCATGCCCTGACCCTGCGCGGCCACGCCGCGGTCGTGGACGGCGACCTGAAGCCGCTCGCGCCGGCCCCGATGGCGGTGCTGCGGGCGCTGGCGTCCGTGCCCGGCCGGGTGCTCTCCCGGGCGGCGCTGCTGCACGCCCTGCCCCGCGGCGCCGACGAGCACGCGGTGGAGATGGCGGTGGCCCGGCTCCGGGCGGGCCTCGGCGCGCCCGGAGTGGTCCAGACCGTGGTGAAGCGGGGTTACCGGCTCCCGAACTGACGGCCGATCAGCCGACGACCGCCGGATATCCGCCGCTCTGCTCGGCCACCAGCGTGGCCATCGCGTGCTCGACGACCTGCACGAGCACGCCCTTCACCGAGTCGCGATGCCGGGCGTCGCACAGCACCAGCGGCACGTGCGGCGGGATGGCCAGCGCCTCGCGTACCTCGTCCGGCTCGTAGCGCGGCGCGTTGTCGAAGCAGTTGAGCGCCACGATGTAAGGGAGGTGACGATTCTCGAAATAGTCGAGAGGCGCGAACGCGTCCGCGATCCGACGGGTGTCGACCAGCACCGCGGCGCCCACGGCGCCCCGGATGAGCTCGTCCCACATGAACCAGAAGCGGGTCTGCCCGGGGGTGCCGAAGAGGTAGAGGATCAGGTCGTCGGCCATGGTGATACGGCCGAAGTCCATCGCCACCGTGGTGGTCTCCTTGCCGGGCACCTTGGACGCGTCGTCGACGCCCTGCCCGGCCGAGGTCATCAGCGCCTCGGTGGTCAGTGGCTCGATCTCGGAGACCGAACCGACGAGCGTCGTCTTGCCGACGCCGAAGCCGCCCGCAATGACGATCTTCGCGGAGGTGATCTCCTTGGGTTGCGCCCCCGCCCGCTCAGAGCTTGCGAAGTCCACTCAACACCCTTTCCAGCAGATCCATCCGCTCCGTGAAGCCCTTCTTGGGAGCGGCGCTGTGCAACGACAGCAGTCCGTCGGCGACCATGTCCGCGACCAGCACCCGGGACACGCCCAGCGGAAGCCGGGTGAGTGCCGAGAGCTCGGCCAGGGACTGCGGCTTCGCCTCGCAGAGCACGGCGATGCGGTACTTGTCATGCCCGGCGAACCGGGCCTCCTGCACGGCGGCCTGGCTGGCTACCAGGACCGCCTCGATCGGTATGTCGCGGCGTGGCTCGGTCCGTCCGCGGGTGACCGCGTACGGGCGCACCAGGTTGCCTCGCGGGTCCTGTGGCTGCCCCATGACGCGATCACCCCCTCCTGACCGTCGGCCGGCTGCTAATGGCTGACGGTCTCACGTGGCGCGGGCGTCAGCGCGGCGCCGACCCGCTCCACGAGCAGGGCCATCTCGTACCCGACCTGACCGACGTCGCAGCTGCGGGCCGCGAGCACGGCCATCGACGAGCCATCGCTGACGGACATCAGGAAGAGGTATCCGCTCTCCATCTCGATGATCGTCTGCTGGACGGTGCCCGCGTTGAACATGCGGGACGCGCCCTCGGTGAGGCTCACCACGCCGGAGGCGATGGCGGCGAGCTGGTCGGCTCGGTCGGTCGGCAGGTCACGCGACGACGCGAGCAACAGACCGTCCGCCGACACCGCCACGACGTGGGCGATGCCGGCGACGCTGTTGGCGAAGTTGTTGAGCAGCCAGCCCATGTCATGCATGGTGGGGGGCCTGGTCACTGGTCCTTCTCCTTAGCCTGGACGGCGGCGGACTCGGAAGTGCCGTCCGTACGCCCTCGTTGCACACCACGGTGGTACGCGGACAGGAGTCCACGGACCTCGTCGGGGCTGCGACGGTTCTGGGTTCGCGGCCCGCTCTGCACGCCGCCGGGCACGAGTTGCGCCTGCGGCACGCGCTTGGGCAGGCCCGAGCGCGTGGTGCCGGCATCGACCGGCTCCGCCGCCGCCATGGCCCGCTTCCATCCGTCGTCGGCCGCCGTCTTCCAGCGGTCCTCCGCGGCCGGCCGCGGCCTCGGAACCGACGATCCATTGTGCCCGTTCCCCGGGGACGTGGGTGCGGGCGGCGCCGCCTCGGCCGCCGGCGGCGGCGAGACCGGTGCCGGAGCAGGGGCCGGAGCGGCCGGGGCGGGAGCGGGAGCGGCAACGGGAGGAGGAGGCGACGCCGGGGTGGCGGGCGCTGCCGGGGTGGCGGGCGCCGCCGGGGTGGCGGGTGGCGGTGGCGAAGCGGCCGCGCCCGAGTTCGGCGGCGGCCGGTATCCGGCGGTCGGCATGCCCCACTCCTCCGCGGCCGCACCGTCATGGTTCCGGAACCAGCTCTGCTGCATCTGCACGAAGATCGGCGACTCGGACCGTTCCTCGGGCGCCGGCGCCCGCGGAGCCACCGGCGGCGGGACCGGCGGCATCGCGGCCAGGGCGGCCCCCCAGCCGCCCGTGTCCGGTTGCGCCGGCGCCGGGGGCGGCGCCATCGGGGTCGGGGTGAAGCCGTTCATCGTGGTGGTGTCGTGGGCGTTGACCGGCTTGGCCACCCGGGTGGGCAGCGGGGGCCGGTTCGGCGTGGGAGCGGGGTCGGACGCCGGGCGCTGCGACGGGAACTCGGGCAGCAGCGGGTGCGACGGCCGG
The DNA here is from genome assembly GCF_055586105.1 of Actinoplanes sp. NPDC051537. Taxonomy (NCBI): domain Bacteria; kingdom Bacillati; phylum Actinomycetota; class Actinomycetes; order Micromonosporales; family Micromonosporaceae; genus Actinoplanes; species Actinoplanes sp. NPDC051537. Next base: position 154,185 of record NZ_JBVJIU010000020.1, read on the forward strand.
GCCGGCTCGTTGTCGGGCCAGCGCTCGAAGGACGGTGACGGCGAGGGCGCGGGCGAGATGGCGGGCAGCGTCGCGGTCGCGGCCCGGGTGGCCATCCCGTCCCAGCCACCGGACGGGGCGGCGCCGAGCTCGGGGGTCGGGCCGGCGGGCAGCGCGCCGCCGCCGCGGCTCGGCAGCACGACGATGCTGGCCGGCAGGATCACCTGGGCGACGGTGCCGCCCTCGAGGTTGGCCCGCAGCTCGACCCGGATGCCGTAGCGGCTGGCGAGCCGGCTCACCACGGCCAGGCCCATCAGGCGGAACGCGGCGACGTCGACGTTCGGCGTCTCGGCGAGCCGGCGGTTGAGCTGGTCCATCTGCTCCTCGGACATGCCGAGGCCGCGGTCCTCCACCTGGATCACGACGTAGTCGCGGATGCGCCGGCCGTCGGCGACCACGGTGGTCGTCGGCGGGGAGAAGCGGGTGGCGTTGTCGAGCAGCTCGGCGACCAGGCGGACGACGTCGTTGACGGCGAGCGCCGCGATCGCGACGTCGGTGTCGACGGTGCCGAACTCGATGCGGTTGTAGAGCTCGACCTCGGACTGGCTGGCCCGCAGCGCGTCGACCAGCAGCGCGTCCTCGCGGCGCGGCGCGCTGGAGTCGGCGCCGGCCAGGACCAGCAGGTTTTCGTCGTTGCGGCGCATCCGGGTGGCCAGGTGGTCCAGCTCGAACAGCCGGGCCAGGCGCTTCGGGTCCTCCTCGGTGCGCTCGATGCTGTCCAGCTCGCCGATCATCCGGTCGACCAGGCTCTGCGAGCGGCGGGCCAGGTTGAGGAACATCGCCGAGACGCTGGTGCGCAGCGCGGCCTGCTCGGCCGCGATCCGGACCGCCTCGCGGTGCACCACGTTGAACGCCTGGGCGACCTGGCCGATCTCGTCGCGGTTGGTGAGCCGGATCGGGTCGCGGATCTGGCCGATGATCTCGTCGGCGCCGGTCTCGCCGAGCGTCCGGGCGTCGCGCAGCCGGGCCACGGCGTCGGGCAGGTCGCGGTTGGCCACCGCGAGCGCGCCCTCCCGCAGGCGGCGCAGCGACAGGTTGAGCGAGCGGGCCAGGATCACGGCGAGCGCGATGGCGACGATGAGCACGAGCAGCACGAGGGCGGCTTCGAGAGCGGCCTGGCGTACGACCGAGGCGCTCTGGTCCGACGCGAGGGTGACGTTCTCGGACTCCAGCTCCTGCTCGGCCCAGCGCATGAGGTCGACGACCGCGCCGAACGAGTTGGTCACCTCGTTCGCCGGAACCGGCACGCCCCGGCCGAGCTGGATCGAGATCTGGTCGGCCAGGTTGACCGCGTCGCCGGTGACCACGTCGTCCACGAGGGACTGCTGCTCCGGCGTGGCGAAGGCCGCGAACGTCTGCAGGCCCTCCTGCTGGCTGGTCTGCGCCGCGATGAACGCGCTGCGCTGCTCGGCGCTCAGGTCGCCGGAGACCAGGGCCGTGTACGCGATCGCGTCGAGCTCGGCCGCACCCGCCTTGGCCTTGCCGAACGCGCTGGTGGCCCGCAGGCTGTCGCCGACCTTGTCGTCACCCGCGTACTGGCTGACCGCGTCGCCGTAGCCGAGCAGGTCGGCGAGCACCACGCCGTAGCGCGACATCGCCTCGGCCACGCCCAGGCCGTCCCGCTTGCCGACCTGGTTGCGGGTGGCGTCCAGGGTGTTCAGGTTGTCGTCGATCTGCGCGAGGCTGCTCTGCACCGTGTCGGGCGGGCTGTCGAGCGCGCGCCGGCTCACCCGGTAGGCCTGGATCTCGGCATCGGTGGCCTTGACCGAGGCCGTGTACGCGTCCGGTTTGGATCCCGGCGTCGCGAGGAACTCGGCCGCCTCCATCCGCTCCGCGTGCAGCAGCTGGGTCAGCGTGGAGACGTCGGTGCCGAGCTCGGTGAGCTTCTCGACCTGGTCGGCCGCCGTGGCCTGCTGGCTCACGTCGACCAGGCGCGCGGTCGCGAGCACGATCACCGCGGCGAGCGGGACGAACAGAATCAGGGCCAGTTTGGCCCGGATCCGTGCGTCACGGAGCCGGGGGAAGACGCCACGGCCCGCCACCAGGGTCGAAGATCCGGTGCTCACGACTTCTCCTCTGTGATCATCCCCGTGTTTCTTCGCCCGCCAGAGGCTGCGGCCCGGCGATTTCATCAGAGAGTGTTGCCGTTTGGGAAGCCTGAGCCCGTCCGGAAACAAACTTGTTGTCCGATGAGTAACCACCCTTTCGGTTCCACTTTCGACACCGTCATCGCTTTGACGTGCACGAATGTCCTAGGGGCAACCGAGAGTGATTTTCCGGTTACCGGAGGCCGTCAAGATTCCAACCAATATGTGGGACGTCGATCCCGAACCGGTGCTCAGGACCGGCTTGACCAGCCGCCATCACGTTGGCAAGGTTTGGCGCGATCAGACGGACGTGTTGTCCGTATCGGCACACCCGCGGCTGGTCACCGTTGCCGCCGGCGTTCCGCGTAACCGCCCCTTTAGGAGGCACCCCCGTGAGGCTCCCCCGCCTCGCCACGGCATCCATCGTGGCCTCGACTCTTCTCGTCGCCGGGCTGACCGGCTGCTCATCGGACGACGGGGACGCGGGCGGTGACGGCGGCACGATCGTGATCGGGGCCGACCTGAACAACTCGTCCACGGTGGACCTCGCGTACGGCCGCGCCCTGCAGTTGCGGATCGACCAGGTGAACGCGTCCGGCCGGCTGGGCGGCCGCAAACTGCTTTTGCGCACCCAGGACAATCGCTCCGACCCGACCACGTCGCTGCGGAACATCAGCACGTTCGCCGACGACGCCTCGGTCGCCGCGATGGTCGGCGGGTCCTGCGACGCCTGCCTGGTGAGCGCGGCCAAGACGATCAACGACAAGAAGCTGCCGACCATCGCGCTGGCTGCCTCCGACGAGATCACCCAGCCGATCGCCGACCGGCAGTACGTCTTCAAGCTCGGCCCCAACTCGGCCGACAGCGCCGCCGCGATGGTCGCCGAGCTGCACCGGCTGCGGGTGCCGGACGCCGCGGTGCTCTACTCCGACGACCTCTACGGCCAGGGCGGCAAGGCCGCGCTCCTGGCCGAGCTGGGCAAGGCCAAGATCACGGTGAAGGGCACGAGCTCGGTGAAGCCGACCGCCACCGACGTCACCCAGGCGGTCGAGACGCTGACCGCGGCCAAGCCGGCCGCCCTGCTCGTGCTGGCCTCGCCCGACCAGGCCGCGCTCGCCGCCACCAGCGCGAAGCACGCCGGTTTCGCCGGCAAGATCTACTTCGACGCCGCGGCCGCCAGCGACATGTTCATCCCGCTCGCCTCGGCCGCGGCCACGAACAACACGACGATGGTGTTCACCCAGATCCTGGCGATCGACGACGTGATCGCGACGACGCCGGCCAAGGCCTCCCGCAAGCAGTGGTTCCGCGACTACATCTCGCGGTACGGCAGCTACTCGGGCGTGGCCTCGTTCGCGGCCGACGCGGTCGACCTGATCGCCGCCGCGGTGGCCCGGGTCGGCGGCAACCGCGACCAGATCCGGGCGATCCTGGAGACCTCGCAGACGGACGGCATCTCCGGCCCGATCCGCCTCACCCCGGCCAACCACTCGGGTCTCATGCCGCAGGCGCTGACGCTGCTCGTGGCCCGGGCCGGCCGCTGGCGGCTGGCCTCATAAGTGATCATGCGCTGGCTACAACCAGTAGTCACCAAAAGGGTTTCTTAAGAAACGGTCTCGGAGTGGCGTTGCGGGGCCCGGATCCGTAACCTGCCCCGCATGGCATTCCGGACCTCGGCCAAACTGTTGGGGGTCACGCTCGGCGTCGCCGCGCTGGCCGGCGCCAGCCAGCTCGGGCTGGCCTACGGCCTCGGCATCGTGGCGCTCAACCGCGCCCTGGATATCACCATGCGTGACCACTGGACGGCGGAGCTGGCCTGGGTCGCCTGGTTCGCGATGACCTCCGCGGTGGTCGGTGGCATGGCCGGCCGCCTCCACCTGCCCAAGGGCTCGGGCGCGGGCACCCGGCTCGTCACGGCGGCCGCCGCGGGCCTCGGCGCCGCGGTGGTGGTTCCGCTGACCATGCAGCCGGCGCGCGGGGCGCACGTGGCCGGGGTCCAGCCCGTCCTGGTGATCGGCATCTGCGCCGCGCTGGGCGCGGCGGCGGGCATCTTCGCGGCCTACGCGGCGCTGAGCCGCCAGGTGGCGCGCTGGAGCTTCACCGCCGTGGGCGTCGCCATCTGGGCGCTCGCGGTGCTGTCGGTGGCGCCCTCGATGGCGCCCGGCAAAACCCTTCCCTGGGTACGCCTGGGCGTGCTCGACGCGGGATTCCTCTCCTCCTCGGTGACCCAGCGGACGGCGCTGTTCACGATGCCGGCCGTGGCCCTGATCAGCGGGGTCGCCATCGGGCTCGCGGCGCGCGGCCGGGGCATGTCCACGCTGACCATCGCCCTCTCCGGCCTCGCCGGGCCGGCCCTGCTCACCACCGCCTACCTGATCGCCGGGCCGGGCTCGGCCGCCGACCAGTTCCAGGCCGTGCCCTACTGGGCGGCGATGACCGCGGCCGGCGCCGGCGTGCTCGGCTCGGTGCTCGCGGCCGTGCTGCGCCGCGGCCCGTCGAACGGCTCCGGAAACGCGGCCGACGCCCGGCCGACCCCGCACCGCCCGCCGCTGCCCAAGCGGGACGCGCGGCCGAACTCGGCGATCGCCCAGGCCGCGACCGTTGCCGCCCAGCGGCCCGAGGAGCAGCTCCGCCCCTCGGACACCGGCGTCTTCTCGATGAAGGACGTCCCCCCGTTCGACGGCTTCACGCCGCCCCAGCAGCAGCCGCACCAGCCGACGGCCACCGCGACGGCCCAGGTGCCGGGCCAGCCGCAGCGCGGCCGCGGCGTCGGCCGGGACCAATCCGACGGCGTTGCCGAATGGGTCTCGGGTCTGGGTAATTAGCGGTATCCAATAGACGAACATAAATGGAATGACCCGTCGGGGATGTACCGGCGGGTAGCGATTCCGCCGAGGATCGTGCCATGAACGTCGACCGGAAACCCCGTACCCGCCTCGGCCGGTTCGTCGCCGGCCTCGCTCTCACCCTCGGCCTGGCCGGAACCGGCCTGGTGGCCCCGGCCGTGGTCGCGCCCACGCACACCGACGCCGCCCAGGCCGCCGTCCACTCGTCCTGCACGATCTCCCGCTGCTCGGCAGCCCGCACGGCCCGCACCGGTTGGAGCTCGCTGGGCTGGCCGCTCGGCTCCGGCTGGTACTCCTGGCCGTACGGCCAGTACAACTACACCGGCGGCACCTTCCAGAACCGGGAGGGCGAGCTGCCCGCGGGCGCCAGCTACAACGAGTACGACGTCTACCCGCGGGCCCGCGGCGCCTCCCGGGACGCGTACCGGATCGTGGTGAACCGGTCCACGAAGGAAACCTGGTTCACCCCCGACCACTACGTCACGTTCTACAAGCTCTGAAGCCTTCTACAAGCTCTGCGGCTGAGGTGGGGGCGGCGACGGCCCCACCTCCACGTAGACCTTTCCGCCGGCGGCGCGGAACTCGTCCGATTTGTCCCGCAAGCCCTGCTCGCGGATCTGGTGGGAGATCCGCATCGAGCAGAACTTCGGCCCGCACATCGAGCAGAAATGCGCGGTCTTGGCGGGCGCGGCGGGCAGCGTCTCGTCGTGGTACGAACGTGCCGTCGCGGGGTCGAGGGCCAGCTCGAACTGGTCCTCCCAGCGGAACTCGAACCGGGCCTTGGAGAGAGCGTCGTCCCAATCCTGGGCGCCTCGATGGCCCTTCGCGAGGTCGGCCGCGTGCGCCGCGATCTTGTAAGCGATCATGCCGGCCTTCACGTCGTCGCGGTCGGGCAGGCCGAGGTGCTCCTTCGGCGTCACGTAGCAGAGCATCGCCGTGCCGAACATGCCGATCATCGCGGCCCCGATCGCCGAGGTGATGTGGTCGTAGGCGGGCGCGATGTCGGTGGTGAGCGGGCCCAGGGTGTAGAACGGCGCGCCGCCGCACAGGGCGACCTGGAGATCCACGTTCTCCTTGATCTTGTGCATCGGCACGTGGCCCGGCCCCTCGACCATCACCTGCACGTCGTGCTCCCAGGCCAGGTGGGTCAGCTCCCCCAGCGTCCGCAGCTCGGCGAACTGCGCCTCGTCGTTGGCGTCGGCGATGGACCCCGGCCGCAGCCCGTCGCCGAGCGAGAACGTGATGTCGTATTCCGCAAAGATCCGGCAGAGCTCCTCGAAGTTCGTATAGAGGAAATTTTCCTCATGGTGCGCGAGACACCAGGCCGCCATGATCGACCCGCCGCGCGAGACGATCCCGGTGACCCGCTCGGCCGCCAGCGGCACGTACGGCAGCAGCACCCCCGCGTGGATGGTCATGTAGTCGACGCCCTGCGCGGCCTGCTCGATGATCGTCTCGCGCAGAAGCTCCCAGGAGAGCTCGAGCGGGTCGCCGTTGACCTTCTCCAGCGCCTGGTAGAACGGCACGGTCCCGATCGGCACCGGCGAGTTCCGGATGATCGCCTCCCGGGTCTCGTGGATCCGCGGCCCGGTCGACAGGTCCATCACCGTGTCGGCGCCCCACCGGGTCGCCCAGGCCATCTTGTCCACCTCCTCGGCGATCGACGAGGTCACCGCCGAGGTGCCGATGTTCGCGTTGACCTTCACCAGGAACCGCGACCCGATCACCATCGGCTCGCTCTCCGGGTGGTTCCGGTTGGCCGGCAGCACGGCCCGGCCGGCCGCGATCTCGTCCCGCACGACCGCGGGGTCGACGCCCTCCCGGATCGCCGCGAACTCCATCTCCGGCGTGATCACCCCGGCGCGGGCGTGCGCCAGCTGCGTGCCGCGCGTGATCCACGGCGACCGCAGCGGGGGCAGCCCGTCCTCGGGGTCACTGCCCGGTCCGGACGTGTCGTAGAGCCGCACGGGCGCGTTGCCGTCGCTCAGCTCGACCTCGTTGAAGGGGACGCGAATATCCGGCCGCGAGCCCTCGACGTACACCTTCCGCCTCATCTTTTCCTCCCCAAATTGGTGCATAACGGACGGTTGGAGGCAGCAAGAATCCCTGACACCGGGCCGATGAAAGATCAGGCGAAGTGGTTCAGCGGCCCGGGCCCGGCGCCCAGCCGCCATTCACGACCACCCCGCAGCGCGGCCGTCACGTATTTCTTGGCCGCGCTCACCGCCGCCGGCACGTCGTCGCCGAACGCCAGCCGCGTTGCGAGCGCCGACGAGAACGTGCATCCCGAACCATGGTTGTTACGCGTGTCGATCTCGTCGCCGCGCAGGATCGTGGTCTCGCCGCCGTGGCGCAGCACGTCCACCGCGAGCTCGCTGCCGGTCACCACCACCGCGCGGGGTCCGGCCGCGGCGAGCCGGACGGCCACCGAGATCATTTCCTCGGCCGTCTCGACCGAGCTTTGCGTGAGGGCGGCGGCTTCCGGCCGGTTGGGCGTCAGGATGCTCCCGTACGCGAGGAGCGGCCCCACCTGTGCCGCATCCGCGAGCTTGGCGCCCGAGGTGGCCACCAGCACGGGGTCGACGACCAGGTTGGGCAGCCGATCCCCGTTTCTCCGGACCAGCTCGGCCACCCTCCGGTCCCCGATCATGCCCACCTTGACCGCCGCCACCGGGAAATCCGCGAGCACCGCCTCGAGCTGTGCCTCCACCACGTCGATCGGCACCGGGTGAATCGCGGTGACCCCCAGCGTGTTCTGCGCGGTGATCGCCGTGATCACAGAGACGCCGTACGCCCCCAGCGCCGCGATCGTCTTGAGATCGGCCTGAATCCCGGCCCCGCCGCCCGAGTCCGACCCGGCGATGGTCAGGACAACCGGCGGCGTCATCGCGGAACACCCCGCTCCACAACGCCGGCGGGTCGCCGCTCCTCCGGCCGTGTCATCGCGGAACACCCCGCTCCACAACGCCGGCGGGGTCGCCGCTCCTCCGGCCACGTCATCGCGGATCGGTCCATTCCGCGATTCCGGCGGCGACCGCGGCGGCCGTCGGTCTCTTGTCCCGGGCGGCGCGGGCAACCCGGGCGGAGCCGAAGGCGACGGCCAGCTCACGGGACGCCCGCTCGGGGTCGGCGGCCCGCATCACCGCCCCCATCACGGCGATCCCGTGGGCGCCGGCCGCCGCACAAGCCTCGGCCCGGGCCGGCGTGTCGATGCCGCCGAGCGCGAGCCACGGCACGTCTCCCGCGAGCGCGGCGGCGTCGGGCGGCGGCAGGGCCGGACCGTAGCCGGGCTTGCTGAGCGTGGGGAAGACCGGCGACAGCGTCACGTAGTCCTCGACCCTCGGGTCCGACGAAACCCCACCCCGTTCACTGGGTGGGGCCACGTTAGCGCCCGGGTACGACAAATCCCGCGCCGTCGTCCACCGCCCGAGGGACAGATGCGGGGCGTCGTGGCAGGAACGGCCGATCAGCGCGACCTCGGCCTCGGGCAACGGGTCGGCCTCGGCCAGATGGACCGCGTCCGCGCCGAGCGGGTCGGGACCGGCGACGATCAAGCGGCCCGGCGGCACGAGGTCGCGCAGCTGCAACGCCAGGGCACGTCTTTCGCCGTACGGAAGATCGCGTTCCCGGAGAATGACCCACGCCACGCCGCCGCGGACCGCCCGCTCGACCACCGGGATGAGCGAGCCGCAGGCGAGCCGCCGATCGGTGAGCAGCACCAGACCGCTCGGCGTCACCACCGCGCGATCCCGTCATCCGAAGTGGACGCCACCGCGTGGAAGCGGCGCGGTATCCGGCCCGCGGCGTAGGCCAACCGACCCGCCACCACCGCATGCCGCATCGCCGCCGCCATCCCGGCCGGATCGTCGGCCCGGGTGATCGCGCTCGCGACGAGCACCGCGTCGCAGCCCAGTTCCATCGCCAGCGCCGCGTCCGAGGCGGTTCCAATGCCCGCGTCCAGCACCACCGGTACCTCGACCGACTGACGGATCAGCCTGATGTGGTGCGGGTTCGAGATGCCCAGGCCCGAGCCGATCGGCGAGCCGGCCGGCATCACCGCGACGCAGCCGACGTCGGCCAGCCGGCGGGCCAGGATCGGATCGTCGCTGGTGTAGGGCAGCACCCGGAACCCGTCGGACACCAGCGTCTCCGCCGCCCGGAGCAGCTCGACCCCGTCCGGCAGCAGGGTCCGCTCGTCGCCGATCACCTCGAGCTTGACCAGGTCGGTCTCGAAGGCGTCGCGGGCCAGGTGGGCCGTCTTGATCGCGTCGCCGGCGGTGTAGCAGCCGGCCGTGTTCGGCAGCACCCGCACGCCGAGCCGGTCGAGCATCGGCAGCAGGCCGGGCCCGGGCCCCATGGAAGCTGGCACTGTGACCCGGCGCAAAGCCACGGTGACCAGCTCGGCGCCGGACGCCGTGATCGCCTCCTCCAGAGCCGCCAGGCTGTTCGCGCCGCCGGTGCCGAGGATCAGCCGCGATTCCCCGAAGAGCATCTCAGCCTCCCTGCGCCGCGGTGAGCACCTCGACCGCGTCGCCGTCCGCGAGGCGGCTCGTCGCCCAGGTCGAGCGGGGCACCACCGTCCCGTTGACCGCCACCGCCACCCCGCGCCGGGCCTCGGTGAGCCGCTCGACCAGGGCCGCCACCGACAGGGCGTCCCCGCTCTCGACGTGCTCCCGCCCGTTGACCGTCAGCCGCATCGGAACCTCCCCGGCGTGAACGCGTCGAGCAGCGGATCGGGTTCTTCGTTCCGGACCAGGCCGGCGATCAGGTCGGCGGTGATCGGCGCCAGCAGCACCCCGTTGCGGAAGTGCCCGGCCGCCACGATGACCCGGTCGTCGATCCGGCCGAGCAGCGGCGCGTTGTCCGGCGTGCCCGGGCGATGGCCCACGGTCGTCTCGGTGAGCTCGCACTCGGCCAGGGCCGGCACCAGGTCTATCGCGGCCCGCAGCAGGTCGTGCACGCCGCCGGCGGTGACCAGCGAGTCGGTCCGCTCCTCCTGGGTCGCGCCCACGACGATCTCGCCGTCGGCCCGCGGCACGAGATAGACGTGCCGGCCGTCGACGGTCGCGTCGAGCACGTGCCGCAGCAGGCCCGGCTCCCCGCGCAGCCGCAGCACCTGCCCCTTGACCGGCCGCACCGGCAGCCCGGTCAGTCCCGCCGTCCCGCAGCCGGCCGCCACCACGACGGTCTCGGCGTCCATCTCGGACAGTGCCTCGACCCGCTTGGCGACGATCCGCCCGGCCAGCCGGTCGCGCAGGGCCGCCACCACCCGCCGGGGATCGACCTGCCACTCGCTCGCCGAGAAGACGCCGGCCCGCACCCGCGGCGACAGGGCCGGCTCGCGTTCGCGCAGCTCGGACGGGCGCAGCAGGGGAAGCTGGTGCCGAGTCCAGACCCGGGCCGCCTCGGCCAGGTCGTCGGCGGTCATCGCCAGGCTCAGCGTCCCGGCGTCGTCGAAGCCGACCTCGACGCCGAGCGCGGCCGCGAACGCCGGCCAGCGCTCGCCGGAGGCCTCCAGCAGCCGGGTCAGCGCCTCCTGCTCGTGGGCCGACTCGCCGCTCGGGGCGAGCATCCCGGCCGCCACGTGCCAGGCCCCGGGCCGCCCGTCGTCGAAGACGGTGACGTCGGCGCCGCCTTCGAGAAGCCGCCACCCGATGGCGAGCCCGATGATGCCGCCGCCGACGATCGCCACGCTCATCGCGTCGCCACCTCGTTCAGCGCCCTCAGGAAGGAAACCGTCGCCCCGGCCGGGTCGCGCGCGACCGCGGAGATCGCCGCCACCCCGTGACCGGGCAACTCGCGCACCCGCTCCGGCGTGATCCCGGCAATGGCGATCACCGGGACGCCCGGCACCGCGTCGACCACGGCGCGCACCCCGGCGACCCCGATCGGCGACGGCAGACCGTCCTTCGTGGACGTCGCATAGGCCGGCCCGACACCGAGATAGGTGGCCCCGTCGGCGACCGCGGCCCGCGCGTCCTCCGGGTTCCGGCAGGTGGCGCCCACCACCGCCGACGGCCCGAGCACCCGGCGCACGACCGCCACCGGCAGATCGTCGGCGCCCACGTGCACGCCGTCCGCCCCGGCCGCCAGCGCGACGCCGACCCGGTCGTCGACCAGGCACATCGCGCCGGCCTCGCGACACAGCGAGAGAGCCGCCACGGTGAGCTCGTAGGCCAGCCGGTCCGACGTCTTCACCCGCACCTGGATGGCGACCGGACCGTGCCCGACGGCGCCGCGCACCACGTCGAGCGAGTCGGTGACGATGTGCAAACGAGGAAACAACGACCGCTCCTCCCTGCGCCGGCATGATCCGGATCAGGTTCGACGGTCGGGGGCCGCGTCAGCCCCCCTCTCAGCCCGGTGCACCGGACTCCCGTGGGGTTTGTCTTGCCTCGGACCATAACCGGCCCGAGGCCAGAAAACTAGCGAACGTCCCAGACCGGCTCCGGCGTCTCGACGACCTCGCCGTCGCCCTGGAACAGCACGAAGCGGTCGAAGGAGCGGGTGAACCAGCGGTCGTGGGTGACCGCGATCACCGTACCCTCGAACTGCTTGAGCCCCTCCTCCAGCGCCTCGGCCGAGGCCAGGTCCAGGTTGTCCGTCGGCTCGTCCAGCAGCAGAACGGTCGCGCCGGACAGCTCCAGCATCAGCACCAGGAACCGGGCCTGCTGGCCGCCGGAGAGCGTGCCGAACAGCTGATCGCCCTGCCCGGCCAGCTCGTACCGGTTGAGCGCCTTCATCGCGCCCGCCCGGTCCATTCCGGACCGGTGGTCGTCGCCCCGCCAGAGGATCTCGACCAGCGTGCGGTCGAGCAGCTCGGGCCGGTCGTGCGTCTGGGAGAAGTGGCCGGGACGCACGCGCGCGCCGAGCCGGGCCACGCCGTCGTGCGCCACGAACGCCAGCGGCGCTCCGTCGACCGGCTTGTTCTCCGCCTCGGGGTCGGTGCCGCCGGCCGCGAGCAGCCGCAGGAAGTGCGACTTGCCGGTGCCGTTCGCACCCAGGACGGCGACGCGGTCCCCGTACCAGATCTCCAGATCGAAGGGGAAGGTCAGATTTTCCAGCTCGAGCCCCTCGCAGATCACCGCGCGCTTGCCGGTGCGGCCGCCGCGCAGGTTCATCCGCAGCGACTGCTCCTTGGTCGGCAGCGGCGGCGGACCGGCCTCCTCGAACTTGCGGAGCCGGGTCTGCGCGGACTGGTAGCGCGAGGCCATGTCGGAGTTGTACGCGGCCTTCTGCTTGTACATCAGCACCAGCTCACGCAGCTTCTGGCGCTCCTCGTCCCAGCGCTTGCGGTTCTCCTCGAGCTTCTCGTGGCGGTGCTCGCGGGCCTCGTGCCAGGACGCGAAACCGCCCGGATGGGTCCAGGCGCTGCCGCCCTCGACGGCCACCACCCGATCGGCGGTCTGGGCCAGCAGCTCGCGGTCGTGCGAGACGTACAGCACCGATTTCGGCGACTCGCGCAGCCGGGTCTCGAGCCAGCGCTTGCCGGGCACGTCGAGGAAGTTGTCCGGCTCGTCGAGCAACAGGACCTCATCGCGGCCGCGCAGCAGCAGGTCGAGCGCGAACCGCTTCTGCTGGCCGCCGGAGAGCGTGCGCACCGGGCGGCGCCGGACCTCCTCCCACGGCTTGGCCAGGATGGCGACGGCGACGGTGTCGAAGAGGACCTCGGCGTCGTAGCCGCCCACCTCGCCCCAGTGCGCCAGCGCATTCGCGTACGCCAGCTGGCTGCGCTCGGACTCGTCCAGGCTCGCGGTGGCCGTCGCCAGCCGTTCGCCGGCGGCGCCGAGTGCGGGCTCGACCAGGGAAAGGGCGAGCTCCTCGAGCGTACGGTCATCGCCGATCATGCCGATGAACTGGCGCATGACTCCGAGACCGCCGGCCCGCGCGATCGTTCCGGCCTGAACCGGCAGGTCGCCGGCGACCATGCGCAGCAGCGTGGTCTTGCCCGCCCCGTTCGGCCCGACCAGCGCCACCTTGGCGCCCTCACCGACCCGGAACGACACGTCGGCGAACAGCTCCCGGCCGTCGGGCAGCACGAAACCGGCACCGGCGACATCCACGTAACCCATGGGCCCGCATTCTTCCCGGTACGGGCCGCGCGGTCAGCCGGTTTTCCGGCTCACCCGCAGCACGCGAAAACCCTTTTGGCTGGCCATCCGCTCGACCTGCCAACCGAGCCCGGTGAGCCAGGCGTGCAGGGAGTCGCCGCCGAGATGCCGGTTGATCACCAGCCAGGCGACGCCGCCCGGCGCGAGCCGCGGCAGCCAGTGCTCCATGATCGCGTGCAGCTCGGCCTTGCCGACGTGGGTGGGCGGGTTGCTCCAGATCTCGTCGAAGACCAGCTCGGCCGGCACCTCGCCGGGCTCGGCCACGGTGACGTTGCCGAGCTTCTCGGTGTTTTCCACCGCCAGCTCGCGGGCGCGGGAGTTGACGTCGACGGCCCAGACGGTCGCCTCCGGGGCCTCGCTCGCCAGCACCGCGGCGATCGGGCCGTACCCGCACCCGAGGTCGAGGAAGACGCCGGTGGCCGCGGCGGTCGGCAGGCCACCCTTGCGCAGCAGCACGGCGGTGCCCGGGTCCAGCCGGCCGGCCGAGAACACGCCCGAGGCCACGGCCATCCGGTAGTTCTTGCCCGCGACGCTGAACTCGATCTCGCCGCGCTGGGCGGGCGTCGTGGGCTCGGCGCTGAAGTAATGCTCGGCGGTCACTGTCCCAGTTTGCCGCCGCCGTGAACGACGACGCGCGGCGGGGGTGCCGCACAGCCTGTGCGCTCATCGATCACCGTGCGCTCCTAGCGTGGAATGCATGCTGTACGGGACCCCTCCCCGCCGAGAGCATCGCCCCGCACCGGACGGCGCTCTCGCCCTGTTCGTACGCGGGTTCGGCACCACCGGTCAGCACCGGTCCGCGTCCCGCCGGCGTGCGCCGCGCGAACCCGAGCACGCGGCGCTGATCCTGGCCCGCGGGCTGGCCGCGCTGATCCTGCTCGCCCTGATCGCGACGACCGCGTTCTTCGTCGTGGCCGGCGAGCGGCACGACGCCCCGGCCCGGGTCGAGACCAACTCCTTCGAGGCCGGCATGCTCGCCTCCCGCGGCGCCGACACGGCCCCGCTCTCGGTCGAGGAGGTCTTCCCCGACCGGTCCGAGGTGCGTCCGCCGGCCGCCGGCGCGTACCGGATCACGATCACGCACATCGACACCGACTGCCGTACGGCGACGACCGGCGAGCTGGGCTCTCTGCTCGCCGCCCAGGGGTGCAGCCAGGTGGTGCGCGCCGGGCTGGTCGCGCCGTACGGCGGCTATCAGGTCACGTCGGGCCTGTTCAACCTGGCCGACGCGACCGGGGCCGCCGACGTGGACGAACGGCTCCGCAATCTGGTCGAGACCGGGGACGGCGGCTTCGCGACGCTGCCCGCCGGCAAGACCGATCCGGACGCGCCGCCCACCTCGCAGGTCGGCTGGCGCACCCGGGGCCATTACCTGCTCTACTGCGTGATCACCAAGCCGGACGGGGCGCAGGTCAGCGGCGACGACCCGATCGCCGAGCGGATCACCGGCGACCTGGTGGACAGCTATCTGGGCACGACCGTGCTGGGCCGGCGGGCGGCCGCCGCCTAGGCCTCTTCCTGGACCCGCAGCCGGCGGGTGGCCTCGGCGCGGGCGGCGTACGCGGCCTCCTCGGGGTAGCCGACCGCGATCAGGGTCAGGCCGTGCGCCGGCGCCACGGTCACCTCGCTCGAGCGCTCCCGCAGCGTGAGCAGCGTGCCCGGCCAGGTGATGTCGCGCCGCCCGTCGCCGACCGTGAGCATGGCGCCGACCAGGCTGCGCACCATCGACTGGCAGAACGCGTCGGCCTGCACGGTCGCCACGCACACGCCGTCGGGGTCCCGGCGCCAGTCCAGCCGGTTGATCGCCCGGACCGTGGTGGCGTGCTCCTTGCGCTTGCAGTAGGCGGCGTAGTCGTGCTCGCCCACCAGACCGGCCGCGGCGGCGTTCAGGCGGGCCAGGTCGAGCGGCCGCACCCAGCCCAGGGTGTCGTGCCGGCGGAGCGGCTCGGGGCCCCAGGGCGTGTCGGCGACCCGGTACTCGTAACGCCGGAAGGTGGCGGAGAAGCGCGCGTCGAAGGTCGGGGGGACGGGCGTGATCGCGCGTACGCGTGCATCGGCCGGCATGAGCGCCGCCAGCCGGCGCAGAAGCGACCCCTCGAGCTCGCCCCACGCCTCGGCCGCGAGGTCGACGTGGCAGACCTGTCCGGTCGCGTGCACCCCGGCGTCGGTGCGACCGGCCACCGTGAGGCCCAGCGCCGTCTCCGGCCCGAGGAGACGCTCGAAGGCCGCGACCAGCACGCCGGCCACCGTCCGGCGGCCCGGTTGCGCGGCCCAGCCGGAGAACTCGGCGCCGTCGTACGACACATCCAGTCGTAAGCGGATGGATTCCATCGTGTCCCCTGCAGACAGAGAGATGGCCCGGCACCCTGAGGATGCCGGGCCATTCCGCGTAAAAGCTACGCCTTGGTGTCTTCGCCCTCGGCCTGGTCGCCCGGGCCCTCGGCGCCCTTGTCACCGGAAGCGTTCTCCGGAGCCTCGGCGTCCTGGTCGTCCTCGACCTTGGCGGCGGCCGGCGCCTCGTCCTCGCGGGCGAGAGCCTCCACCTTGTCCTGCTGCGCGGCGGCCTTCTTGGCCGCCTTCTTGGCCGGCGCGGCGGTGGTCGCCGCCACCTGCAGCTCCTCGACCAGCTCGATGACGGCCATGGGAGCGGCGTCACCCTTGCGCGGGCCGGTCTTGGTGATGCGGGTGTAGCCACCCGAACGGTTGCCGTACCGCGGAGCGATCTGCTCGAACAGGGCGTACACGACGTCCTTGTCCCGCACGACGGTCAGCACCCGGCGACGAGCGTGCAGGTCACCGCGCTTGGCCTTCGTGATGAGCTGCTCAGCCAGCGGGCGCAGCCGCTTGGCCTTCGTCTCGGTGGTCTTGATCTTCCCGTGCCGGAAGAGCTCCGTGGCCAGGTTGGCCAGGATCAGCTTCTCGTGCGCCGGGCTGCCGCCGAGGCGGGGACCCTTGGTGGGCGTGGGCATTTTCGAATGCTCCTTGGTTATACGGCGGCCGGGCTTAGAGCTGCTCGGTCTCGCGGTAGTCGTCGGTGTCGTAGTCCACGTCGCCGAACGAGTCCACGACGTGAGCGGGGTCGAAGGACGGCGCGCTGTCCTTGAGGCCCAGGCCCATTCCGGCGAGCTTCATCTTGACCTCGTCGATCGACTTCTGACCGAAATTCCTTATATCCAGAAGATCGGCTTCCGTGCGCCCGATGAGTTCGCCCACGCTGTTGATGCCCTCGCGCTTGAGGCAGTTGTACGACCGGACGGTGAGGTCCAGCTCCTCGATCGGCAGAGCCAGGTCGGCAGCGAGCTGCGCGTCCTGCGGCGACGGGCCGATGTCGATGCCCTCGGCGGTCTCGTCCAGCTCGCGGCAGAGGCCGAACAGCTCGACGAGGGTCGAGCCGGCCGACGCCAGCGCGGTGCGGGGCGAGATGGACGCCTTCGACTCGACGTCGATGATCAGGCGGTCGAAGTCGGTGCGCTGCTCGACACGGGTGGCCTCGACGCGGTAGGTCACCTTCATGACCGGCGAGTAGATCGAGTCGACCGGGATGCGGCCGATCTCGGCGCCGGTGCTCTTGTTCTGCGCCGCCGTGACGTAGCCACGGCCCCGCTCGACGGTGAGCTCCATGTCGAGCCGGCCCTTGCTGTTCAGCGTGGCCAGCTTCAGGTCGGGGTTGTGCACGGAGACGCCGGCCGGGGGCTGGATGTCACCGGCGGTGACGTCGCCCGGGCCCTGCTTGCGCAGGTACATGCTGACCGGCTCGTCGTGCTCGGAGCTGACCGTGAGCTCCTTGACGTTCATGACCAGCTCGACCACGTCCTCCTTGACACCGGGGATCGTGGTGAACTCGTGCAGGACGCCGTCGATCTTGATGCTGGTCACCGCCGCGCCCGGGATGGACGACAGCAGGGTCCGGCGGAGGGAGTTGCCGAGGGTGTAGCCGAAACCCGGCTCCAGAGGCTCGATGGTGAACCGGGAGCGGGTCTCCGAGAGCGACTCCTCCGAGAGGGTCGGCCGCTGGCTGATGAGCACGCAATTCTTCTTTCTGTCAGGCCACCCACTATTTGATGGCCGTCCTGATGATGCTGGGGATGCCGGCCGATTCGGCCGGCATCCCCGAGAGCCTTACTTGGAGTAAAGCTCGACGATCAGCTGCTCCTGGACCTGCGTGTCGATGACAGCGCGGGCCGGGAGCGAGTGCACGAGGATCTTCATCTCGCTCGGGATCGGCTCCAGCCATGCCGGAACCGGCCGCTGGCCGGCCTGGGCCTGGGCGACGACGAAGGGAGTCATCTCCTTCGACTTCTCCCGCGTGGTGACGATGTCGTGCTCCTTGACGCGGTAGGACGGGATGTCCACCTTCACGCCGTTGACCAGGAAGTGGCCGTGCTTGACCAGCTGCCGGGCCATGTCCCGGGACTGCGCGAGGCCGGCCCGGTAGACGACGTTGTCGAGACGCGACTCGAGGATCTGCAGCAGCACCTCACCGGTCTTGCCGGGCTTGGTGACAGCCTCCTCGTAGTAACCGCGGAACTGCTTCTCGAGCACGCCGTAGACGCGGCGGGCCTTCTGCTTCTCGCGGTGCTGGAGCAGGTACTCGGTCTCCTTGGTCCGGCCGCGGCCGTGCTGGCCGGGCGGGAAGGGACGCGACTCGAACGGGCACTTCGGCCCGTCGCACTTGCTGCCCTTGAGGAACAGCTTCATCTTCTCGCGGCGGCAGCGCTTGCAGTCCGCACCTGTGTAACGAGCCATTGTTCCTAGATCTCCCTCAGACCCGACGACGCTTCGGCGGACGGCAACCGTTGTGCGGCTGGGGCGTGACGTCGGCGATCTGGCCGACCTCGAGGCCCGCGGCCTGCAGCGAACGGATCGCGGTCTCCCGGCCGGAACCGGGGCCCTTGACGAACACGTCGACCTTGCGCATGCCGTGCTCCATCGCCCGGCGAGCGGCGGCCTCGGCGGCCAGCTGCGCGGCGAACGGAGTCGACTTGCGGGAGCCCTTGAAGCCCACCTGGCCCGAGGAGGCCCAGGAAATGACCGCACCGGTCGGGTCGGTGATCGACACGATGGTGTTGTTGAAGGTGCTCTTGATGTGCGCCTGCCCGTGGGCGACGTTCTTGCGTTCCTTGCGCCGGACCTTCTTGACTGCGGCCCCAGCGCGTGCCTTCGGTGGCATAAGTCAGTGCGCTCCTATTACTTCCGACCGGGCTTCTTCTTACCGGCGACCGTGCGCTTCGGGCCCTTGCGGGTACGAGCGTTGGTACGGGTCCGCTGGCCACGAACGGGGAGGCCCCGACGGTGGCGGATGCCGGCGTAGCAGCCGATCTCGACCTTGCGGCGAATGTCCGCGGCGACCTCGCGGCGAAGGTCACCTTCAACCTTGAAATTGCCCTCGATGTAGTCGCGGAGCTGAACCAGCTCCTCGTCCGTGAGGTCCTTGGCGCGCTTGTTCAGGTCAATCGCGGTAGCGGTCAGTGCCTCGACGGCACGGGTGCGACCGATCCCGTAGATATAGGTGAGCGCGATCTCCATCCGCTTCTCGCGGGGAAGATCGACTCCAACGAGTCGAGCCATAAGTGGGCGTACTCCTTGAACTCATTCGGAGGTCTGTGCCCTTCCCACCCCGTCTGCCCGGACGGGCCCTGGCCTCCGACCAGGGGTATAGCCGCCTTTGACGACGGCTGGGACGAGCTTGTTCGGTGCCGGATCCGGCAGCGCGGGGACTCAGCCCTGGCGCTGCTTGTGGCGCGCGTCGGTCTTGCAGATGACCATGACGCGGCCGTGCCGCCGGATGACCCGGCAGTTGTTGCAGATCCGCTTGACGCTCGGCTTGACCTTCACGGTTTGCCTTAACTCTCATTCGGACGGGACATCCCCGCCCCTGCTACTTGTAGCGGTAGACGATTCGTCCCCGGGTCAGGTCGTACGGCGACAGCTCGACGACGACTCGGTCCTCGGGAAGGATGCGGATGTAGTGCTGCCGCATCTTGCCTGAGATATGGGCTAGCACCTTGTGACCATTGGCGAGCTCCACGCGGAACATTGCGTTCGGCAGGGGCTCGATCACTCGGCCCTCGATCTCGATGGCTCCGTCTTTCTTAGGCATGTCCTCCGCTACCTGACACTGGGGTTCGGGGCTAGCATGCAACGTCATACCTTCGCCGTCACCGACGAAGACCAGCCGCGGCACCCGCCGCCCTCGAAGCGCTGAGGACATGCGGGAGTGGACGCTGCGCGCCAGCTAGCCAGTGTACGCGCGCCGGTTGGGCACGCCAAACCGAGGTATCCCTAACCCGGGGTCGGGTGTGTCGACGGCCCAAAATTCGGACATACGCGCCGCTATCACTCGCCGGTGGCGGGCTTTCGCGGTTTCGGCGGCAGATCGCCCTTCGCCAGCGCCTCCGCGATGAAGGCTTTGCGCTCCTGCTTGCTCGGATTGAGCGGCAACTCACCGGTCGCGATCGCCTGCCGGTACAGCATCTTGCGCTCGTGCCGGTGCTCCCGCAGCAGACGCCGGTGCTCCAACTCGGCCGCGCGCACCCGCGGCTCCCCCTTGACCAGCCCGCCGGCGGTGCGGAACGCCAGCAGCACGGCCCACGGCCCGATCACCCAGACCGGCCAGAAGTAGTCGGGGCGCCCCTCGGAGATCCAGCCGAGCGCCCAGATGAGGCTGAGGAAGCCGGCGACCGAGACCCACGATCCCCAGATGTGCCGCAGCCAGGCCTGGGTGCGCCCCTCGCGATCATCGATCTTGGCCGGCGGCGGCGCCGGCGGCGGGGCGGGGACGACCGGTGCGGCGTTCGGCAGATCGGTCAGGAGGCGATCCAGATCACCGTACGTCTTCGCCGTGTACGCGTCCTTGAGGCGCTCGTCGTACTCGCTCAGGTCGAGGCGGCCCTCCTCGAGCGCCCCGCGCAGCTGGTCGGCGACTCGCTGGCGGTCGGCGTCCGCGGCCCGCATCCGATCCCGGCCCATGTCCCCCACCATCGCAGTCCCCGTCCACGACCTCGCTCAGCGCCGCCTGCGGTCGCGCCCGCCGCCGCCGAACCACTGCCCGAAGACGCCGAAGATCAGCGGGATCAACATCCACACCGGCCAGAAGTACGTGAGGTGGCCGGCGCTGGCGCTGGTGATCGCCCAGATGACCGTGCAGACGACGATCACCCCGGCGTACGGACCGACCCAGTGGGCGACCTGACGGCCTCCGGAGCTCAAGGGGTGAACCGGTGCACCGGTCGGCGGCGCGGGGGCGGCACGCTGGATCTGAGAGTGCTCGACGGGCACCGTGCCGGGCAGGTCGTCCAGCAGACCGTCCAGATCGGCGTAGGTCTTCGCCGCGTACGTCCGCTGAATCCGCTCGTCGTACTCGCTGAGGTCGAGGCGTCCCTCGTCCAATGCGGTCTTCAGCTGTTCGGCGACCGCCTTGCGATCACCGTCGCCGGCCCGCATGTCCTCCCGTCCCATGCGTCAAAGCATGCCCCAGAGGCACCACAACCGGTAGGGCTGGGCCGGCCACCGGCGCCTGGTCCTCCGGACGGCGCGGAGAACCCGGGCGATCAGGGCTGGCGGGCGGTGACCAGATCGCCGAGGCGCCCGCGACCGCCGTCGACCGCGGTGGTGACCCAGACGCCGTCCTCGAGCAGGCACATCGTGTGCTCGACGTGGGCGGCCATCGAGCCGTCCCGGGTGTTCACCGTCCAGCCGTCCTCGAGCTCGACCGTGCGCGGCGAGCCCATCGTGATCATCGGCTCGATCGCGAGGCACATGCCGGGCACCAGGCGCGGGCCCTTGCCCGGCTTGCCGTGGTTGAGCACGTGCGGGTCCTGGTGCATCTCGGTGCCGATGCCGTGCCCGCCGTAGCCGTCGACGATCCCGTACCGCCCGGCCTTGCGCACCGTCTTCTCCACGTTGAAGGAGATGTCGGTGAGCCGGCCCCGGCCGTTCGCCGCGCCGCGCGCGGCCGCCGCGATCCCGGCCCACATCGCGTCCTCGGCGACCTCGGCCATCTTGATCAGCGCCGGGTCGGTCTCGCCGACCCCCACGGTGATCGCCGAGTCGCCGTGCCAGCCGTCCAGGATCGCGCCGCAGTCCAGCGACAGCAGGTCGCCCTCGGCCAGCACCTGCTCGGGCCGGGGGATGCCGTGCACCACCTGCTCGTTGACCGACGCGCAGATCGACGCCGGGAAGCCGTGGTAGCCCTTGAAGGACGGAACCGCCCCGGCGTCGCGGATCACCTTCTCGGCGATCGCGTCGAGGTCGGCGGTGGAGACGCCGGGCGCGATCGCGTCGCGCATCGCGTCCAGCGCGGCGGCGACCACGAGGCCGGCGCCGCGCATCAGCTCGATCTGCTCGGGAGTCTTCAGCTGAATATCCAGCTGCGGGCGGCGCATGTCAGCCCCCGTACGACCGCAGGGCGTCGATGGCGCGCACGGTGACGTCCTCGACCGGGCCGGTCGCGTCGATGCCGACGAGCTTGCCCTGCGCGCCGAAGAAGTCGACCAGGGGCGCGGTCTTCTCGGCGTACTCGACCAGGCGGTTCGCGATGGTCTCGGCCTTGTCGTCGTCCCGCTGGAACAGCTCCGACCCGCACCGGTCGCAGATGTTCTCCTTGCTGGTGGGGTCGAACTCGACGTGCCAGATCTTGCCGCAGCCGCGGCAGGTCCGACGGCCCGACAGCCGCCGGATGACCTCGTCGTCGTCGACCACGAGCTCCATCACCAGGTCGAGCGCGGTGCCGAGGTCGGCCAGGAGCTTGTCGAGCGCGGATGCCTGGGGCACCGTGCGGGGAAAACCGTCGAGCAGGAAGCCGTCACCGGCGTCCGGCTCGGCCAGCCGGTCCCGGACCATGTTGATGGTCACTTCGTCCGGAACCAGCTGACCTGCGTCCATGTAGCGCTTGGCCTCGACCCCCAGGGGCGTGCCCTGCGACACGTTGGCCCGGAAGATGTCACCGGTCGAGATCTTCGGTACGGCGAGGTGGGC
This sequence comes from Actinoplanes sp. NPDC051537, assembly GCF_055586105.1. NCBI lineage: Bacteria > Bacillati > Actinomycetota > Actinomycetes > Micromonosporales > Micromonosporaceae > Actinoplanes > Actinoplanes sp. NPDC051537. Next base: position 176,244 of record NZ_JBVJIU010000020.1, read on the forward strand.
AGCGATGAACTCAGCCTGGGTCCCCTTGCCGGCCCCCGGAGGGCCCACCAGTACCAGCCGCACCTACATCGCCTCGCTTCGGTGAGAACGAGCCCCGCAATCCGCCGACGCATGAGCCCCCCGGCTCCGCGTCCCCACTACCGGAGGAACCCTTCGTAGTTGCGCTGCATGAGCTGGCTCTCGATCTGCTTAACCGTCTCCAGACCCACGCCGACCATGATCAGCACCGCGGTGCCGCCGAACGGGAAGTTCTGGTACTGCTTCTGGTTCAGCCAGATGAAGAAGAAGTTCGGCAGGACCGAGATGATGGCCAGGTAGAGCGCGCCGGCCAAGGTGATCCGGCTCAGGATGAAGTCCAGGTAGTCGGCGGTCGGCTTGCCCGGACGGATGCCCGGAACGAAACCACCGTACTTCTTCATGTTGTCCGCGACCTCGGTCGGGTTGAACGTGATCGAGACGTAGAAGTACGTGAAGAAGATGATCAGGAGGAAGTAGACGCCGATGTAGAGCGTGCTCGTCGGGTCGGCGAGCCACTTCTGGATCCAGATCTGGTAGCCCTTGAGGTTGTTCTGGTCGAAGAACTGCAGGTAGAGCTGCGGCAGGTAGAGCAGCGAGGAACCGAAGATCACCGGAACGACACCGGCCTGGTTGACTTTCAGGGGGATGTAGGTGGACGTGCCGCCGTACATCCGGCGGCCGATCATGCGCTTGGCGTACTGCACCGGGATCCGGCGCTGCGCCTGCTCGATGAAGACGACCAGTCCGATGATGATCAGGACCAGGCCGATGACGAGCAGAAACTTGCCGACGCCGCTCGACTCCTTGATCGTCCAACCCTCGCCGGGGAGGCGGGCGGCGATCGAGGTGAAGATGAGGACGGACATGCCGTTGCCGACACCCCGGTCGGTGATCAGCTCGCCGAGCCACATCACCACGCCGGTGCCGGCGGTCATCGTCAGGACGAGGATGCTGAGCGTCAGCCACATCGGCAGCCCGGTGTTCTCCGGGATGATCTGCATCGTGGGGTCGCTCTGGTCGCATGCGTTGCCGAACAGCTGACCGGTCCGCGCGAGCGCGACGAACGCCGAGGACTGGAGGATCGCCAGGCCGAGCGTCAGGTACCGGGTGTACTGCGTGATCTTGGCCTGGCCGGACTGGCCCTCCTTGCGGAGCTGCTCGAGGCGGGGGATCACGACGGTGAGCAGCTGCAGGATGATCGACGCGGTGATGTACGGCATGATGCCGAGCGCGAAGACCGACAGGTGCAGCAGCGCGCCGCCGGAGAACAGATTCAGCAGGTTCAGCACACCGCCGCCGGCATTGGCGTCGTTCACGGCCTTCAGACACGTCTGCACGTTGGTGTAGGACACACCGGGGCTGGGCAAGGTGGCACCCAACCGGTACAGCGCAATGATCGAGACTGTGAACAGCAGTTTCTTGCGCAGGTCAGGCGTCCGGAACGCACTGGTAAAGGCGGAGAGCAACTTCTTCCTCCTGCGCGAGGTTACCGCCGTGTCCGGCGGGTGGGGGACGGCATCGGTCCGGACGACCGATATCCCTAGCTGGGAACGGACTCTAACAGTCTTGGAGCGGAGCGGTGAGTCACGGTACGGCTCACCGCGAGTAGGCATCTGACCGCCCGGAGAAATGGCTGGTCAGACGCCACAAAGGGGATGCTGCCCGGGCGACGCTTTTTCTTCGGCACCCGGGCGAGCACCCCCACAAGCCTCACAGCTCGGTGGCGGAACCACCGGCGGCTGCGATCTTCTCCTTGGCCGACTCGCTGAAGGCGTGCGCCGAGATGGTCAGCGACACGCCGCCCAGCTCGCCGGAGCCGAGCACCTTGACCGGCTGGCCCTTGCGGACAGCACCGGCCTCGACGAGCTCCGCCGGGCCGACCTCGCCACCGCTGGGGAACAGTTCGGCGAGACGGTCCAGGTTGACGACCTGGAATACGACCTTGTTGCGGGGCTTGTTCTTCAGCCCCTTGACCTTCGGCAGCCGCATGTGGATGGGCATCTGCCCACCCTCGAACGCCGCGCTGACGTTCTTGCGGGCGCCGGTGCCCTTGGTACCGCGACCGGCGGTCTTGCCCTTCGAGCCCTCACCGCGACCCACACGGGTCTTCGCGGTCTTGGCTCCGGGCGCCGGGCGGAGGTGGTGGACCTTGATCGCCATTACTCGACCTCCTCAACAGTCACGAGGTGGTTCACGGCGAAGATCATGCCCCGAATCTCGGGGCGGTCCTCCTTGACCACCACATCGTTGATCCGCTTCAGCCCGAGCGACCGCAGGGAGTCCCGCTGGTTCTGCTTGCGGCCGATGTTGGATCGGATCTGGGTGACCTTCAAGCGTGCCATCAGTGCACCGCCGCTTCCGCGCGCGCCGCCAGCATGGCCGCCGGCGCCACGTCCTCGACCGGCAGGCCACGGCGAGCCGCGACCATCTCCGGCGACTCGAGGCCCTTCAGCGCGGCCACCGTCGCGTGCACGATGTTGATCGGGTTCGACGAGCCGAGGCTCTTCGAGAGCACGTCGTGGATGCCCGCGCACTCGAGCACGGCACGCACCGGGCCACCGGCGATGACGCCGGTACCGGCGGACGCCGGCTTGAGGAGCACGACACCAGCCGCGGCCTCTCCGGTGATCGGGTGCGGGATCGTGGCGCCGATCCGCGGCACCTTGAAGAAGTGCTTCTTGGCCTCCTCGACGCCCTTGGCGATGGCCGCGGGCACCTCCTTGGCCTTTCCGTAGCCGATGCCGACGGTGCCGTCGCCGTCGCCCACGATCACCAGAGCGGTGAAGCTGAAGCGACGACCACCCTTGACGACCTTGGCGACACGGTTGATCGCGACGACCCGCTCGAGATGCGGGGTCTTCTCGACGGGCGCGTTGCCGCGGCCGCCCTCACGGCGGTTGTCCCGGCGGTTGCCACCCTCGGTGTTACCGCCGGACCCGCCGCCTCGGCGCTGCTGACCAGGCATTGGTCAATTCCTCCTAGAACTCGAGTCCGGCTTCGCGGGCGGCATCGGCCAGCGCGGCGATCCGCCCCGCGTACTTGTTGCCACCGCGGTCGAAGACGACCTTGGACACACCCGCGGCCTTGGCCCGCTCGGCGAGGAGCGCGCCGACCTTGCCGGCCAGGGCGCTCTTGTCGCCCTCGGTGCCACGCACGGAGGCGTCGAGGGTCGAGGCCGACACCAGCGTGTGGCCCTTGAGGTCGTCGACGATCTGCGCGGAGATGTGCCGCGACGAACGGTTGACGACCAGGCGCGGACGCTCGGCGGTGCCGCGAAGGTTCTTGCGGACCCGGAAGTGCCGGCGCGCCTTCCCCACGGCCCGCTTGGCGGCGACGCCGCCGCCGTTGCGGCGCTTGAGCAGCGTGGCGGTCACTTCTTACCTGCCTTTCCAGCCTTGCGGCGGATGACCTCGCCCTGGTACTTGACGCCCTTGCCCTTGTAGGGCTCCGGCGGACGGATCTTCCGGATGTTGGCGGCGACCTCGCCCACCAGCTGCTTGTCGATGCCGGCGACCGTGAACTGCGTCGGCCGCTCCACCGAGAAGCTGATGCCGGCCGGCGGCGTCACGTTCACCGGGTGCGAGAAGCCCAGGGCGAACTCGAGGTCCTTGCCCTTCGCCGTCACGCGGTAACCGGTGCCGTTGATCTCGAGCGTCTTCTTGTAGCCCTCGGTGACGCCGGTGATCATGTTGGCGACCAGGGTACGGGAGAGGCCGTGGAGCTCCTTGGCCTTGCGCTCGTCGTTGGGGCGGTTGACGTGCAACTCGGCACCCTCGCGCTCCACCGTGATCGGCTCGGCGACAGTGTGCGAGAGCTCGCCCTTGGGGCCCTTGACCTTGACGGTCTGGCCCGAGATGGTGACATCGACGCCGGCCGGGACCGGGATCGACTTACGTCCGATTCGCGACATGTCTAAGTCTCCAGTTACCAGACGAAGGCGAGGACTTCCCCGCCAACGCTCCGCTTGCGGGCCTGCTTGTCGGTCAGCAGCCCCTGGGACGTCGAAATGATCGCGACGCCCAGGCCGCCGAGCACCCGGGGGAGCTCGTCGGACTTGGCGTAAACCCGAAGGCCGGGCTTGGAAACGCGCTTGATGCCGGCGAGACTGCGCTCGCGGTTCTGGCCGTACTTGAGCTCAACGACCAGACGCCTGCCGACGGCGCCTTCCTCGGGCTCCTCAGCCGCCCAGGAGGCGATGTAACCCTCGGCCTTGAGGACCTCGGCGATGTTCGCCTTGATCTTCGAGAAGGGCATGGTCACCTTGTCGTGGTACGCCTGGTTGGCGTTACGCAGACGCGTGAGCATGTCTGCGATCGGGTCCGTCATCGTCATGGGTATTCGTCAACCTTTCTCGCCGGGGTTCCCAGATGCCCGGGCCTACGGCGAAGCGGTATTTCTCTCGGTTACCAGGAAGCCTTGGAAACGCCGGGCAGCTCACCACGGTGAGCCATGTCCCGCACGCAAACCCGGCACAGGCCGAACTTGCGGTAGACCGAGTGCGGGCGACCGCACTTCTGGCAGCGGGTGTAAGCGCGCACGGCGAACTTCGGCTTCGCGGCAGCCTTCAGGATCAGCGCCTTCTTAGCCATGCTCAGTTCTCCTTGAACGGGAAGCCCAGGAGCTTGAGCAGCGCCCGGCCCTCGTCGTCGGTCGTGGCGGTCGTGACCACCGTGATGTCCATGCCCCGCGTACGGTCGATCCGGTCCTGGTCGATCTCGTGGAACACCGACTGCTCGGTCAGGCCGAACGTGTAGTTGCCGTGGCCGTCCAGCTTCTTGCCGTCCAGGCCGCGGAAGTCGCGGATACGCGGCAGCGCGATGGACAGCAGCCGGTCCAGGAACTCCCACATGCGGTCGTTGCGAAGGGTGACCTTCGCGCCGATCGGCATGCCCTCACGGAGCTTGAACTGGGCGATGGACTTGGTGGCCCGGCGGACCAGCGGCTTCTGGCCGGTGATCGTGGTCAGGTCGCGGACCGCGCCGTCGATGAGCTTGGCGTCGCGGGCAGCCTCGCCCACACCCATGTTCACGACGACCTTGACCAGGCCCGGAACCTGCATGGGGTTGGCGTACTTGTACTGCTCCTGCAGCCCGCTGATGACCTCGGCACGGTACTTCTGCTTGAGGCGGGGCAGCGTCTTGGTCTCGGTTGCGGCAGTCATCAGAGTTCCTTACCGGTCGTACGCGCGATGCGGACCTTCTGGCCGTTGTCGTCGATCCGGTACCCGATGCGGGTCGGCTTGCCCTGGTCGTCCACGATCTGCACGTTCGAGATGTGGATAGCGGCTTCCTGGGTCACGATGCCACCGGTCTTCGAACCACGCTGCGTGGTGCGAATACGTTCGTGCTTCTTGACGCGGTTGACGCCCTCGACGATGACCTTGTCCTGCCGCGGGTAGGCCTGAATGACCTTGCCCTTGGCACCCTTGTCCTTGCCGGCGATGACGACGACCGTGTCGCCCTTCTTGATCTTCACGGTCAGAGCACCTCCGGCGCCAGGCTGATGATCTTCATGAACCGCTTGTCGCGCAGCTCGCGGCCGACCGGGCCGAAGATGCGGGTACCGCGGGGGTCGCCACCGTCCTTGATGATGACGGCGGCGTTCTCGTCGAACCGGATGTACGAGCCGTCCGGGCGTCGCCTCTCCTTGCTGGTGCGGACGATGACCGCCTTGACGACGTCACCCTTCTTCACACCGGCGCCGGGAATGGCGTCCTTGACCGTGGCCACGATGACGTCGCCGATGCTCGCGTAGCGGCGGCCGGAGCCACCGAGCACGCGGATGCACAGGATCTCGCGTGCACCCGTGTTGTCGGCGACACGCAGTCGCGACTCCTGCTGGATCACTGGGGTCTCCTATGTCTGCCAGTTCTTCGGCTCTGCCGAAGCTTGGCGGAACTGTCCGCCTTTAGTCCGCCTTTGGGTGGCGGGCGGGGCGGTTGGATGGGGTCGGCCGGGCCGGCCGAGGCCGGCCCGACGACTCACTTGGCCTTTTCGAGGATCTCCACGACCCGCCACCGCTTGGTGGCGGAGAGCGGACGGGTCTCCATCAGGAGGACCCGGTCGCCGATGCCGCACGCGTTCTGCTCGTCGTGCACCTTGAGCTTGCGGGTGCGGCGCAGAACCTTGCCGTAGAGGGCGTGCTTGACGCGGTCCTCGACTTCGACGACGACCGTCTTGTCCATCTTGTCGCTGACCACGAGGCCCTCGCGAACCTTGCGGGTCGCTCGTGCCGTGGTCGTGCTCTCGTCACTCATGCGGTCACCTCATCCGGCGCGGTCGAGAGCCCCAGCTCGCGCTCACGCATGATCGTGTAGATCTTCGCGATGTCCTTGCGGACGACCTGCAGTCGACGATGATTGTCGAGCTGGCCGGTCGCGCCCTGCACGCGAAGGTTGAACAGCTCCGCCTTGGCCTCCCGCAGACGCGAGACAAGCTCCTCACCGGAGAGCTCGCGCAGCTCGGCTGCCTTAACGCCCGCTGCCATCAGCTTTCACCCACTTCGCGCGTAACGATGCGGCACTTCATCGGGAGCTTGTGGATCGCACGGCGCATCGCCTCGCGCGCGATCGTCTCGTTCGGGAAAGACATCTCGAAGAGAATGCGGCCCGGCTTGACGTTCGCCACCCACCACTCGGGAGAACCCTTGCCGGAACCCATCCGGGTTTCGGCCGGCTTCTTGGTCAGGGCCTGGTCGGGGAAGACCGAGATCCAGACCTTGCCGCCACGCTTGATGTGGCGGGTCATCGCGATACGAGCCGACTCGATCTGCCGGTTGGTCACGTACGCGGGCTCCAGCGCCTGAATACCGAATTCGCCGAAGACGACCCGGTTGCCGCCCTTGGACGCGCCGTGGCGGTCCGGGTGGTGCGGCTTGCGGAAGCCCTTCGGGGGCTTACGCGGCATCAGCATGGGTCAGCCCTCCTGCTGCGTTTCGGCCGCGGCCGGAGCAGCGGCGCTGTCGTTCTGAGGCGCGGGCGCGGGGGTCGCGTCGGCGTTCGCCGCGGCCTGCTGGGCAGCGCGACCGGCCTCGGTCCCGCCGGCGGTCGTGCCGGACGAACCGGAACGGCCACGGCGCGGACGCTCGGGACGGTCGGCGCGGTCCCGGCGCGGACGCGCGGGCGCCTCGGTGACGACCTCGCGACCGGGCACGGCGTCGCCCTTGTAGATCCAGACCTTCACGCCGATGCGGCCGAACGTCGTACGGGCCTCGAAGAAGCCGTACTCGATGTTGGCCCGCAGCGTGTGCAGCGGAACGCGACCCTCACGGTAGAACTCCGTGCGGCTCATCTCCGCGCCGCCGAGGCGGCCGGAGACCTGCACCCGGATGCCCTTGCAGATCGGGTTCTTCATGGCCGACTGCATGGCCTTGCGCATCGCGCGACGGAAGCTGACCCGGGAGGACAGCTGCTCGGCGACACCCTGCGCGACCAGCTGAGCGTCCGACTCGGGGCTCTTCACCTCGAGGATGTTCAGCTGGACCTGCTTGCCGGTGAGCTTCTCGAGCTCGCCGCGGATCCGGTCGGCCTCCGCGCCCTTACGGCCGATGACGATGCCCGGCCGGGCGGTGTGGATGTCGACGCGAACCCGGTCACGGGTGCGCTCGATGTCGACCTTGGAGATCCCGGCCCGCTCAAGCCCTTTGGACATCATGCGGCGAATTTTTACGTCCTCGCCGATGTAGTCCTTGTAGAGCTTGTCGGCGAACCAACGGGACTTCCAGTCGGTGGAGATGCCGAGCCGGAATCCGGTGGGGTGAACTTTCTGGCCCATTACTCGGACTCCTCCGTCGTCTGGGGCTCAGCTGCGGGCGCGGCCTTCTTGGCCGGCGCAGCCTTCTTCGCCGCGGCGGCCTTCTTGGCCGGACGCGCGACCTGGACCGCCTCGACGGCGACCGTGATGTGGCAGGTGCGCTTGCGGATCCGGTACGCCCGGCCCTGCGCGCGCGGACGGAAACGCTTGAGCGTCGGTCCCTCGTCGACGAACGCCTCACTCACGAGGAGCGCGTCGGGGTCCAGCCGCTCGTTGTTCTCCGCGTTGGCGATCGCGCTGGCGAGCACCTTGTAGACCTGCTCGCTGGCGGCCTGCGGCGCGAACTGCAGGACGGTGAGAGCCTCCTTCGCGGGCAGACCGCGGACGAGGTTGACCACCCGGCGCGCCTTGTTCGGCGAGATGCGCACGTGCCGCGCAACCGCCCGCGCGCCCGGAAGCACCGGAGCGTCGCCCTTGACTGGCATCGCTGTAGCTCCTAAATCCTCTGATCCGTGTGTCTGCTTAGCGGCGACGGCTCTTGCGGTCGTCCTTCTCGTGACCCTTGAACGTGCGGGTCAGAGCGAACTCACCGAGCTTGTGCCCGACCATGGCCTCGGTGACGAACACCGGGACGTGCTTGCGTCCGTCGTGCACGGCGATCGTGTGCCCGAGCATGTCGGGAATGATCGTCGAGCGCCGCGACCAGGTCTTGATGACGTTCTTCGAGTTCTTCTCGTTCTGGACTTCCACCTTCTTGAGCAGGTGGTCGTCGACGAACGGGCCCTTCTTCAGGCTACGAGGCATCTTCTTCTACTCCCGTTACCCGCGCTTGCGGGTGGCGTAGCGGCGGCGAACGATCAGCTTGTCGCTCTCCTGGCCCTTGCGGCGGGTACGGCCCTCCGGCTTACCAGCCGGGTTGACCGGGTGGCGACCGCCGGAGGTCTTACCCTCACCACCACCGTGCGGGTGGTCGATCGGGTTCATGGCGACACCGCGGACGGTCGGGCGCTTGCCCTTCCAGCGCATGCGGCCGGCCTTGCCCCAGTTGATGTTCGACTGTTCGGCATTGCCGATCTCGCCGACCGTCGCGCGGCAACGGATGTCGACCCGCCGGATCTCGCCCGAGGGCATACGCAGCGTGGCGTACGCGCCCTCACGGCCGAGCAGCTGGATGCCGACACCGGCCGAGCGGGCCAGCTTGGCGCCACCGCCGGGACGAAGCTCCACACCGTGGACCGTCGTACCGACCGGGATGTTGCGCAGGGGCAGGTTGTTCCCCGGCTTGATGTCCGCGCCCGGGCCGGACTCGACCCGGTCGCCCTGCTGCAGGTCCTTCGGCGCGAGGATGTAGCGCTTCTCGCCGTCGGCGTAGTGCAGGAGTGCGATGCGGGAGGTGCGGTTCGGGTCGTACTCGATGTGCGCGACCTTGGCCGGCACGCCGTCCTTGTCGACCCGCTTGAAGTCGATCAGCCGGTACTGCCGCTTGTGACCGCCGCCCTGGTGGCGAGTGGTGATCCGCCCGTGGACGTTACGGCCGCCCTTCTTGGGCAGCGGAACCAGCAGAGACTTCTCCGGGGTGGACCGGGTGATCTCGGCGAAGTCGGCGACGCTGGAGCCGCGACGGCCCGGCGTGGTCGGCTTGTACTTACGGATAGCCATTGTTTTTACAACCCCTTAGCTGACCGGGCCGCCGAAGGCCTCGATACGGTCACCGTCAGCCAGCTTGACCATCGCGCGCTTGGTCGCCTTACGCTGACCGAAGCCCGTCCGGGTGCGCTTGCGCTTGCCCTCGCGGTTCGCGGTGTTCACCGTCAGCACGCGCACGTTGAAGATCTGCTGGATCGCGATCTTGATCTGGGTCTTGTTCGCGTCCGGGTCGACGAGGAACGTGTACCAGTTCTGGTCGAGAACGCTGTAGCTCTTCTCGGAGACGACGGGCGCGAAAATGACGTCGCGCGGGTCGGAGATCGTGGTCACTTGTCCCCCTCGGAGGCCTCGGCCGGCACGCCCAGGAACTCGTCGAGAGCATCCTTGGTGAAGACCACCTCGTCGGCGACCAGCACGTCGTACGTGTTCAGCTGACCAGCCTCGATCAGGTGCACGGTGACCTCGTTGCGCAGCGACAGCCAGTTCAGCTCGTCGGTGCTGCTGAGGACGACCAGGACCTTGGTCGACTCGGTCGCCTTGCGCAGCGTCGTGATGGCGGCCTTGGTCGACGGCTTGTCGCCGGTCAGGAACGCCTCGACCACGTGCACGCGGCCATCGCGGGCCCGGTCCGAGAGGGCGCCACGCAGGGCAGCGGCCTTCATCTTCTTCGGGGTCCGCTGCGAGTAGTCGCGCGGCACGGGGCCGTGCACGACGCCACCGCCGGTGAACTGCGGCGCGCGGATCGAGCCCTGCCGGGCGCGACCGGTGCCCTTCTGCTTGTAGGGCTTCTTGCCGCCACCGGCGACCTCGCCCCGCGTCTTGGCCTTCGCCGTGCCCTGACGGGCGGCGGCGAGCTGGGCCACGACGACCTGGTGCATCAGCGGGATGTTCGCCTGCACGTCGAAGATGTCGTCCGGCAGGTCGACCGAGCCGGCCTTCGCGCCCTCGGCGTTGATCACGTCAACCGAGCTCACTTGGCACCGCCCTTCTTAGCCGCGGTGCGAACCAGGATCAGCGCACCCTTGGGACCGGGAACCGCGCCCTTGACCAGCAGCAGGTTGTTCTCGGTGTCCACCGCCTGCACGGTCAGGTTCTGCACGGTGAAACGCTTGCCACCCATCCGGCCGGCCATCCGCACGCCCTTGAAGACGCGACCCGGGGTCGCGCAGGCGCCGATCGAGCCCGGCGAGCGGTGCTTGCGCTCGACGCCGTGGCTGCTCTTGAGGCCGTGGAAGCCGTGGCGCTTCATGACGCCCGCGAAGCCCTTGCCCTTGGTCTTACCGGTGACGTCGATCGGCGAACCGACCTCGAACGCCTCGACGGTGACCTCTTGGCCGAGCTCGTACTCGCCGGCATCGGTGGTGCGCAGCTCCACGACGTGGCGCCGCGGCGACACACCGGCCTTGGCGAAGTGGCCGCCTTCGGGCTTGTTCACCTTGCGCGGGTCGATTGCGCCGTACGCAAGCTGGACGGCGCCATAGCCGTCCTTCTCATCTGTGCGGACCTGGGTCACGACACAAGGGCCGGCCTGCACCACGGTCACCGGGACGACTTTGTTGTTGTCCCAGACCTGGGTCATGCCGAGCTTGGCGCCCAGGATCCCCTTTACTTGCCTGTCCATTAGTCGCAGATCCCTACAGCTTGATCTCGATGTCGACGCCAGCCGGCAGGTCGAGGCGCATGAGCGAGTCGACCGTCTTCGGAGTCGGGTCGATGATGTCGATCAGACGCTTGTGCGTGCGCATCTCGAAGTGCTCGCGCGAGTCCTTGTACTTGTGCGGCGAACGGATCACGCAGAAACGGTTGATCTCCGTGGGCAGCGGCACCGGGCCAGCAACCTGCGCCCCGGTACGCGTCACCGTCTCGACGATCTTTCGCGCCGAGGAGTCGACGACCTCGTGGTCATAGGCCTTGAGCCGGATGCGGATCTTCTGTCCCGCCATGGTGGCTTCTGTTTCCTTCTCTCGATGCCGCTACGTGTGGAAGCGGTGCCTCCACATGCCCGCAGGACCGTCGATCCTGCGTTGTCCGACCCCCGCGGTCGGGCGTGTCGCGCCTGCTGTCGCTATGCAGCCATTATCAAACAACTCGATCACGGGGATCTGGAGTGCCGGGCGGGCCGTAAACACACCCGGACACCCGACGAGGGTGGTTGATTACCCGAGAGCAACCAACCACCCGCGCGGACGCAACCTGACTAGTATGCCGGATTCTCTCCGGCAACGCTAATCGGGGGTTACCGTCAGGCGTTGATCTTCGTTACCGTGCCGGCGCCGACGGTGCGGCCACCCTCGCGGATCGCGAACTTCAGGCCCTGCTCCATGGCGATCGGCTGGATCAGCTTGACCGACATGGTGGTGGAGTCGCCCGGCATGACCATCTCGGTGCCCTCGGGCAGCGTGACGACGCCGGTGACGTCCGTGGTGCGGAAGTAGAACTGCGGGCGGTAGTTCTGGAAGAACGGGGTGTGCCGGCCGCCCTCCTCCTTGGAGAGGATGTAGACCTGGCCCTCGAACTCCGTGTGCGGGGTCGTGGTGCCCGGCTTGATGACGACCATGCCGCGCTCGACGTCCTCGCGCTTGATGCCACGCAGCAGCAGACCGACGTTCTCACCCGCGCGGGCCTCGTCGAGCAGCTTGCGGAACATCTCGATGCCGGTGCAAACGGTCTTGGTCGACTTCTCGCGGATGCCCACGATCTCGACCTCCTCGTTCGGCTTGAGGATGCCGCGCTCGGCCCGGCCGGTGACGACCGTGCCACGACCGGTGATCGTGAAGACGTCCTCGATCGGCATGAGGAACGGCTTCTCGACGTCACGCTCCGGCTGCGGGATCGCGGTGTCGACCGCGTTCATCAGCTCGAGCAGACGCTCGGTCCACTCGGCGTCGCCCTCGAGCGCCTTGAGCGCGGAGACGCGCACGACCGGCACGTCGTCGCCCGGGAACTCGTAGGTCGACAGCAGCTCGCGGACCTCGAGCTCGACGAGCTCCAGGAGCTCCTCGTCCTCGACCATGTCCGACTTGTTCAGCGCCACGACGATGTACGGAACGCCGACCTGGCGGGCCAGGAGCACGTGCTCCTTGGTCTGCGGCATCGGGCCGTCGGTCGCGGCAACCACCAGGATCGCGCCGTCCATCTGCGCGGCACCGGTGATCATGTTCTTGATGTAGTCGGCGTGGCCGGGGCAGTCCACGTGCGCGTAGTGACGCGCCGCGGTCTGGTACTCGACGTGCGCGATCGAGATCGTGATGCCGCGGGCCTTCTCCTCCGGCGCCTTGTCGATCTCGTCGAACGGGGTGTACGGGTTGAGGTCCGGGTACTGGTCGTGCAGGACCTTCGTGATGGCCGCAGTCAGCGTCGTCTTACCGTGGTCGATGTGACCAATGGTGCCGATGTTGACGTGCGGCTTAGTCCGCTCGAACTTCGCCTTCGCCACTGGTGTCCTCCTGTGGACTGATCATTACTTTGCCCGGCACGCCCGATAAGGCGACTGGGACTCTGTCGACTGCTCGCGCGGGGGGGGGGGGGGGGGGGGGGGGGGGGGGGGGGCAACGGGGGGGGGGGGGGGGGGGGGGAGAGGGGTGTGGGGGGGTTCTCTTCTTCGCCCCTTTTCGCCA
>NZ_JBVJIU010000021.1:0-187858 GCF_055586105.1 Actinoplanes sp. NPDC051537
AGCCGTGAAATAGCAAAAAACTCAACCAAAAAAGCGCTGGTGGTTTTCCGTCCGCCCCCCCCCCCCCCCCCCCCCCCCCCCCCCCCCCCCCACCACCACCCCCCCCCCCCCCCCCCCCCCCCCCCCCCCCCCCCCCCTCGCCGATTAGATTGCCGTACGTGGCAACAGCGCTTTCGGTCATTACCCGCAACCGGGACTTCCGCCGTCTGTTCGGCGCCGAGCTGGTCGTGTTCGGTTCCGACTGGTTCGTCATCGTCCCGCTCCTGACGCTGCTGCCGGAGCTCACCGGGAGCGGCGTCTGGGGCGGCCTGGTGCTCGCCGCCGACACCGGGATCAGCGCGCTGCTGCTGCCGTTCACCGGCACCGTCGCCGACCGGGTCGACCGCCGCAAGATCCTGATGGTCGCCAACCTGTGCGCCTTCGTCGCCGTCCTGCTGCTGTTCGCCGTGCGATCGGCGGCGACCGCCCCGCTGGCCCTGGTCTCGATCGGCGCGATGTCGGTGGCCAAGGCGTTCTACACCCCGGCCGCGTCGGCCGCGTTGCCCAACGTCGTCGAGCCGGCCGACCTGCCCGCCGCCAACGCGATCTCGGGCTCGTCCTGGGGCACCATGACGATCGTCGGGGCGTCGCTCGGCGGCCTGGTCGGTTCCGCCTACGGCCCGTACCCGAGCTTCGCTGTCACCGCCGTCTGCCTGCTGGTCGCCGTGGTGCTGACCGGCACGATCCGCCGCCCGCTCCAGGCGCCCCGGGAGGACGGCGCGACGACGCCGCCGACCTGGCACGCGCTGCGCGAGGCGGCCGGCTACATCATCGCCCGCCCCCGGCTGCGCGCGCTGGTCACGGTGAAGTCGGCGGCCGGCCTCGGCAACGGCGTGCTGATCGTCTTTCCGCTGATCGCCGGCCTGCACGGCGCCGGCACGCTGGGCGCCGGCCTGCTGTTCGCGGTGCGCGGCGCGGGCGCGCTGGTCGGCCCGTTCGCGCTGCGGCCGGTGCTGCGCCGCCGCTCCTGGCTGCTCGGCGCCCTGGCGCTCTCGATGGCCCTCTACGGCGTCGGCTACCTCGGCGTGGCCGTCACGCCGTGGTTCCCGCTCGTGCTGGTGCTCGTCTTCGCCGCGCACTTCGCCGGCGGCGCGAACTGGACGCTGTCCAACTTCGCCCTCCAGGCCGAGGTGCCCGACCGGCTGCGTGGCCGGGTCTTCGCCACCGACCTCATGGTGGTGACGCTGTCGGTCGCGGTCAGCCAGCTGGCCGCCGCCGCCGTCGTCGACCACGTCGACATGCGGGTCATCCTGGCGGCGTGCGGGCTGGTCACGCTCCTCTACGCGGTCGTGTGGGGCGTCGCGACGCGAAAGCTGCGGCTGAGCGACGAGCCGTCACTCGCCGGGCGGGACTGACGGCGTGGGGCCGGGATCGGCCGGATGGGGAGCGGCGGCCCCGGCCGGGGCCGGGGACGGCCCGGGCGGGAACGGCGGGCCGGGCGGGAAGGCCGGCCGGGCGCCGAGCAGCGCCGCCACGAGCAGGCCCACCCCGGCGGCGAACAGCAGGGCCAGCACGAAGCCCACGATGCCGCTGATGATGCCGTACGTCTGGATGAAGCCGTCGCGGTAATGCATGCGGGAGAGGATCTGCGGCAGCAGGGCCGACCAGGTCATCGAGGCGAGACCCTCGGCCAGCATGAGGGCCAGGCCGGCGCGGGCCAGCAGGAGGCTGCGCGGAGGCAGCCGCTTGCCCGGCCCGGCGAGCAGCACCAGCCCGGTGACGAGCACCGCGAAGACCGGCAGCTGCACCACGAATATGCCGAGGTATCCGACGAGGGAGATCACGCCGCCGAAGGTACCGGTCGGGTGCGACATCCGGGTGAATGATCAACGCTTAGCATGTGCCGATGGGCCTGACCTTCGCGACCGATCCGGTCACCGTGCGCACCCCGGCCACCAGCGCCAACCTGGGCCCCGGTTTCGACGCGCTCGGCCTCGCGCTCACCCTCTACGACGACCTCACGGCGAAGGTGACCGATGCCGGCTTCGCGGTCAGCGTGCGCGGCGAGGGCGCGGGCGAGCTGCCGGAGAACGAGGAGCATCTGGTCGTACGCGCAATGCTCGCGACCTTCGACGAGTTCGGTGAGCGTCCGCCCGGCCTCGCCGTCGAGTGCGTCAACCGGATCCCGCAGGCGCGCGGGCTGGGCTCGTCGTCGGCGGCGATCGTCGGCGGCATCCAGCTGGCGCGTGGCCTGGTGCGGGACGGCCGGCGGCTGATCGGCGACGAGGACGCGTTGCGCATCGCGGCGCGGATCGAGGGCCACCCCGACAACGTGGCGCCCTGCCTGCTCGGCGGGTTCACCATCGCCTGGACGGAGGGGAGCGGCGCCCGGGCCGTCCGGCTGGATGCTCACGAAGGCGTACGGCCGATTGTCTTCGTGCCCGCCGAGCGCGGGTATACCGCCTCGGCCCGCGCCGCGCTCCCGTCCGATGTCCCGCACAAGGACGCGTCGTTCAACGCGGGCCGCTCGGCGCTGTTCACGCATGCGATCACCGCGGCGCCGCAACTGCTTTTCCCGGCGACCGAGGATCGGCTGCATCAGGGGTACCGCGCCGAGGGCATGCCCGGCACCGCGTCGCTCGTGGCGTCGCTGCGATCGGTCGGCGTCGCCGCGGTGGTAAGTGGCGCGGGCCCGACAGTTCTCGCGTTGTCCGAGGTCCCGGCCGATTTCCACCCGGGAACAGAATGGCGCGCGGAGACGTTGGGCGTGGATGCGCGCGGTGCTCTTGTCAAAGGGAGTATGGTGGAACTCGCCTAGCGGGGCCCTGTTGCCGCAGGTCGTACGAGTTGACTACGCTCAAGACCAAGCACAGCCGCGAAGCAAGCGATCACTGCGGTTCGGCGCGCACCCCCGAGACTTCAAGACCTACGGGTTTCTGAGAAAACTCTGTAAGTCGTCTCAATTCTCAGCAAGGCACACGCCGAGCAACAGATCTCCCAGTCGCTGCACTCGCCGAGACCTACTCGTCAACGTTTGACAAGCAGGGACACCGTCGAGCTGCCGTGCTGCACAAACTCCCGCGTCGCCCCGGCGAAGCGGGCTCCGAGTCACCCGGCCACCAGGCTGCAGACCGGGCGCCTCGGGCTTTTTCCGACGGAAGGAATCCATTGAGCGACACCACCGACGTGACGTCGGGTGTTTCTGACGTCGCTGACGGCGCCGGCACCACCGCGACCGCTACGAAGCGCCGCCGCGGCGGCACCGGGCTGTCCGCGATGCTGCTCCCCGAGCTGCAGAGTCTCGCCGCTTCGCTGGGCATCTCCGGCACCGCCCGGATGCGCAAGGGCGAGCTGATCACCGCGATCTCCGAGCGGCAGAGCGGCGGCGCTCCCGCCGAGTCCGCTCCCCGTCCGCGTGCCGCGGCCGCTGCTCAGGCCGCTTCGGCTCCGGCGGCTTCGGCCCCGGTGGCCGCGGCCGCCCCGGTTGTCGAGGCGTCGCCGACTGCCGCGCAGCCGGAGGCCGCTCCGGCGACCGAGGGTGGCAGCCGGCGTAGCCGCGAGCGTGCCCGGCGCGACACCACTCCGCGCGAGACTGCTCCGGCCGAGTCGGCGGCGCCCGTCGCCGAGCAGCCGGTCGCGACGTCGCCGGTCGCCCAGCCGGTCGCCCAGCCCGTGGCTCAGCCCGAGGCCGGCGAGCGCACCGAGCGTCCGGAGCGGGGCGAGCGCAACCGTGACCGCGGCGACCGCGATCGCGGCGACCGTCAGCGCAACCAGGGTCCGCGGGACGACCGTGGCGCCCGCGACGACCGTGGCCCCCGCGACGACCGTGGCCCCCGCGACGACCGTGGACCGCGCGACGACCGTGGCGCCCGCGACGACCGTGGCCCGCGCGACGACCGTGGGCCCCGTGACGACCGTGGGCCCCGCGACGACCGTGGCCAGCGGGATGACCGCGGCCCGCGCAACAGCGGTGATCAAGGTCACGACGACGACGACAACGACTCGGGCGACGGCGGGCGGCGCAGCCGTCGCAGCCGCTTCCGGGACCGCCGGCGCGGTCGTGACCGCGACGGCGAGGGTGGCGGCGGCGGCCAGCGGGACGGTCAGCGCGACGGTGGCGGCCGCGAGCCGCACGTCGCCGAGGACGACGTCCTGGTCCCCGTGGCCGGCATCCTCGACGTGCTGGACAACTACGCCTTCGTGCGCACGACCGGCTACCTCTCCGGGCCGAACGACGTCTACGTCTCGATGTCCCAGGTGAAGAAGTACGGCCTGCGCCGCGGCGACGCGGTGACCGGCGCCGTGCGGGCGACCCCGCGCGACGGCGCCAGCGGCGACAACCGGCGCGACAAGTACAACCCGCTGGTCCGGCTCGACACGATCAACGGGATGGAGCCCGACGAGGCTCGGCGCCGCCCCGAGTTCTACAAGCTCACGCCGCTCTACCCGCAGGAGCGCCTGCGGCTGGAGACCGAGCCGCACATCCTCACCACCCGGGTCATCGACCTGGTCATGCCGCTCGGCAAGGGCCAGCGCGCGCTGATCGTCTCGCCGCCGAAGGCCGGTAAGACGATGGTGTTGCAGGCGATCGCCAACGCGATCACCCACAACAACCCCGAGTGCCACCTGATGGTCGTGCTGGTCGACGAGCGGCCCGAAGAGGTCACCGACATGCAGCGCTCGGTCAAGGGCGAGGTCATCGCGGCCACGTTCGACCGGCCGCCGCAGGACCACACCACGGTCGCCGAGCTCGCCATCGAGCGGGCCAAGCGGCTGGTCGAGCTCGGCCACGACGTGGTCGTGCTGCTCGACTCGGTGACGCGTCTCGGCCGGTCGTACAACCTGGCCGCGCCGGCCTCCGGCCGGATCATGTCGGGTGGTATCGACTCGACCGCGCTCTACCCGCCCAAGCGGTTCCTGGGCGCGGCGCGGAACATCGAGAACGGTGGCTCGCTCACCATTCTCGCGACCGCGCTGGTCGAGACCGGCTCGATGATGGACACGGTCATCTTCGAGGAGTTCAAGGGCACGGGTAACGCCGAGCTCAAGCTCGACCGGAAGATCGCCGACAAGCGGGTCTTCCCGGCCATCGACATCGACCCGTCCGGCACGCGCAAGGAAGAGATCCTGCTCGGCAAGGAAGAGCTGGCGATCATCCACAAGCTCCGCAAGGTGCTGCACTCGCTGGACTCGTCGGCCGCGCTCGACCTGCTGCTCGACCGGCTCAAGCAGACCCGCACGAACGTCGAGTTCCTGATGCAGATCGCGAAGTCGACGCCCGGCGAGTAATCGGTTCATTTCGGACGCGGCCCCCGTCTTGGACGGGGGCCGCGTCTTTTTGTCGCACACCGCGTCCTTTTTGTCGCACACCATGTGTGATCGACCACTCGGGGGGTCGTGCGAACCTCCGAGGACACGTCGGCTCACCGTGGGAGGCGCCTCGATGATCGTGCCTGGGTATCGGGACCATCCGACCGAGCGATGGGACCCGGTGGCGCCGGTCGACGCGGGCGAGGCAGAGGACTTCCTGCGTCGCTGCTACGTCGAGAACCCGCGGCTCGGCCCGGTCGAGCCCCGGCTGGCGATCGTTCGGGCGCAGATCGCGGCCACCGGCACGTACGTGCACACTCCCGACGAACTCACCCACGGCGCCAAGATGGCCTGGCGCAACGCTTCCCGCTGCATCGGCCGCCTCTACTGGAGGAGCCTCCTGGTGCTCGACCGCCGCCGCGCCCGTACCGCCGACGAGATCTTCTCCCTGCTCGTGCACCACCTGCAGGCGGCCGGGAAGGGCCAGTTGCGCCCCGTGATCAGCGTCTTCGCCGCCGCGCAGCCCGGCCAGCCGTACGCCCGGGTGTGGAACGAGCAGCTCATCCGCTACGCCGGCTATCGAGGCGAGGACGGCCGCACCGTCGGCGACGCCCGCCAGCTGTCCTTCACCGACGCGATGTCCGGCTACGGCTGGCGCGGCAAGGGCGACCACTTCGACGTGCTTCCCCTGGCGATCGAAACCCCCACCGAGGGCGTACGCCTATACGAGCTCCCCGAGCGCGCGATCCATGAAGTGCCGATCACGCACCCCGAGCTCCCGTGGTTCGCCGAGCTCGGCCTCCGCTGGCACGCCGTCCCCGCCATCTCCAACATGCGCCTGACCATCGGCGGCGTGCACTACCCCCTGGCCCCGTTCAACGGCTGGTACATGGGCACCGAGATCGGCGCCCGCAACCTGGCCGACGCCGACCGCTACGACATGCTGCCCACGATCGCCGCCCGCCTGGGCCTGGACATGTCCCGCGAGTCAACACTGTGGCGCGACCGGGCATTGGTGGAGCTCAATCGCGCCGTCCTGTGGAGTTTCGAGCAGGCCGGCGTCAAGATGTCCGACCACCACACGGAGTCCCAGCGTTTCCTGGCCCACCTCCGAAACGAGCAGAAAGCCGGGCGTCCCGTTCCCGCCGATTGGAGTTGGATCGTTCCCCCGATGTCCGGCTCGTTGACCGGCGTCTTCCACCGCTATTACGAGGAGATGGACTTGCGTCCCGCCTTCTACCTGGACGAGGAAGCGGCGGCGCTGGCCCGCGAGGGGAGCCGATGCCCGTTCCCACATTGAGCCGGGTCGCGCGTTTCGCTTCGCCTTGTTGTCGCCGTCGCCCGTCGCCCGCCGCCCGTCGCCCGCGGGTCGCCGTCGCCCGTGCTGATTGCCGCAAAAGCCGTGAAATCTAGGGTGCCGCAGTAAGCAATGAAGAGTTTGTGTTCGTAGGGTGCAGTTTCTCTTCATTGCTACGGCTGTCCGCTGGCGCGAAGTGGCCAAGCGACGCAAATCGCCACCGTGACGGGCCGCACCACCCGTAACCACGCACGTCCCGTGCCTTGGCCGCCCAGCTCGAGTGCCCCGAGACCGCAAACGTCCGCGCCAAACCTCAGTCACGCAATCCGCCGCGGTTCCCGCTGCCAAGCCTGACGAAGTGCCAGTGCGTAAGCCCCGCGAGCCCGGGATGCCGCCCCTCGTAACCGGTTTGCGCATAACCCGACCCGCCGGCATGTCTCGGTCGTTCCCACGCGCTGTGCCACGGGAGCCGATCCCGCCCGTGATCTCGCCCGCCCGTGATCTCGCCCGCCCGTGATCTCGCCCGCCCGTGATCTCGCCCGCCCGTGATCTCGCCCGCCCGTGATCCCGCCCTCCCAGGGGGAAGCCCCCGTCGGTCATTCTCCCCGGAAAAATGCGATGTTGGGCGAATTCGCGGGCTGCCCTGTGGACAGCCCGCCCGTGTGGAAGACGCGCAGTGATCGGCAAACCCTGCTATGCAGCGGGCGACGGGCCAAAGGCCGACCCCGACGGCCGACCCCGACGGCCGATGGCCGACGGCCGATGGCCGACGGCCGATGGGCGACGGCTGCTGGGCGACGGCTGCTGGGCAACGACCGCTGGGCGACGGCCACCAGGCGACGACAGATGAGCGACGACCGCAGAGCGACAGCCAACGAACAGCGATAAACCCGCGAATTACATGGCACGAGACCGCCGGGCTTGAAAGCATGCCCCGATGACCTCCTTCGTATCGCACACCACGGTTGACTGCGCCGACGCCTACACGCTCTCCAAGTGGTGGGAGGGCGTGCTCGACTACACCGAGGACGCCGACGATCCCAACCTTCCCGGGCACGAGGAATGCATCATCATGTCGCGGGATCGGGTTCACAAGATTCTGTTCATCGAGGTGCCCGACGCCAAGCAGGGGAAGAACCGCATTCACTTCGATCTGCGGCCGGTTGCGGGGACCCGCGACGAAGAACTGGCCCGGCTGATCGACCACGGGGCCAAGCCGATCGACGATCTGCGGCTGCCGGACGGCGGGGGCTGGATGGTGCTCGCCGACCCCGAGGGCAACGAGTTCTGCATTCTGCGCAGCGAGGCCGAGCGGGCGGCGGCTACGGCCTGACGGCGGTCACCAGGGTGGTGGGGAGCCACGGGCCGCCCCACCACATGCGCCAGCCCAGGGGCCGGGTGTTCGCATTCACCAGATGGGCGGCGTACGAACGGGTGGCGCTGATGTCGGCGATGACCAGCCGGCCGCCGGGGCGCAGCACCCGCAGCGCCTCGTCGAGGGCGGTGAGACGACCGGCCGGCGGGTGGATGTTGTGGATCGCCATGCTGCTGACGACCAGGTCGAAGGACTCGTCGGGGTAGGGGAGCGACGTCATGTCGGCCGTGTCCAGCGAGACGCGGTCGGCCACGCCGGCGGCGGCCGCGTTCGCCGACGTCACCGACGGGGAGTTGCCGGACTGGTCGACGGACCGCCACAGGTCCGCGCCCGTGGCATGGCCCGTGGGAAGCCGCTGGGCCACGGCGATCAGCACCGCGCCGCGACCGCAGCCGAGGTCGAGCACCCGCTCGTCGCCGCGCAGCGACAGGCCGTCGAGGATCCGTGACCAGACCACGAACTTTCCCCGCGTCGTCGTGTGCAGGTAGAGCGACGCGCTGGCGATGAAGTACAGCGCGAAGACGCCGGGCCCGATGGCGTACCGCCAGTTCGTGACGAAGCCGGTGATCAGCGTGGCCGCGACCAGGAAGACGACGGCCGAGCAGAGACCGAAGAGCACCGGCGGCGCGTCGACGCCGTAGCGGGGGCGGGACATCACGCGAACTCGTTCACGGCGAAGTCGTCCCGATGGCGCCAACCGGCATCGGTGCGCACGTGCTCCGCGCGTACCCACTTGAGAAGTTTGTGGGAGAACTCGGCCGCCGGGATACGCCCGGCCGCACGCACGACGTAGCCCTCGGACGCCGAGGCGTCGCGCTGCGCAGACCAGGCGGCGCGTGCCTCGGAAAGGCTGCCGCCCCGATAGAGCACCGGCACCACCGGCAGCTCGAGCCGCCGCGCCCAGTCGACCGTGTCGTCCCAGCCGAGCAGCGTGTCGGTCTCGTCCCAGATGCCGAAGACGATGAAGACGCCGGGCAGGTCCGAGTACGCGATGCTGCGCCGCGCCCACATCGACTCGCCGCACACCCGCCAGTCGTCCGGGATTCGGTAGGCGGTCATCGCCCACAGCGCCTTGGCCGGCCGGTCCCACGGCTGCGTGCCGGAGTCGACCGACCGGCCGTACATGGCGTCGCGCGTGAAGGTCAGGTTTCCGCCGTCGAGCTTCTCGGTCACCACCAGCTCGCCGTCCAACCAGGACAGATCGTGCTGCACCTTGTCGTCGGCGGTCGCGCCGGGCGAGTCGGGCAGGTGGAAGGTGCGCGGGTACTTCAAGGTCAGAAGTCTCCCTCCGCGACCTGGAACACGGTGAGGCCGAGCGCCCGCCACATACGTACCACCTGTTGCCGGTCGTCGAAAACCCCGACGATCCGCCACCGTTCGCGGATCTCCCGATCGAAGATCTCGCGCTTGACCACGGAGTCCTTGCGGCCGTCGCCCTCGGGCCGCATGAACAGCGCCTGGTACGGGACGCCGACGTAAAGATCGAGCCAGGCCTCCGTCTCGGGGCGGCACACCGCGTCCCGTCCCGAGCAGAAGATGATCGCATTGCCGGCCGCGTGCATGGCGCGCACCGCCGTGATCACCGCGGCGTTCGGCAGATCCGAGCCGACCCGCTCCCAGTCGTACGGGCTGCGGTCGCCCATGAGCGCCACGGTCCCGTCGATGTCCACGAGCAGTGCCGCCGGCAGGGAGGGGTCCGGCGAATACGAAACGTTTGGAATGCCACTGATGTACGGCACGGGCAAAGGCAGATTGCGGCCCGCCAGATACCGGGCGTGCATCCGCCGGATCGCCTCCGAACCGACCCGATCCTCTTCATCGCGGGTGCTGTCCCGCCGGATGCACTCCTCGAGCGGCACGTCGGTGAAGTCGTGCACCTCGAAGGTCGCGCCCATCTTGGCCGCCAGCTCGGCCCACTCCCGCACGGTCTTGGCCCGCAGGTTGGTGTCGTCGACGATCACGTCGGCGTGCGCGCGGAGCAGGGCCTCGACGGCGGCCCGCTGCGCGTGCGTCACCTGCGATTCCGACCATTGCGCGTACAACCGGTCGCCGTGCAGCATGCGCCGCAGATCGTCACGGTTGACGCGGACCACCCGAGGCTGAAGCTTCCGCGCGAACGTCGTCTTGCCGGACGCCGGCAGCCCCCGGGTGATCAGCAATCTCGTCAATCCTCAGCCCTCCGGGCGCGCCTGCTGCCACAGCGCAGGACGGTAGTCCTCGCCCTCGAGGCGCAGGAACAGCGACGACCGGTGCTCGCCCGCACCTGCCCGATTTCGACCGCCGTGGCCGGTTCGGCCGGTTCGAGGACGTCGGCGAGCAGCGTCATGGGACCGTTCCTTCTCCGGGTGCGAAGCCCGGCGGGAATGCCGCGAGGGCGGCTCACGTTATCGACACCGGATCAGGAAAGTCGCCTCGATTTCTCGTGCGGCTGTGTCACATGGCAGACTGGTCCATCGGCCAGTAAAGGTTCCGGTTCACGCCCGAGCCCACCGCCCTGGCGGGGCGGCGCGGTGCTGACAGCGACCCGGCGACCACATCAACGAAAAGAGACCGAGAAGATGAAGAGCGGCATCCACCCGGAGTACACGACCACCGAGGTCATCTGCTCCTGCGGCAGCACCTTCACCACCCGGAGCACCGCCAAGGGCGACGAGATCCGCGTCGAGACCTGCAGCGCCTGCCACCCGTTCTACACCGGCAAGCAGCGCGTTCTGGACACCGCGGGCCGGGTTGCGAAGTTCCAGGCCAAGTACGCGAAGGTGAACGCGGCCAAGAAGAAGTAACTGCTTCAACGGCGCCCGCCATCCCTGGTCGACAGGGGGGCGGGCGCCGTTCGCGTGGGGAGAAAATACTGTGAGTAACGATCGGTTGACCACGCTTCTCGAGGAGTACGCGGCGCTGGAGAAGCGGATGGAGGACCCGTCCATCCACGCCGACCAGGCCCTCGTGCGCCGGGTCGGCCGTCGTTTCGCGGAGCTTGCCCCGATCTACGCGGCTCACGCCGAGCTCGAGGCCGCCCGGGCCGACCTGGCCGCGGCCAAGGAGCTCGCGGCCGAGGACCCGGCCTTCGCGTCCGAGGTCGAGGCCGTCGCGGCCATGTTGCCGCCGCTCGAGGAGAAGCTCGGCGAGATGCTCATCCCGCGCGACCCGAGCGACGCCAAGGACGTGATCGTCGAGATCAAGGCGGGCGAGGGCGGCCAGGAGTCGGCGCTGTTCGCCGGCGATCTCCTGCGCATGTACACCCGGTACGCCGAGCGCCACGGCTGGATCGTCGAGGTGATCGACTCGCAGGAGTCGGACCTGGGCGGCGTCAAGGACATCTCGGTGGCGGTCAAGACCAAGGGCACGCCCGAGGGCGGTCACGGCGTCTGGTCCCGGATGAAGTGGGAGGGCGGCGTGCACCGGGTGCAGCGGGTGCCCGTGACCGAGTCCCAGGGCCGGATCCACACCTCGGCGGCGGGCGTGCTGGTGCTGCCCGAGGCCGAGGACGTCGACGTCCAGATCGACGCCAACGACCTGCGGATCGACGTGTTCCGCTCGTCCGGCCCGGGCGGCCAGTCGGTCAACACGACCGACTCGGCGGTGCGGATCACGCACCTGCCCACCGGCACCGTGGTGAGTTGCCAGAACGAGAAGAGCCAGCTCCAGAACAAGGAGTCGGCGCTGCGCATCCTGCGGTCCCGGCTGCTGGCGATCGCCCAGGAGGAGGCGGACGCGGCGGCCTCCGACTCCCGCAAGGCCCAGGTGCGCACCGTCGACCGGTCGGAGCGCATCCGCACGTACAACTTCCCGCAGAACCGGATCACCGACCACCGGATCGGCTACACGGCGTACAACCTCGACCTCGTCCTCGGCGGCGAGCTCGACGCCGTGCTGGACGCGCTGGCCGAGGCCGACCGGCAGGCCCGCCTCGCCGGCGACACGGAGATCAGCCGACGGCCATGATGCGCAGCCCGTCGCCCCGCGGGCAGGCCAGGTAGCGCT
Organism: Actinoplanes sp. NPDC051537; assembly: GCF_055586105.1. Taxonomy (NCBI): domain Bacteria; kingdom Bacillati; phylum Actinomycetota; class Actinomycetes; order Micromonosporales; family Micromonosporaceae; genus Actinoplanes; species Actinoplanes sp. NPDC051537. Next base: position 11,946 of record NZ_JBVJIU010000021.1, read on the forward strand.
CGTTCGCGGCGCAGACCTCCTGCTCGCCGCTCGGGCCGAACGAGCCGAGGATCCGGGTGCTGCCGTCGGTCAGGTCGAGCCGCACCACCACGACCTGGCCGGGCGGCTGGACCGACGGCCGCAGGACCAGCAGATGGTCGCTGGGCTCGGCGTCGTACGCGATGTCGCCGCGCACCTTCGCCCCGAGCGCGCGGCCGGTCCGGGCGTCGGCCAGCTGCACGGTCGACCCGTCCAGGTTCGTGATCAGTGCCACCCGGTCCGGCCCGGCTTCGTTCGCGGCCTGGGCCGGGACGCTCCACAGCTTGCGACCGGTGGCCGGATCACGCCCGGAGACGCCGGTGATCTCCACCGAGCAGAGCAGGGGGCCGCACGGTGTCACGTAGTCGGACGTCCACAACGGCGTGAAGGCGCGCGGGTCGTAGACGGTCGTGGCGTTCTCGTTCTGCGCGACGTCGCGGATGACCGCGAGGTAGTTGCCGACCGGCCACAGCAGCGAGGCATAGGTGCGGGCCGGCCAGGGCAACCGGGCGGCGCCGACGGTCTGCCCGTCGGCGTAGCGGAGGGTGGTCGCGTGCCCGTCCGGGGTGACCATGGCGACCATCTGCGGGTTCCCGTCGGCGGGCAGGACGGTCCAGTCGGCCAGCGGCGTCGTGGCGTGGCTCCAGATCTCCTCCCCGGTGCGCAGGCGCAGCAGCCGGAGCCGGATCGTGCGGCCCTGGTCGTCGGCCTCGGTCACCAGCGCCGTCCCGGTCGCGGCGGACACCTGGGAGTCGCCGGACGCACGCCACAGCCGCTCGCCGGTGGCCGCGTCGAGGGCCACCGAGGTCCGGATCCGCTGGAAGGAGTACGTGTTGCCGTCCGGGTCCTTGCGGTTGATCTGCAGCGGATCGGCGCGCGCCACCACGACGTCGCCGGCCACGGTCGGCCCGTAGCCGCCGGGCTCGGCGCCGATGTCGGTGACCCACCGCGGCTCGCCGGTGGCCACGTCGAAGGCGGCGACCGCCGCCCGCCCGGCCTCGAGCCGGTCGATGTAGATCGCGTCGCGGCCGAGCGCGAAGTTGTCGTGCTCGGCGAAGTCGGGGATGGTCCACAGCGAGCGGACGCCGAGCGGTCCGGCGTGCGCCGCGCCGCCGAGCACGACGAGCCCGGCGACCGTGAGCGCGGCCAGCACGGCGCGCAGGATCCGGCGGTGGTCGACCGGGATCGGGGGCGCGGCGTCCTCGTGCGTGCGGTCGCCGAGGTCGCCGAGGTCGATGAGGGTCACCGGCCGACCGCCGTGATCGTGTACGAGGAGCGCGCGTAGCAGCCGAGGTAGTGCCCGACGGCCTGGCAGCGGTTGACCGGGATGCGCTCGGTCGAGCCGAGCAGCTCGCGGCGGCCGGTGGCCAGGTCCCACCGGGTGATCGAGGTGCGGTCCGGCGGCGAGGAGGTGCCGCGCAGCACGAGCAGGGCCTCGCCGGGCTCGGTGGTCCAGACCGTCTCGCCGGCGCCGGCCGCGCCGATCCGCTGCCCGGTGGCCGCGTCGACCAGGTACTGCTCGCCGCCCTCGCCCGGCTCGGAGACGACCACGCGGTCGTCGGACGCCGCCCACCCGTTGCCGATCCCGGGCAGCCGCCAGATCAGCCGGCCGCTGTCCGTCTCGTACGCGGTCAGGCCCCCGGCGTTGTTGACGCAGATCGCCCCGCCGCACGGGAAGGCGTAGCCCTCGGTGCCATCGGCGTGCCACGCCTCGGTCATCGAGTCGACGCGGTACACGCTGAGCTCGGCGTGGCCCTGGACGTTCCGGTTCACCACCAGATGGTCGCCGTTGGCCGCAAGGTCGTTCCACTGACCGCGCTCGGGATCGGGCTTGGCCCACGGGATGCGCGCCCCGGAGATCCGCCCGCCGTCGGCGAAGCGCAGGATCTCGATCTGGCCGTCCGAGGTGGCCGTCACGACCTTGTCCGGCTCGAGGCCGTCGAGCGAGAACGCCACGCTGGTGGCGCCGGGCGTCGCCCGCTGCCACACCGTGGCGCGGTCGCCGAGCCGGATCAGCCGCAGCCGGGAGTAGCCGCCGTCGTCGCCGTGCTCGGCCATCAGGACGGTGCCGCGGGCGACCGCGATCACGTCGCCCTCCTCGGTCCACAACTGCCGTCCGGTGCGGGCGTCGAAGGCGAGGGTCCGGGTGGCGAACTCGGTGTAGACGCCGTTCTCCCCGCCCACCTGGTTGTCGGCCGGCAGCAGGAGCAGCCCCTCCGGCTCGGCCAGCTGGGCGTAGCCGAGGACGTCGTCGACCGTGGTCTCCCACTCGACCGTCCCGGTGACCAGGTCGTAGGCGGTGAGCCGGGTGCGGCCGCCGCTCGTCCGGCTCAGGTAGACGCTGCCGGCGCCGAGCGCGGCGTTGTCCTGCTCGCTGAGCGGCACGCTCCACAGCGGACGGACGCCGGCCGGCGGCTCGGGCCGGGCCGAGGCGGTGACGCCGAGCAGCGAGAACAGGCCGACCGTGGCGATCGCCAGGCGGCGGAGCGAGCGGCGGATCAGGCGGTGATCGAACTCGCGGATCGGCTCCCCGTCCGGCGCCGGGGACATCTCACCGAGGTCGATCGTGCTCATCTCGTCGGCGCGCGGTTGGCGGCCGCGGCCGCGAGGGCGGCGCTGAGCGTACGCCCGTTGGCGCCGACCTCGGACCAGCCCGCCGCCAGGCCGATCGGCGTGCCCGGCACCAGGACCTGCCAGTTCTCGGCGGTGGTGGCCGCCGCGATCCGGCGCGACACCTCGGCCGCCTGCGCCTGGCCGGCGCCCGGCAGCACCACCACGAACTCGTCGCCGGCGAACCGGGCCACGAAGTCGCCGCGGCGCATGACCCGGTTGAGCACGCCGGCGATCCGCTGCAGCACCAGATCGCCGCAGTGCCGTCCGTGCCGCACGTTGACCGCGGTGAAGCCGATCAGGTCGCAGACGCCGATCGCGGCCCGCTCGCCGCGCTCGAGCATCGCGCCGACGTACCGCTCGAGCTGGCGGCGGTTGGGCAGCCCGGTGAGCGGGTCGGTGAGCGTCTCGTCGCCGTAGCGGCCGGCGTCGCGCTGGGTCTCCTGGGCGTCGAGCCGGGCCGCGACCCCGTCGAGGTAGCCGTCGCGGAGCCGGTCGATGCGCTGGGCGGCGAGGCGGAACGCGTACCGGTCGGCCTGGTGGGCGGCCGCGTGGTCGCCGGCGGCGGCGTGGCCGATGCTGCGCAGCCGGGCCGGCTCGGCGGCGCCGAGGATCTCGGGGGAGACCGGCACGGCGTCCAGCATGGCCAGTGCCTGGGCCGGGCGGCCGGCGGCGATCGAGAGGCAGACCTGGCCGAGGTGGTGCAGGTCGCGGGTGCGGACGCTGTCGCCGCCGCCGGTGAGCAGCTCGGCCGCGTTGGCCTCGGTCTCCTCGCCCAGGGCGGCGCGGCGGGCCAGGGCGTAGCCGTACGCCGCGCGGCTGCCCGGCCGCATCTGGTCGGCGCCGATCGCGATGTAGCGGGACAGCTCGGCGTCGATGTCGCGCAGCACCCGCAGGCAGCCGTCGGTGTCGCCCTGGTGGTCGAGCGAGACGGCGTTGCGCAGCCGGATGCCGGGCGCCGCGAAGATCTCGGGGGCGAGCCCGACCGCGGCGCCGACCTGCCGGGCCTGCTCGATGGCGGTCAGCGCGTGGCCGTGGAAGCCGAGGTACGAGTAGGCCATCGCGAGGTCGTGCCAGCCCCACGCGGTCTCGAAGTCGTTCTCCCGCACGGCGGCCAGCGCCCGGGACGCCTGCACGAGGTGGGTCACGCCGCGGTCGATGTTGCTCTGCAGGTGCGAGCCGAGGGCGGCGAACGCGTGCATCTGACCGCGCAGGTAGGGGTCCGGGATCTCGCGCACGGCGTTGGCGGCGAGCGTCATGGCGGTGGCCAGCTCGGCGATCCGTCCCAGATTGATCAGCGCGCCGAAGCGCTGGACCAACGCGTACGCCCGGGTGCTGGGGTCGGTGGCGGTGGCGAGCACGTCGTCGAGGATCGGGAGCGCCTCGGCGGATCGTCCGTTCTGCTGCAGCCGCCCGGCCCGCGTCAGCTCCTCGATGTTTTCAGGGAGCTGGTCCAACCAACTCACCGGGCGCCTCCCACCGCATGTCCCCGCGTCGATGCGCCGACCCGGCCGGCCGGCGTCGCACGTGACGTTTGATGATTATGCCGTGGACCCGGACGACGAACACCCCTCCCGGCACTTGGTACGGACGCCTCTCGGCCCGGCGCTGGCCGAGGCGGTCGCCGGCCTGGCCGCCGCCGGCGTGGCGTCGCCCCGGGTGGACGCCGAGCTGCTGGCCGCCCACGTGCTGGAGATCCCGCGCGGCCGGCTGCTGCTCGTGGACTCGATCCGGGCCGACGAGCTGCGTCGTTTTCGGACATTGGTGGCCGAGCGGGCGCGCCGGATCCCGTTGCAGCACCTGCTCGGCACGGCCGCGTTCCGGCACCTGGAGCTCTCGGTCGGCGACGGCGTCTTCGTGCCCCGGCCGGAGACCGAGCTGCTCGCCGGGTGGGGCATCGAGCGTGCCCCTTCGGGCGGCGTCGTGGTCGATCTGTGCAGCGGCACCGGCGCGATCGCGCTCGCGGTGGCCGATGAGGGCAAATCCGGGCGGGTGTACGCCGTGGAGCGTTCCCCCGTCGCGATCTCCTTCCTGCGGCGCAACGCCGCCGGGTTCCCGGCCGTCGAGGTGGTCGAGGGCGACGTCACCGACCCGGGGCTGTTGCCGGGGCTGTCCGGCGTCGTCGACGTGGTGCTGTGCAACCCGCCCTACGTGCCGGACGGCACCGCGGTCCCGCCCGAGGTGGCCGATCACGACCCGGCCGAGGCGGTCTTCGGCGGGGCGGACGGGCTCGACGTGATCCGTCCGGTGATCGCCCTCGCGGCCCGGTTGCTGAAGCCCGGGGGACATGTCGGAATTGAGCACGATGATGTGCACGGCGACGCGGTGCCGCTGTTGCTGCGGAACGACGGCCGCTTCGCCGGGGTGACCGCCCACCGTGATCTCACCGGGCGCCCGCGCTTCGCGACGGCACGGCGCACCTGATCGGTGTCGGCCGCCACATGGCAGACTGCACGGTGTGATGCTCTACGACTGCCGTACGACCGCGGACCGGGATCGCGGCATCGCCGCCGCCGTCGAGGCGGTCAAGAGCGGCGAGCTCGCCGTGATGCCGACCGACACGGTGTACGGCATCGGCGCGGACGCCTTCACCCCGCACGCCATCACCGCGCTGCACCACGCCCGCAGCGTCACCAACCAGGTGCCCCCGCCGGTGCTGGTCGGCTCCCGGCACACGCTCGACGGCCTGGTCTACTCGCTGCCCCGGGCCGCGCGCGAGCTGGCCGACGCGTTCTGGCCGGGCGCGCTCACGCTCTACGTCGAGCACTCGCCGAGCCTCCAGTGGGACCTGGGCGACACCGGCGGCCGGATCGCCGTGCGCATGCCGCTGCACCCGGTGGCGCTCGAGGTGCTGCGCGAGGTCGGTCCGATGGCGGTCACCACGGCCAACAAGGTGGGCCAGCCGGCGCCGACGACCGCCGAGGAGGCGCGCGACCAGCTGGAGTACGCGGTGCGCGTCTACCTCGAGGCGGGCCCGGCCCACGACCCGCAGCCGAGCACGATCGTCGACGTCACCGGCGACACTCCCCGGGTGCTGCGGATGGGCGCGATCCCGCTCGAGAAGCTTCAGGACGTGGTGCCCGAGCTGCTGGGGCCGGAGGCCTGACGTGGAGGCGCCCTTCACCGTCCTGCACGTCTGCATGGGCAACATCTGCCGGTCGCCGATGGCCGAGCGGCTGCTCGCCCGCGCGGTGCGCGACCGGGTCGGCGAGGCCGGCGAGCGGCTGCTGCGCAGTGTCAGCGCGGGCACCGGCGGCTGGCACGAGGGCGAGGAGATGAACCCGCCGGCGGCCCGCCAGGTGCGGTCCCGGGGCGGCGAGGTGACCGGCTTCGAGGCCCGCAAGCTGCGCGGCGACTTCATCGACGAGGCCGACGTGATCTTCACGGCGACCGCCGACCAGTACGACTACGTGGTCGCGCTGCGCCCCGACGCGGCCGCCCGCACGTTCGTGATGGGCGAGTTCGGCCGGCTGCTCGCGAGCGTCGACGCGGGGTCGCTGCCGGCCGCGGACGGCAAGCCCGAGTCGGTGCACGACCGGGGCGTCGCCATCGTCGAGGCGGTGCACCGGCTGCGCGGCCCGGACGGCCCGCTGCCCGGCGACGACCTGGACGACCCGTGGGGCCGCGGCGACCAGACGTTCCACCGCATCGGCGACGAGATCGAGGACACCACGGTCCCGTTCGCCAATCTTCTCCTGTCGTGACCGGTCGCATCGTCGAGCCGGACGCCGCGGGGATCGCCGAGGCGGTCGAGCTGCTGCGCGCCGAGTCGGTCGTCGCCTTCCCCACCGAGACCGTCTACGGCCTGGGCGCCGACGCCTTCTCGGCCAAGGCGATCGGCGAGGTCTACCGGCTCAAGAACCGCCCGTCGTGGAACCCGCTGATCGTGCACGTGGCCGACGTCGGCGCGGCCCGCAAGCTCGCCGCCGAGTGGCCGGCCGCCGCCGACCGGCTCGCCGCCGCGTTCTGGCCCGGCCCGCTCACCCTGGTGGTCCGCCGGGCCGAGCACCTGACCGGGGTGGGCGCCGACAACGCGACGATCGCGCTGCGCATCCCGGCCCACGACGTGGCGCTGCGCCTGCTCGAGGCGTCCGGCCTGCCGCTCGCGGCGCCCAGCGCCAACCGCTCCGAGGGCATCTCGCCGACCACCGCCGGGCACGTGCTGCGCAGCCTGCCCGACGTGCCGCTGGTGCTGGACGGCGGCGCGAGCGCGTGGGGCATCGAGTCGACCGTGCTCGACCTGACCACCGCCGTGCCCACGCTGCTGCGGCCGGGCGCGCTGGCCCTGCGCGCGCTGCGCGACGTGACCGGGTCGATCGCCCTGCGCGACGCGGAGGCGGCCGACGGAGCCGCGCGCCCGTCGCCCGGCATGAGCCGCCGGCACTACGCTCCGCGGGCCCGGGTGCGGTGGGTGACCGATGCCAGCGACACCGACAAAACGAACGAAACAGGCATTTTGACGTACGAGGGAAAGGAAGTCCCCGGCGCCGAGGTGCTGTCCGCCGATCCCCGTGAGTACGCGGCCGACCTCTACGCGGCGCTGCACCGGCTCGACGACTCGGGCGTCACCGAGATCCTGGTTCAGGAACCCCCGCCGGGGGAGGACTGGCTGGCGATCCGGGACCGGTTGAGCCGGGCCGCCGCGAAGTAGCCGCCTGCCGGGCGATGTTGCGGGCCATCCCGTTGAAGACGATCCCGTGGAACGGCAGCACCGACGCCCAGTACGCGTGCCCGGCCAGCCCGCGCGGCAGGAAGACGGCCCGCTGCCGGTAGACGCTGCGCCCCTCGCCATCGGAAGTCGCGCACATCTCCAGCCAGGCGCGGCCCGGCACCCGCATCTCGGCCCGCAGCCGCAGCAGCGACCCCGGCACGATCTCCTCGACCCGCCACCAGTCCAGCGCCTCGCCGACCCGCAGCCGGTGCCGGTCGCGCCGCCCGCGGCGCAGCCCCACCCCGCCGGCCAGCTTGTCCAGCCAGCCGCGCACCGACCAGGCCAGCGGGAACGAGTACCACCCGTTCTCGCCGCCGACCCCCTCGATGACCTGCCAGAGAGCCTCGACCGGCGCGTCCACCGCCCGGCGCCGCTCGTCGACGTAGACGCTGCCGCCGGACCACTTCGGGTCGCTCGGCAGCGGTTCGGCCGACGCCTGCCGGCCGGCCGCGGTCGACCATCGGGTCTCCACGTCGGCGTCCTTGATCTTGCGGAGGGCGAGCCGGACCGCCTCGTCGAAGCCGAGCGGCTCGACCTCGGGCACCAGCGCGCGGATGTCGTTCTCCCGGGCCACCGCCTCGTGCACCAGGCTCGCCACCAGCGGCCGGGCGATCGCGTTGGGCACGGGCGTGACCAGGCCGACCCAGTGGGCCGAGAGCCACGGGCTGAGCGGCCGCAGCGGCCAGATGGCCCGCCTCCGCAGGCCCGCCACCCTCGCGTACCGGCGCATCATCTCCAGGTACGTCAGGACGTCCGCCCCGCCGATGTCGAAGCCGCGGTTGACCTCGGCCGGCAGGTCACCGGCCGCGATGAGGTAGCGCAGCACGTCCCGGACGGCGATCGGCTGGATCCGGTTGCGGACCCAGCGCGGCGTCACCATGACCGGCAGCCGCTCGGTCAGGTAGCGCAGCATCTCGAACGAGGCCGAGCCGGAGCCGATGATCACCGGCGCGCGCAGCACCACCGTCGGCACCCCGCTGTCGAGCAGGATGCGGGCCACCTCGGCGCGGGAGCGCAGGTGGGCCGAGGCGCGCTCGCCGGCCGGCGGCTCGGGTCCGCCCAGGTAGACGATCCGGTGCACGCCCGCGTCCCGGCAGGCCTCGGCGAAGTTCCCGGCGGCCCGCCGGTCGATCTCCTCGAAGTCGCGCCGGCCCAGCGAGTGCACGAGGAAGTAGGCGACCTCGATGCCGTCCAGGGCCGCCCGCAGGGACTCCGGGTCGGTCAGATCGCCCTCGGTGATCTCGACCTGGCCGGCCCAGGGCGCGTCCCGCAGCCGCGCCGCGCTGCGCGACAGGCAGCGCACCTCGTGCCCCGCGTCGAGCAGCCGGGGCGCCAGCCGGCCGCCGATGTAGCCGGTCGCGCCGGTCACCAGACATCGCATAACCGCAGAGTGTGCCCATTGGGCGGCCTTTCAAGCCATATGCTGGATTTCGTTGCCTATCCGGGGAGGGCACGTGGACACCTTCTGGGGGCCGGACTTCGCGTTGCTGGAACGCGAGGATCCGGAGATCGCACGTGTGCTCCTCGACGAGCTGGGCCGGCAGCGCGACGGGCTTCAGCTGATCGCGAGCGAGAACTTCACCTCGCCGGCCGTGCTGGCCGCGCTCGGCTCGACGCTCAACGACAAGTACGCCGAGGGCTATCCGGGGCGGCGCTACTACGGCGGCTGCGCCGAGGTGGACCGGGCCGAGGTGCTCGCGGTCGAGCGGGCCCGGGAGCTGTTCGGGGCCGAGCACGCGAACGTGCAGCCGCACTCGGGCGCGTCGGCGAACCTGGCGGCGTTCGCGGCGCTGGCCGAGCCGGGCGACACCGTGCTGGCCATGGAGCTGCCGCACGGCGGGCACCTGACCCACGGCAGCCGGGTCAACTTCTCCGGGAAGTGGTTCCACCCGATCGGGTACCGGGTCGCCCCGAACACCGAGGAGATCGACTACGACGAGGTACGCGATCTCGCGCTCGCCCACCGACCCAAGATCATCATCTGCGGCGCCACCGCGTACCCCCGGAATATCGATTTTGCGCTGTTCCGGGAGATCGCCGACGAAGCCGGCGCCTACCTGATGGTCGACGCCGCGCACTTCATCGGGCTGGTCGCGGGCAAGGCGGTCCCGTCGCCGGTGCCGCACGCCGACGTCGTCACCTGCACCACCCACAAGGTGCTGCGCGGACCGCGGGGCGGCATGATCCTGTGCCGTGCCGACCTCGCCCAGCGCGTCGACAAGGCGGTCTTCCCGTTCAGCCAGGGCGGCCCGATGATGCACGTGATCGCGGCCAAGGCGGTGGCGCTGCGGGAGGCGTCGGGCGCGGCCTTCCAGGCGTACGCCCGCCAGGTCGTCGACAATGCCCGGGCCCTGTCCCTGGGTCTGGCCCAGGAGGGCATGCGCCCGGTCTCCGGCGGCACCGACACCCACCTGGTGCTGGCCGACCTGCGCGAGCTCGGCCTCACCGGGGCCGAGGCGGAGTCGCGATGCGACCTCGCCCGCATCACGCTGAACAAGAACGCGATACCGTTCGACCCGCAGCGGCCGGCGGAGGCCTCGGGCATCCGGGTCGGATCGCCGGGCGTGACCACGCAGGGCATGCGCGAGGGCGAGATGCGGCGGATAGCCGGTCTGATCGGCGCCGCGGTCCGCAGCGACCCCGCGACGGCGGACGGCGCCCGGCGCCTGGCCGACGCGGCGGACGAGGTGCACGACCTGGTCAGGAGATTCCCGGCCTATGCGCGGCAGGAGGTGATGGCGTGAGCGAGCGGAACACCGACGAGTCCTCGGTGACGCTTCCCGGCGTACCCAAGCAAGGTTTTGATCGTGATGCTCGTTTTGATCTTGATGATGGCGACGACCGCCCGTTGCCCGAGCTCGCTCCGCTCCCGGCCGATCCGCGCTGGCGGGTGGCGCATCTGCCGTTCCTGACCGCGGTCTCGTTCGCGCTGCTGCTCTGCGCCGCCTCGGCCGGGTTCCTGGCCGGCGGGTCCGCGTCCGCGCTCGGGGCCGCGCTCGGCGTCCTGATCGTGACGATCAGCTACACGATGTCGACGCTGGTGATCGCCTGGGCCGACACGGTGCGCCCGGCCCTGCTCATGCCGCTGGCCCTGGGTACATATGTGTTGAAGTACAGCGTTCTCGGATTGGTGCTTGCCTACGGTGTACAGACGACGTGGACGGGGAAGTCCGCATTGGGCTGGGGCATCGTCGCCGGCGTGATCGTTTGGACGGGCGTTCAGGCCTGGTGGTTCACCGCCGTGCGTCGCCCAAAGTGATCTATCGCACCGCGTTTTGCCTCGTCAGCGTCCCTTTCGTGGTTTGTTGACCACGAAACGGTGACGTGAACGGTCGTGGCTTGTCCGGTTATGGCGAAGGGGGAGTACCGTGTCCTTCCAGTTGCGAGACCCCTGACGCCTGGACAACTGCGGTTGTGCGGGGGGTCCCGCTTAGCTTCGTCTTTCCTGCTGATATCGTTCGGGCCGTCATGACCGGTCAGGAACCTCCCAAGAATCCCCCTGGGGACGACGGTCAGCAGCCGCCCGACACGGGCATGGGCATGACGGCCGTCTCCTACCTCCTTGCGGGCATGTTGGTGTGGGGCGGGATCGGTTGGCTGGTCGACCACTGGGTCGGGACCAGGGGCATCTTTGCCGGTATCGGCGCGGTCGTTGGTATGGCCGCCGGTGTCTACCTCATCGTGCGCCGTCTGGGCGCCTGACAGGAAAGGGCTACGGTGACCGGTCAGTCGATCGTCCTCGCAGCGGATATCCCCTTCCCGCCGAAGGTCGAGGACTTCTACCTGCCCAGCATCCTGCCGTGGGGCGAGCACGACAATTACTGGTTTACGAAGATCACCGCGCTGGTCTGGCTGACCACTGCTTTGATCATCGTCTTCTTCCTGGTCTCGAACCGGAAGCCGCAGCTGGTCCCGACGAAGAAGCAGTGGCTTGCCGAGAGCCTCTACGGCTTCGTGCGGAACAACATCGCGATCGAGATGATCGGCCCGGCCGGTGTGCGCTTCGCGCCATACCTGACGACGCTGTTCACGTTCATCCTGCTGAACAACTTCTGGGGCATCGTCCCGTTCGTTCAGATCTCGCCGAACTCGCACATCGCCTTCCCGGCGTTCCTCGCGATCATCAGCTACGTCATGTTCATCGCGGTCGGCATCCGCCACCACGGCTTCATCAAGTACTTCAAGACGGCGCTCATCCCGCCGGCGCCGTGGTTCATCCTGCCGTTGCTGATCCCGATCGAGTTCTTCTCGAACTTCCTGGTGCGGCCGTTCTCGCTCGCCGTCCGACTCTTCGCCAACATGTTCGCCGGCCACATGCTGCTGCTGGTGTTCACCCTCGGCGGCTTCGCGATGCTGAACGCCAACATCTGGTACGCGCCCTTCTCGGTGCTCTCCTGGGCCCTGACGATCGCGCTGACGTTCCTCGAGTTCCTGGTGATCTGCCTGCAGGCCTACGTCTTCACGGTGCTGACCGCGAGCTACGTCCAGGGCGCGCTCGCGGACGAGCACTGAGTTTCACCCCAAGCACAGCCCAGTAACACCCCGTTGTCGTCCCGCGTGAAACCGATTCACGCGAGATACCTGGAGGAACTGAAAAAATGGAAATCGCTGCTTTCACCGGTAGCACCGCCGCCATCGGCTACGGCCTCGCCGCCATCGGCCCCGGCATCGGCGTCGGCCTGGTCTTCTCGGCCTACATCCAGTCGACCGCCCGTCAGCCCGAGTCCTCGCGCCTGACCCTGCCGTACGTCTGGATCGGCTTCGCCGTCATCGAGGCGCTCGCGCTCCTCGGCATCGCCTTCGGCTTCATCTGGCAGGGCTCGGGGCTCTGATCCTCCTCCGCCTCGACAGGAGGTAAGTAATGATCAACTCTCTTGTGGTTCTGGCCGCGGAGGGCACGACCGAGACCGAGCACAACCCGATCATCCCGATCTGGCAAGAGGTCATCGTCGGCGTCATCGCCTTCGGCCTGCTTTGCTGGGTCCTGATGAAGTTCGTCTTCCCGCAGATGGAGAAGACGTTCGCGGCCCGGGTGGACGCGATCGAGGGCGGCATCAAGCGCGCCGAGGCCGCTCAGGCCGAGGCCAACCAGTTGCTCGAGCAGTACCGCGCCCAACTGGCCGAGGCCCGCACCGAGGCCGCTCGCATCCGCGACGAGGCCCGCGCCGACGCCGAGGGCATCCGGCAGGACGTCCTGGCCAAGGCCCGGGAGGAGTCCGACCGCATCATCGCGGCCGGTCGCGAGCAGCTCTCCGCGCAGCGCGAGTCGATCGTCCGTGACCTGCGCGCCGAGGTCGGCACGCTCGCGGTCGACCTGGCCGGCAGGATCGTCGGAGAGTCCCTCGCCGACGAGGCGCGCAGCCGCGGCACGGTCGAGCGGTTCATCGCCGAGCTCGATTCCGCCGGCACGACGGGCGGACGGCGCTGATGGCGTCGAGCGTCAGTCAGCAGGCCTACAACTCGGCGGTCGAGAAGCTCGCCGCCGAGACCGGCTCGGCCACGGCCGCGCAGCTGGCCACGATCGCCGACGAGATCCTGTCGGTGGCGAGCCTGCTGCGCGCCCAGCCCGGACTCCGGCGGGCGCTCACCAACCCGTCGCGGACCGGGGCCGAGCGGGCCGAACTGTTGCGCTCGTTGCTGGCCGCCAAGCTGGCCGAGATCACCGTTGACACGCTGACGGCGCTGGTCACCGGCCGGTTCTCCAAGCCGACCGAGCTGCTGGACGTCACGGAGCGTCTCGGCGCCGAGGTCGTCCTGCGGTCCGCGGAAAAGGCGGGCACCCTCGCCGACGTGGAGGACGAGCTGTTCCGGTTCGGACAGATCGTCTCGGGCAACGCCGGGCTCGCGGTCACGCTGAGTGACCCGGGTGCGCCTACCTCGCGCCGGGTTAAGCTGGTGGAGGACTTGCTCAAGGGCAAGGCCCAGCCGGCGACGGTCCGGCTCGTCGAGGTGGCGCTCGAGGGTTTCCTGGGCCGGAGCTTCGACTCCTCGCTGACCAGGCTGGTCGAGCTGACCGCCGCGAAGCGTGACCGCGAGGTCGCGTACGTGACGGTGGCCAAGCCGCTCAGCGACGCCGACGAGCAGGCGCTGGCTGCCAAGCTGTCCGATCTCTACGACCGGCCGGTGTCGCTCAAGGTCGACGTCGACCCCTCGATCATCGGTGGGGTCAGCGTCCGAGTCGGCTCCGACCTCTACGACGGCACGATCCTGCGGCGGCTCAACGCGGCACGCCAGGCGTTCGCGAAATAGATTTATTTCCCTCGGTCAACGTCATTCGACACCCTGATCGAGCAGGCCCCTCGGCGGCGGCGACGTCCCGAGCTAGACAGAGAAGGCAGAGGATGGCCGAGCTGACCATCTCCTCGGACGAGATCCGGGGGGCGCTAGAGCGCTACGTCTCGTCCTACACGCCCGAGGTCTCCCGCGAGGAGGTCGGCATCGTCTCCGATGCGGGCGACGGCATCGCACATGTCGAGGGCCTGCCCTCGACGATGGCGAACGAACTGCTCGAGTTCGAGGACGGCACGCTGGGTGTCGCCCTGAACCTCGACGTCCGCGAGATCGGCGCCGTAGTCCTGGGCGACTTCTCCGGCATCCAGGAGGGTGGCCAGGTCAAGCGGACCGGTCGCGTTCTCTCGGTCCCGGTCGGCGACGGCTTCCTCGGTCGCGTGGTCGACCCGCTGGGCCGGCCGATCGACGACCGCGGCGACATCGCCAACGAGGGCTTCCGCGAACTGGAGCTCCAGGCGCCCAACGTCATGAACCGGCAGCCGGTCAAGCAGCCGCTGCAGACCGGCATCAAGGCGATCGACGCCATGACGCCGATCGGCCGCGGCCAGCGCCAGCTGCTCATCGGCGACCGCAAGACCGGCAAGACCACGGTCGCGATCGACACGATCATCAACCAGAAGGCCAACTGGGCGTCCGGCGACCCGGACAAGCAGGTGCGCTGCATCTACGTGGCGATCGGCCAGAAGGCGACCACGATCGCCTCGATCAAGGGCACCCTCGAGGAGCAGGGGGCGATGGAGTACACCACCATCGTCGCCGCCCCCGCTTCGGACCCGGCCGGCTACAAGTACATCGCGCCCTACACCGGCTCGGCCATCGGCCAGCACTGGATGTACGCCGGCAAGCACGTCCTGATCGTCTTCGACGACCTGACCAAGCAGGCCGAGGCGTACCGCGCGGTGTCGCTGCTGCTGCGCCGCCCGCCGGGCCGCGAGGCCTACCCGGGCGACGTCTTCTACCTGCACTCCCGGCTGCTCGAGCGCTGCGCCAAGCTCTCCGACGAGCTGGGCGGCGGCTCGATGACCGGCCTGCCGATCATCGAGACCAAGGCCAGCGACATCTCGGCCTACATCCCGACCAACGTCATCTCGATCACCGACGGTCAGATCTTCCTGGAGACCGACCTGTTCGCCTCGGGTGTCCGCCCGGCGATCAACGTCGGCACCTCGGTGTCCCGGGTCGGCGGCTCGGCGCAGGTCAAGGCGATGCGGTCGGTCTCCGGCCGGCTCCGTCTCGACCTGGCCCAGTTCCGTGAGCTCGAGGCGTTCTCGGCGTTCGCGTCCGACCTGGACCGTGCGTCGCGCGCCCAGCTCGACAAGGGCGTCCGCCTGGTCGAGCTGCTCAAGCAGCCGCAGTACTCGCCGTACTCGGTGGTCGACGAGGTCATCGTGATCTGGGCCGGCACCACCGGTCAGCTCGACGACATCGAGGTCGGCGACATCCGCCGCTTCGAGGGCGAGATGCTCCAGTGGCTGCACCGGCACCGCGAGGACACGCTCACCGCGATCGAGTCGACCGGCCAGCTGTCCGACGACAACATCGAGAGCCTGAAGTCCGGCCTGGACGAGTTCAAGGAGCTCTTCAAGCAGGGCGAGACCGGGATCAAGCTCAACGAGCCCGACGCCGAGGCGATGGCCGAGGGCCGCGAGACCCGCGAGACGGTGACCCGCGAGGTTCACCGTCCGGCTGCCGAGAAGTAGTCATGGCCGGTCAGGTACAGGCCCTCCGGCGGCGCATTCGCACCGTCCGGTCGACCAAGAAGATCGCCAAGGCCCAGGAGCTGGTCGCCACCAGCCGCATCGCCAAGGCCCAGGAGCGGGTCGCCGCCTCCAAGCCGTACGCGGAGGCGATCACCCAGGTCCTGACCGCTCTGGCGTCGAACGCGACGATCGACAACCCGCTGCTGGTCCCGCGTGAGCGGGTCCGGCGCGCGGGGGTCCTGCTGATCACCAGTGACCGTGGCCTGGCCGGCGCGTACAACGCCAACGCCATCCGCACCGCCGAGCAGCTGATCCAGAAGCTGAAGGCGGACGGGAAGGAGACGGTGCTGTACGTGGTCGGCCGCAAGGGCGTCGGCTACTACCGGTTCCGCAACCGGCCGATCGAGGCCAGCTGGACCGGGTTCTCCGAGCGTCCGTCCTTCCCGGACGCGAAGAGGATCGGCGACGCGTTGCTCGAGGCGTTCATCGCGGGCGCGGACGACACGGACGCGCACTACGGGCCGGACGGCATCCAGGGCGTCGACGAGCTCCACATCGTCAGCACGCAGTTCAAGTCGCTCATGACCCAGAGCGCGGAGGCGCACTTCCTCGCCCCCATGGAGGTCGAGGAGCGCGAGGTCGAGCCCGGTCTGCGGCCGGCGTACGAGTTCGAGCCGGACGCCGACGAGCTGCTCGACGCGCTGCTGCCGAAGTACCTCAACACGCGGATCTACGCGGCGTTGCTGGACTCGGCCGCGAGCGAGTCGGCCTCCCGGCGGCGGGCGATGAAGAGCGCGTCGGACAACGCGGACGACCTGCTCAAGCGGTACACGCGCGAGATGAACTCCGCGCGGCAGGCTGCGATCACCCAGGAAATCAGTGAGATCGTCGGCGGCGCCAACGCGCTGGCCGCGGCGGGAAGTGATGTGTGATGACTGCTGTTGCTGAGCCCACCAAGGCGGAGACCGGCGTCGGCCGCGTCGTCCGGGTCATCGGCCCGGTCGTCGACGCCGAGTTCCCGCGTGACGCCATGCCCGAGATCTACAACGCGCTGCACGTCGACGTGACCCTCTCCGAGGGCACGAAGACGCTGACCCTCGAGGTCGCCCAGCACCTCGGCGACAACCTGATCCGCGCGATCTCGATGCAGCCGACCGACGGCCTGATCCGGGGCGCCGAGGTCAACGACACCGGCGCGCCGATCTCGGTGCCCGTCGGCGACGTGACCAAGGGGCACGTGTTCAACGCCCTCGGCGACGTGCTCAACGCCGACCCGGCGACCCTGGACATCCAGGAGCGCTGGTCGATCCACCGCAAGCCGCCGGCGTTCGCCGACCTCGAGCCGAAGACCGAGATGCTGGAGACCGGCATCAAGGTGCTCGACCTGCTCGCGCCGTACGTGCGCGGTGGCAAGATCGGCCTGTTCGGCGGCGCGGGCGTGGGCAAGACGGTGCTCATCCAGGAGATGATCATCCGCGTTGCCCGCAACTTCGGCGGCACCTCGGTGTTCGCCGGCGTCGGCGAGCGCACCCGTGAGGGCAACGACCTCATCCTGGAGATGGAGGAGGGTGGCGTTCTCGACAAGACCGCCCTCGTCTTCGGCCAGATGGACGAGCCCCCGGGCACCCGTCTCCGGGTGGCGCTGTCCGCGCTGACCATGGCGGAGTACTTCCGGGACGTCCAGAACCAGGAGGTGCTGCTCTTCATCGACAACATCTTCCGGTTCACCCAGGCCGGCTCCGAGGTGTCCACCCTGCTCGGCCGCATGCCGTCGGCCGTGGGTTACCAGCCCACGCTGGCCGACGAGATGGGCGAGCTCCAGGAGCGGATCACCTCGGTCCGGGGCAAGGCGATCACCTCGCTGCAGGCGATCTACGTGCCCGCCGACGACTACACCGACCCGGCGCCGGCCACCACGTTCGCCCACCTCGACGCCACCACGAACCTCGAGCGGTCGATCTCCGACAAGGGCATCTACCCCGCCGTGGACCCGCTGGCCTCCAGCTCGCGGATCCTCGCGCCGGAGTTCGTCGGCGCCGAGCACTACACGGTCGCCCGTGAGGTGCAGCGAATCCTGCAGAAGTACAAGGACCTGCAGGACATCATCGCCATCCTCGGCATGGACGAGCTCTCCGAGGAGGACAAGGTCACGGTGCAGCGGGCTCGCCGCATCGAGCGCTTCCTCTCGCAGAACACGTACGCGGCCGAGCAGTTCACCGGCGTTCCCGGCTCGACGGTCCCGCTGAAGGAGACCATCGAGGCGTTCAAGAAGATCAGCGAGGGCGAGTACGACCACTTCCCCGAGCAGGCCTTCTTCATGTGCGGCGGCCTGGAGGACCTCGAGCGCAACGCGCACGAGCTCATGAA
Organism: Actinoplanes sp. NPDC051537; assembly: GCF_055586105.1. Taxonomy (NCBI): domain Bacteria; kingdom Bacillati; phylum Actinomycetota; class Actinomycetes; order Micromonosporales; family Micromonosporaceae; genus Actinoplanes; species Actinoplanes sp. NPDC051537. The sequence goes on from NZ_JBVJIU010000021.1 coordinate 29,643, forward strand.
GGGCTGACGCTCTTTCGCGGCACCCGGGCCGCGCTCGCCATCAGGCGGGCGCGGCCCGGACCCGTTTCCGCGCTGTTTCCCCGCCGTTAGTCCTTTGCACGCCCGGGTACCTTGGACCGGCGTCGGATTCTTCTGCTGAGGAGCGCTGGTGGCCAAGAACGGCAAGCGTCGTGCCCCCATGTGGGCCCGGCTCTGTGCGATCTTCGGCTGCGTCCTCATGCTCCTGAGCGGCGGCGTTCTGCTCAGCGGTCAGGTCGTGCTGTCCCGGTACGCGAACTCGGTGGACAACCAGGACCTGTTCGGCGCGTCGGCGGCCGGCTCCGACCAGAAGGTGTCGGACATCAAGGGCCCGCTGAACATCCTGCTGGTCGGCATCGACCCGCGGAACGCGGCGCAGCCCCCGCTCTCCGACTCGATCATCGTGGTGCACGTCCCGAAGGACATGGACCAGGCGTTCCTCTTCTCGATCCCGCGCGACCTGGTCGTCGACATCCCGCCGTTCGAGAAGACCGGGTTCCGCGGCGGCCGGTCGAAGATCAATGCGGCGATGGGGTACGGCAGCGCCGTCGGCAACGGCAAGCACGACCCGGCCCAGGGCTTCGAGCTGCTGGCCAAGACGGTTCAGCAGCTCACCGGCATCCGCACGTTCGACGCCGGCGCGATCCTCAACTTCGGCGGCTTCAAGCAGATCGTGGACGCCATGGGCGGCGTCACCATGAAGATCGACCAGAACGTGAAGTCCGAGCACCTCCAGCCGGACGGCAAGCCCCGCCCGCGTTACGCCCGGTGCGCCGACAACACCTGCGAGCACCCCTATTACGGCCCGCAGGCGGAGTACAAGGTCGGCACCTACCACCTCCAGGGCTGGCAGGCGCTCGACTACGTTCGGCAGCGCTACGGCCTGCCCAAGAGCGACTACGACCGCCAGCGGCACCAGCAGCAGTTCATCAAGGCCATGGCCGAGCAGGCGCTGAGCAAGGACGTGATCACCAATCCGGCCAAGCTCGACCGCGTGCTCAAGGCGGCCGGCAACGCGCTGATCTTCGACGGCCAGGGCCACGACGTGGTCGACTGGGGCTTCGCCCTCAAGAACATCCGGGCCACCAACATGGTGTCGATCAAGCTGCCCGGCGAGTCGAAGTTCGAGAACGGCCGGTACGTGGGTGAGGGGCTCGACGACACCGCCGGCCAGTTCTTCACCGCGGTGACCGCCGATCAGCTCTCCGGCTTCCTGTTCCGCCACCCGGAGTACGTGAACAAGACGAGTTGAGATGTGGCGGTCGCCACCCCCGGCCGCGGGGCGCAAGGGCGCCGTTTAGACTTCACCCATTCGGTAATGCTTGGCTGAACAGGGAGACAGCGTGGCCAACCAGCTGCACGTCAAGGTTGTCGCCGTCGAGGAGCGCGTCTGGACCGGCGACGCCGAGATGCTCGTCGCGCGCACCACCGAGGGTGAGATCGGTGTGCTGCCCGGTCACGCGCCGTTGCTGGGCCTGCTCAAGGAACCGTCCCAGGTGCGGGTCAAGCTCGCCGGCGGCGAGCAACTGACCTACGACGTCAGCGGCGGGTTCCTCTCCATCGACGCGGACGGCGTGACCGTTCTCGCCGAGAGCGCCACGGCCGCCACTCCCGAGTCTCACTGACTCCGGCGATGCGGGTTCTCGAGATCCTCGGAATCTGCTTCGTCGCGTTCATCCTGCTCCTGTTCGTGATCTTCTTCCGCCGCCGGCTGCTCATGGTCGGCGGCGGAACCATTCGGCTGCAGGTCCGGGTCAACACGATCGTCCCGGGCCGCGGCTGGTCCACCGGCATCGGCCAGTTCGTCGGCGACGAGCTGCGCTTCCACCGCATGTTCAGCCTCGCCTTCCGCCCCAAACGGGTGCTCGACCGCGAGGTGCTGGTGGTCGAGCAGCGCCGCCGGCCGGACGGGCCCGAGCGGCTCACGATGCCCTCGCAGTGGTGCATCCTGCGCTGTTCCAACGGTGACGCCGGCGAGATCGAGATCGCGATGGCCGAGTCCACCGTCACCGGCTTCCTCTCCTGGCTCGAGGCGGCGCCGCCCGGCCAGCCCGGCAGCGTCAGCCCGCGCCCGACGATCCGCCCCCGCATCATCGAGTAACAGCCGCTCTTTGGCGGGAATCCGCTCGCCTCGCGCTCGCCCGGCGTTCTAGCGTCGGCCCATGCGCATCCGGATCGTCGACGCCTTCACCTCCCGCCCGTTCGGTGGCAACCCGGCCGGCGTGGTCGTTCTCGAGTCCTTTCCTGACGCCGCCTGGATGCAGCGGGTGGCGGCCGAGGTGAACCTCTCCGAGACGGCGTTCGTCCACCCGCTCGGGTCCGGTTCCGATTTCGCCCTGCGGTGGTTCACGCCGGCCGTCGAGGTCGCCCTGTGCGGGCACGCGACGCTGGCCACCGCGCACGTGCTCGGCCTCGGCAAAGCGAGCTTCGAGACGCTCAGCGGCGTGCTGACGGCGACCTCGGGCGGCGACGGGTGGTACACGCTCGACTTCCCCACCGCGCCGCTGACACCGATCGAGGCGCCCTCGTGGCTGGCCGAGGTGCTCGGCGCCGAGATCGTCGCGGTGCACCACACCGGGCCGAGCACCGACGACCTGCTGGTGGAGCTGGCCGACGAGGCGACCGTGCGCGAGCTGCGCCCCGATCTCACGGCGCTCGCCCGCAAGGAGAACCGCGGCGTGGTGGTCACCGCCGCCGCAGCCGACCCGGCGGCCGGCTACGACTTCGTCTCCCGCTTCTTCGGCGCGGCGGCCGGGGTCGCGGAAGACCCGGTGACCGGCAGCGCCCACACGGCCCTCGCACCGTTCTGGTCGGCCCGGCTCGGCGGCCGCACCGAGCTGGTCGGCTACCAGGCGTCGGCGCGGGGCGGCCACGTGCGGGTCACGCTGGCCGGCGAGCGCACGTTGCTGACCGGCCAGGCCGTAACCGTCATCGACGGCGAGCTGCTCGTCTGAGCCGGCAGCCCTCCTACCGGTCCCCGCCCGGCACCCATTTGACGTCGCCGCCCGGATTGGCCGTGCGGGACAGGATGAACAGCAGGTCGGAGAGCCGGTTCAAATACTTTGCGGGCAGGTCACCCGTACGGTCGGGGTCGTCCTGGAAAAGAGCCCAGGCCGCGCGTTCCGCCCGTCGCGCCACCGTGCGCGCCACATGCAGCAGGGCCGCGCCCGGCGTCCCACCCGGCAGGATGAAGCTGTCGAGGGCCGAAAGGCGCTCGTTGAACTCGTCACACCAGCCCTCGAGCCGGGTCACGTAGTCGTCGGTGATCCGCAGCGGGGGATAGGGCGGCTCGTCGGCGATCGGGTTGCACAGGTCGGCGCCGACGTCGAAAAGATCGTTCTGCACGGCGGTGATCACGTCGCGGACGTCCTCGGGCAGGTTGCCCAGGGCCAACGCGACGCCCAGCGCGGCGTTGCACTCGTCGGTGTCGGCGTAGGCGATCAAGCGCGGATCGGTCTTGCGGACCACCTCGTTGTTGCCGAGGCGGGTCTCGCCGGCGTCGCCGGTGCGGGTGTAGATGCGGGTGAGGTGAACGGCCATGGACCCACCCTACGGAGGCGCCGCTGGGCCGCGGCCCATACCATGGCCCGCGTGGATGTGATCAGGGTGATGGGCGGCGCGCAGCTCTCCGGGGACGTCACGGTCGGCGGCGCGAAGAACTCGGCGCTCAAGCTGATGGCGGTGGCGCTGCTCGCCGAGGGGCGCAGCGTGGTGAGCAACGTTCCCCGGATCACCGACATCGCGATCATGGCGGAGGTGCTGCGCCGGCTCGGGTGCCAGGTGACGCTCGAGGGCGGCCAGGCCACCATCGACGTGCCCGCCGAGCCCGGCAGCGAGGCCGACTACGACCTGGTCCGGCGGCTGCGCGCGTCGATCTGCGTGCTCGGGCCGCTGCTGGCCCGCCGCGGGTACGTGCGCGTCGCCCTCCCCGGCGGCGACATGATCGGCTCCCGCGGGCTCGACATGCACTTCTCCGGCCTGGCCCGGATGGGCGCCGAGATCTCCGGCGAGCACGGCTTCGTGATCGCCTCGGCCCCGCACGGCCTGCGCGGCAGCAAGATCTGGCTGGACTTCCCGAGCGTGGGCGCGACCGAGAACCTGCTGATGGCGGCCGTGCTGGCGAAGGGCGTCACCGAGATCGACAACGCTGCCCGCGAGCCCGAGATCGTCGACATCTGCCAGATGCTGGTCGAGATGGGCGCCCACATCGACGGCGCCGGTTCGTCGACGCTGACGATCGAGGGCGTCCCGTCGCTGTCGCCGGTGGCGCACACCACGGTCGGGGACCGGATCGTCGGCGGCACCTGGGCGTTCGCGACGGCGATGACCCGGGGCGACGTGACGGTCCACGGGGTGCAGCCGTCGTTCCTCGACATCGCGCTGGACAAGCTGGTCACGGCGGGCGCGGTGGTCACTCCGGGCGACAACCGGTTCCACGTACGGATGGAAGACCGCCCCCGCGCGGTCGACATCGTGACGCTGCCCTACCCGGGTTTCGCCACCGACCTGCTGCCGATGGCGATCGGGCTGGCCGCGGTGGCCGAGGGCTCGTCGCTCATCACCGAGAACATCTTCGACGGCCGGTTCATGTTCGTGAACGAGATGGTCCGCCTCGGCGCCGACATCCGCACCGACGGCCACCACGCCGTGGTGAACGGCCGGGAGCGGCTGTCGGGGGCGCCGGTGCGCGCCACCGACATCCGGGCGGGAGCGGGGCTCGTGATCGCGGGGCTGTGCGCCGAAGGCGTGACCGAGGTCGGCGAGGTGCACCACATCGACCGCGGCTACCCGGATTTCGTCACCGACCTGGCCAAGCTGGGGGTCGAGGTCGAGCGGGCCGATGTGCCGGAGCCGACGTTCGATTTCTAGAGCGCCTTTTACAGGGCCGGGCTTCCGCCGACCAGGCGGCGGGCCTCTTCGACTTCCTCGGCGAAGACCAGCACCACGGTGCGGCCGTCGCGCTCCACCGCCTGCGTGGCCCGGATGCCGGCCGCGCTCAGGAGCCGCCGGATCTCGTCGGCCGCCCCCGCGTCGTCGGTGAACGCGGCCGGGGAGAGCAGGCCGTAGTCTTCCGTCTCGCCCTCGAAGTCGCGCTCTCCGAAGATCGCCAGTCCGTCGGCGTACCGGTCCACGTCCTCCCGGACGAACGTCCAATGCAGCCCCATCCGCCAGAAGACGGCGCCGAGCAGGCCGACCAGGCCGACGGCAATCAGTGGCCCGATGAGGTACCAGCCGTTGCCTGAGGCCATGCGCATAGTCTGGCACCGCGGGGCGGTCGTTTCCCCGGATTTGCCCCGATAGGGACCCTGGCCCGCGCCTGAGTTTCCGTTAAGTAACAACGGTATGGTGGGCGGCGTTGGCGTTCTCGGCGTTTGTGGGAAGGGGAAGCACATGGCGGGTCGACTCGCGGTCATCGGCTCCGGGTTGATGGGCTCCGGCATCGCGCAGGTCTCGGCGCAGGCCGGTTGGCAGGTCACGATGCGGGACGTCGATGACGCCGCGACCGGCCGGGGCATGGCGGCGATCCGGGAGTCCCTCGGGCGCTTCGCGGCCAAGGGCAAGATCACGCAGGACGAGGTCGAGGCCACCCTGTCCCGCATCACCCCGACGACCGACCTGGAGGCGGCCGCCGACGCCGACGTGGTGGTCGAGGCGATCTACGAGAAGGTCGAGGCCAAGCACGAGGTCTTCCGGGCCCTCGACAAGATCTGCAAGTCCGGCGCCGTCCTCGGCACGAACACGTCGGCCATCCCGATCACCCAGATCGCCACCGTCACCGGGCGCCCCGAGTCGGTGGTCGGCATCCACTTCTTCTCGCCGGTCCCGATGATGAAGCTGGTCGAGCTCGTCCGCGGCTACCAGACCTCGGACGACACGCTGGCGGCCGCCCGCAACTTCGCCGAGGAGGTCGGCAAGACCTGCGTCGAGGTGAAGCGCGACGTCGCCGGCTTCGTCTCGAACCGCCTCTTCTCGGCGCTGCTGGTCGAGGCGATCAAGCTGGTCGAGACGGGCGTCGTGTCGCCGGCCGACCTCGACACCGTCATGAAGCTCGGCTTCGGCCACGCCATGGGCCCGCTGGCCACGGTGGACCTGACCGGCCTCGACGTGATGCTGAACGCGGCCGGCAACATCTACCGCGACACCGCCGACGAGAAGTTCTTCCCGCCGGAGCTGCTCCAGCGCATGGTCACGGCCGGCGATCTGGGCCGCAAGACCGGCAAGGGCTTCTACACGTACTGACGCCGGATCTGTCGAATTCGGCCGCTGCCCGGGTAAATCCCCCTTACCATCGTTTTTCTGGCGAGGGGAGGCGGGATGACCCGGGCGACACCGACGCCGGAGGAGATGCAGTGGGCGCTGTCCGAGGCGAGCCACGAGGCCCTGGCCGTCGCGCCGGGCTGGTTCCGAGCGTGGCCGACGGCCGACGAGAAATGGTCGGCGGTGAACATTCGCTCGGCCACCCAGGTGATCGTCAACCACAGCCGTGAGGACGAGCGCCACCCCAACAGCTGGACGGTCCGCGCCGTCTTCGGCAATCATGCGGTCGAACTGCACGTCGGCCCGTACGACAACAAGGTCGACGCCGTGCTGGTGGCCCACGCCGTGCTGAACATCGCCTACCGCGACGTCACGCATGCCCCGCCTGTTCCCACCGTCCCGCCCGTCCCGGCGCAGTAGCTGAGCCTGTGGATGAAGGCAGAAACCTGTCATACCCGGCTGCTTGAATCGGCCCCACCCAAACACGGGTGGGGGTTGGCCTGGGGGCGACCTGCGGCTATCGGTTGCGGGCTCGGGCGGCGGGACTGGGGATGATGACGGGAAACTGTCATACCCCGCTGCTTGAATCGGCCCCACCCAAACACTCGGATTCCATGGGTCGTTGCAACACCCGATCGAAGGGGTGTTGATGATGGAGTTTGAGGTCCGGGACTTCTCGATCCGCAGCGTGGTCGGCCGTTGCTGCGGGAGCGGGCGGTTTACCTTGCCTTGGTGGCTCAGGGGATGAACTGTTTGCAGGCGGCCCGGGTGGTTGGGGTCAACCCGCGGACCGGTTAACGGTGGCGGCACGGCCCGAACCCGATCACCGTCCGGCGTGCGGTGCGGGGCCGGTATGTGAACGAGGACGAGCGGGTGCATATCGCCGACCGCAGGCGGGAACACGCGACGATCCGGCAGATCGCCGTCGAACTCGGCCGGGACCCGTCCACGGCAGCGAAATGCACCTGCACCACAAATTCACCCCGGCCACCGACATGACCGTCCACTCCTGCGACCCACACTCACCCAGGCAACGCGGCTCCAACGAAAACATCAACGGGCTGCTACGCCTGTACTTCCCGAAATCCACCGACCTGGCGGTGCACAGCCGCGACCACCTGGACGCTGTCGCCGTGCAACTCAACGGCCAGCCCCGCAAACCCTTAACTGGGACACCCCCGCCGAACGCTTCACCACCACCCTCCTCCCACCAGCCAGCTGACCAGCCATGTTGCAACGACCCCAGAATCCGCCAACACGGGTGGGGCGGCCTGGGGTGGGGCGGGACGGCGCGGGGCGGGACGAGGCGGGTGGGGCGGCGCGGCGAAGGTGGGTCTGCGTTCGACTGGGCAAACAGCTCTGGGCCGACGCTCAGGGGGTGAGCGCGACCGCTCACGCACGTCGCCCGGGTGGGGTGAGCGCTTTGGGCGCTCCGGCGCCCTGCTCGGCCCGGCCGGGTCCCGGCGGGAGCGACGTCTCGTACCCACCACCCACGCACGACATGATGAATTTGATCTTCGAATCGAGCGGGCGGAAATTGTCGTAGCCGCCCTCTACTGTCGTCGGCATGGACGATCCTGCGATCCGGGTGCGAGCGTTGCGTAAGGCCTACGACGGCAACGTCGCGGTGAGTGCGATCGATCTCGACGTGGCCTATGGCGAGGTGTTCGCGCTGCTCGGGCCCAACGGCGCGGGGAAGACGACCACTGTGGAGATTCTCGAGGGCTATCGGAAGCGCGACGGTGGCGAGGTCAGCGTGCTCGGGATCGATCCGGCGGTGGTCAACGGCGGGCGTGGGACCACCTCCGACGCGGATGCCAAACGGTGGCGCGAGCGGGTGGGCATCGTGCTGCAGGGCACGGGGGAGTTCGACGAGCTGACCGTGGCTGAGGTGGTGCGGCATTTCGCGCGGTTCTATCCGGCGGCCGACGATCCCACGGCGGTGATCGAGCGGGTCGGGCTGACCGACAAGGCGCGGGCTCGCACGCACACGCTCTCGGGTGGGCAGAAACGGCGGCTCGATGTGGCGCTCGGCATCATCGGGCGGCCCGACCTGCTGTTTCTCGACGAGCCTACGACCGGGTTCGATCCGGAGGCGCGGCGGGAGTTCTGGGCGCTGATCCGGGATCTGCAGGCGGGGGGCACGACGATCGTGCTGACCACGCACTATCTGGAGGAGGCCGAGGCGCTGGCCGATCGGGTGGGGGTGATCGCCCGGGGGCAGTTGATCGCGGTGGACACGCCGCGATCTCTGGGGCGGCGCGACTCGGCCTTGGCGACCATTTCCTGGCGTACGGCCGAGGGCGGCTGGGAGCGGACAGAGAGCGCTACGCCTACGGCCGTCGTCGCCGATCTGGCCGCGCGGTTCGACGGTGAGGTGCCGGGGCTGACCGTGACGCGGCCGACGCTCGAGGACGTCTACCTGGAGATGATCGGGGACGCGGCATGAACGGTGATCGGGTGCGTGAGGTGACCACGGTGGAGACTCGCGCGGGGCGGCGGGCGGGCGCCGTCGAGCTCGGGCGGGCGCAGGGCGGCATGGAGGTCCGGCAGTTCATGCGCAGCCGGGAGCAGGTCATGTTCACGCTGGCGTTTCCGGCGATCATGATTCTGGTGTTCGGCTCGATCTTCAGCGGCACGATCGCCGACGGGGTGAAGTTCACGCAGTACTTCGTGACCGGCATGATCGGCACGGGGCTGATGACGGCCGGCTTCCAGGCGCTCGCCATTCAGATTCCGCAGGAGCGCGATCGGGGGGTGCTGAAACGGTTCCTCGGCACGCCGATGCCGAAATGGGTGTACTTCGCGGGCAAGGTGCTGATGGTCGCGTTCATCGCGCTGCTCGAGACGGTCATCCTGCTGACCGTGGCGTCGCTGCTCTACGGCCTGAAGCTGCCCGACACGGCCGAGAAGTGGCTGACCTTCCTGTGGGTGTCGGCGCTCGGGATCACGGCGTGCACGCTGTGCGGGGTGGCGTTCTCGTCGGTCGCCCGCACCGGTCGCAGCGCGCCGGCCGTGGTCACGCCGGTGGCGCTGATCCTGCAGTTCATCTCCGGCGTCTTCTTCGTGTTCACGAGCCTGCCGACCTGGATGCAGAACGTGGCGGCCCTGTTCCCGCTGAAATGGCTGTGCCAGGGGCTGCGGTCGGTCTTTCTCCCGGAGTCGTTCGGGGCGCAGGAGCCGGGCGGGTCGTTCAACCTGCCGATGGTCGCGGCGGTGCTGGCGGGGTGGTGCGTGCTGGCCCTGATTCTGTGCCTGACCACGTTCAAGTGGACGACCAAGCGCGACGGTTAGTGGGTGGCGGCGAAGGCGAGCGACATCAGGGTGGCGGCGATCATGCCGCCGAGCAGCGTGAGGCCGATGCCGCCGATGTCGAGGCGGGCCTCGAGGCGGCGATGAGCCAGCAACGCCGCTACCGGCACGCCGGTGGACGGGGCCGCGAGGAAGGTCAGCCACCCGATGCCGCGCAGGAGCGGGCCGCCCCAGACACCCGTACCGCCGATCGTCACCAAGCCCGACGCCACCAGGCCGGCAAGGGCCGCGAACAGCGCGCCCACCAGCGGCAGCAGCGGCAGTGCCCAGCGGGGGAGCGCACGCCGGGCGGCGGGGCGGATCGTCACGTCGATGCGCGACGCCACCCGCGCCAGCAGCACGGTCGGCGCCTCAGGGCTGGGCGGCGGCGGTGTGCCGTCGGCGGGGTTGCGGGGAAGCGCGACGCGCGGCAGCGTCTCCATCGGCGCCGGCTCGGGCACCTCGCCCAGCGCCCGCACCCGCAGGCCGCGCGCCCGCCGCAGCTGGTCCCACAGCCGCTCGGCCTCGCGGTCGACGTCGAGCACCTGCGCGGCCGCCGCGCCCGCCCAGCGGTCGGCCGACAGCGCGTCGCCCTCGGCCCGGGCCAGCTCGCCCGCCGCCTGGGCCGCACTCTCCTGATAGGCCTGCTCGGCGCCGCCCAGCTCGGTCTCGCGGCGCCGGGTGGCCTCGGCCAGGGCGCTGACCATCAGCTGGTAGTCGCGGCCGATCGGCTGCCGGTCACGTGTGGTCACTGTTCACCTCGTACGGGATGATCACTTCGGGAGTGCGGTGCACCGAGCGGTCGAAGAACAGGGCCCGGCGGGTGCGCGGATACCAGGCCGGGCCGCCGGGCTGGGGATAGAGCGGGGCCAGGTCGGCGCCCTGCACGTCGAGCGCGACCCAGGCGCCGATCGGGTCGAGCCGGCTCGCCGGGCCGCCGAGGCTGTCGCGCAGCCGGGAGACCGACCGCCACCAGCCCAGGACGTGCGTGCGCTGCTCGGGGCCGTCGATGAGCAGCCGCCGCAGCGTGGCCTGGTCGGCGCCGGCGTCCAGCGCATAGCCGAGGACGTAGTGCGGGATGTCCGACGCGGCCGGCTCGGGCACGTCGTCGTACCAGTCGGCGGAGGGCAGCTCGGCGATGAGCCGCGCGGCCGCCCCGCCCGCGTCCGGGTCGAGGCAGACGACGCTGAAGCGGGCCGGACCCTGGGCGGCGAGCGACAGCGCCGCGGCCGCGAGCACGTCACACGCCTCGTCGGTGCGGGTGCCGAGGACGGCCAGGTTGCGGCCGGGCATGCGGCCGAGACGCAGGCGCGCGGGACGGGCGGCCACGTCGATCCGCTCGCCGAGCACGGCGCCTGGAGACGAGCCGACCGGCGAGTCGACGTCCGGGACCACGCCGGCGGGCCGGCAGACGGCGGGCAGGCGGGGCACGGCGTCGCCGTCGAACAGCCGGGGCTCCTCGCAGCCGTCCGGCCGCATCCGCCAGAGACGGCGCTGGAGCGTACGCCAGACGAGCCGGTCGCCGGCGTCCGGAAGCCGCACGACGACGTTGGCCCCGGGCGCGCCGGCCTCGGTGTTCACCACCGCGTGGTGCCGGGGGATGACGGCCGCGGCCAGGTTGTTCTCGGCCAGGATTCGACGGGCCTTGGGTAGCGCGATGCGCAGCGTGAACTGGCCGACCAGCCCGGTGCGGCCCCACAACGCCTCGATGCCGGAGACGTCCTGGGAGGCGAGGATCAGGTGGATGCCCTGCGAACGGCCGCGGCGGGCCAGGTCCTCGAGCAGGGTGACGGCCTCGTCGGCGACCGCGTCCCGGCCGCCGAGCAGCACCTGGAACTCGTCGATGACGGCCACTATTCGCGGCCAGGCGCCCTCGGGGTCCTCGGCCCGCAACTCGGCGAGCTTGCTGGCGTCGTGCCGCTTGGCGGCCTGCGCCCGGGTGCGCAGCTCCTCGCCGAGGTGCCGGAGCATGGCCAGGCCGAACTCGCGATCACCGTTGACGTTGATGCCGGCCAGCCGCACCTGGGGCAGCCAGCTCGGGTCGCGCGGGCCGGGCACGTACCGGGCGAAGGAGACGCCCTCCTTGAAGTCGAGCAGGTAGAGGGCCAGCTCGGCGGGGCCGTACCGGGTGGCGAGCGCGGCCAGCCAGGCGTAGATGAGGTTGGTCTTGCCGGAGCCGGACGGGCCGCCGATCAGGGCATGCGGCGGGTCGTCGCCGAGCGGCACGTCGATCAGGGTGCCGTCGGTGCTGTCGCCGATCGGGGCGTGCAGGCCCTCGGTCGAGGACTCGGCCCAGAAGGTCGCGGGCGAGAGGTCGGCGAGGCGGGCGGGCGGCGGTCCGGCGCGCATCCGCTCGGCGGTCGACCGGCAGAAGGCGGCGACCCGGTCGGTGGGCGGCGGCGGGTCGAGCCGGATCTCCAGGTCGCCGGTGACGTCGCAGGTGGCGGCCTGCTCGCCGGCGTCGATCCGCAACACGGTGGGGTGGTCTTTGAGGCGAAGACCACGAACGATCAGATGTACGCCGCAGGCGACGCCCGTGCGAGCGATCCGATCCAGCTGCGCGCGCTGGCCGTTGGTCAGCTCGTCGGCGGTGGCGGCGTCGGCGAGCAGCACGATCACCCGCCAGGGCTCCGGCCGCGGCGCGGTGCCACCGGCCGCGATGAGGTCGGCGAGCGAGGCGTGCTCGCCGGCGAGGACGGTCTCGTTGACCCGGCAGATGTGCTCGACCAGCTCGTCCAGCATCGGCCCGAGGCCGCCCGGCCCGACGAACGAGATGCCCAGCGGCGCGAACGGGGCGAGCGTGCCGCCGAGGTGCTCGGGGTCGTAGACGGTGAGCTGGATGTCGCCCGGCTTGGTGCTGCCGAGGGCGCGCAGGAGAACGCCGGTGATGACGCCGTCCACGATCGAGGCCGGGCCGGTGAGCTCGAGGTGGGCCGCGTCCAGGAACGGGACGAGCGCGGGGAGTGGGGCGGTGTCGTCGAGGGCGAGCGTGCCGATCCGCAGCAGGCCGGGGCGGCTGCCGCGCTCGGGTTCGCTGGGCGCCCACAGCCGCCAGGGCGCGCCGGCCGCCCCCACGGCGCTGAGCGCGGCCACCCGGCGGACGTTGCCGGCCAGCTTGGTGTTCTCGTACTGGAAGCGGCGCTGGATGTCGCGGCGGGCCGTGTCGCGCGCCTCGGCGAGCTGGTTCAGGCACGTCGAATACGCGTCCCGCACCAGCCGTCGCCGGGTCTGCGCCTCGCCGCGCGCCGTCTCCGCCGCGGCCAGGACGGCCCGGGCCGCGCCGCGCGCCTCGGCCAGCTCCTGCCGCACGGCGGCGACCAGCGCGTTGCGGTGGCTAGCCACTCGACCCCCGAATTTTCACGATGGGGGATTTTACCTATTTCGCCCCGAACGAAGCGATTTTGTGCTGCGTGTCGCCGCGTGGCGCGCCGAGGTTTGCCGCCTTTGTGCGAGGTGGCGCGTATGGGTGAGCAGAGCTGGGGGTGGTCGCTCGGTGAGTGCCTGGGGTGGTGGCCGCGGGTGAGTGCTTGGGCGTCGGGCCGCGGTGAGGGTGACAGTCGCGGGGGTGACGGTGGCGGTCGCGAGGGTGAGCGTGGCGGTCGCGAGATGACGGCCGCTGAGGGTGATGCTCGTGCGGCGACGGTCGCGCGGTGAGGGTGGCGGTCTCGTGTGAGGGCTCACTGATACGCGCGTGGTGGGCGGCCGACCCGCAGCTCTGCTTACCGATACGCGCGCCTCAGGCCTGGCGCGGCGGCGGGCGGCGGGCGGCGCGGTGAGGGTGGCGCGGCGAAGGTGGCGCGGCGAAGGTGGCGGTCTCGTGTGAGGGCTCACTGATATGCGCGTGGTGGGCCGCCGACCCGCAGCTCTGCTTACCGATACGCGCGCCTCAGGCCCGGCACGGCGGCGGGCGGCGGGCGGCGCGGTGACGGTGGCGGTCTCGCTTGAGGGCGGCGGGCGACGCCATGAGGGCGGCAGCCAGCGTGCGGCGCGGTGTCGGTGACGGGCGGCGCGATGTACGGCGGCAAGCCGCGCGTATTGGTGAGCAGAGCCGGGCGAGCTCGGCGGTGGGCTGCGGCTTTGAGCCGGCCGGACAGGCCCCACCCGATCAACTGGGTGGGGTCGAGTTAAGCGAATGGGTACGACAAAAACGCGTGACTATCCACAGGCGGGGCGGCGAGGACGAGGGGTCAGAACAGCGTCAGCTCGTCGCGCTCCATGCCGCGCAGTTTGTCGTAGTCGACTACCACGCAGCGGATTCCTCGGTCGGTGGCCAGGACGCGGGCCTGGGGCTTGATCTCCTGGGCGGCGAAGACGCCCTGCACGGGGGCCAGCAGCGGGTCGCGGTTCATCAGTTCCAGGTAGCGGGTCAGCTGCTCCACGCCGTCTATTTCGCCTCGGCGTTTGATCTCTACGGCTACCGATTTGCCGTTGGCGTCCTTGCAAAGGAGGTCCACGGGGCCGATCGCGGTCATGAACTCGCGGCGCACCAGGGTCCAGCCGGGGCCGAACGTCTCGGGCAGGGCCGCCAGCAGCTCCTGGAGGTGCGCCTCCACGCCGTCCTTCTGCAGGCCGGGGTCGACGCCCAGGTCGTACGACGTGTCCTGGAAGATTTCCTCGAGGGTGATCCGCAGCTCCTCGCCCGCCTTGTTCACCACCTTCCAGACGCCCTCCGCCTCCTGCAGCTTGCAGGGTGGGCTCATCCAGTTCAGTGGCTTGTAGGCGCGGTCGTCGGCGTGAATGGACACCGAGCCGTCGGCCTTGACCATCAGCAGCCGGGTGGCGAGGGGCAGGTGGGCGGACAGCCGGCCGACGTAGTCGACGGAGCACTTCGCGATGACCAGACGCACCGGACGACAGTAGCGGAACCGGCGGGACTCGCGTGCGGGTGCCATCCTGGAGTCGTGCTCGAAGCGTTGACCGGTACCGGCCTCGCGGCATCCGCCGGCTTGAATGCCTATATCCCCCTCATGGTGATGGGCCTGCTGGCCCGCTACACCGACATGATCAATCTGCCCAGCGGCTGGTCGTGGCTGTCCAACGGCTGGGTGCTGCTGATCCTCGCCGTACTGCTGGCCGTCGAGGTCGTGGCGGACAAGGTGCCGGTGGTCGACCACCTGAACGACGTGGTGCAGACCGTCGTGCGGCCGACCGCGGGCGGTCTCGCGTTCGGGGCCGGCTCGGCCTCGCAGACCGTGACGGTGAGCGACCCGGGGTCGTTCTTCGGCTCACACCAATGGGTGCCGGTCGCGGCCGGCGTGCTCATCGCGCTCTGCGTGCACGGCGTCAAGGCGGCGGCCCGCCCGGTGGTGAACGTCAGCACGGCCGGCTTCGGCGCGCCGGTGGCCTCCACGATCGAAGACATCGGCAGCGTGCTGATGTCGATTCTGGCCATCCTCATGCCGGTGTTGGTCCTGGTCGGACTCGGTTTGCTGATCTGGGGCGCGGTCGCGGTGGCGCGCCGGCGCAAACGCAAGCGGGCCCTCGCGGCTTCCGGTTCGGGTCACCCGTTTGGTTGACTGCTCGGGTGCCCGCGATCGCCGTGCCCGTCTTCGCCCTTTCGTGGTGGGCGGCCTGCTACCTGATCGGACGTGATCCGGCCCGCGCGCCTCTGGTTCGCGCGGCCGCGGCGCTCGCCGCGTACGGGATCGGGGTCGTCGCCTGGACCATCGCGCCCGGATCGGCCACCGCCGAGATTCTGCTCTGCGTGCCCGCGCTGTTCTGGGCCGGCACCGCGGTCGCCCTGCTGCCCCGCATGCTGCCGGAGCGCCGCCAGATCAACCTCGGCTGGATGATCGCCGCCGGGCCGTTCCTGGTCATGGCGATCGTGCTGCCCTCGCCCGGGCGTCTCGTCGTGCTCGCGCCGCTGGCCGGCGGCATCGTGCTGCTCTGGCGGTTCCGCGATCAGGTGCAGCCGACCATCCTGCCGTCGGCGATGGCGGTGGTGGCGGCGCTCTACGCGGCCGGGCTCGCCGTGCTGCTGCTTCCGGTCGAGCTGGGCGCGCCCGTGCTCGTGGTGGTGGCGATCGGCGTCGACCTGATGATGCTGGCGTTCCTGGTGGCCGTCGGCGACGCGCTCGACGTGGGCGAGCGGCTGCGGCCCGACCTGATTCGCTCGCTGACCGCCGCGCTCATCGGGGTGCTGACGATCGGGGCGCCGGCCGCGATCACCCTGCTCACGGTCGACGGCACGGCGGTGATCGTTCTTCAGTTCGTGCTGGTCGCGATGGTGATGACCGGCATCGGGCTGATCGGGCACCTGCGCCGGGCGTTCGACGCGATCGCGTTCCGGCACGACGCGCGGCTGCGGCAGGACCGCGCGGCGCTGCTCCGGCTGGCCGACTCGCTGCCCCGGCGCCGCCAGCGGCACCGGCTGATCACTACCGGGCAGGAGGACTTCCTGCGCTTCACCCGGCAGGCGCTGGACAACTACGGACGGTTGGGACGGCTCATGCGCAGCCCGCTCACCGACCTGCCGGCGGTCGACCGGCGGCTCACCGGCCTGACCATCGAGCAGCCGCTGGCGCGGGCGATGGAGCTGCGGGCGGTGCTGGCGGAGAGCGTCGATCGGTTGCGCCCGGCCGGCGCCTTCGGGACGACGGACGAGTGGCGGCATTACAACGCGTTGTACTTCTGCTCGGTGCTCGACCTCAACCCGTACGAGCGAAGGCTCCGCACCGACGGCCTGGATCGGGAGACGCGGTTGGCGCTGGCCTGGATGCGCCGGTACGTGCCCCGCCGCAAGCTGCGCCGATGGCAGGAGGAGGGCGCCTCGATCGTGGCCCGCCGGCTGTGGGATGAGCTGACGCGCGCCGATCCGCGCTGGCTGACCCGCGTCCGGGCGCGCTAGCAAACTCAGCGGGTGGCGCTCAGCTCGACGCGGTCGGTGGCGGTGGTGCCGGCCAGGTAGGCGCGGGCGCCGACCCCGCCGACCACGGCCTGGGTCAGCACGGTCAGCCAGGACAGCGGGTGGCCCTGGGCGATCTCGACCAGGGCGGGCAGGCCGAGCAGCAGCGCGTCGGGGCCGATCGCCGCGTTGACCAGCGGGCCGGTCGAGACGGTGCCCATCGGGGTGTCGAGCGGCAGCAACTCGTTGCGGACGAAGCCGACCCGGGCACGCCGGACGGCCGCGACCGCGCCCACCGGGCCGAGGGCCAGGCCGAGCGCCCACCACGGGCCGGCCGGCAGGTCGTCCAGGGCCTCGAGCAGGCCCAGCGCCAGGGCCGACCAGATCGCGGCGAGGGCGCCGGGCACCCACATGCGCTGGAGGACCGCCTGGCGGGAGCTGAGGCCGAGCATGCGCAGCAGCACCGGGTTGCCGGCGTCGGTCTTGACGTTGCCGCCCGAGGTCGAGCCGGCCAGCAGCGCGCCGATCAGGATGGCGATGCCGGTGAGGGCGCCGGGCGCGTCGGCGAGCAGCACCGGCAGGGCCGCGGCCAGCGCCAGCCACAGCACCCGGCGCCGGCGGCGGGCCACGAGCAGCAGGTCCTGGGTGACCAGAACCGGCAGCCGCGCCGGGAAGCGGATCGACCGCAGTTTGCGCCGCGCCCAGTAGCGCCGCTCGATCATGTCGGTGAGGAACGACGGCTCCATGCCGAACGCCGTGTCGAACAGGGTGCCCGCGGTCTTGGCCGCTTCCAGGATCCGTTCGTTCGGCGTGCGCGCGAGTCCTCGTACGGCCAATGCGAACAGGAACGCCACGACCAGCGCGAACGCGCCCACCACCGGAAGCAGCGTGGTGGCCGGCGGCCACCCACCGACCGCGACCGCATCGCCCGAGGTCGCGTCCGTGACCAGCCCGGCCAGCCCGGCCGCGAGCAGCAGCGAGACCACCGCGTCGACCCGCTCGCCCCACCGGCCGCCGGCCTGTGCCGCCAAAGCCACCAGCAGCAGCGCGATGCCGGCCAGGCCGGCGCCGGAGCCGAGCAGGGCGATCGCGGAACCGCCCAGCGTGCGCGGCGCCGCGTGCCCGACGATCGCGAGGCCGGCCAGCGCGCCGATCACCGCCGCCGCGATCGCGGTGAGCCGCAGCGACGGCAGCAGCAGCCGGCGACGGCTCACCGGCGCCGGCAGCAGCCAGGAGGCCGCCGGACGGCTCAGCGCCAGCGGGCCGAACCGCCGCAACGCCAGGTAGAGCAGGCCGAACAGGACCGGGACCAGGGAGGCGGCAACCAGGCGGGACGCGTTCGGCGCGGTCGGCCAGAAGACGACGGCGAGCTGCTTGTGCACCATGCCGCCGACCACGGCCACGAAGAGCAGGGCGAAGTAGATGTTGCCGGCGGTGGCGCCGCGCTCGCGATGGGCCGACTGCCGCCGGCCGATCCAGCGCCGGACCGGAGCGAGCGGGACCACGGCCGCGGTCATACCAAGGACTCCATGGTGGTGACCTCCGCGCCCGAGGCCGCCGCGAACTTGTCGTCGTGGCTGGCCATCAGCAGCGAGCCGCCGTCGGCCACGTAGGTGGCGAGCAGCGCGGCGACCTCCTCCCGGCCCTCGGGGTCGAGGCGCTGCTCGGGCTCGTCGAGGATCAACAGCGAGCTGGGCCGTACGAGCGCGACGGCGAGCGTGAGCCGCTGCTTCTGGCCCGAGGACAGCTGCGGCGGGATCGCGTCGGCGTGCCCGGCCAGTCCCAGACGCTCGAGCGCCTCGTCGATGCCGGCCTCCTCGGGGTCCTGCCCGTGGGCGCGGCAGACCAGCTCGGCGTGCTCGCGGACGGTGAGTCCCGGGTACCAGGTCGGCGGCTCGACCGTGGTGACCACGGCCCGCCAGAACTCGGGCGTGGCGCCGGGCGTGCCGCCGAAGACCCGGATCTCCCCCTCGTCGGGCTGCTGGAGGCTGCTCACGCAGCGCAGCAGGGTGGACTTGCCGATGCCGTTCTCGCCGGTCACGCAGACGCCGCCGCCGGACGGCACGATGAGCGAGACGCCGACCAGCACCGGCGTCGAGCCGTAGCTGACGTGCAGGCCCTCGACCTCCACGGCGGGGTGATCTACCACCCGGACAGCTTACGATCGGCGCCCGTAGAGCAGGCGCACGGCCTTGACAATCTGCGCGACCTGGGCCGGCGTGCGCTCGAACGTCGTCGACGGGAGCAGCGACCGGCCGCGCCGGACCGTGATCGCCTTGGGCCGGGCGAACTCGCGCAGGCCGTCCTCGCCGTGGATGCGGCCGAAGCCGGAGTCGCCGACGCCGCCGAACGGCAGGTTGCCCATGCCGACGAAGGTGAGCGTCGAGTTGACCGCGACCATGCCCGAGCGCAGCCGGCGGGCGATGCGGACCGCGTTCTTCTTGCCGAAGACCGAGCCGCCCAGGCCGTACTTCGACTCGTTGGCCAGGCGCACGGCCTCGTCGGCGTCGGCGACCTTGGTGATGGTCAGCGTCGGGCCGAACGTCTCCTCGCGGATCTCGGTCGAGTCGCCGGGCACGTCCACGAGCACGGTCGGGGCGACGTACGGCGGCTGGACCGCATCGGACCCGCCCAGCACCGCCTTGCCACCCTTGGCCAGCGCGTCTTCGATGTGCTCGCGGATGATGTCGATCTGCCGCGGCATGGTGATCGGGCCGATCTCCTCGCCGGTGCGCAGCTTGCCCGCCTTGGCGACGATCTCCTTGACCAACTGGTCGTAGACGGGCGCCACCGCGTACACCCGCTCGATGCCGATGCAGGTCTGCCCGGCGTTGGTCATCCCGCCCCAGACCGCGGCCTCGGCGGCGGCCGTGATGTCGGCGTCGGCGTCGACGATCATGGCGTCCTTGCCGCCGGCCTCGATCACCACCGGGACCAGGTTTTCGGCGCAGGCCGCCATCACCTTCTTGGCGGTGGCGGTCGAGCCGGTGAACGCCATCTTGTTGGCCCCCGAGCGGCACAGCGCGGCGCCGACGTCGCCGAGGCCGTGCACCGCCTGCAGGACCGGCCGCTCGGGCACCACCTCGGCGAACGTGTCGACCAGCCACTGGCCGACGATCGGCGTGTACTCGCTGGGCTTGAAGACGACGGCGTTACCGGCCGCGAGGGCGCCGCTGATCGGGCCCACCGGCGTGACGATCGGGTAGTTCCAGGGGCCGATCACGCCGACCACGCCGAACGGCTGGTACTCCAGGTGACCGCTGTGCTCGGCGACCAGCAGGCGGGTCCGGGTGCGGCGGGGGCCGAGCACGCGCTTGGCGTGGTGCGCGGCCCAGTCGATGTGCTCGATCGCGGCGACCGCCTCGACGGTCGCGTCCGCGTTCGGCTTGCCGGTCTCGAGGCTGGTCAGCTGGGCCAGCTCCTCGATCCGCTGGACGATCAGCGAGCGCCAGCGCAGGAGCCGGGCCTTGCGGCCGTCGTAGCCGAGGCCCTGCCACCAGAGGGCGGCCTCGCGGGCGATTTCGACGGCCTTCAGGACAGAAGCAGAATCGGCGGCCGGTACGCGACCTGCTTCGGCGCCGGTGGCGGGGTTGGTCGAGATCAGCACGCCGTCTTCGATCACCGGCACGCCGGGAACGCGAGTAGCCGTCATGTCGGGAGTCTACGGCGATTGTTACCGGCCAGTCACTACGTACTCTTGATTCCGTGCCGCGCCGTAATCATCCCCGCCGTCGAGCCGACGACACGCCCACGCCACTGACCGACGAACGGGTCCGCAAGGGCGTCGAGGGCGTCCAGCAATGGCGGGACGGCGAGTGGATGGTTCGGTCGATATTCGGCGGATCGGCCGCGAAGACGTACCGCTGCCCGGGGTGCATGCAGGAGATCCGCCCCGGCGTCGCGCACGTGGTGGCGTGGCCGGTGGACGGCTCGGGCGATCTCACCGACCGCCGGCACTGGCATACGGGATGCTGGAGGGCGCGTGACCGGCGCGGCCCCGGGGTGGAGCGCTCGCGCAACGCGCCCAGGTATGGATAAGCCATCCAACCGCCCCGCCCGCCGCCCAAGAAAGGACTGAAGGCCTTCTTCATGAGCAACAACCGGATCCGTGCCAACTCGATCCTTCCGGCCCGCCGGGAGGACATCGAGCTGCACACCGCCGATGGCCTCACCCTGGTCGGCGAGCTGGCCCGCCCGCTCGACCGCGACCCGGTCGCCACGCTGGTCTGCCTGCACCCGCTGCCCACGCACGGCGGCATGATGGACAGTCACGTCTTCCGCAAGGCGGCGTGGCGGCTGCCGGCGCTGGCCGGCATCGCCGTGCTGCGCTTCAACACGCGCGGCACGAGCAGCGTGCGGGGAACCTCGGAGGGCGCCTTCGACGGCGCGGCCGGGGAGAAGTACGACGTGGCCGCCGCCATAGAATTTGCTGATTTTTCCGAATTGCCGAACATCTGGCTGCTCGGCTGGTCCTTCGGCACCGACCTGACGCTGATGCATGGCCTCGACCCGGCCGTCGCGGGCGCCATCCTGCTGTCGCCCCCACTGCGGTTCTCGGAGCCGGAGCACCTGGAGGCCTGGGCCGACAGCGGCAAGCCGCTCACGGCGATCATCCCGGAGTTCGACGATTACCTGCGGCCGGAGGCGGCCGCCGCGAAATTCGGCGATAAAGCCGAACTCGTCGCGATAAAAGGGGCGAAACACCTCTGGGTCGGCGACGCCGAGACGGTCCTGGACGAGGTCGTGAAGCGGGTCGCACCCGAAACCACGACCCCGCTGCCGAGGACGTGGGACGGCCCGATGGAGAGCGGCGACATGAACGCGTACGCCGACCGCACCGTCGCCGCCTTCTCCGACGTGCCCGTCCCCGGCCCTCTGCTCAGCGACTCTGCTGACTCGGCACCACGACCTCGCGAACGATGAGCTGAATCGCGGCCACCATCGGGATCGCCACCAGCGCGCCGATCACGCCGAACAACGCCACCCCGAGCAGCGCCGCGACCACGGCCGCGACGTCACTGACCTTCACCGACCGGCGCATCACGTTCGGATAGATCAGGTAGTTCTCGACCTGCTGGTAGACGATGAAGAACGCCACGCAGACGATGCCGGCGGTGAGCGAGGACGCGAAGCCGACCAGGCTCACGATGATGGCGCCGAGGGTGGCGCCGATCTGCGGGATGAGGTCGCAGATGGCGACCACCACGGCCAGTGCGAACGGGTAGGCGAGTCCGAGGATCATGGCGAGCACGAAGGAGCTGGCGCCGGCCACCACGGCGATCGCGAGCGCGCCCACCATGTACGCGCCGACCTTGGTCAGGATCTCGTCGGTGAGCAGCCGCACCCGGTTGCGCCGGGACGCCGGCACCAGCGAGTAGGCCGACTCGCGCAGCCGGTCGAACGTCGCCATGAAGTAGATCGTCAGGACCAGCACGGTGAGCGTGTTGAAGATCGTTCCGAAGATCAGCTTGGTGCCGCCCACGACCCCGCCGACCGCGTTGCCGACCGTGCCCGCGTTGACCGCGCTGGTGACCTTCTGCATGATGTCGTAGCGCTCGACCAGGTCGTTGATGGTCTTGTTGCGCTGCAACTGCTGGAGGTAGTCGGGCACGTTGTGGATCAGCTCGTTGGTCTGCGTGACCAGCGGCGGGATCAGCGCCGCGATGCCGCCGACCAGCAGCCCGAGGACCACCAGCGCCACGATCGCGACCGCGGCGCCGCGAGGCAGGCCCCACTTGCGCAGCCGGGTGACGGCCGGGTTGAGGCCGATCGCCAGGAACATCGCGATGAAGATCAGCACGAGGATCGACGCCGCGTTGCGAAGACCCAGGAAGATGGCGTACGCGAGGATGACGCCCAGCCCACCGAGCAGCCCGATCATGAACGGGTTGCGCCGGTCGAGGGGCGGCCCGGGCTGGCCGAACTTCCCCTCCTGCTCGGCCCTCTCGACCGCGTCGTCGACCGGCCCACCTTGGGACGGCGCAGCTTGGGAAGGCACAGCGTCGGACGGCACCGCGCCAGCGGTCTGATCGTCTACGGTCACCGGGGATTTCCTCACGCCGATTGATATCGGCGGAGGTTATCACCCGGCTAGTCGGCGTCGGCCCCCACGCGCGAGGCGGGCGGGACGGTCACCTTCGCCGAGGCGGTCACCTTGCCGGCCGCGTGCTGACCGACCGGCTCGTCGGCGGCGTGCGCGCCGACCGGACCGCCGGCCACCGCCTTCTCGGCGGGCTCCGCCGTCGGGGCCGCGCTGTCGTCGATGTCGTCCCGGTCGTCGGGGGAGGCGGCGGCGGCGAGGACAGCGGCGGACGCCAGCTCGGCGACCCGCTTGGCTTCCTTCTGCACCTGCCGGCGGACGTCGGTGGCGTGCCGCTCGGCGGCCTCGCCGGCCCGCTTGGCCTCGGCCACCCGGTTGAGCTCGGCCTCGAGGTCCTTGCGGGTGTCGGCGAGACGCTGCTGCACCCGCTCGGTCTCCTGCTCGCCGGCCTGGGCGCGATCCCGCGCGTCGGCGAGACGGTGCTCGGCCTCGGCCACCTTGGCCTGGGCGACCTCGAGGTCGGTGGCGGCCTGAGCGATCTTCTCCTGCTGGGTGGCGATCTCTTTCCGTACGGCCGTGGCCTGCTCGTCCGAGCGACGGAGCACGTCCTCCGCGTACTTGTCGGCCTCGCTGCGCAGGTCGGCGCACTGCTTCTCGACGCCGCTGCGCAGCTGGGCGAGCTCCTGCACCACGCCCTGCCGGCGCTGGGCCAGTTCCTGCTCCACACTGGCCTTCAGCTCGTTGTGGGCGCGGTCGGCGTCCATCCGCTGGGCCGCGATGTCCTGCTGCATCTTCTCCCGGAGGGCCTTGATCTCCTGATCGGCCTGCATCCGGGTCGACTTCGCATAACCGTCGGCCTCGGCCCGCACCCGCTGCGACTCGCGCGCGGTCTTCTCGGTGAGCTGCTGGGCCTCGGCGCGGGCCCGGCCCAGCGCGTTCTCGGCCTCGGCGCGCATCTGCTCGGCGGACTGGCGGGCGGCCGACAGCGCCTTCTCCGACGCGGACCGCTTGACGGCGTCGGACCGCTCCTCCTCGGCACGGCGGGCGGCCAGCGCGATCTCGAAGTCGCGGATGCCGTCGTGCGCGTGCTTTTCGGACTCGGCGCGGATGCGCTCGGCCTCGGCCAGCCGGGCGGCGATGTCGTCGGTGGCGGAGGCCTTGATCGCCTCGGCCTGCTCCTCGGCCAGCGTCAGGATCTGCTCGACCCGGGCGCCCAGGTGGCGGAACGAGACCTCGGGCCCGACCCCGCCCTGGCGGCGCACCTGGGTGATCTCCTGCTGGAGGCGCTCGATCTGCGCGGCCATGCCCTGGATCTGCGCGTAGGCCTGCTCCCGCTCGGACGCCAGCGCGGCGATCTCGTTCTCGGCCCGGGCCACGTACCGCTCGACCTGCTTCTTCTCGTAACCCCGCAGGGCCGTCTCGAAGCTGGGTTCGGTGGCCGCGTCTCCGCCGAGACCGAAGATTTCACCGCCGTGCGACATGCTGTCCATCCTCACATACGCATCGTCCGGTCAAGTACCGATACACACCGTCCTGGCCGGAGTATGCGTCTAGTTGTGATTTGTCTTAGCCGGCTTGTAGGAGCAAGGCTACGCGCGCCACAACGACTCAGGCCGCACCGGAGAAACTCCGATACGGCCCGGATCGTGTGCGTAGCGGCCGACCGAACCACCGTCGCGCACAGCAGAGGATGGCGCAACCGGAGCGGTCAGTGGCGAACGACTCAGGAATTGGTCTTCGCTGGTACCGGCTTGTCTCCGGCGCCGTTCTTGTCGGCCTCGGGAGTCCGCTGGGTGGGAGCCTCGGCCTTGGCCGCCTCGGCGCCGGCCGCCCCGGAACTGGGCTTGGCGGTCGCGCCACCGACCCCGGGAACCAGGCCGGAGAGGCCGGAGAGCATCTGCCCGAGCTGGTTGGTGACCGCGTCCTTCTGGCGGGTCAGGTCTTCCACCTCGCGCTTGGCCGCCTGGGTGGTCAGCTCGGCCTCGGTACGGGCGTCGCTCATCAGGCGCTGGGCCTCGGCGCGAGCCTCGGTGACCGTCTTCTCGGAGAGGGCGCGGGCCTTCTCGGTGGTCTCGTTGGCGTTCCGCTCGGACTCGACGCGGCGCTGCTCGGCGCGCTGCGAGATCTCCTTGGAGCGGTCCTCGGCGGCGCGGGCGCGCTCCTCGGCCTCGGACACCATCTTCTGCGTGGCGCTGACCTGGGCGGCGTGCCGCTGCGACTCCTCGCGCTCGGCCTTCTCCCGCCGCTCGGCGATCTCGAGGGAGAGCGCCTGGAGGTCCTTGTCGCGCTTGTCGCGGGCGTCGGTCAGCAGCTTGGTCGCCTCGGCGCGCTTCTCCTCGGCCTCGCGGGAGGCCTTGGCCCGCAGTTGGGTGATCTCCCGCTCGGCGGTGGCGCGCAGCGACGCCACCTCGCGCTCCACGGTCGACTTCAGCTCGGCGACCTCGTGCGCGGTGACCGTGCGCAACTGCTTGGTCTCGCGGTCGGCGTCGGACCGCAGCGTGTCGGCCTCGCGCCGGGCCTGGACGCGGGCCTCGGCCGCCTCCCGCTCGGCGTGGGTGCGCACCTGGCCGGACTCGCGCTCGGCGGTCGCCTTCATGGCGGCGGCCTCGGCGCGCGCCTTGTCGGTGATCTCGCGTGCCTCGAGCCGGGCCGCCGAGAGGATGCCCTCGGACTCCCGCTTCGCCTCGTTGCGGTGCTCGTTCGCCTGCTCCTCGGCCAGCCGCAGGATCTGCTCGACCCGGGTGCCCAGCCCGGAGAGCGTCGGCCGGTTGTTCTCCTCGAGCAGCTTGTTGCTGTCGGCGAGCTTCTGCTCCACCGCGTTCAGCCGCTGCTCGGCCTGGCGCAGCCGGCGCTGCGCGTCGTTCATCCGCTGCTCGGCCTCACCACGGGCCTGCTCGGACTGGTTGAGCGCGGCGACCAGCCGGCCCAGGTGAGCGTCAACCTGTCCGCGGTCGTAGCCGCGGAGGACGACGGTGAAGTCGTGCTGCGAGTTCGCACCGTCGAAAAATGCCAAGTTCTGATCCTGCTGCTGAGGCATTGGGCCATCCTGGCGAAGACGCACCTGCCACGCAAGAGCGGACCGGCATCGGAAAAGACACGTAGATCAGCTTTGAGCTGGCCGTAAGCCTTTCGGCCGGACGGCCCCGGCCACCCGGCGGCGGACGCTCGCCGGGCCGTCACCTGCTGTATCCGGGGTTCGGGCACCCGGCGGCGCGGTCGCGCCCCTCGATGTGCACGATCCTGCCAGGCCACCGGGCCGTCCGTCAGGAGGATTCACCCGGAAGACGGAGCAATCAGGCGGGTTCCACCAATTCCACCAGAACTCCGCCCGCGTCCTTGGGGTGGACGAAGTTGATCCGCGAGCCGGCCGTGCCCCGCCGCGGGGTGTCGTAGAGCAGCCGCAGCCCCCGGGCCCGGAGTGCGGCCGAGGCCGCCTCGACGTCGGCCACCGTGTACGCCAGCTGCTGCAGGCCGGGGCCGCTGCGGTCGAGGAACTTCGCGATCGCCGAGTCGGGCCGGGCCGGGGCGAGCAGCTGGAGCTTCGGACCGGCGCCGTCGCCGACCGCGAGCATCGCCTCGCGTACGCCTTGCTCCTCGTTCGTCTCTTCATGCACCACCCGCATGCCGAAGGTCTCCGCGTAGAAGGCCTTGGCGGCGTCGAGATCGGCGACGGCGATCCCGACGTGATCTATCCGCAGGAGGTCGACAACAAGGAATGTGACATTCACAGGGGAGTTAGGTGCGGCCTCGGTCATCCCACTAGTCTTACTTGAACCACCGTTCAGGACGAAAGCGATCAACCGTGACCACCTCGGTAATCGTCAGCGGCGCCCGCACGCCCATGGGCCGCCTGCTCGGCAACCTCAAGTCGCTCCCCGGCACCGCGCTCGGCGGCCACGCCATCGAGGCCGCCCTCGCTCGCGGCGGCGTCGCGCCCGACCAGGTGCAATACGTGATCATGGGCCAGGTGCTGCAGGCCGGCGCCGGGCAGATCACCGCCCGCCAGGCCGCGGTGCTCGCCGGCATCCCGATGACCACCCCGGCGGTGACGATCAACAAGGTGTGCCTCTCCGGCCTCGACGCGATCGCCCTGGCCGACCAGCTGATCCGGGCCGGCGAGTTCGACGTCGTGGTGGCCGGCGGCATGGAGTCGATGACCAACGCGCCGCACCTGATCAACCAGCGTCAGGGCACCAAGTTCGGCGACGTGGCCGTGCACGACCACATGGCGTGGGACGGGCTCACCGACCCGTGGGACGGCATCGCGATGGGCGAGGCCACCGAGCGCAGCGGGGCCAAGCTCGGCATCACCCGCGAGGAGCAGGACGAGTTCGCGGCGCTGAGCCACCAGCGGGCCGCCGCCGCGCAGAAGAACGGCCACTTCGCCGACGAGATCGCCCCGATCACCCTCGCCCAGCGCGGCGGCGACGTGGTCGTCGACACCGACGAGGGCGTCCGGCCCGACGCGACCGCCGCGTCGCTGGCCAAGCTGCGCCCGGCGTTCGCCCAGGACGGCACGATCACCGCCGGCAGCGCCTCGCCGATCTCCGACGGCGCCGCCGCGGTCGTGGTGATGAGCCGGGCCAAGGCCGAGGAGCTCGGCCTGACCTGGATCGCCGAGATCGTCGCGCACGGCAACGTGGCCGGTCCCGACAGCTCGCTGCAGTCCCAGCCGGCCAACGCGATCAAGCACGCGCTCGGCAAGGCCGGCCTCTCCGTCGACGACATCGACCTCTTCGAGATGAACGAGGCGTTCGCCCAGGTCGTCCTCCAATCGGCGCGCGAGCTCGGCGTCGGCGACGACGTGGTGAACGTCAACGGCGGCGCGATCGCGCTCGGCCACCCGATCGGCATGTCCGGCGCCCGCCTGGTGCTGACCCTGGCGCTCGAGCTCAAGCGCCGCGGCGGCGGCCTCGGTGCGGCCGGTCTCTGCGGCGGCGGCGGTCAGGGCGACGCGCTGATCATCAAGGTTCCCGCGGAGTGAGTCGTCGGCACGACGTGCCCACGCTGGTCGCCAAGGCGCGCGACGGCGATCCGCGGTCGGTGGCCCGGCTGATCAGCCTGGTCGAGAACGGCGATCCCGCGCTGCCCGAGGTGGCCGCGGCGCTCGCGCCCTACGCCGGCCACGCCCAGGTGGTCGGCCTCACCGGCTCGCCCGGCGTCGGCAAGTCGACCACCACCAACGAGCTGGTCCGGGCCCTGCGCGCGGCGGGCAAGCGGGTGGGCGTGCTCGCCGTCGACCCGTCCAGCCCGTTCACCGGCGGCGCCATCCTCGGCGACCGGGTGCGGATGCAGGAGCACACCACCGATCCCGGCGTCTACATCCGGTCGATGTCGAGCCGGGGCCAGCTGGGCGGTCTGGCGGCGGCCACTCCCCAGGCCGTACGCGTGCTGGAAGGCGCCGGCTGCGAGGTGATCCTGGTCGAGACCGTCGGGGTCGGCCAGGCCGAGGTGGAGATCGCCTCGCTCGCCGACACGACGCTGGTCCTGCTCGCGCCCGGCATGGGCGACGCGATCCAGGCGGTCAAGGCCGGCGTGCTCGAGATCGCCGACGTCTTCGTGATCAACAAGGCCGACCGGCCCGGCGCCGACGCCACCTACCGCGACATCCAGGGGATGCTCGGGCTCGGCGAGCGCGCGCCGGGGGACTGGCGGCCGCTGGTCGTGCGGGCCACGGCGGTGCGCGGCGAGGGCATCGACGAGGTGCTGGCGGCGATCGGGAAGCACCGCGGCTGGCTCGAGTCCAGCGGAAATCTCCAGGACCGCCGCGAACGGCGGGCGGCGGTGGAGGTCGAGGCGATCGCGCTCGGCACGCTGCGGGCCCGGATCGGAAACCTCCGCGACGGTACGGCGCTGAGCGCGCTCGCCGCCGCGGTGGCGGCCGGGGAGCTCGACCCCTACGCCGCCGCCGACGAGCTGATCAAGGGCCTGTAAACGCGGCCAGCGTCCGCTGGATCAGCTCCAGGTCCCAGGTGAGCCGGCCCGCCTCGAGGTCGTCCACCACCCCGCGCAGCCAGGCGATCTCGGCCGTGAGCATGGCCGCCCGATACTCGTCCTCGATGAGGAACAGCCGCGGCATGCCCGGCGGCGCCTGCTCCCGGATCGCTCGCACCCGCGCCTCCTGGGCCTCGATCCGGGTCTCGAGCAGCCCCTGCACCTCGGCCGGCGCGAGCGGGGCGAGGAACGCCAGCGCGACCGGGAACTCGGGGAACTCGCGCGCCGGCGCCGGCAGCATGTCGGTGAGCCAGCGGCGGAACGTCGCGGCGCCCTCGCCGGTGATCTCGTAGACCGTCCGCTCCGGCCGGCCCGCCTCCCGCGTGGTCGCGGTGGGCCGGGCCAGGCCGTCCCGCACCAGGCGGTCGAGCGCCTGGTAGACGCTGTTGCGCTGGGCCACGTTGACGAGCTGGTCCTGTCCCCGCTCCTTGATCACCTGCTGCATCCGGTACGGGTGCATGGGCGCCTCGGTCAGCAGCGCCAGCAACACCATCGTCAGCGTCGATCGGCGCGGTTCTCCCATGTGATCAGCTTACGGGCTTGACGAAGCATAGTCATAGTATGCATAGTCAGCTTATGACTAAGACTGCACTCGTGGCCGGCGGCGGGATCGCCGGCGCCGTCGCCGCCATCGCCCTGCACCGCGCCGGCCTGGCGCCGCGCCTGTTCGAGACCCGCGCCGAGGGGGAGGACGACGTCCGCGGCGCCTTCGTGACCGTCGCCGTCAACGGCCTGACCGCGCTGCGCGCCCTCGACCTCGACCCGGCCCGCGTGCTGGCGGCCGGCTTCCCCACCCCGCAACTGGCCATGTCCAACGGCGCGGGCCGCCGGCTGGCCGTGCTGCCGCTCGGTGGCCCGACCGCCGACGGCACCGTCACCACCACGATCCGGCGGGCCGATCTCTACAACTCCCTGCGCGCGGCCGTCGCCGCGCGTGGCATCCCGATCGAGTACGGCAAGCGCCTGACCGGCTACGCCTCACTTTCCGCGGGCGTGGTGGCGGCGAGCTTCGCCGACGGCACCACCGCCGAAGGCGAACTGCTCGTGGGCGCCGACGGCCTGCGCTCCCGGACCCGGGAGCTGCTCAATCCGGGCGGGCCCGAGCCGACGTACCTGGGCCTGCTCAACACCGGTGGATTCACCGACCGCCCGGTCGACGCCGACCTCGACCGCACGCCCGGCCTCATGCACATGGCCTTCGGCCGCAAGTCCTTCTTCGGCTGGGCGGTCGCGCCCGACGGCCGGGTCTGGTGGTTCGCCAACCCGCCGAGCGAGCGCCCGGCGCGCTCCGGCGACTACACGCCCGAGTCCTGGCGGGCCCACCTGATCGGCCTGTTCGAGGGCGACGACCTGCCCGCGGCCGCCATCATCCGGGCCACCGACGTGGCGATCGGCCCGTGGAACACCGATGACCTGCGCCGGGTGCCGGTGTGGCACTCCGACCGGGTGGTGCTGGCCGGCGACGCCGCGCACGCGGTCGCGCCGTCCGCGGGCCAGGGCGCGTCGATGGCCATCGAGGACGCGGTGGTGCTGGGTCGTTGCCTGGCCGCCTCCGACGACATCGCGACGGCGCTCGACGCGTACGAGCAAACTCGCCGTTCCCGGGTCGAGAAGGTGGTCGCCCAGGGTCGCCGCAACGGCAGCGGCAAGACGGCCGGCCCGGTCGGCGCCGCCATCCGCGACGCGATGTTCCCGGCGTTTCTCAAGCTCGCCTACCGCAAGGGAAATCCGCAGGCCTGGATTCTCGACCATCGGGTGTGACGAGAGGCCTTAGGGATCGTTCAGGAAACCCGTACGATGGGCCGCATGGATGCTGCCGACATCGCCGCCGGCCGGGAGCGCTGGCAACGGCGCTACGACGCCTCTCGCAAGCGGGAGGCCGACTTCACCACGCTCTCCGGAGCGACCGTCGACCCGGTCTACGGGCCACCCGACGGCGTCGCCTACCCGGGATTCGATCGCATCGGGTGGCCGGGCGAGTTCCCGTACACCCGTGGTCTCTATCCGACCGGTTATCGCGGACGCACCTGGACCATCCGCCAGTTCGCGGGGTTCGGCAACGCGCAGCAGACCAACGAGCGCTACAAGATGATCCTGGCGGCCGGCGGCGGCGGGCTGAGCGTCGCCTTCGACATGCCGACGCTGATGGGCCGCGACTCCGACGAGCCGCAGTCGCTGGGCGAGGTGGGCCACTGCGGCGTCGCGATCGACTCGGCCGCCGACATGGACGTGCTGTTCGGCGGCATCGACCTGCAGGCCGTCACGACCAGCATGACGATCTCGGGGCCGGCCGTTCCGGTCTTCTGCATGTACCTGGTGGCGGCCGAGCGGCAGGGCGCCGACCTGTCCCGCCTCGACGGGACGCTGCAGACCGACATCTTCAAGGAGTACATCGCGCAGAAGGAGTGGCTCTTCGCGCCCGAGCCGCACCTGCGCCTGATCGGCGACCTGATGGAGTACTGCGCCTCGTCGATCCCGCGCTACAAGCCGCTGTCGGTCAGCGGCTACCACATCCGCGAGGCCGGCTCGACCGCCGCGCAGGAGCTGGCGTACACGCTGGCCGACGGCTTCGGCTACGTCGAGCTCGGGCTCAGCCGCGGGCTCGACGTCAACCAGTTCGCGCCCGGCCTCTCGTTCTTCTTCGACGCGCACATCGACTTCTTCGAGGAGATCGCCAAGTTCCGGGCGGCGCGCCGCATCTGGGCCCGGCACCTGCGCGACGA
This sequence comes from Actinoplanes sp. NPDC051537, assembly GCF_055586105.1. Classification (NCBI taxonomy): domain Bacteria; kingdom Bacillati; phylum Actinomycetota; class Actinomycetes; order Micromonosporales; family Micromonosporaceae; genus Actinoplanes; species Actinoplanes sp. NPDC051537. Next base: position 60,811 of record NZ_JBVJIU010000021.1, read on the forward strand.
CTACGGCGCCACCAGCGAGAAGGCGTTGTGGCTGAAGTTCCACACGCAGACCGCCGGCGTCTCGTTGACCGCCCAGCAGCCGGTCAACAACGTGGTGCGCACGGCGGTCGAGGCGCTGGCCGCGGTGCTCGGCGGCACGAACTCGCTGCACACCAACGCCCTCGACGAGACGCTCGCGCTGCCCACCGACGAGTCGGCCGAGATCGCCCTGCGCACCCAGCAGGTGCTGATGGAGGAGACCGGGGTGGTCAACGTGGCCGACCCGCTCGGCGGCTCCTGGTACCTCGAGGCGCTCACCGACCGCATCGAGGCCGAGGCCGAGGAGATCTTCGCCCGCATCCGCGAGCTGGGCACCGACGGCAGCATCACGTCGGGCATCCTGCGCGGCATCGAGGACGGCTGGTTCACCGCGAACATCGCCGAGGCGGCGTTCGTCTACCAGCAGGCGCTGGAGAAGGACGAGAAGCGGATCGTCGGCGTCAACGCGCACACCGGCACGGTCACGAAGGATCTGGAGATCCTCCGGGTCTCCCACGAGGTCGAGCTGGTGCAGAAGCGCGAGCTGGGCGATCGGCGGGCTGCCCGGGATTCCGTACGGGTGAAAGCCGCTCTCGATCAGCTGGTGGCCGTGGCCCGCACCGACGAGAACATGATCCCCGCCATGCTCGAAGCCGCCCGCGCGGAAGCGACCTTGGGCGAAATCTGCGGCGCGCTGAAGGGCGAGTGGGGGATCTATCGGGAGCCTGCCCGGTTCTAGCCTGTTTGCGCCGTTCGCCGCCGCACGCCGTCACCCCTCTGCGCCGTCGCCCGCCGTCACCCCTCTGCGCCGTCGCCCCTCGCCGTCGCCACCCCACCGCGCCGTCGCCCCCCGCCCGCCGTCGCCCCCCGCCCGCCGTCGCCACCCCACCCCGCCGTCGCCACCCCACCCCGTTCAGTGGGTGGGGTGACTTTAGGGGCCGCCTACGACAATTTTCCGGAGCTGTCCACAACGCGGCCGGTGATCTGGCACGCGCGGTCCGCCCGGGATCTTGCGCAAGCGGGCGACGGCGTCGAGTATCTGGGTGACGTGCGGTTGTGACGTCCGATATCGGCCGCCCCGCGGCACGGCGAACCGCCTTGTCAGCGTGCGAGACTAGGTAACCATGAGCGACCCACGGACCACTCCGTCGATCTACACCCGCGGCGCGGTCGATCTCAGCGCGCTGCGCTCCCCGGCCCCCGCATCCTCGGCGGCGCCGACCCGTCCGGCTGCCTCGCCGGCCGCGCCCGCTGACGGCGCGCCCGCGGGCTTCCCGGGCAGCGGCGGGCCCGAGACCATCATCGAAGTCAACGAGGCCAACTTCCAGTCGGCCGTCCTCGAGCGTTCCCTGAGCACGCCGGTCATCCTCGACTTCTGGGCCGACTGGTGCGAGCCGTGCAAGCAGCTCTCGCCCGTGCTCGAGCGGCTCGCGCAGGCCGGCGGCGGCTCCTGGGTGCTCGGCAAGGTCGATGTGGACGCGAACCCGCGGCTGGCTCAGGCGCTGCGCGTGCAGGGCATCCCGATGGTGGTCGCGGTCGTGGGCGGGCAGCTCGTCGAGGGCTTCACCGGCGTTCTCCCCGAGCACCAGGTGAAGCAGTACGTGGACGCGGTGCTCAAGGCCGGTGGCATCGAGGTCGAGGCGGCCGCCGACCCGCGGCTCGACGCGGCCGACGACGCGCTGATGGTCGGTGACCTCGACGCGGCCGAGCAGGCGTACAAGAAGATCCTCGCCGAGGCGCCCACCGACGCGGCCGCCGAGTCCGGCCTGGCCCAGGTCTCGCTCTACCGCCGGGTGAGCGGGGCCGACCCGGCCGCCGCGCTGGCCAAGGCCGCGGCCGACCCCGACGACATCGAGGCCCAGCTGCTGGCGGCCGACGTCGAGGTGCTCTCCGGGCAGGCCGACCTGGCGTACGACCGGCTGGTCGTGCTGGTCAAGCGCACCGCGGGCGACGACCGAGACGCCGTACGCAAGCATCTGCTGTCACTGTTCAGCGTGGCCGGCCCGGACGATCCCGCGGTCGCCGGGGCGCGCCGAGCGCTGGCCAGCGCGCTCTTCTAGGCGGGAGGCTCCGTGCGCCGGATCGCAGTCCTCGACGCACCGTCCAACCTCGGTCTGCGTCCGCCGACCGCGACGTCGGTGCCCGGCTGCGCCAAGGCGCCCGGAGCCCTCCGTGACCACGGCCTGCTCACCCAGCTCGGCGCCCGCGACGCCGGCTGTCTGACGCCGCCGCGCTACGACGCCGGCGAGTGGCGACCCGGCGACGGCGTGGCGCACGCGGCCCAGATCGCGGCCTACTCGCGCCGGCTGGCCGACCGCATCGGCGGCATCCTCGACGCCGGCGAGTTCCCGGTCATCCTCGGCGGCGACTGCTCGATCCTGCTCGGCTCGGGTCTGGCCATGCACCGCCTGGGCGAGGCCGTCGGCGGCCGCATCGGCCTGGTCTTCGTCGACGGCCACTCCGACTTCCGCCACCCCGGCAACGCGTCGTACGTGGGCGCGGCCGCCGGCGAGGACCTGGCGCTGGTCACCGGCCGCGGCCAGGCCGACCTGGCGTCGATCGAGGGCCGCCGGCCGTACTTCCGCGACATCGACGTGGTGGTGCTCGGCATCCGCGCCCAGGACGAGTACCGGCTCGATCTCCAGGCGGCCGGCATCGTGACCCGCCCGGTCCCGGCGCTGCGGGCCGAGGGCGCCGCCCGCACCGCCCAGTGGGCCCGGGACCAGCTGGTCGACTGCGCCGGCTACTGGGTGCACGTGGACGTCGACGTCCTCGACCCGGCCGTGATGCCCGCGGTGGACGCCCCCTCGCCGGGCGGGATCGCGTTCCCCGAGCTCGAGCTGCTGCTGGCCGGCCTGGTCGAGTCGCCGCACTGCCTGGGCGTCGAGATCACCGTTTTCGATCCCGACTACGACCCCGAGGGCGAGTACGCCGCCGAGATCACCACGACGGTGGCCGCGGGGCTGGCGGTCGCCCGGCGGGTCGTGCCCCGGCCCGATCTGATCGCCGCCCGGGCCGACCTGAGCACCACCCCGAGGCCCGCGCACGCCGCCGCCGCGGTCGCGGCCGACGAGCCTGAGCTGGCCGACGAGCCTGAGGTGACCGACGAGCCTGAGCTGGCCGACGAGCCTGAGCTGGCCGACGAGCCTGAGCTGGCCGACGAGCCTGAGCCGGCCGACGAGCCCGAGGCGGCCGACGAGCCCGAACTGGCCGACGAGCCCGAGCCGGCCGACGAGATCAAGGCGGCAACCGGCCTCGAAGCGGAGCCGGAAGCCGAGCCAGAAGCGATCGTCGAGCCGGAAGCCGAAACCGCTCCGGAGCCGGAAGCGGTCGTGGAACCCGAAGCCGTAGCCGAGCCCAAGGCCGTGGTCGAGCGCGAGAAGCCGGCCCGCCTGGCGTCCCGGCCGCTGGGGCAGAACCCCCTGCTCGACTCGGAACCCCTGCCCGCGACCCGCCCCGGCATGCTGCGACCGCGCCCGGCCGAAGAGCTGCCGGCCGCCGACGGGTTCACGCTTCCCGTGCAGCGGCCGGCCTTCGACGTCGGGTCGGGCTCGCCGGCCGACGTCGTCTAACGGGTCAGTTCAGGGCGTTCAGGAACTTCGCCACCAACGGGACCGCGGCGTCGGCGCCGGCGCCGCCCTTCTGGACCATCACGGCGAACGCCACGTCGCCCTGGTAGCCGATGAACCACGAGTGCGTGTCCTTCGACTTCTCGTCGAACTCGGCCGTGCCCGTCTTGCCGTAGACGGGGGCGCCCTTGACGGTGCGCAGCGCCGTGCCGGTGCCGCTCGTCACCACCTCGCGCATCATCGACCGCAACGCCGTCACGGCGCCGCCGTCCAGCTTGGCGCCGTCCGCCGCGGGCTTCGCGGGCGCCGGATCGATCACCAGCTTGGGCTGCTTGAACTGGCCGCGGGCCACCGCCGCCGCCACGCTCGCCATCGCGACCGGGCTGACCGCCGTCGCGCCCTGGCCGAAGGTCGCGGCGGCGAGCTCGGTCGGGGTGTCGGCGGGCGAGACCTTGCCGCTGAACGACTCGATGCCCATGTCCCACTGGCCGCCGAGACCGAGCGCCGAGGCCGCGCTGTGCAGGCCGTCGGCGCCCAGCTTCGACGAGAGCCCGACGAACGCCGTGTTGCACGACTTCGAGTAGTCGACGTGGAACGGGACCTTCCCGAACTCCTCGCCGCCCGAGTTCTTGAACTCCCGCCCGTCCACGGTCGCGGTCGCGGGGCAGTCGACCGGGGTCGCCGCCGTGACGGCTTTCTGCTGCAACAACCCGTACGCGGAAACGGTTTTGAATGTCGATCCGGGCGGGACCTGGCCGGTGAGCGCCGTGTCGACCGTGCCGCCGTCGGGGCCGTTGGCGACCGCGAGGATCGACCCGTCGCTCACCTTGATGGCGATGAGCGAGCTGGGCTGCTTCTGGGTCGCCAGGGCGGCGTCGGCGGCGTTCTGCACCTTGGTGTCGAGGGTGACCTTGATCGGTTTCCCGTCGACCGGCTTGGTGCTGTAGAGCTGCGCGTCGCTGACCGTGCCGTCCGCGGCCTCGCGGGCGATCACCACCGAGACCCCGGCCGTGCCGCGCAGCGTCGTGTCGTACCGCTGCTGGAGACCGCCGTGCCCGACGACGTCACCCTGCGCGACCGCCTCGGGGTTGGCGTCGATGTCCTCGCGGGTCGCCTCGTCGGCCGTCCCGAGCAGGGCCCGGGCGAAGGCGCGGGTGGGTGCGAGGCTGCGGTTCTCCTCGCGGAACACGGTGCCGGCCAGCGGCCGTACGGTGTCCCGGATCTTGTCGTAGTCCGGCCGGCGCAGCGTGACCAGGTCGATGAACGCGCCCTCGTCGGCGTTCTTCACGCGATCGGCAAGGTTGGACATGTCGACGTCAATCTTGATCTTCTTGAACGCCGCGGCCAGGTCCTTCTGCAACTGTGCCAAGTTTTTGATCTTCTGCGGGCTGATCCCGACGGTGACCACCGGCCGCGGCGTCACGATCGCCTCCCCGGACGCGTCCTCAATGGCCGCGCGCTTGGTCGCGAGCCGGCGGACGCCCAGCTTGTCGCCGGCGGCCAGCTCGCTCTGCACGATCGCCGGCTCCCAGATCACCCGCCACCCGTCGCTCTTCTGCTTGGTGAGGCGGACGGTGCTGTTGTACGACCAGGGCGCGCCCCCGGGCAGCGTCCAGTCCAGCTTGATCGTGCTGGAGGCGATGTCCCCGGTCACCTTCGGGTCGCCGACCGTGGTCAACACCAGCGACTGCTTGGCCAGGTCACCGGAGAGCGCGTGCAACTGCTCCACCACGTCGTTGGCCGAGACCTTGCCGCCGTCGGCGCTGACGAACCCGACCGCGCTCAGGTCGCCGCTGCGCCAGCCCGCCAGAAAGTCCTTGACCGTGCCGTCCGGCCCATCCTTGGAACAGGCCACCAGGCCGCCGGCGACCAGCGTCAACGTGGCCACGAAGGTGGCCGCGCGCCAGCGCGTCGAGTCACGACGGTCACGCATGAGCTCCCCTTTCCCGGGTACACCGGAAGCGATGCTACGGAACGGTAATAAAGTCGCGCCCGTTCCGTGGACCCGGTAGGGGTGACGTACCGCAAATTTGCCGTGGATCGGACCGATCCCACCACGGGTGTGATCCGGGATGCCCGGCCCGTTCTACGCTGTGGGCGACAAGTTCGAACCCACAGTGTCGTGGGTGAGGGGAGCACCAAGCCATGGCTGTCGCCGACGAGCCGACGTCGGAATCCGACCCGACCACCGATCCTGAGCTGGACTTATCTCAGGGCCCCGGGCTCGCCCTCACGGGCCGGCTCGGAGCGTCCGACGATGGTGAGCTCGACGAGCCACTGCCGAACGGCGAGCGCCTGGTGGCGCAGGCCGTCGAGGTGGCCGGCGCCGACCACGCGACCGCGTCGCTGGTCAGCCGCTTCTGGCGGTTCGCGCCGGACGAGGAACTGGTCGGTTTCACCGCACAGGAGATGTACGACGCCGCGGTCGCGCATCGCGAGCTGGCCGCCGTCCGGTTGCCGGGCGAGCTGAAGCTGGCGATAACGCCGCCGATCGGCTCCCAGTGCCATACCGTCGTGCAGATCGTCACCGACGACATGCCGTTCCTGGTCGACTCGGTGATCGCCCTGCTCACCGCCCACCAGCTCCAGGTGCACCTGCTGGTCCACCCGCTGATCGTGGTCCGGCGCGAGCCGCTGGGCGCGCTGGCCGACCTCGCCGCCGACGTCGAGCCGGACGACGCGATCGACGGCGACCTGGTGGAGAGCTGGATCCGGATCGAGATCGACCCGGTCCGCCGCGAGGAGGCCCGCGAGCAGCTGCACAACGAGGTCCGCCGGGTGCTGACCGACGTGCGCGACGCGGTCGAGGACTGGCCGCGCATGCGCCAGCGGGCCGTGGTGATCGCCGACGAGCTGGCCTCCGCGCGTGGCTCCGAGACCAAGCTGCCGGTGCCGGACAAAGACGTCACGGACACGACCGAGCTGCTCAAGTGGCTGTCCCACGACCACTTCACGTTCCTCGGCTACCGCGAGTACCGCCTCGACGGCGACACGCTCACCGCGGTGCCGGGCACCGGCCTGGGCATTCTGCGCGGCGACTCGAACCCGCGCGCCCTCTCGACGATGACTCCCGAGGCGTACAAGCGGGCTCTCGAGAAGCGCCTGCTGGTGATCACCAAGGCCAACTCGCGGGCGACCGTGCACCGCTCGGCGTACCTCGACTACATCGGGGTGAAGACCTTCGACGATCACGGTGAGGTGATCGGCGAGCGGCGCTTCCTGGGCCTGTTCTCGTCGTCGGCCTACCGCACCAGCGTGCGCGAGCTGCCGGTGGTCAAGCGCAAGGTGATGGAGGTGCTCGACCGCTCCGGCCTGTCCCCGCGCGGCCACTCCGGGAAAGACCTGCTCCAGATCCTGGAGACCTATCCGCGCGACGAGCTCTTCCAGATCAAGACCGATGACCTGTACGAGGCGGTGATCGGCGTCCTGCGGATGGCCGGACGTCGCCAGCTGCGGCTCTTCCTGCGCCGGGACGGCTACGGCCGGTTCATCTCGTGCCTCATCTACATGCCGCGCGACCGGTTCACCACCGGCAACCGGCTGCGGATGCAGGAGATCCTGCTGCGCGAGCTGAACGGCATCGGCGTCGACTACACGACCCGGGTCACCGAGCGGATGCTGGCCCGCATCCACTTCATCGTGCGCACCGACCCGGCCGACCCGCCGGGCCAGGTCGACCCGAACGCGCTGGCCGAGATGCTCGCCGACGCCACCCGCATGTGGGACGACGACTTCTCCCTGGTGCTCGAGCGCAAGCTGGGCGAGGAGCCGGCCCGCCAGCTGTTCGCGCGCTACGCGGCGGCGTATCCGGACAGCTACAAGGACGGCCACACGCCGTACGAGGGAATGCAGGATCTCGCGAAGCTCGAGCTCTTGGAGGAAGAGGGCCAGCTCGAGATGCACCTCTACCGCAAGCGGCGGCCGGGCAAGAGCGGCGAGCCCGAGCCCGACGATCACGACGTACGGTTCAAGGTCTACCGCTACGGGGAGCCGATGATGCTCTCGGCGGTGCTTCCGGTGCTGCACTCGCTCGGCGTGCAGGTGGTGGATGAGCGGCCGTACGAGATCCGCCGCTCCGACGGCACGATCTATCTCTACGACTTCGGCCTGCGCCCGCCGGCCGCGCACCGGGAACTGGCCGAGGTCCGTCCCCAGGTGGAGAACGCGTTCGCGGCCGCCTGGCGGGGCGAGGCCGAGGTGGACGGCTTCAACGAGCTGGTGCTCCGGGCCGGGCTCACCTGGCGCCAGGTGGTGGTGCTCCGGGCGTACGCGAAATATCAGCGCCAAGCCGGCAGCGTCTTCTCCCAGCGCTACATCGAGTCGACCTTCATCGCCTACCCGGAGATCGCCCGCCTGCTGGTCACGCTGTTCGAGACGCGTTTCTCGCCGCGGCTGGAGGCCGGCGAGGGCGAGCGCTCGCGGCTGGCCGACGAGATCGTCGAGCGGGTCACGGAGCTGCTCGACGGCGTCGACAGCCTCGACCAGGACCGGATCCTGCGGTCGTACCTGACCCTGGTGCAGGCCACGCTGCGCACCAGCTTCTTCCAGCGTGGCCCGGACGGCCGCCCGAAGTCGTACGTCGCCTTCAAGCTCGACCCCAAGGCCATCCCCGACCTGCCCGAGCCCCGCCCGAAGTACGAGATCTTCGTGTACTCGCCGCGGTTCGAGGGCGTGCACCTGCGGTTCGGCGCCGTGGCCCGCGGCGGCCTGCGCTGGTCCGACCGGCGCGAGGACTTCCGCACCGAGGTGCTCGGCCTGGTCAAGGCCCAGATGGTGAAGAACGCGGTAATCGTGCCGGTGGGCGCCAAGGGCGGGTTCGTCCTGAAGCAGAAGCCGGGCGACCGGGACGAGGCCGTCGAGTGCTACAAGCGGTTCATCACCGCCCTGCTCGACGTCACCGACAACATCCACAGCGGCAAGATCATCCCGCCGCGGGACGTGGTCCGGCACGACGGCGACGACCCCTACCTGGTGGTCGCGGCGGACAAGGGCACGGCCACGTTCTCCGACATCGCCAACGCGATCTCGGTCGGCAAGGACTTCTGGCTCGGCGACGCGTTCGCGAGCGGGGGCTCGGCCGGGTACGACCACAAGAAGATGGGCATCACCGCGCGTGGCGCCTGGGAGTCGGTCAAGAAGCACTTCCGCGACCTCGGCGTCGACACCCAGACCGAGGACTTCACGGTGGTGGGCGTCGGTGACATGTCGGGCGACGTCTTCGGCAACGGGATGCTTTTATCGGAACATATCCGACTTATCGCCGCGTTTGACCACCGGCACATCTTCCTCGACCCCTCGCCGGACGCCGCTACGTCGTTCGCCGAGCGGCGACGACTGTTCGATCTCCCCCGTTCGTCGTGGGCGGACTATTCGGCGGAGCTGATCAGCAAGGGCGGTGGCGTTTTTTCGCGTACGGCCAAATCGATCCCGATTTCGCCGGAAGTGCGGGCCGCGCTCAATCTCGGCGACGCGACCTCGGTCAGCCCGGCCGAGCTGATGAAGGCGATCCTGCGGGCGCCGGTCGACCTGCTGTTCAACGGCGGCATCGGCACCTACGTGAAGGCGATGTCCGAGACGCACGCCGACGTCGGCGACAAGACCAACGACGCGATCCGGATCAACGGGTCGCAGCTGCGGGTCAAGGTCGTCGGCGAGGGCGGCAACCTCGGGCTCACCCAGCGCGGGCGCATCGAGTTCGCCCGCGCCGGCGGCCGGATCTACACCGACTTCATCGACAACACGGCCGGCGTCGACTGCTCCGACCACGAGGTCAACATCAAGATCCTGCTCGGCGGCGCGGTCACCGACGGGGAGCTGAGCGTCCCCGACCGGGACACGCTGCTCGCGCAGATGACCGACGAGGTCGCGGCCCTGGTGCTGCGGGACAACTACGAGCAGGCGTCGGCGCTGGGCAACGCCCGGGCCCAGGCCCACTCGCTGCTGCCCGTGCACCGCCGGATGCTGACCTCGCTGGAGGAGGCCGGGCAGCTCAACCGCGAGCTGGAGGCGCTGCCCACCGACGCCGACCTGGCCGCGCGCTACGAGAACGGCGAGGGGCTCACGGCGCCGGAGTTCGCGGTCCTGCTCGCGTACGTGAAGATCTCGCTCGAGCGCGAGGTGCTCGCCGACGAGCTGGTCGACGAGCCCTGGACCAACGGCGTGCTCGCGCGGTACTTCCCGACACCGCTGCGCGAGCGCTTCGCCTCGCGGATGGCCGGTCACCGCCTGCGTCGCGAGATCATCTCGACGGCGCTGGTCAACGAGGTGGTCAACCGCGGCGGCACGTCGTTCGTCTTCCGGGCGATGGAGGAGAGCGGGGCATCGGCCGCCGACGTCATGCGGGCGTACGTGGTGGTCCGTGAGGCCTACGGGCTGCCGGAGATCTGGGCGGCCGCCGAGGCGCTCGACAACCAGGTCCCGACGCCGGCGCAGACCCTGGTCTTCCTCGAGTCGCGGCGGCTGCTCGACCGGGCGGTCCGCTGGCTGGTGAGCACCCGGCGCTCGCCGCTCGACGTGGCCGGTGAGATCACCAAGCTCAAGTCGGGCGTGCGCGATCTGCTGCCCCAGCTGCCGTCGGTGCTGGTCGGCATCGAGCGCCGGTCGATGGACGAGCACGTGGCGACGCTGGTCGACAAGGGTGTGCCGCTCGACCAGGCCGAGCGCGTGACCTGGGCGAACTACGGTTTCGGCCTGCTCGACGTGCTGACCGCCAGCGCGCTGACCGGCCGCGACGCGATCGAGGTGGCCCGGGTCTACTTCGTGCTGTCCGAGCGCTTCCAGATCGACCAGCTGCTCTCGCACATCTCGAAGCTGCCGCGCGGCGACCGGTGGCAGACGCTGGCCCGGATGGCGTTGCGGTACGACCTGTACGCGGCGCTGGCGGCGTTGACGGTCGAGGTGCTGGAGTCGACGTCGGCGACCTCCTCCGCGGAGGACCGGGTCTCGCAGTGGGAGCACGTCAACGCGGCATCGATCGCGCGGGCGTCGAACGCGATGGGCAACGTCGACGACACGCCGGCCGAGCTGGCGGCGTTGTCGGTGCTGCTCCGGCAGATCCGCACGCTGGTCAAGACCTCGTCGGCCAGCTCATAGCCGGGCCGTGATCCACGCCTCCGCCGTGGTACCCCCAAGGGGTATATGGTGGAGGCGTGGAGCGGGTTATCGAGCTGGAGATCGGCGGCATGACGTGCGCGTCGTGTGCGAGCCGCATCGAGAAGAAGCTGAACCGGCTCGACGGTGTGGTCGCTACCGTCAACTACGCCACCGAGAAGGCGCGTGCCACGGTGCCGGCTTCGGTCACGGCCGGCGACCTGATCGCCGTTGTCGAGAAAACCGGATATAAGGCCTTCTTTCAGGCGCCTTTGGTTGCTCCCCCCGCGCGTGACCCACTTCGGGACCGGCTGCTGATCTCGGCCGCGCTCAGCCTGCCGGTGATCGTGCTCGCGATGGTGCCGGCCTGGCAGTTCACGTACTGGCAGTGGCTGTCGCTGACCCTCGCCGCGCCGGTCGTCGTCTACGGCGGGTGGCCGTTCCACCGGGCCGCGTTCGTCAACCTGCGGCACGGCGCCGCGACCATGGACACGCTGGTCTCCCTCGGCACGCTCGCCGCCTTCGGCTGGTCGCTGTGGGCGCTCTTCCTCGGCGATGCCGGCATGCCCGGCATGACGCACCCGTTCTCGCTGACCGCCCGCGACGGCGACGCCATCTACCTCGAGGCGGCCGCCGGGGTGACGACGTTCCTGCTGGCCGGGCGCTATCTGGAGGCGCGCGCCAAGCGGCGGGCGGGCGACGCGTTGCGGTCGCTGCTCTCGCTCGGCGCGAAGTCGGTCACCGTCCTGCGGGACGGCCGGGAGCGGGCGATCGCGGCGGCGGACCTCAAGGTGGGCGATCTTTTCCTGGTACGCCCGGGCGAGAAGCTGGCCACCGACGGCGAGGTGGTCGAGGGCGTCTCGGCGCTCGACCAGAGCCTGCTCACCGGCGAGTCGGTGCCGGTCGAGGTGCACCCCGGCGACCAGGTGACCGGCGCGACGGTGAACGCGGGCGGTCGCCTGACGATCCGGGCCACCCGGGTCGGCGCCGACACGCAACTGGCGCAGATGGCCCGCCTGGTCGAGGAGGCGCAGAACGGCAAGGCCGCGGTCCAGCGCCTGGCCGACCGCATCGCGGCCGTCTTCGTCCCGGTGGTGATCGCCCTGGCCGTGGCCACCCTCGGCTTCTGGCTCGGCACCGGCCACGGCGCGACGACGGCGTTCACCGCGGCCGTGGCCGTCCTGATCATCGCCTGCCCGTGCGCGCTGGGCCTGGCCACCCCGACGGCGTTGCTGGTGGGCACCGGGCGCGGCGCCCAGCTGGGCATCCTGATCCGCGGGGTGGAGGCGCTCGAGTCCACCCGCCGGGCCGACACGATTGTTTTGGACAAAACGGGCACGGTAACCACCGGCCGCATGTCGGTGATCGACGTGGTCCTCGCTTCCGACCGTGCGGGCGCCACGGTTGACCTTCGCGTGGCGCCCGGGCCCGCGGACGATCTCCTCCGTCTGGCCGGCGCCGTGGAGGCGGCCTCCGAGCATCCCCTGGGCCGCGCGATCACCGCCGCCGCCCGCGAGCGCGGCGACCTGCCGCCGGTCACCGACTTCCAGGCGACGGCCGGGGTGGGCGTCCGGGGCCGGGTCGAGGGCGTCCGGGTCGAGGTCGGCGCGGGCGCGCCCCAGGACCATCGACAGGCGGCGACGTGGGTCGAGGTCCGCGTCGACGACCGGGTGCGCGGATGGATGGCTCTGGCCGACGCCGTACGCCCGACCAGCCGCGCCGCGATAGCCGAGCTCAAGCGTCTGGGCCTCGAGCCGATGCTCGTCACTGGCGACGCCCAGCCGGTGGCCGAGGCCGTAGCCGCCGAAACCGGCATCACCCAGGTCTTCGCGGGCGTCCTCCCGGCCGGCAAGGTCGACGTGGTCAAGCGCCTCCAGCGAGAGGGCCGCTCGGTAGCCATGGTCGGCGACGGCGTGAACGACGCCGCCGCCCTCGCCCAGGCCGACCTGGGCCTGGCCATGGGCGCCGGCACCGACGTGGCGATCCAGGCCTCGGATCTGACTTTGGTGCGCGACGACCTGACCGCCGCGGTGGACGCGGTGCGCCTGTCCCGCCGCACCCTCACGATCATCCGGAGCAACCTGTTCTGGGCCTTCGCCTACAACGTGGCCGCCCTGCCCTTGGCCGCCGCCGGCTTGCTGAACCCAATGATCGCCGGCGCCGCGATGGCCCTGAGCTCGATCTTCGTGGTCCTGAACAGCCTCCGCCTGCGCAACTTCCGCCCAGCCCACATCCCCGGCGCGCCGAGGTAAGCAGAGCTGTGGCTCTCGCGCGCCTGCGCGGAGGTGTGGTTCTCGCGCGCCGGCCCTGAGGTGGCGCGCCGCGGTGTTCCGGCGGCCGGTGGCGCGCCGAGGTAAGCAGAGCTGTGGCTCTCGCGGCGCCCGCCCCGGAGGTGGGCGCGCTGCGCGGTGTTCTGGCGGGCGGTGGCGCGTCGAGGTAAGCAGAGCTGTGGCACTCGGGCGTCGGCTCGGAGGTGTAGCTCTCGCGCGCCGACCCTGAGGTGGCGCACCGCGATGTTCTGGCGGGCGGTGGCGCGTCGAGGTAAGCAGAGCTGTGGCACTAGGCGCGGAGCGCTGGAGGGCGGAAACGGCGTGAGCCGGTCGCGGGGGATTGCTCCCGAAATCGCCCGCGCCCGGCTCACCGTCTAGCGTCGCGAGGACTCGGACTGGTCCCGAAGTCCGAGTCCTCGCAACATCCCCAGACCCACCTGCGGACATAACGCTACGTGCCTGCAAAGCGGGGCCGGAAGCTCTGAGTGGGCAAAATGGCCGTTCGGCTAGCCCAACATAGGCGACAAATCCGGAAAGTATTGGGTAGAGGCGTATTTATTCCGCTTCAGGGTTACGCAGGGTGATGACGGCCGGGTCTTACCGTGTGTGATCATCGTCCCGGCGGATGCTGTCGATCAGGCCCAGGATCTGGCGCAGGGCGGGTCGCAGCACCCGCAACCGGGAGAGCGCCACCAAGCGGTCGATCAGCGGCACCGCGCCGTCGATCAGGCGCCTGGTCCGCCGCTGGTCGGGCGATTTGTCGTACACCCAGAAGAGAATGACGCCCATCCAGCCGAGCCAGAGCAGTTCCGGCAGTTCCTTGCGCAGCTCGGGGTCGAGCTTGGCGGACGAGCCCTCGATCACGTCGCGGAAGATCGCGATCGACGCGTCCCGGGCCGGCGACGATTCGCGAGAGAACGGGCTCAGCGGCGACGACGGCTCGGCCGCGCTCTTGAAGAAGGTCGCCGCGAACGAGTGGTACGGCTCGTTCACATCGATGCCCGCGTGCAGCACCCCGCGCAGCCGGGCCGCGAAGTCCTTTTCGCCGGCCAGCACCGCCTCCGACGCCGTCCGGTGCGCCGCCTGGTTGCGGTCGTAGAACCCCTGGATCAGGTGTTCCTTGGAGTCGAAGTAGTAGTACGCGTTCCCGACCGCGACCCCGGCCTCCTTAGCGATCGCTCGCATGGTCGTCTCGGCATAGCCCCGTTCGCGAAAGAGCCGCAGCGCCGTCTCGAGGATCAGCTGCCGCGTCTGCTCCCCGCGAGCCCGCCGCGGCTTGCCGGCCGAGCCCGCGCCCACCGAGCCGGCCGCGCCCGCTGAGCCGGCCGCGCCCGCTGAACCGGCCGCGCCCGCTGAACCGGCCGCGCCCGCTGAACCGGCCGCGCCCGCCGGATCGGCCGCGCCCGCCGCATCCGGTGAGCCCGCCGGTTCCGGCGATTCGGGTTCAGTGGCAGCGGTCGTCACATTGGTCACCGTAGTCCGCCACCAGCACCGGCGACGGCCCGGGCGAGCGAGTCGACTCCCGCACCGCGGAGGCCGCCGCGATGAACCGCCGCGCCGCCGGCAGCAGCCGCGGGGAGCTCAGCCGCAGCGCCGCCTCCCGGTAGTCGGCCAGCGCCCACAGGCAGGCCAGCCAGGCGGCGTCCCCGGTGTAATAGGCCCCGTCGTCCGCGATCACCGTCAGGTCGCGCAGCGTCGCCGCGTGGTCGAGCCCGGGGAACAGCGCGAGCGCCGACGCCGACCCGGCCGGCACGAAGACGAGCGGCACCAGCTGCGCCCGCCCCGCCAGCCACCGCCGCGCCGTCCGGCAGAGCGGGCACCCCTCGTCGAAGAGCACCGTGAACGACCCGACCCGGCTGGCCCCGTGACCGGCCGGGTCGGCGGCGAGGCTCACGCCTGCGCCGGAGGGGGCATCGGGGGCATCTGTCGCTGCGGGTGCATCGGCAGGCGCCCGGCCGGCGGCAGCGGCGGCTGTCCCTGCTGCTGCCGGATCCGCCCGCGCCGGTAGCGGCCCAGGAAGAACACGTTGCAGAAGTGCAGGACGCCGAGCACCAGCAGCACCAGCCCGATCTTCATGGAGAGCGTCTCGAGCGCCTCGCTGGCGTCCTCGACCTGCGCGCTCGACCGCATCGCGAACGCCACGTAGCCGAGGTTCAGCAGGTAGAAGCCCATGACGAGCAGCTGGTTGACGGCCCGCGCGAGCTTGCCGTCGGCGAAGACCTCCTCGAGGAAGACCAGCCCGTTGCGCGACAGCGTGGTCGCCACCCAGACGGTCAGCCCCACGCTGACCGCCAGGTAGAGCAGGTACATCCAGACCTTCGGGTCCATCGGGTCACCCTTCTCGAACACGTTCAACTAAGTCTCCCTCAGCGTAGGGGGAGACTTGAACGTGTTCAAGAACGTGTGACGCGCGGATCAGGAGGCGGCGATTCCCAGGGTCTCGGCGGCGGCGCGGCCGTTCGCCCGGGAGGAGCCGTGGGTGGTGACGAACGCGCGGCAACCGGCCGGGCGCCACGACGACGGCCAGCCCATCTCGACGACGGCGACGGGGTGGGTGGCGGCCAGTGTCTCGATCAGCCGGCGGGAGTCCGGCGAGCGGTGCACGTGCCGGCCCACGACCACGATCGGCCGCCCCGAGGCGCGCGCGGCGAGATCCGGCGCCGAGGCGGAGGCGGCGACGACCTCGATCTGCTCGGTCCCGTTCAGGTGCGGTCCCAGACCCCAGGGCACGCGTCCCTCGGCGATCGAGTAGCCCGACACCAGCTGCACCACCAGCGGCGACTCCAGCTCGGCCAGGGAACCCTCGACCCGCACCGCACGCCGGGCGGCGGCGACACCGAGGCCGGCGTCGTGGTCACTCCCGGCGCGAGGCGTCGCGCTCCACTGCGCCAATGCGGCCGTACGGGCGAAAGCCTCTTCAAGGCGAGCGATCGGGAGCCGGTCATCGTCCACGGCCGCGACGATCTCGGCGACCACCGCCTCGACCAGCGCCGCGTCCACCTGCGCCCCGATGCACAGCAGGTCGGCCCCGGCCGCCAGCGCCCGCACGGCGGCGCGCGGAATCCCGCCCGCCGCCAGCGCCGCGCCCTTCATCTCCAGGGCATCGGTGACGATGACGCCGGCGAACCCGAGCTCCCGCCGCAGCAGCGACTCCAGGGCGGCCGTACTGAAGGTGGCCGGATCGTCCCCGGTCAGAGCCGGCACCCGGATGTGCGCCGTCATGATCGCTCGCGTCCCCGCCGCCACCACCGAGGCGAACGGCGGCAGGTCGCGCGAACGCACGAGCGACAGCGGCGCGTCCACGGTCGGCAGTTCCAGATGCGAGTCGGACAGCGTCGCGCCGTGCCCGGGGAAGTGCTTCGCGCACGCCGCCACCCCGGTCGACTGCAGGCCCGCCACCGCGGCCGCCGCGTGCCGGGCGACCAGCTCCGGGGACGAGCCGAACGACCGGGTCCCGATGATCGGGTTGTCGTCGGCCGTGTTCACGTCGACGGTCGGGGCGAGGTCGAGGTTGACACCGGTCGCCGCCAGGTCGCTGCCGATCGCCGCGTACACCCGGGAAGTGAGCTCGAAATCGTCGATCACGCCGAGCGCCGCGTTCCCCGGGTACGGGCTGCCGGTGCGGTGCCCGAGCCGGGTGACGTCGCCGCCCTCCTCGTCGATCGCGACCAGCACGTCCGGCCGCGCCGACCGCAGGGCCGTGGTCAGCGCCGTGACCTGGGCCGCGGACTCGATGTTGTAGCCGAACAGGGTGTGCCCGGCCAGGCCGTCGGCCAGCAGGTCCAGCGCCCACGGCGGGGCGGTCTCGCCGGGAAATGCGGCGAGCAGCGTGCCGAGGGCGAGGCGGCGCAGCCCGTGATCGTTCGCCATGGTGTCCTTCCGGTGACGCAACTCTGGCTCAGGGTGCCCGCGAGCTGCCATGATCGCTCCGAGTCGATGACGTGTGCTGCGGACGGCGACGATGCCGACCGTTACGCTGCGGCTACGAAGGGCTCGTTAGTCTAATAGGAAACAATCCTAAAAATACTAGGGGACGAGAAATGGCCGCCACCCGCCTTCCGGGCACACCTCGGCTGCTACGCGCTCTCAACGACCGCGCGGCGCTCGAGCTGCTGCTCACCCGCGGTCCGCTCACCCGCGCGCAGCTCGGCGAGATGACCGGTCTCAGCAAGGTCACCGCCTCCCAGCTCGTCGAGCGGCTCGAGCAGCGCGGCCTGGTGCGCCGGGTCGGCGAGCAGGCCGGTGGTCGTGGCCCGAACGCCCAGCTCTACGCCGTCACCCCGGGTAGTGCCCACGTGATCGGCGTCGACGTCGGCCCCGAGCGGGTGGTGGCCGCCTGTGCCGACATCACCGGCGCCATTGTGAGCCGGGTCGAGCAGTCCACCAAGGACACCGACGACCCGGTCGGCGTCGTGCACAACGCGGTCGTCCAGGCGGCGACCGAGGCCGGCACCGACATGAGCTCGGTCCGCCGGGTCGTGCTCGGCACGCCGGGCCTGGTCGACCCGGAGAGCGGCGAGATCTCGTTCGCCTGGGACCTGCCCCGCTGGCACCGCGGCCTCCTCGACGACCTGCGCCGCGACCTGAGCACCCCGGTCGTCTTCGGCAACGACGTGAACCTGGCCGCGATCGCCGAGCAGAGCACCGGCGCGGCCAAGGGCGAGAGCGACTTCGTGCTGGTCTGGGCCGGCCGCGGCGTCGGCCTCGCCAGCGTCATCGGCGGCAAGCTGCACCAGGGCGCGACCGGCGCCGCGGGCGAGATCGGCTACCTCGCCGTGGCCGGCACCGAGGTGCCCCGCCACCAGGGCAAGCGGTCGCAGAAGGGCGGCGTGCGCGGCGGCTTCCAGACCATCGCCGGCGGCGACGCGGTGCGGGCGATCGGCAAGAAGTACGGGTTCCGCGGCGCCGAGGCGGCCGACGTCATCCGCTCGGCGGTCGCCGCCGGCGAGGCCGGCGACCAGGTGCTCGACGAGCTGGCCGAGAAGCTGGCCCTCGGCGTGGCCGCCGCCTGCGTGGTGCTGGACCCGCCGCTGGTCGTGCTGGCCGGCGAGGTGAGCCAGGCCGGCGGCCCCGGTCTGGCCGAGCGGGTCGAGCGCGAGGTGGCGGCGATCACCCTGGTCACGCCCCGCGTGGTGATCACCGGCGTGGAGGACGAGCCGGTCCTGCACGGCGCCCTGCACACGGCCCTGGACGAGGTCCGCGACGAGGTTTTCGGCTCGACCACCGGGTGACCGGGGGCCAGGCGTACGCGTGGTTGGATGGACGCGTGCTCGAACCTGTCGTACGCATTCCGCCCCACGAGGACACCGTCATCGCGTTCGACCGCGTCAGCGTGATCCGCAGTGGCAACTTC
This sequence comes from Actinoplanes sp. NPDC051537, assembly GCF_055586105.1. Lineage (NCBI taxonomy): Bacteria > Bacillati > Actinomycetota > Actinomycetes > Micromonosporales > Micromonosporaceae > Actinoplanes > Actinoplanes sp. NPDC051537. Next base: position 79,110 of record NZ_JBVJIU010000021.1, read on the forward strand.
CTGGTCCGCAGCCTGTCCTGGCAGGTGGAGCTGGATGAGCGGTGGGTGATCCTGGGCCCGAACGGCGCCGGCAAGACGACCCTGCTCAACCTGGCGTCGGCCCGGCTGCACCCGTCCCGCGGCACGGCGTACGTGCTGGGCGAGCGCCTCGGTCGCACCGACGTCAACGAGCTGCGCACCCGCATCGGCCTGTCCACCGGCCAGTTCGGCGAGCGCATCCCGACCGGCGAGCGCGTGCTCGACGTGGTGGTCACCGCGGCCTGGTCGGTGGTGGGCCGCTGGCGGGAGAGCTACGACCCGCAGGACGAGCGCCGCGCCCGGCAGCTGCTCGAGCAGCTGGGCATGGGCGCGCTGATCGAGCGCGAGTTCGGCACCCTCTCCGAGGGCGAGCGCAAGCGCACGCTGATCGCCCGCGCGCTGATGACCGACCCCGAGCTCATGCTGCTCGACGAGCCGACCGCGGGCCTCGACCTCGGCGGCCGGGAAGACCTCGTGGCGCGCCTCACCGAGCTCGCCCTCGACCCCGACTCGCCGGCCATGGCGCTCGTCACCCACCACGTCGAGGAGATCCCGCCCGGCTTCACGCACGGCATGCTGCTGCGCGAGGGCACGATCGTGGCGGCCGGCCCGCTCGGCGACGTGATGACCGCGGACAACCTCACCAAGACCTTCGGCATGCCGCTCGTGGTCGACCGGTTCGGCGACCGCTACACGGCACGGGCGGCCTAGCCGTGGCGCCGCGCATCGTGGTGGCCGGCAGCGCCAACATGGACCTGGTCGGGGTGGCCGCGCGCCTGCCGCTGCCGGGCGAGACCGTGCTCGGCGACGACTTCGTGATGATGCCCGGCGGCAAGGGCGCCAACCAGGCGATCGCCGCGGCCCGGGCCGGCGGTCACGCGGTCTTCCTCGGCGCGATCGGCTCGGACTCGTTCGGCGTCACGCTCAACGCCCGGCTCGACGCGGCCGGGGTGGACACCGCGCACCTGCGCACCAGCTACGGCGCGTCCGGCGTCGCCGTGATCATGGTGGACCGCGCGGGGGAGAACTCGATCCTCGTCTCGCCCGGCGCCAACAGCACGTTCACCGGCCTCACCGAGGCCGAGGAGCGGGTCATCGCGGGTGGTGACGTGCTGCTCTGCCAGCAGGAGATTCCGGTGGGCACGGTGACGGCCGCCTGCCGGGCCGCCCGCGCCGGCGGCACCCGCACGATCCTCAACGCGGCCCCGGCCCGCGAGCTGCCGCCCGAGCTGCTGGCGAACGTGGACCTGCTGGTCGTCAACGAGAGCGAGGCCCAGGCGATCACCGGGTCCGACGCCCCCGACATGCCCGCGCTGCTGGCCCTGGTGCCGCGCGTGGTGCTGACCCTGGGCGGCGACGGCTCCCGCTACGCCGAGCGCGACGGCCGCGACGAGCACGTGCCGGCGTACCCGGTCGAGGCCACCGACACGACGGCGGCCGGGGACGCGTTCACCGGCGCGCTCGCCGTCGCCTGGGGCGAGGGCCGCGACCTCATGGAGGCGGTGCGCTGGGCGACCGCGGCCGGCGCCGTCTGCGTGCAGCGGCTGGGTGCGTCGAGCGCGCTGCCCACCCGCGAGGAGATCGACGCGCAGTACAAGGCGGGCTAGGGCGGGACGGCCCTAGCTCTGCCGCGCGGTCGCCACGAAGCGGCTGACCTCGCCCCGCAGCACCTCGGCGAGCTGGGAGAGCCCGTCCACCCCGTGCTCGCCGTCGACCGCGACGGCGATGCCGTTGGTCAGCCCGCTCATCTCCCGGATGCTGTCGGTGACCCGTTCCAGCACGGCGATGGCGTCGGCCGCGACCTCCTGCACCTTGTTGACGTGCCCCATGATCTCGCCGCTCGATCCGCTGGTCTCGTCGGCCAGCGTCTTGACCTCGCCGGCCACCACGCCGAAGCCGAGTCCGGCCTCGCCCGCCCGGGCCGCCTCGATGGTCGCGTTCAGCGCCAGCAGCCGGGTCTGCTTGGCCACCTGGTTGATCAGGTCGACCGCGGTGAGGATCTGGTCGGCCGCGGTCCGCAGCGAGGTCACCGTCTCGAGCCCGTGCTCGGCCTCGGTCACCGCGGCCCGGGCGAAGTCGGCCAGCCCGTTCGCCGAGGCGCCCATCTCGGTCGCGGCCGTCGCGACCTGCTCGGAGACCCGCAGCACGGCGTTCTCCAGCTCGTCGGCGAGCGCCACCCGGGCCGCGGTCGCCTCGGCCAGCCGGCCGGCGCTGCGGCTCATCTCCTCGATCGAGGCCGAGATCTGCTCGGCCGCGCCGCGGAACGAGCCCTGCAGGCCGCGGGTGAGGATCCGCCGGTGGAACCGGCCCTCGGCGGCCGCGGACGAGGCGGCGCCGGCCTCCCGCACGAACGCGTCGCTCATGTCGAGCAGGCTGTTGAGCGCCTGCCGGCAGTCGTCGGCGGCGGGCGAGTCGCCGAGCGCGGGCAGGCGCGCCTCGAGGTCGCCGGCCGCGGCTCGCCGGCAGACCTCGGTGATCATCCCGAGTGCCTGGTCATCCATTGGTGACCGACCAGACGAACTCGTCGTAGGAGTGGCCGCCCAGCTCGTCCTGGAGCGCCTGCCGGCCGGCCTCGACCGCGGCCGGGGTGGATCCGTGCCGGCTCTCGGCGGCGCGCACCCGGTCGTAGACCTGCTTGATCGCCGCGACCGAGCCGGGCTCGGGGCGACGCCGGTTGGAGTGGTAGCCGACGTGCCGTCCGCCCGAGCCGTGCGAGGGCGTGATGTGCGCGAACACCCAGTAGTGCCCACCGTCGGCGGCCAGGTTCAGCACGTACGCGAAGATCTCGTCGCCGCCCTGGATCGTGTCCCAGAGCAGCTTGAACACGGCTCGGGGCATGTCCGGGTGCCGGATCAGGTTGTGCGGCTGCCCGAGGGCCTCGTCCTCGGTGAGCGCCGAGATGCGAAGAAAGACCTCATTGGCGTACGTGATGACGCCGCGCGGGTCGGTCTTGGTAACGATGATCTCGTCGGGGCCGAAGGTGCGCTCGACCCCGGTCGGGCGGCTCTGGATGGCTCGCATGATCTTCCGATCGTCCCGAACGCGGCCGGTCCCGCGCGCCCGAACGCCGGAATCAGCGCGCCACGCGGCGGGCCCAGAGCACCAGCGGGATCTGCAACGGCAGGCGGCCGTACGCGATGGCCCGCTTCGCCGGCGGAGCATGCCGCCAGTCGACCGCCATCTTCACGTTCGCCGGGAAGACGCCGACGAACAGCGCGGCGGCGGCCAGCGCCCCGGCCCGGCGCGTGCGCGGGTGGGCGACCGCGGCGGCCACGGCGATCTCGCACGCGCCGCTCAGGTAGGTCCAGGTGCGCCGCGACCCCGGCAGCGATCGCGGGACGATCGAGTCGAACGGGCCGGGCACCAGAAAATGCAGGGCCCCCGTGGTGGCCAGCAGGCCGGCCAGGCCCAGCGCGTCCTTCTTCATGGGCGTCACATTACTAGCGAGTAACCCCGGCCGGCTCGAGGGCTCGCTGAAGGGCCCGGTAGATCCGTCCGAAGCGGGCCGCGTCCCCGGTGCGCAGCAGCAACACGTCGCCGGCCCGGGTCCGTCCCCAGATCTCGCGCTGCCGGCTGCCCCGGTCGTACGAGCGGTCCACGTGCTCGAGCAGCAGGTCGGCGAGCGGCGCCGCGGCCAGCCCGACCAGGATGCCGCCGCCGATCAGGCCGATCGTGACGGCGGCCGACGCGTGGATGATCAGCGCGACCCCGACGCCGAGCGCGCCGACCAGGATCGGCAGCAGCATGGCCAGGCCGAGCGCGCCGCGCCCGGCGATCGTCCGCCATGACCGGCGCCCGCGCTGGTGCCACACCTGGCGCAGCTCGGCCAGGGGGTAGTCGCGGCCGTTCATCCGCACGCCGTTCGACGTGATCCAGACGTCGGGGTCCCGGTAGTACGTGGTCATTCTCTCTCCGTACCCGTCGTAGGCTTCGGCTTAACCAACACTCAGGGAGGCGTGTTTCGTGGGCGAGTTCGTGGCGCTGGAGATCACCGACGGCATCGGCACCATCCGGCTGGACCGGCCCCCGATGAATCCCCTGAACACCCAGGTACAGGAAGAGTTGCGGGAGGCCGCGTATTCCGCGGCCGGCGACGACGCGGTCAAGGCGGTCATCGTGTACGGCGGGGAGAAGGTCTTCGCCGCGGGGGCCGACATCACCGAGTTCACCGAGCAGAGCTACCAGGACATGGTGGTACGCGCCGGCGCCCTCTCCGGGGCCTTCGACTCGGTGGCCCGCATCCCCAAGCCGGTGGTGGCCGCCATCACCGGCTATGCCCTGGGCGGCGGCTGCGAGCTGGCGCTGGCCTGCGACTGGCGGGTGGTCGCCGACGACGCGAAGCTGGGCCAGCCCGAGATCAAGCTGGGCCTCATCCCCGGCGCCGGCGGCACCCAGCGGCTGGCCCGGCTGGTCGGCCCGGCCCGCGCCAAGGACCTGATCTTCTCGGGCCGCATGGTGGACGCCGAGGAGGCGCTGCGGATCGGCCTGGCCGACCGGGTGGCGCCCGCGGCCGAGGTCTACGAGACGGCGCTCGCGCTCGTCCGGCCGTACGTGACCGGGCCGTCCCTCGCCCTGCGGGCGGCCAAGCAGGCGATCGACAGCGGCCTCGGCATGGACCTCGCCTCCGCCCTGGCCCTCGAGTCGCAGTTGTTCGCCTCGCTCTTCGCGACCGACGACCGGATCGAGGGCACGACCGCGTTCGTGGCGAAGCGTAAACCCACGTTTACGGGCCGCTGATCTCGCTTCCATCGATCGAGTGCCATAAAGTCCGACGAGTGGAACCGGTTCCGACCACGCGCACGGTGCGCCGCACCGTGCGCGTGGCGGTGTCCCTGGTCGTCGGGCAGGCGCTGCTCTGCCTGCTCATCGGCTGGCTGACGCTGGGCCGCCCGGCCGGCGGCGCGCCGGTCGACGAGATGGCCGCGCCGCCACGCGCCCCGCTGCCGACCGCGGGCGGCCGGTACGCCGAGCCGGACCGGACGGCGACGGCGACCGCAACCACCACATCCACCTCCATCCCGGCCCCCCGGCACACCCGGACGGCGAAGCGCGACGGTGGCGCCACGCATTCGCCGGCCGTCGCGGTCCCGCCCGCTCCGGCGCCGCCTCCGTCGCCCGCGCCGGACGTGCCCGCCCCGGCCGGCCCCGTCGCCGGCGATCCGGTGGCGCCGGTGGTGTCCCCGTCCGCGAGCACCAGCCCGATCGGCAGCCTGGTTCCGCCGGCGCCGAGCCCGCCGGCCGTGCCGAACCCGCCGCTGCCGCTGCCGAGCCCGCTGCCGCCGATCGTGCAGGCGCCGGTCACCGTGGGCGAGCGCTGCGACCCCGCGGGCGCGTTCGGGCTCACCGCCGCGGGCACTCTCGTTCGCTGTCTGCGCACGTGGCACTACCGCCCGCGCTGGAAGATCGTCTAGGGGACGCGACCCCCTAGACTCTGCGGCATGGCCACTGACCCTGGGGGCCCGAAGCGGCACGCCCTCGGCGTGGACTTCGGGACGTCCAACACCGTCGCGGTGGCGCGCTGGCCCGACGGCCGCGCGCGCCCGATCCTGGTCGACGGCTCCCCCCTGCTGCCCTCGGCCGTCTATGCCGAGCCCGGCGGCGACCTCAACGTGGGCCGCGACGCCGTGCACAGCGCCCGCCTCGACCCGGCTCGCTTCGAGCCCAACCCGAAGCGCCGCATCGACGACGGCACGGTGCTGCTCGGCGACCAGGAGTTCGCGGTGGTCGACCTGATCGCGGCGGTGCTGGCCCGGGTCGCCGAGGAGTGGCACCGCGCGGTCGGCCCGGTGCGGCCCGAGACCACGCTGACCTGCCCGGCCACCTGGGGCGCGGCCCGCCGCTCGCTGCTGGCCGAGGCCGCCGCGCGGGCCGGGCTCGAGGGCGCGCGGCTGGTCGCCGAGCCGGTGGCGGCCGCGACCTACTTCGCCGAGGTGCTCGGGCGGGACGTGCCGATCGGCTCGGTCGTGGTGGTGCACGACTTCGGGGCCGGAACCTTCGACGCGAGCGTGGTCGCGCGTACGTCCTCCGGCTTCGAAGTGATGGCCGTCGACGGCCGCGACGACATCGGTGGCCTCGACATCGACGCCGCGATCGTCGAGCACCTGCGCACCGACGAGTGGCAGCGGCTGCTCGAGCCGTCCACCGTCGAGGAGCGCCGCGCCCGCCGCCAGCTCTGGGACGACGTGCGGATCGCCAAGGAGCGGCTGTCCCGCGCCCAGTCCGCCGACTTCGTGGTGCCGCTGCTCGACACCGAGGTCCACCTGACCCGCGACGAACTGGAGAAGCTGGCCCGCCCGGTGCTCGACCAGACCGTGCGCATCACCAAGAACCTGCTGCGCTGGGCCGACCTGCCCGAGGGGCGGCTGGCCGGGGTGTTCCTGGTCGGCGGGGCGAGCCGGATCCCGCTGGTGGCGACCCTGCTGCACCGCGAGCTGGGCGAGGCGCCGGTGGTGATCGAGCAGCCCGAGCTGGTGGTGGCCGAGGGCAGCATCCTGGCCGACGCCGCGCTGCTGACCACCGGCCCGGCCGCGCCCGGGCCGACCGCCGAGCTGCGGCTGGTCTCCAAGGGACGGGCCGACATCGCGACCGTGCCGGTGGCGAGCATCGCGCCGGCCGCCGCCCACGTGCCGGGCACGACCGGGCTGCAGCCCGCGGTCGACCCGTGGCCGGACGCCGATCACGGCGCGTGGATGCCCGATCCGCAGGCCACGGTGGCCACGCCGAAACCTCGATTCGACGGTCCGGCGCCGGCCGGCCGGTCCACCCCGAAGCTGAACGCCACCCGGCCCATGTCGCCCGCGATGCCGGCGAACCGGCCGATCTCCGGTGGCCGGTTCGACTCGCCCGGCCGGCCGGTGTCGCCGTCGCCGCAGACGGCGTCGTCGCGCCCGGTGCCGGTCACCCCGCCGCCGGCCCGGGTCGCGAAGGTCAAGCCGGCCCGGGTCGCGAAGGTGAAGAAGGCCAAGGCGCCCAAGCCGAAGCGGCGCGGCGGGTTCCGGCGCGGCGTGCAGATCCTGTTCAGCGTCATCGTGATGATCGCGGTGCCGCTCGCCGCCCTGGTGGTCGCTTATGGCTACGGCAATGCCGAGCCGCTGACCGACGACGCCCGCAACCTGCTGCACGACATCGCCAACCTCCTGGGTATCTGAGACCGATTCATCTTTGTGGTGGCGACCGGTAGGTTGCTTGCATGGCAGAAGTGATCGAGGGACACGGCGGCGACCTCGCCCTGGCCGCGCTGCGGTCGTTCGGGGTGAACGAGATGTTCACTCTCTCCGGCGGGCACGTGTTCCCGCTCTACGACGCCGCCCACAAGGAGAGCTTCCCCATCTACGACGTGCGCCACGAGCAGAGCGCCGTCTTCGCGGCCGAGGCCGTGGCCAAGCTCCAGCGCCGTCCCGGCCTCGCGGTCCTCACCGCCGGCCCCGGCGTCACCAACGGCATATCCGGCCTGACCAGCGCGTTCTTCAACGCCTCGCCGGTCCTCGTGCTCGGCGGCCGGGCGCCGCAGTTCCGCTGGGGCTCGGGCAGCCTCCAGGAGTTCGACCACGTGCCGCTGGTCGCCCCGATCACCAAGTACGCGGGAACGGTCGGCGACGCCGACGCCATCGCCGGCGAGATCCGGGCCGCGCTCACCGCGGCGCTGACCCCGCACCGCGGGCCGTCCTTCCTCGACCTGCCGCTCGAGGTCGTCTTCTCCTCGGGCGAGGCGGCCGCGCCCGGCGTCCCCGAGGTGCCGGTGCTCGAGGCCGACCCGGACGAGGTGGCCCGGGCCGCCGCGCTGCTGGCCGGCGCCGACCGCCCGGTGATCATCGCGGGCTCGGACGTCTGGGGCGGCGACGCCGTCGCCGAGCTGCGGGCCGCCGCCGAGGCGCTGCAGGTGCCGGTCTTCACCAACGGGATGGGCCGTGGCGCGCTGCCGCCGTCGCACCCGCTGGCGTTCGCCAAGGCCCGCCGGCCCGCGCTCAACGAGGCCGACGTGGTCTGCGTGATCGGGACGCCGCTCGACTTCCGGCTGGGCTTCGGCGAGTTCGGCGAGGCTCGGGTCGTGCACATTGTGGACGCCCCCTCGCAGCGGGCCGCGCACGTGACGCCGGCGGTGTCGCCCGCCGGCGATCTGCGCCGGATCCTGACCGCTCTCGCCGACTATTCGGGCGAACGGGCCGATCATGCCGAGTGGATCGCCGGGCTGCGGACGGCCGAGGATGCCGGCAAGGCGCGCGACGCCGAGGCGATGGCGGCCGAGACCGACCCGATCAAGCCCGCCCGCATCTACGGCGAGCTGCGCAAGGTCCTGGCCGAGGACGCGGTGACCATCGGCGACGGGGGCGACTTCGTGTCGTACGCGGGCCGGTATCTGGAGCCCTCGCGGCCCGGCACCTGGCTCGACCCCGGCCCGTACGGCTGCCTCGGCACCGGCATGGGTTACGCCATGGGCGCCCGGGTCACCTACCCGGACCGGCAGATCTGCGTGCTGCTCGGCGATGGCGCGGCCGGCTTCTCCCTGATGGACGCGGAGTCCCTGGTCCGGCAGAACCTGCCGGTGGTCATGGTGGTCGGCAACAACGGCATCTGGGGGCTCGAGAAACACCCGATGCAGGCGATGTACGGGTACGACGTCGCGGCCGACCTGCAGCCCGGGCTCCGCTACGACGACGTCGTGCGCGCGCTGGGCGGCGCCGGGGAGACCGTGGAGAAGGCCGCCGAGATCGGGCCCGCCCTCGCCCGCGCGTTCGACTCCGGGGTCCCGTACCTGGTCAATGTGCTCACCGACCCGGCCGACGCGTACCCCCGCAGCTCCAATCTCGCCTGAGCCCTATTTGTCCTCTTCCCGGTTCTTGAACTCTTTTTCCCACTGGGCGAGCATCTCCCGGTCGCGGCGGGACTGTTCGCTGTCCATCGAGCTCAGGAAATCCGGATCGTCGTCCGGCGAGGACGGGCGCGCCTTGGACCGGCGCACGGGCGTGCCCTCGTGCCGGACGGCGGCCGGCCGGCCCCAGACGAAGTAGCCGGCCGGGCCCAGCAGGGGGACCAGCACGATCAGCAGCACCCACACGAATCGCGGCACGCCGCGGACACGATCGGCCGACAACACGCTGATCAGCGCCAGCACGAAGAGGACCAGCTGCACGGCAGCCAGGAAGATGAACAACCGGACCATGAGGCAATGATGACTCGGCCGGAGCCGTGCGGCACGGATCAGAGCATGACAACCAGCCCGCCGAGGAACGCGAGGGTCACCGTCACGAGCGCGTAGACCGGAATCGCGCGGCGGCCGGGGCTCGGCGGGGCCGTCCGCAACTCCTCCGAGCGACGGTAGGCGATCCCGACCAGGGTCGCCCAGGCGGCCATCGCGACGGCGGCGATCAGCCAGGCGCCGACGCCGGCGTCGGGGTGGAAGGCCGGGCGGGCGGCGAGCAGGCCGACGGCGGTCGCCGAGAGGCCGGTCCGGCGCCAGGCCAGCCGGGTGCGCTCGGCCGAGGCGCCGGGATCGGTCACCGCGCGGCCTTGACGATGACGGCGATCACCAGGAGCACGGCGCCGGCGGCCACCACCAGGGCGAGAACGGCCGGGAACTTCGAGCCGGGCAGCTCCTGGCCGAGCCGCATGGCCCGCTCGGTGCGGGCCCAGTGGTCGACGGCCCGCAGCGCGGTCAGGCCGCCGAGCAGCAGCAGGGCGATCGCGATGACCTCGCGCAGGTGCTGGACGCCGAGCGGCGGCAGGAACTGGGCGCAGGCCAGGCCGCCGGCGATCAGCGCGAGGCCGGTGCGGATCCAGGCCAGGAAGGTCCGCTCGTTGGCGAGCGAGAAGCGGTAGTCGGGCGTGCGGCCGACCGTCGGCTGCTTCTCGGGGTCGAACCACTGCCGCAGGCCACCGGACACCGGTTGATTATCGACCGGATGGGTCAAGAAGGCGCGTCCACAAGCTGCGTACTTCGTCACTGACACAGCGTTCGCGAAGGCGGCCGCAGCGGCACCACGGTGAGTCGGGATCGGAGCGGGCATGGGTCTCCGGCGCGGCCGCACCCTTCGGTGGTAGAGGATGGGGGACGGGCTGGCGATACCCGTCCAGCAGCGGAGCGATTTGGCCGGACATATGCGACACCTCCTTCGCTCATCATGGTGAGGTGTGTCACTCTGGGTGGCTGTCCTCGCCAAGCTACTGACGGGTAACCTTCGAGGCGACGGTCCGACCGCAACGGTGCGTTCAATACAGGAGGTCGTAGCAGCGCGATGAACATCGTCGTTTTGGTGAAGCAGGTGCCGGACTCCGGCGCACCGCGCTCGCTCGGCGCGGATCACTCGGTGGAGCGGGCTTCCGCGAACAACGTCATCAACGAGATGGACGAGTACGCCATCGAGGAAGCCCTGAAGATCAAGGAGGCGCACGGCGGCGAGGTCACGGTGCTGACCATGGGTCCGGCCACCGCCGCCGAGTCGATCCGCAAGGCGCTGTCCATGGGTCCCGACAAGGCGGTCCACGTGACCGACGACGCGCTGCGCGGCTCCTGCGCGGTGGCCACCTCCAAGGTGCTCGCGGCGGCGCTCGGCACGCTCAATGCCGACCTGGTGATCTGCGGCGCCGAGTCGACCGACGGCCGGGTGCAGGTCATGCCGCACATGCTGGCCGAGCGGCTCGGCATCGCGGCGCTGACCGGGGCGCGGAAGCTGACCGTGGACGGGTCGCAGCTGACCGCCGAGCGGCAGACCGACGACGGCTACGAGGTCGTCTCCGCCGCCACCCCGGCCGTGGTCAGCGTCTGGGACACGATCAACGAGCCGCGGTACCCGTCGTTCAAGGGCATCATGGCGGCCAAGAAGAAGCCGGTGCAGACCCTGTCGCTGAGCGACCTCGGCATCTCGGCCGACGAGGTGGGCACGGCCGGCGCGACCAGCCAGGTGCTGGAGTTCGCGCCGCGCCCGCCGCGGGCCGGCGGCACCAAGGTCACCGATGAGGGCGACGGCGGCACGCAGCTGGTCGCGTTCCTCGCCACCGAGAAGTTCGTCTGAGAGGGGCGGTCATGGCTGAGGTATTGGTTGTCGTCGAGGCCGGCGTCAAGAAGGTCTCTCTCGAGATGCTGACCATCGCCCGCGAGCTCGGGACGGTGTCGGTGGTGGCGTTCGGCGATGTCGACACCGCCAAGCTCGCCGAGTACGGCGCGGAGAAGGTCTACGTCGCGACCGGGGTCGACGACTATCTGGTGGCGCCCAAGGCGTCGGTCGTCGCCGACCTGGTGCGGTCGAAGCAGCCGGCCGCGGTCCTGCTGGCCTCGACCCAGGAGGGCAAGGAGATCGCCGGGCGGCTGGCGGTCAAGCTCGACAACGGGCTGCTCACCGACGCGGTCGCGGTCGACGCCGACGGCACCGCGACCCAGGCGATCTTCGCCGGTTCGGCGACGGTGAAGTCGAAGGTCACCCGCGGGATCCCGATCATCACGGTCCGGCCGAACTCGACGACCCCGTCCGCCGCCCCGGCGTCGGGCGCCGTGGAAGAGTTGACGGCGACCATTTCTGATTCGGACAAATTGACTCGCGTGGTCGAGCGGGTGGCCGAGAAGAAGGGCTCCCGTCCCGAGCTGACCGAGGCCGGCATCGTCGTCTCCGGCGGCCGCGGCGTCGGCAACGCCGACAACTTCAAGCTGGTCGAGGAGCTGGCCGACCTGCTCGGCGGCGCGGTCGGCGCGTCCCGGGCGGCGGTCGACTCCGGCTTCTACCCGCACCAGTTCCAGGTCGGCCAGACCGGCAAGACGGTGTCCCCGCAGCTCTACGTGGCGCTGGGCATCTCCGGGGCGATCCAGCACCGGGCCGGCATGCAGACCTCGAAGACGATCGTGGCGGTCAACAAGGACGCCGAGGCGCCGATCTTCGAGCTCGCCGACTACGGCGTCGTGGGCGACCTGTTCAAGGTCGTTCCCCAGGCCGCCGAGGAAATCCGCAAGCGCAAGTAGCGACGGGACTCATCGCAGTGAGGGGTGCCACCCTCACTGCGATTTCCCGCTGCGGCCGGTCCGCGATTCGAGGCATAAGCTTTCTTGTTGATGGCCTACCTGGATCACGCAGCTACCACCCCGATGCTCGCGGAAGCGCTGGACGCCTACACGGCGGCCGCTCGCGAGGTCGGCAATCCGTCGTCCCTGCACGCGGCCGGTCGCTGCGCCCGCCGCCTGGTCGAGGAGTCCCGCGAGCGCATCGCGGCCGCGCTGAACGCCCGCCCCTCCGAGGTCGTCTTCACCAGCGGCGGCACCGAAAGCGACAACCTGGCGACCAAGGGCATCTTCTGGGCGCGGCGCTCGGCGTCGCTGAACCACACCCGGGTCGTCGCCTCCGCGGTCGAGCACCACGCGGTGCTGGACGCGGTCGACTGGCTGGGCACGCACGAGGGCGCCACGGTCGACCTGCTGCCGGTCGACGAGACCGGCCGCGTCGACCCGGCCACCCTGACCGAGCTGATCGCCCACTACCGGGACGAGATCGCGGTGGTCAGCGTCCAGTGGGCGAACAACGAGGTGGGCACCGTCCAGCCGGTGGCCGAGCTCGCGCGTGCGGCCGCGGAGGCCGGCATCCCCTTCCACACCGACGCCGTCCAGGCCGTCGGCCAGATCCCGGTCGACTTCGCCGCCAGCGGCGCCGCCGCGATGACCGTCACCGGCCACAAGGTGGGCGGCCCGGTCGGGGTCGGCGCGCTGCTGCTGGGCCGGGACGTCGCCTGCACGCCCCTGCTGCACGGCGGCGGCCAGGAGCGGGACGTCCGGTCCGGAACCCTCGACACGGCCGGGGTCGCGGCGTTCGCGGTGGCCGTCGAGATGGCGGTCAAGGCGCAGCAGGACTACGCGGCCCGCGTCGGCGACCTGCGCGACGACCTGGCGGTCCGGGTGCGGCGGGCGATCCCCGACGCGGTCTACAACGGCGCCGGCGACGACCTCCGCCTCCCCGGCAACGCGCATTTCAGCTTCCCCGGCTGCGAGGGCGACGCCCTGCTCCTGCTGCTGGACGCCCAGGGCATCTCGTGCTCGACCGGCTCGGCCTGCTCGGCGGGCGTGGCCCAGCCCTCGCACGTGCTGCTGGCGATGGGCGCCGACGACGACCGGGCCCGGTCCTCGCTGCGGTTCACGCTGGGGCACACGAGCACGGTCGAGGACGTGGACGCCCTGCTCGCCGCCCTCCCCGGTGCGGTCGAGCGGGCCCGGCGGGCGACCGCCTGGAAAACGCCGCGCTGATCCCCCGGATAGGCTGGCGGCATGCGAGTTCTTGCGGCCATGTCGGGCGGAGTCGATTCCGCCGTTGCCGCCGCGCGCGCCCATGACGCCGGGCACGACGTCACCGGGGTGCATCTGGCGCTGGCGCGTAACCCCCAGACCTACCGGACCGGCGCCCGGGGCTGCTGCACGCTGGAAGACTCCCGCGACGCCCGCCGTGCCGCCGACGTGATCGGCATCCCCTTCTACGTGTGGGACATGGCCGACCAGTTCCACGCGAACGTGGTCGACGACTTCGTGGCCGAGTACGCGGCCGGCCGCACGCCCAACCCGTGCCTCCGCTGCAACGAAAAGATCAAGTTCACGGCCGTGCTCGACCGGGCGGTGGCCCTGGGCTTCGACGCCGTGGTCACCGGGCACCACGCCCGCCTCGGCGCGGACGGCCTGCTGCGGCGCAGCGTCGACGACGGCAAGGACCAGTCGTACGTGCTGGCCGTGCTCACCCGCGAGCAGCTCGACCGGGCGGTGTTCCCGCTGGGCGACTCGACCAAGGCGCGGGTGCGGGAGGAGGCGGCGGCGCGCGGGCTGGCCGTCGCCGACAAGCCCGACTCGCACGACATCTGCTTCATCGCGGACGGCGACACCAAGGGCTTCCTCGAGCGCAAGCTGGGTGCGGCGCCGGGCGATGTCGTCGACGCACGCACCGGCGAGACCGTCGGCACCCACAACGGGGCGTACGCGTACACGGTCGGCCAGCGGAAGGGGCTGGATCTGCGGGTTCCGGCCGCCGACGGACGGCCGCGTTACGTGCTGTCGATCACCCCGAAGACGAACACCGTGACCGTCGGCCCGCGCGAGGCGCTCGCCGTCGACGTGGTGACCGGGTCGAAGGTGATCTGGCACGGCACGCCGACGCCGGTGGAGTGCGACGTGCAGCTGCGGGCGCACGGCGAGGTCGTGCCGGCGCTGGTGACCGTCGAGGGAGACGTCCTGACGGCCCGGCTGCGGGAGCCCGCGCGAGGCGTGGCGGCCGGCCAGGCGATCGTGGCGTACCGACGTGATCCGGCCGGCGACGTCGTGCTCGGTTCGGCCACGATCACGGCCGGTGTCCCGGCGGCCGACTTCCCGGCGGTGGCTCATGCCTGAGTTCGCCTGGCCGGTCGGCGCGGCCACCGGGATCGGGTCGCTGCCCGGCACCGACATCGCCGAGGCGCAGCGCATCGTTTTCGGCGAGCTGCCCGAGCTGCCGCACCTGCCCGAGCTGCCGGACCGCGGGCCCGGGGCCGACATGATCGGGCGCGCCGCCGGGTTTCTGGTCGAGCTGCCGGTGCAGCTCTACGCCGGCCGGTGGCAGATGGCCCCGCGGCCCGGCAAAGACCTGCGCCGCACGGCCGACCTGCTGGAACGCGACCTCGACCAGGCGACCGAGCAGGGCGAGGGGTTCGCCGGCACGTTCAAGCTCCAGTCGGCGGGACCGTGGACCCTGGCCGCCGGCATCGACCTGCAGATCGGCGGGCGGGTGCTGCGCGACCCGGGCGCCGTGCGCGACCTGACCGACTCGCTGGCCGAGGGCCTGCGCCGGCACGTCGACGAGGTGCGCAAGCGGCTGCCGCGCGCGACCATCCTGCTCCAGCTCGACGAGCCGTCGCTGCCCGTCGTGCTGGCCGGGCACGTGCCGACCGAGAGCGGGCTGGGGTCCTACCGGCCGGTCGACGTCGCGGACGCGGCGACGGCGATGCGCACCGTGGCGGAAGCGGTCGGGGTGCCGGTCGTCGCACATTGCTGTGCTCCGGACGTACCTCTGCAGGTCTTCAGGGATGCAGGGGCCGCCGCCGTCGCGCTCGACCTCTCGTTGCTCGAAGATCTTGATCCGCTGGGTGAGGCGATCGAGGCCGGCATCGGGCTCTTCGCCGGCGCCGCGCCCACCCGGCCCACCGGCGCCGCCGGCGCCGCCGTCACCGGGAAGCATGTGGCCGAGCGGATCACCAAGCTGTGGACCCGGCTCAGCTTCCCGCTGGCGCGGCTTCCGGAGCAGGTTGTCGTCACGCCGGCCTGCGGGCTGGCGGGCGCGAGCGAGCCGTACGCCCGCGCGGTGCTCGCCGCCTGTCACGAGGCCGGACGCCGCCTGGCCGAGGCCTGATCCACCCGCGCCGCGTCCCGAAAAATGTCGGGGGTGGGGGCTACGGTTTCTCCTAGCTGAAGCGAGACGGAGGTTCCGGTGGCCGACAAGGCGGATGTGCAGCGTGACGAGGGGTCCTCGGCCGAGGAGCTCGCCTCCGGGCGGCCGACGCCCGAGCAGGAGGCCGCCGCCGGCAAGGACCCGACGTCCGAGGTGAGCGCCCGGCACGCCGAGCTGGCCGACGAGCTGCGTGGTCATCAATATCGCTACTACGTGCTCGACTCGCCGACCATCTCCGACGCCGAGTTCGACAAGAAGCTGCGCGAGCTCGAGGCGCTCGAGGCGGAATACCCGGCCCTGCGCACGCCCGATTCCCCGACGCAGAACGTGGGCGGCACGTTCTCCACCACGTTCACCCCGGTGCAGCACGCCGAGCGCATGCTCTCGCTCGACAACGTCTTCGACGAGGACGAGCTGGGCGCGTGGGCCGAGCGCACGGTGCGCGACGCGGGTGGCCCGGTGGAGTTCATCTGCGAGCTCAAGGTCGACGGACTCGCGATCAATTTGACGTACGAGAAGGGTCGTCTCGTCCGCGGAGCGACCCGGGGCGACGGCCGCACCGGCGAGGACGTCACGCCCAACGTCCGCACGATCCGCGAGATCCCGGAGCGCCTGGCCGGCGACGACCCGCCCGACCTGCTCGAGGTGCGCGGCGAGATCTACTTCCCGGTCTCGGCCTTCGCCGACCTCAACGCGTCGCTGGTCGAGCAGGGCAAGGCGCCGTTCGCCAACCCGCGTAACGCCGCCGCCGGCAGCCTGCGCCAGAAAGACCCGCGCATCACGGCGTCGCGCGGCCTGCGCATGGTGGTGCACGGCATCGGGGCCCGGGTCGGGTTCACGCCGACGTCGCAGTCTCATGCGTACGAAGCGTTGAAGGCCTGGGGTCTGCCGACGAGCGAGCGGTGGAAACTGGTCGACGGCCTGGCCGGCGTCCATGAGTACATCGCGTATTACGGCGAGCACCGGCACGACGTCGAGCACGAGATCGACGGCGTCGTGGTCAAGTGCGACTCGGTGTCGATCCAGGGCCGGCTCGGCACGACCAGCCGGGCGCCGCGCTGGGCCATCGCGTACAAATATCCGCCCGAAGAGGTCACCACCAAGCTGCTCGACATCGCGGTCAACGTCGGCCGCACGGGCCGGGTGACCCCGTTCGCGATCCTCGAGCCGGTCAAGGTGGCGGGCTCGACGGTGGCCCAGGCGACGCTGCACAATGCGCGCGAGGTCGAGCGCAAGGGCGTGCTGATCGGCGACACGATCGTGTTGCGCAAGGCCGGCGACGTGATCCCCGAGGTGCTCGGCCCGGTGATCGACCTGCGGCCCGACGACGCCCGCGCGTTCGTGATGCCGACCGACTGTCCCGCCTGCGGCACGCATCTGGCCCCGGCCAAAGAGAGCGACATCGACATCCGCTGCCCCAACACCCGCTCCTGCCCGGCGCAGTTGCGCGAGCGGGTGTTCCACCTCGCCGGGCGCGGCGCGTTCGACATCGAGGTGCTGGGCTACAAGGCGGGCCAGGCGCTGCTCGACTCCGGCGTGATCGGCGACGAGGGCGATCTGTTCGCGCTCACCGCCGACCAGTTGCGCGAGTCCCCGTTCTTCGTCAACCAGGACGGCAGCCTCGGCAGCAACGCGGTGCGCCTGCTCGACAACCTGGAAAAGGTCAAGGAGCAGCCCCTCTGGCGCGTGCTCGTGGCCCTGTCGATCCGGCACGTGGGCCCGACCGCCGCCCAGGCGCTGGCCCGCGAGTTCGGCTCGATGGAGGCGATCGAGCGGGTGATCGCCACGCCGCCGCCCGTCCCCGAGCCGGTGGACGAGTCGTCGGAAGAGCCCGCCAAGCGCAAGCCCAAGGCCGAGCCCGACGTCCTGTCCGCGGTCGAGGGCGTGGGCCCGACGATCGCCGAGAGCCTCCGCGAGTGGTTCACCGTCGACTGGCATCGCGAGATCGTCCGCAAGTGGCGAGAGGCCGGCGTCCGCATGGCCGACGAGCGCGTCGACGAGGGCCCGCGCCCGCTCGAGGGCATGACGTTCGTCGTCACCGGCACCCTGGCCAGCTATTCGCGAGACCAGGCCACCGAGGCCGTCACGTCCCGCGGTGGCAAGGTGAGCGGTTCGGTCTCGAAGAAGACGGCCTTCGTGGTGGTGGGCGACAACCCCGGCAGCAAATACGACAAGGCTTTGTCGCTGAAGGTCCCGGTCCTCGATGACGCGGGGTTTGGCGTGCTCTTGTCGGAGGGCCCCGACGCGGCGCGGGCGGTGGCCGAGGTTGCGCCGGAGGTCCCGGCCGAGAGCTGAGGGCCGCCTGGCCGGGGTCCGCGCCTGGCCGGGGTTGGTGCCTGGCCGGGGTTGGTGCCGCCTGGCCGGGGTCCGTGCCGCCTGGCCGGAGTCCGTGCCGCCTGGCCGGAGTCCGCGTCGCGTGGCTGGGCGGAGGCGTGCGGCCTTTGCGGGGTGCCGCCCGGCTTGAGTGGGGCTTGGCCTTTGGGTGCTGGTTGGCCTTCCGCGGCGGCTTTGTGTGCGGCTGCTGGGCGGTGCTGCCTGCGGAGCTCGCTGTGGCCCTACCACCCGGCCGCGGGGCTTGCCGCGGCCCTGTCGTCCGGCTGCGGAGCGTGCTGCGGCCTTCTCGCGCGGCTGCGGGACGTGCTGCGGTCTTCTCGTGCGGCGCCGTGTCGTCCGGGGGCCTTCACCCGCGCCGCGTGTGGGGGGTCCGCGGCGGCGTCAACCAACCCGCAGCCGTGCGTGGTGGTCCGCGCCGGCGTCGTCCAACCCGTGGCTGCGCGTGGTGGTCTGCGGCGGCGTCAGGTTGGCCTCTGCGCTGGTGAGGGGCGGTGGGTCACCCGTTCGGGGTAATTTGTGAACATTGAGCGTTTGAGGGCTTATGCCGATTTGATAACGCCGAAGCGGTTTAGCGGCCAACGGACAATGCGGATCTATGGTGAAAACCATTGGAAGATCCCCACTGTGGAGGTCGCATGGACGTCGCACGTCCGCGCAACAGCGCGCTTGGTGACGGCGTGGCCGAGAGCGAACCCTCCGCGGCTCGGAGCGGTGGGCGGGAGTGGCGGGTCTCGGCCGAGCGGCGGCGGGCGCTGGCGATCACGGCGGGGATTGCGGTCGGGGTCGACGCGGTGTTGTGGGTGTTCGGGCGGGACCTCTTCGGAGGGCTGCCGGGGGCCTACTGGCTGATGGCGGTGCTCGCCGTGGTGGTCGATGCGCGGCCCTACGTCCTGGCCGGTCGGCGGGCCAGTTCGGTCATTCTTCCGTCCATCTGCTTCACCTTTGCGATCGCGCTGGCCTGGGGGATCGAGGCGGCGCTGGCCGTGCAGGTGGTGGCGGTGACCGTGGCCGGCATGCGGATGCGGCTGGCCGTGCGGCGGACGCTTCATCTTGCGCTGCAGCATGCGGTGGCTCTGGGGGCCGCGGCCGGCGTCGCGGCGCTGGTGTCGCTGCGGATCGGGCCCGAGCCGGACTGGGACGACGCGCTGCTGACCGTCGCGGCGGCGGTGGCCTGGATTTTGGCTCGGTACGGGATCGCGGCCCTGGTGGCCCGGGTCAACTCGCACCGGCGGCGGATGCGAGGGCGGCGGCACGGGGTGGAGGTGCTGGCCACCGCGGCGCTTCTGCTGCTCGGGCCGGTGGTGCTGGCGACCGCGCAGGTCGGGCTGGCGTTCGTGCCGCTGGTGCTGCTCGCGCTGCACGCGGTGCATCGGATGGTGCGGTCGGCGGGCGAGTCCGAGCGGGCCGCTCGGGTGGACGCGCTCACGGGGCTGCCGAACCGGCGGGCGCTTCAGGCCTCGGTGAACGACGCCCGGGGGTGGGGAAGCGCAGGCGACCGGCGGGGGCGGGGGGAACGGAACGGGATGCAGCGCGCGCTTCTGCTTCTCGACCTCGATCGGTTCCGGACGGTCAACGACGCGCTCGGGCATCGGGTGGGTGACCGGCTGCTGGTGGAGGTGGCGCGGCGGCTGGCCGAGGTCGTGCCGGAGCACGATCTGGTGGTTCGGCTCGGCGGGGACGAGTTCGCGGTGCTCGCCAACCGGGTCGACGGGGTGCCGGAGGCCCGGCGGATCGCGTCGCATCTGGCCGAGGCGCTCAACCGGCCGTTCGCGCTGGACGGGCTGCCCGTGGACGTCAGCGCCTCGATCGGGATCGCGCTGCAGGGGTCGCCGGGCGACGACTGCGCGGTTCTGCTGCGGGAGGCCGAGGCCGCCATGTACGACGCGAAGCAGCGCGGGGACCAGATCTCGGTCTACGGGCCGGACGCGGCCCATCACTCGCCCGATCGGCTGACGCTGCTCGCGGACCTGCGGCGGGCGTTGCGGGAGGGCGCGCCCGACGACGGGATCATGCTCTTCTACCAGCCGCAGATCGCCATTGCGACCGGCGAGGTGGTGGGGGTGGAGGCGCTGCTGCGGTGGCAGCATCCGGAGCGGGGGCTGGTCGGGCCGGAGGAGCTGATCCGGGTCGCCGAGCCGACGCCGGTGATGCGGCTGCTGACCCAGCGGGTGCTGCACGACGTGGTGCGCCAGCTGGCGATCTGGCGCGAGGCGGGACGGCCCCTGCGGGCCGCGGTCAACGTGAGCGCGCGCGATCTGCATGCGGGTGGCATCGCCGACCGGGTGGAGGAACTGCTTCTCCAGTACGCCGTTCCGGCCGACCTTCTGCAGCTGGAAATCACCGAGAGCGCGCTCATGGCCGACCCGCACCGGGTGCTCAACACGATCACCCGGCTGGACCGGATGGGCGTCGCGATCTCGCTCGACGACTTCGGCACCGGGTATTCGTCGCTCCAGCACCTGCGCCGGCTGCCGCTGGCCGAAGTGAAGATCGACCGTTCGTTCGTCCTGGACATGGCCACCGACCGGGGCGACGCCGCGATCGTCCGCTCGGTGATCGACCTGGCCGAGGCCCTGGGCCTGCGCGCGGTGGCCGAGGGCGTCGAGGACGAGCGCACGTGGCGCCTGCTGGCCGAGGCCGGCTGCCACGCGGCCCAGGGCTGGTTCCACGCGCGGCCGATGCCCCCCGACGAGCTGAACAACTGGCTCGCGAAGTACCGCCCGATCCGCCCGGGCCGCACCCCCGTCGCGTTGCCGGGCCCGCCCACCTGAAGCCGGCCGCACCTTTCGTTCGCGCTTTCGGGCCGGCCCCACGCGGGGCGTCGACGCTACCGGCGGGGCCGTTTCGGGCCGCGCTCGGCAATCGATATAGTTGGATATACGGGGCTTGGCATTACACCCCACCTGCGCAAACGTGGTTGCTCGGGCAGGTCCCGCCTGCGGTTGGCGACAATCGCGGGGTGCCTTGGGCGTGACCACTCACGCAGGTCGCCCGGGTGGGTCGAGCGTTTTGGGCGCGTCAGCGCCCTGCTCGGCCCGCCCGGGTCCCGGCGGGAGCGACGGTCCGCACACACCGCCCACGCACGACATGATGAATTTGATCTTTATGTGACGGGTGACGTTCGTGGTCCCGGCGGAAAACCTGTCGGGGGGTCGAAATAGACTCCTCCCGTCAGCGTCGGACCAGAGAAAGAAGAGAATCATGGCCATCTCCCGCGAAGAGGTCGCGCATCTCGCGCGCCTGTCGCGGCTCGCCGTGACCGAGCAGGAACTGGATCAGTTCGCGGGGCAGCTCGACGTGATCCTGCAGTCGGTGGCGCGGGTCGGCGAGGTGGCCGCGGACGACATTCCGCCCACCTCACACTCCGTGCCGCTGACCAATGTCTATCGCGACGACGTGCCGCAGCCGTGTCTCACGCAGGAAGAGGCGCTGTCCGGCGCGCCCGATGCGTTCGAGGGCCGGTTCCGGGTGCCGCGGATCCTGGACGAGGAGGCCTGAGATGACCGATCTGATCCGGATGTCGGCGGCCGAGCTGGCCAGCAAGATCAAGAGCAAGGAGGTCTCGGCCGTCGAGGTGGCGCAGGCTCATCTCGATCGCATCGAGGCCGTCGACGCGCGCGTTCACGCGTTTCTCCATGTCGACCGCGAAGGTGCGCTGCAGGCCGCCGAAAAGGTCGACAAGGGCGAGGTCAGCGGGCCGCTCGCGGGCGTGCCGGTCGCGGTCAAGGACGTGATCGCGACCAAGGGCGTGCCCACCACCGCGGCGTCGAAGATCCTCGAGGGGTGGCGTCCGCCCTACAGCGCCACCATCGTCGAGCGGCTTCAGGCGGCCGGCACGGTGATGCTCGGCAAGACCAACATGGACGAGTTCGCGATGGGCTCCTCCACCGAATACAGCGCGTATGGGCCGACCCACAACCCGTGGGACCTCGGGCGCATCCCGGGCGGCTCGGGTGGCGGGTCGGCGGCTTCGATCGCGGCCTACGAGGCGCCGCTGGCGATCGGCACCGACACCGGCGGCTCGATCCGGCAGCCGGGCGCGGTGACCGGCACCGTCGGGGCCAAGCCGACCTATGGCGGCACGTCGCGATACGGGCTGATCGCCTTCTCGTCGTCGCTCGACACGCCGGGTCCGTGCGCGCGCACGGTTGAGGACGCGGCACTGTTGCACTCGGTGATCGCCGGGCACGACCCGCGCGACTCGACCTCGATCCCGCAGGCGGTGCCCGACGTGGTCGGCGCGGCCCGCCTCGGCGCGAGCGGCGACCTGACCGGCGTCAAGCTCGGCCTGGTCAAGGAGTTCGCGGGCGACGGCTCCGAGCCGGGCGTCGTGGCCGCCTTCCGCGAGTCGCTGGAGGCGCTGGTCAAGCTGGGCGCCGAGGTCGTCGAGGTCTCCTGCCCGCACTTCGAGTACGCGTTGCCCGCCTACTACCTGATCGCCCCGAGCGAGTGCTCGTCGAACCTGGCCCGCTTCGACGGCGTGCGCTACGGCCTGCGGGTCGGCGACGACGGCAACCGGTCGCTCGAGGAGGTCATGTCGCTGACCCGGGACGCCGGCTTCGGGCCCGAGGTCAAGCGGCGGATCATCCTGGGGACGTACGCGTTGTCCAGCGGCTACTACGACGCGTACTACGGGCAGGCGCAGAAGGTCCGCACGCTGATCACGCGGGACTTCCAGCAGGCGTTCGAGCGGGTCGACGTGCTGGTCTCGCCGACCACGCCGTTCGTGGCGTTCCCGTTCGGGTCGCGCACCTCGGACCCCTACCAGATGTATCTGGCCGACCTGTTCACGATCCCGACGAACCTGTACGGCGGACCGGCGATCTCGGTGCCGTGCGGGCTCTCCGAGGGGCTGCCGGTCGGCTTCCAGGTGATGGCGCCGACGATGGCCGACGACCGGATGTACCGGGTGGCGGCGGCGCTCGAGTCCGCCGTCGGGACCTTCACCCCGCCGCAACTCTGACGGTCAGGATCGGGGCGTCGTTTTCGAGTCCAGCCACGAGTTGATCATCTTGGTGAAGTCCTTGCCGGTCTGCTTGTTGACGAACGCGATGAACGACGCCCGGTCCTGCTGGCTGCCCTTCTGCGTCTGCACCCACGCGGTGGCCAGCGCGAAGAACCGCGTGTCGCCGAGCGCGTCGTTCAGCTGCTTGAGCATCGCGGCCGGGCAGATGTAGACGTTGCTCTCGGCGAAGTTGGCCGCCCGGGGATGACCGGGCGGTCCCAGCTTCGCCCGCAGCTCGGCGTCGGACTTGCGCAGATAGTCCTCCAGCTCGGTGTCACTGAAGTGGTAGAGCTCCTGCTCCCAGAGGTACTGCACGTAGGTCGCCCAGCCCTCGTTGAGCCACAGGTCCTGCCAGCTCGAGGTGGTCACCGCGTCGCCGAACCACTGGTGCGCGTACTCATGGAGCAGATCCTCCTCGAAGCCGGCCGCGTCCAGCTTCTTGATCCGGCCGCCCATCGTGACCATCTGCTGGGTCTCCATGCCGGACTCGGAGTCGACCACCACGATGCCGCCGGTGGCGAACGGGTACGGCCCCAACCGCTTCTCCAGGAACGTCAGGAACTGCGGGGACTTCCGCAGCGAGGGCAGCAGCTTGTCGTCGGCGCCGGGGCGGTACCAGTACGTCAGCGGCGTGCCGCTCGGGCCCTTGGCGCTGATCTTCCGGTACTTCCCGACGGCCAGGGTCTGCAGGTACGACGCCATCGGGACGTCGCTGCGGTAGGTGAACGTGGTGCCCGTTGTTTCGCCAGGCGTGCCGGCGGCGATCGCCGAGTAGCCCGCCGGCACGGTCACCTTCACGTCGTAGAGGGCCTTGTCCGAGGGCTGATCGTTGGCCGGGTACCAGGTGAAGGCCCCGTACGGCTCCTGCATGGTCCAGAGATCGCCGTCTTTGGTGACCGTCAGGCCCAGGGGCTCGGCGTCGCCGCGATGCGAGGGCATCGGGGTGGTGCTGGGGATTCCGTGGTACGCCACCTCGAGCGTCACCGGCTTGTCCTTGGTGACCGCGATGGGTACCTGCAGCCGCTCGGCTTTGACTGTCGCGCCGGCCACCGGCTGCTCGTCGACGGTGACCTTGTCCAGCGTGTACGGCTTGAAGTCGAGCTCGATGCTCGCGGCGTCGGCGGTCGGGCGGATCTGGATGGTCGCCGTGCCGGTGAACGTCTTGGTGTCCCAGCCGAGGTCGAGGCCGTAGTGCAGGACGTCGAGGCCGGGGTTGCCGTGCTGGGGGTAGACGGGGTCCTTGACCGGGGTCGATCTGCCCTCGCTGGTTGTCGCGCCTTTTGTTGCGGGTGCGCTCTGGGCGACGCTCGGCGTTGGGGCTGCGGCCGGTTTGTTGTCACAGCCCGCGACGACGAGGGCCGCGACCAGGAAGAGGGTGCGGTGCATGGGCGGGACCTTAGTCAAATGATCACTCCCGGTGGGGGCAGCGCGAGGTCGGCGGAAATTCCGTCGGTGGGGCCCATTAGGCTTGAGCCCGAATCACCGGATCCAGTCTGGGAGCTCACCGCAATGACCACCACTGCCCTGCCGACGTACGAGGACGCTCTCGCGCGCTACGAGCCGGTCATCGGCCTGGAGACCCACGTCGAGCTGGGCACGCAGACCAAGATGTTCTGCGGCTGCCGCACCGAGTTCGGCGCCGAGCCCAACACCCAGGTCTGCCCGGTGTGCCTCGGTCTGCCCGGCGCGCTCCCGGTGGCCAACCGCGCCGGCATCGAGGCGACGATCCGCATCGGCCTCGCGCTGAACTGCGAGATCGCCTCGTGGTGCCGCATGGCGCGGAAGAACTACTTCTACCCCGACATGCCGAAGAACTTCCAGACTTCGCAGTACGACGAGCCGCTGTGCACGGACGGCTACGTCGACGTGGAGATCGACGGCAAGCAGTACCGCATCGGCATCGAGCGGGTGCACCTCGAGGAAGACACCGGCAAGACGCTGCACGTGGGCGGCGCGACCGGCCGCATCCAGGGCGCGACCGAGTCGCTCGTCGACTACAACCGGGCCGGCATTCCGCTCGTCGAGATCGTGACCAAGCCGGTGCCCGGCCTCGGTGACCGCGCCCCCGAGGTGGCCCGCGCCTACGTGAGCGAGCTGCGCGACATCATCCGCTCGCTCGGCGTCTCCGACGTGCGCATGGAGCAGGGTTCGCTGCGCTGCGACGTCAACACCTCGCTCAACAAGCCCGGCGCCGAGTGGGGCACCCGCACCGAGACGAAGAACGTGAACTCGCTGCGCTCGGTCGAGCGCGCGGTCCGTTCCGAGATCATCCGGCAGGCCGGCGTGCTCGACGAGGGCGGCCGCATCATCCAGGAGACCCGCCACTTCCACGAGGACCGCGGCGACACCAGCCCCGGCCGGTCCAAGGAGGAGGCGACCGACTACCGCTACTTCCCCGAGCCCGACCTGGTGCCGATCGCGCCCGACCCGGAGTGGGTGGCGGCGCTGAAGGCGGCCCTGCCCGAGAAGCCGAGCGTGAAGCGGGCCCGGCTGCGCGAGGAGTGGGGGATCAGCGAGACCGACATGCAGTCCGTGGCCAACGCGGGCGCGGTCGAGCTGATCGAGGAGACGATCGCGGCCGGTGCGTCGGCGGCCGGCGCCCGCAAGTGGTGGATGGGCGAGCTGGCCCGTCGCGCCAACGAGACGGGCGTCGAGATCGGCGCCGTGGGCGCGACGCCGGCCCAGGTGGCGGCCCTGCAGAAGCTGGTCGACGACGGCAAGCTCAACGACAAGCTGGCCCGCTCGGTGCTCGAGGGCGTCGTGGCCGGCGAGGGCGAGCCGGCCGAGGTCATGGCGGCTCGCGGGCTCGAGGTGGTCAACGACGAGGGCGCGCTGACGGCGGCCGTCGACGAGGCCATCGCGGCCAACCCGGAGATCGCCGCAAAGATCCGCGACGGCAAGGTGGCAGCGGCGGGCGCACTGGTCGGCGCGGTCATGAAGACGACGCGGGGGCAGGCGGACGCCAAGACCGTGCGCGACCTGATTTTGGCGCGCTTGTCGTAGGGGCCGCTTGGCCTTGGGCCTTGAGCCTTGGGCCTTGGCCTTGGTGCGCTTGGCCGGCCTTGGGCCGCTCGGCCGGTTTGAGTCGCCTCGGCTCGCTCGTCCGGCGTTCGGGCGCTTGGCCGGCCTTGGTCGCTGGGCCTTGAGTTGCTGGGCCTTGGGTCGCTGGGCCTTGGGTCGCTCGGCCTTGGGTCGCTCGGTCGGCGTTGTCAGCCTCGGGCCAGCTTTGCTATGCGGGCCCAGGCGGGTGAGTCGCTGATCGACGCGGCGGCCAGGCGGGAGATCGTCGGGTCGGGCGGCGGGGGCGACTCCGGGGCATGCGCGAGGTACCAGGTGCGGGTCCGGGCGGCCAGGGACGGCAGACGCGGGTCGTCGGGCGACCAGTCGAAGGCGGCGTCGTAGTCGCGGTAGAGCGCCTGAAACTCCGGGTCCTCGATCGCCGCGAGCTTGTCGGCGACCCAATCGGCGGCCTGGTCGGGGGAGACCGCCTGGAGCAGGACCCAGACCTCGCGCTCGAGATGGACGGTGCGGTCGCTGATACCGAGGGCGCGCAGCCGGTCCAGATAGTCGGCCACCGGCGCGGAGACGAAGAGGCGCTCGCCGGCCCGGAGCTCGGCCATCCGGCGCCGGGTGCGGCGGATCTCTTCGGCCCGTTTCCGCAGGTTGTCGTCGATCTCGGCGATGGCGGCCGCGAACTCCCCGGCCGGCGCGGCGAGCAGCTCCTTGATGCGGGCCAACGGCACCCCGGCGTCGGCCAGCGTCTTGATTTTGACGAGCTGGATCGCGTGGCCGGCGTCGTAGCGGCGGTAGCCGGACGAGTCACGCTCGGGCTCGGGAAGCAGACCGCGCTCGTGGTAGACGCGGACGGCCTTGATCGTGACGCCGGCGTACTCGGCGAGCCGGCCGATCGTGATCAGCCGCCTCGCCTCGTCGCTCATGTTCTCCATGGTGTCACCGTCGTGCGTTCGGGGCGGGGCGCCACCCGCCGCCTGTGGATGACGCGCTGAAAGTGTCGGTGGTGGGTGGTTGAATTCGGCCCGCCCACAGAGGGTGGGCCGGGCGCTGGTGGGCTGTTGGGCGGGCTCCCGGGTCGAGCGGCCGCCTGTGGAAGACGCGCTGAAAGTGTCGGTCGTGGGTGGTTGAATTCGGCCCACCCGCAGAGGGTGGGCCGTGGGCCGAGAGTTGTGGGCCGCTCACGGGAGCACCCGGCGGATCACGTGGCCGCGTCGGTGCAGCGCCGCGTCATCCGGCCGCCCGCGCAGCGATGGGTCGGGCGCCCGTCCTCATCACCCACGTACGAGATCAGGAACTGGCGAGCGTGCCCGTCGAGGGTCTCGAGCGGAAGCCCCGCGGGGGCGAACAGATCCTTGCCCACCGGGATCCATTTCATCGGCGGCGCCGGGAACGCGCCCCCGGCGAACTTCGTGAAGATGCTCTCCTGGGCGCGAGAGGCCGGCTCGTACGTCATCGTCTCCTCGAGCATGCCGTCGACCACCCGAACGTCCACGCGCAGCTGGTGGGAGCGGTATGTGCCGGCGTACCGGGCGAGGTCGGCCTCCACCGGGGCGATCGGCGGGAACGTGACCGGCACGTGCTCGCGGATCAGCGACAGCAGCAGCCCGTCGTGCAGGGCCAGCGCCTGCGGTGCGTTGCCGAAGGCGGCGAAGACCAGGTCGAGGGACGGCACCACGGCCAGGACCGCGACGCCGCCGGGGGAGGCGCCCGACATCGACAGGACCGTGACGTCGCCGAACGGGACCAGCAGCAGGCCCAGGCCGACCGGGGGGACGTTCGGCACGCCCATGTCGTGGCTGACCGTGTGCATCGCGGCCACCGACGACTCCGACAGCACGCGGGCGCCGGTGGGGGCCACGCCGCCGTTCAGGTGGATGCGGCCCAGGGCGATCAGGTCGGCGATCGGGCCGAGCGGGGTGGCGCCGGCCGGGCCCCACGTCTCGGGGAGCCGGAACATCGACGTCGGGCGCGGGCGGCCGGTTGCGGGGTCGGGGAAGTGGCCGATCGCGGCGCCGGCGACGGCCGAGGTCGACGAGCCGGACATGCCGGCCGGGGTGTAGACGTCGCGCTTCAGCAGCTCGGGGTACGGGAGGCCGGTCACGACCTCCAGCAGCCGGCCGGCGACGATCATGCCGCCGTTCGAGTAGCTCACGTACTCGCCGGGCTCGAAGAGCGTGCCGCACGCGCGCAGGCCGTCGAGGTAGATCTTCAGGGCGTCGCGGCCGGCGGCGTCGGGGAAGAACAGGTCGGCGTCGATGCCGCTGTCGTGGCTGAGCAGGTGCCGGACCAGGATCTTGGAGGCCGCGCCGGGGACCGCGAGCTCGAACTCCGGCAGGTAGCGGACGACCGGGGCGTCGAGGTCGAGCACGCCCCGCTCGACCTGCTGGAGCACCAGCGTGGTGGTCATGACCTTGGTGATCGAGCCGAACAGGAAGGGGGTGTCGGGGCGCATCGGCTCGCCGGTGGTGACGTCGGCGACGCCGTGGGTCCGGATCTCGAGCTCGCCGGCCCGGTAGATGCCGACCACGTAGCCGGGAACGCCGTTTGATGAGCAGAAGGCTTTGATGTCCATGCCGACATCGTCAAACCCTGCCCCAGGGGCAAGGTCAAGGCCCGGATGAGACCGAGTCCGTCGGGGTCGCCTCGGGCTTCTCCCCGATCACGTTTCGCTGCATCTCCACGTTGGATTCGCCGGTGCCGCCGAGCTGGATGTCGTCGTACGCCTTGAGCAGGTGGTTCTCGTCGAAGTAGAGGACCGAGAGGCTCAGCGGCGTCGGCTTGTCGTTCTGCAGCCCGCGCAGGCCGGCGCCCCCGGTCGACCCCTCGACCATGAGCCTGGTCTGGACCGGAATCTGCGCGTCCCCCGCGGACGGCTGCGGCGCCGGCGTGGCGGAGGCGGACGCGTCCGGCGCGGGGGTGGGCGCCGGCAGCAGGCTGACCTCGCGGTGGTGCAGGTGCCCGGCCAGCACCAGCGGCACCACGCCGGAGAGCGGCCGGGCCATCGCCGGGTCGTGCACGAGCGCGATGTCGATCGGCTTGTCGCTCTGCTGGATCGTCTCGGCGAGCCGGGCGCCGGACGCGGCCAGCGGGCTGGTGGCCGGGTCGTCGGCGTTCGCGGCGGCCGGGGTCTCGCTCTTGTCCGGCGTGAACTCGGGGTCGCCGATGCCGGCGATGGTGATCCCGTCGACCGTGGTGGTCGAGTTGTCCAGCACCACGGCGTTGCGCTGCCGGGCCACGGCGGCCTGGATCGCGCTCGAGTCGTGGTTGCCGCGGACGTAGATGTACGGGACGCCGACCGACGGGATCGACGACACGTAGTTGGTCTCGGCCGCGCTGCCCCAGTCGACCATGTCGCCGGTGTCGACCACGGCGTCGATGTCGAAGGTCTGCACCACGGTGCGGATCAGCCCCCACGACGCCGGGTTCAGGTGCAGGTCGGAGACGTGCAGGATGCGCGTGGTGTTGCCGGCCGGCTCGTAGACGGGCAGCGACGACACCGTGGTGTAGAGGCGGCTCACGTTGCTGACGATCTGCTGGAGCTGCTCGGCGTACCGGCCGTAGTTGTCCGCGATCCGCCGGGCGTCGCCGACCACGGCGGGCGCGTTGACCAGCAGGCCCTCGTAGCGTGGTTCGGCGATCGAGTCGGGGCGCAGCGTGCCGGCCGCCAGGCCCAGGCTGCCGCCGGTCACCACCAGGGCGGTCACGCCGGAGGCGGCGACCCGCCGGACGTCCCGGAAGATCAGCGCGGAGAGGATCATCGCGCTCAGAACGGCAATGCCCAGCGTCCGTACGCCGAGGCGCATCACGCCGATGCGGACATCGTCGACCGCGTTCTCCCCGGCCGAGCTGATCGCGGCGGGGTCGTCGATCAGCGCCTCGGTGCGGCTCTGGTCGAGCGAGGCGAGGTTGACCTTGAGGTGGATCGGGCCGTCGTGGCTGTCCAGGTGCAGCGAGCCCAGCGGCGGGATGTCGACCTCGGTGCCGCCCAGGATCGACGGGCTGATCGACATCTCGGCGCGGAACGGGCCGACGTTGAGCGCGGCGTGCGCGAAGAGCATCGTGCCGACGATCACGCCGCCGACGCTGACCAGGAAGATCGCGGTCGCCATCGCGATCTTGCGCGTCCAGCGATGCCGGTAGAGACGGCCGGCCGCC
The DNA here is from genome assembly GCF_055586105.1 of Actinoplanes sp. NPDC051537. Lineage (NCBI taxonomy): Bacteria > Bacillati > Actinomycetota > Actinomycetes > Micromonosporales > Micromonosporaceae > Actinoplanes > Actinoplanes sp. NPDC051537. The sequence continues at coordinate 109,011 of NZ_JBVJIU010000021.1, forward strand.
GCCGGCGTGCCCCGGAGGCGCCGGCGGACGGCGAGCGTCCACGGCTGTTCGGTCATCGGCGCATCACGTGCCCCCACCTGGCGGTCATCAAACTGTTCCTAGCTGCGGCCGGCGCCGCCATCAGAGAAAACGAGCCTGATGATCCGATCGTCGTCGGGGCCGGGGTCACCGGCGTCCTCCTGGTTCGACGTGCTGGCCCACAGCGAGCCGTCGGGAGCCGCCACGAGGCCGCGCAGACGGCCGTACTCACCGGTCAGCAGCGCCTGCGGGGTGCCCAGCACGGTGCCGTTGTCGGTGATGTTGAGCAGCCAGAGGCGCTTGCCGAGCAGGCAGGCGGTGGCGACGGTCTGCTCGATCACGGCCACGCCCGCGCAGCCCGAGTCGGCGGTCTGCCAGGTGAACAGCGGGCTGGTGAGCGTCGCGTCGGTGCTGGCGCCGTCGGCCTTGGCCCAGCCGTAGTTCTTCCCCTTGACGATCACGTTCAGCTCGCCGTTCTTGGGCTGGCCGTTCTCCGTCGCGTACATCCGCTTGGTCTTGTCCCAGGCCAGGCCCTGGACGTTGCGATGGCCGAGCGTCCAGACCAGCGAGTCCTTGATCGGGTTTCCGGGCGCGGGCTTGCCCGCCGTGGTCATCCGCAAGATCTTGCCGCCCAGGCTCTTCGGGTTTTGCGCCTGCGTGCCGTTGGTGGCGTCGCCGGTCGACGCGTAGAGGAACCCGTCGGGGCCGAAGGCCAGCGCCCCGCCGTTGTCGTCCTTGGAGCGCGGGATGCCGGTCAGGATCGGCTGCGGTTTCCCCTTGAGCACCAGCTTGGCGACGCGGTTGTCCTTGGCCGTCGAGTAGTAGACGAAGACGGTCTTGTCGGTCGAGTACTTCGGGCTGACCGCGATGCCGAGCAGGCCGCCGTCGCCCGAGGCCTGCACCTCGGCGAGCCGCTGCACCTCGGTGACGGTCAGGCCCTTGGCGTCGGAGTCGGGCCCGACCTGCAGGATGCGGCCGGTGTCGCGCTCGGTGACCAGCGCCGCGCCGTCGGGCAGGAAGGCCATGCCCCAGGGGACCTCGAGGCCCTTGGCCAGCACGGTGACCGCGACCTCTTGATCGCCCTCGGGCGCGCTCGAGTCGGAGGCGGCCACCGAGGGTTTCGGCAGGTTGGGCGGAGTGCCCTGCTGCTCGGCATCGGGCGGGCCGAAACTGCAGGCCGCGGTCAGCGCCAGGACGGCGCCGAGCGACCCGGCCGTCGCCCTTGTCCGGCGGGAACGCACCACCACCACGCGACCTCCTCGACTCGACGCACCCCAGGGTAGCGGCGCAGCCTGGAAAGCCCCTGCCGATCAGTCGGGGTGGCTGATCTCCTGTTTGCCGGCGGCCAGCACCCGGGGGAGGTTGCCCTGGGTGACGCCGGTCAGACGGATCACGTTGCCGTTGTCGAGCAGGGCCGAGACCTGGCCCTTCTCGTCGGGGGCGAGCTCGCTGACCCGCGCCCAGGGCACCCGGGTGCTGCCGAAGAGGGCCTTGACCCGCAGCTCGTCGGGGTAGACGTCGGTGCCGGCCCGCCACGCCCAGACGAAGATCGCGACCGGGATCAGCAGGACCGGCGTCAGCTCCCACTCCGCCCCCGCGAACGGGACCGCGCCGACGAACGCGATCACGGCGGCGACCAGGAACGCGCCGGTCTTGCGGACGCGAAGGAGGGGCTTTCGTCTCACCCGGTCATTGTCCCACCCGCCGATCCGGCGCCATTTTCGCCCAGGCTGTCCACAGGCGACGATCTGGACGTGCGATTCCCTGCCGCCCGGCCGTAACCTGTTCGAGGGACGTTCGTTGATACGTCACAGTTACCCATCGCAGAGGATCCGTCGACGTGGCAGTGCAGCCCCCCATGCACGCCCGGCTCATCGACCGGGCGACGCTTCTCGGCGTCCCCGTGGTCGCCGTGGCGGTGCTGCTCGCGGGCGCGACCGGCCTCACGCCTCCGGCGACCGCGCTGGCCATCGGGGTCGGCGGCGCCGGGCTGTGGGCCTGCCTCCACCTGGTCCGGGCCGCGCTGGAGATCCACCATGCCGACGGCACGTTCGTCGCCTGCCGCGGGGCCGGCTTCATCGGTCTCGCCGCGCTGGCGACCGGCCTCACCGCGGTGGTTCCGGCCTGGGGACCGCCCGCGGCGGGCGTCTGGGCCACTTGCGGGTACGCGTCGGCCGCCGCCCTCTTCTCGATCGGCATGCTGTTCCTGCCCGGCTCGGCGACGAACTGGGTGGTTCGCACCCGTCGCGCGTTCGACGGGGCCGGCCTGGGCGTGAGCCTGGCCTTCGCCGGCTACCTGATCCCGCCGCAGAAGGCCGAGCACATCACCACCCTGCCCGCCACCCTGATCGGCGCCCTCGGCATCTCGATCGCCGTCGTGGCCGTGCTGCGCGGCCGCCCGCACCGCCGGCCCTCGTTGCGCTGCGGCGCCGGCGCGGTCACGACCATGGCCGCGCTCGGCATCCTCACCACGGTGGTGGCGCTCGGGCACGGCGGGGTGGTGCTGCCGTTGCTGGGCATCCCGGTCGTGGTGGGCCTGGCCGCCTCGGCCGACGGCGGCAGCCGCCGGCATCTGCCCGCGCCGGCGCTCGAGCCGCGCAACCCCGACCAATACCTGGCCAGCTACCCGCTGCTCGCGATCCCGGCCGCGGTCGGCGTGATCGCCGCGCTCTGGCACCTCGTCGTGGTGCGCAGCTTCGACACGATCGGCGTGCTGCTGGGCATCGGCATGGTCGCGGTGCTGGTGATGCGCGAGCTGCTGGTGGTGCGCGACATCCGGCGGTACGCGGGACAGCTCCAGACCGCCGAGGCCCACTTCCGCTCGCTGGTCGCCGGGGCCACCGACCTCACCCTGGTGCTCGACGAGCAGCTGCGGATCAAATGGCAGTCGCCGGCCGCGTCCCGGCTGTTCGGGCTCTCCGACGACGAGGTGGTGGGCCGGGCCTTCCGCGACCTGATCCACCCCGACGACGTGGCCGGCGCCCAGGCGGCGATCGACTCGGTGCTGGCCGGTGACCACGACGACGGCCCGCCGGCGCTGGTGACGGCCCGCATGCGGGACGGGGCCGAGCTCTGGCGCGACACCGAGTCGACGATCTCCGACCAGCGCGCGGTGCCCGAGGTGGCGGCGCTGGTGGTGCACGTGCGCGACATCGGCGAGCGGCGGCATCTTGAACGAGCACTGCACAAGATGTCGTACGTCGATCAGCTCACCGGGCTGGCGAACCGGCGGGCGCTGATGCGCGACCTGCTGGCTCAGCGGCGGCGGGCCGGTCAGCAGGGCACGCTGCTGGTGATCGACCTGCACGGGCTCGCCGAGATCAACGACAGCCGCGGCCGCGAGACCGGCGACGCGGTGCTGGTCGAGGTCGGCCGCCGCATCAAGACGCTGCTGGCCGAGGAGGACGTGGCGGCCCGGCTCGGTGGCGACGAGTTCGCGGTGCTCACCGGCGACGGCGCGGTGCTGGCCTACGCGATGGCCACCCGGCTCGCCACGGTGCTCTCCGGGCCGCACGAGCTGCCCGGCACGATCGTCGAGCTGCACACCAGCATCGGGCTGGCCGAGCTGGCCGGCGCGGCCGACTCCGACCAGGTGCTGCGCCACGCCGACCTGGCCCGCAAGCGCGCCCGGCAGCTCGGCCTCGACCGCGTCGAGTGGTACGACCCCGATGTCGAGATGAAGCTCAACCGCCGGATGGAGCTCGAGCAGCAGCTGCTCGGCGCGGCCGAGCGGGGCGAGCTCGACCTGGTCTTCCAGCCCGTGGTCGACCTGCGCGACAACCTGCCGGTCGGCGTCGAGGCGCTGCTGCGCTGGCGGCATCCCGAGCTCGGCACGATCCTGCCGGCCGAGCTGCTGCCGATCGCCCGGGCCGTGGGCATCGCCGCCGAGATCGACGAGTGGGTGCTCGACGCGGCCTGCAAGCACCTGACCGCCTGGTCGACCGGGGACGAGGGGTTCTGGCTGTCGGTGAACGTGGCGCCGCGCGAGCTGCTCACGGCCCGGTTCCCCGACCGGGTGGCGGCGACGCTGAAGCGGTACGACCTGCCGCCCGAGCGCCTGGTCGTCGAGGTGGCCGAGGACTGGATCGCCGAGGACGTGCCGACGATCGTGGCGTCGCTGGCCGGGCTGCGAAAGCTGGGGGTGCGGGCGGCGCTCGACGACTTCGGGGCGGGCCAGGCGTCGCTGTCGCACCTGCGGCGGCTGCCGGTCGACGTGCTCAAGCTGGACACGTCGCTGGTCAACACGGCCTCGGAGGGCGCGACCGGCCACGGTCCCGCGGTGATCGACGTGGTGGTGAGCCTGGGTCGCCGGCTGGGCCTGGAGATCGTGGCGAAGGGGCTCGAGTCCCGGGAGCAGATCGAGCGGGCGGCGAAGGCGGGCTGCCTCTACGGGCAGGGGTTCGCGCTGGGCCGGCCGGCGCCGGCCGAGCGGATCGAGGCCTACCTGGAGAGCCACCGGGCCTGACCGATCCCGGACAGATGCTCAGCGCGGCGGGGCGGTGCTCCCGCGCGGGGTCAGGTGGGCGGTGCCGGCCTCGACGTTGCCGACCTCCTTGCCGTCGATGGACGCCAGGAGCTCGCGGGCGGCGTGCGCGCCGTACTCGGCGATGTCTCGGGTCAGGGCCGTCAGCGGCGGATGCACGAGGCTGCACAGTGGAGAGTCGTCCCAGGCCACGATGGACAGATCGCCGGGCACGGTGAGGCCCATCTCCTGCGCCACGGCGAGGCCCGCGACCGCCATCACGTCGTTGTCGTAGATGATCGCTGTCGGACGATCGGTGTCGATCAGCAACCGGCGCGTGGCGCGGCTGCCCTCCTCGCCGGTGTAGTCCGAGGGGACGGTCAGGGCCTCGAGCCCGAGCGAGTCGCAGGTGTCGTTGAAGGCCCGGGTGCGGGCCTGGGTGTGCAACAGCCCGGGCAGGCCGCTGACCCGGGCGATCCGTCGGTGGCCGAGGGCGACCAGATACCGTACGGCCTCGGTGATCGCGCCCGCGTCGTCCGACCAGATCTGCGCGATCTTGCCGGTGTCGCCCGGCCCGCCGATCACCACCGCCGGCAGTTGCAGCTGCTGGAGCACCGGGATGCGGATGTCGTTCTCGCGGAGGTCGGTGACGATCACGCCGTCGATCCGGCGCTCGCCCCACCAGCGGCGATAGACCTCGCACTCGAGCTCGGGCGACGCGACGACCTGGAGGGTCAACGCGTACGACCGGGCCGACAGCTCCGCCTCGAAACCACTGATCAGGCCCATGAACCAGGGCTCGATGCCGAGGATCCGCGCCGGTCGGCACAGGGTCAGGCCGACGGCCCGGGCGCTCGCGCCGGACAGGGCGCGGGCCGCGCTGTTCGGGTTGAACCCGATCTCCTGCGCGATGGCGACGATGCGTTGCCGCGTCGCTTCGGAGACTCCGGGCTGTCCATTGAGCGCGTACGAGACGGCGCCCTTGGACACGCCCGCTCGCCGCGCGATATCGGCGATCGTGGGCCGCTTCACTCGGTCTCCCTCTGAGGGTCTGTCCTGCCGGTCACGACAGACCCCGTTTCCGGCTGAAGCTTACCGGCAGGCGAAATCGGTAGAGCGCTCTCACGCGGCCCCACGGCGGGGTGATCAGGCGTCGAGCTGAACGCTTGATCGGTTAAGTGTTACGGCACACAGCGTCGATTGTAAACACCGATCCACCCAGAAGTCCGGTTCGTCCTACTTAACCGGCACTGACAACGATGGGAAATCAACCTCGTAACACGCTATTGACAGTCATCGAGGTGGGGCTTAGCGTCACCACAACTTACCCGGTTCAGTAAATTCACTCCGCCATGGAGGCGCAATGAAACGGCTTGGCAAAGCGACGATCGCGGGGGCCGCCGCGGCAGCCCTGGCCCTCTCGGGATGTAGCGGGCAGAGCCTCGAGGGCGGCGGCAGCGACAAGACCGCCGGCACGGTGACCCTCAAGGTGGCCTTCTGGGGCGACATGGGTCTCGACAAGCTCAAGACCGAGTACGAGGCCGCGCACCCCAACGTCAAGATCGTGCTCAACTCGGGCGAGTTCAACGCCCAGCACGAGGACCTGCAGAAGAAGATCGTGGCCGGCACCGGCGCCCCGGACATCTCGGCCGTCGACGAGGGCTTCATCGTTCAGTTCCGCAGCCAGGCCGACAAGTTCGTGAACTTCATGGACAAGGGCGGCGCGGAGTACGAGTCGAAGTACCTGCCCTGGAAGTGGAAGCAGTCGATGTCGACCGACGGCAAGCAGATCGGCCTCGGCACCGACGTCGGCGGCCTGGCCATGTGCTACCGCTCGGACCTGTTCAAGAAGGCCGGCCTGCCCACCGACCGTGACTCGGTCAGCAAGCTCTGGTCGACCTGGGACGACTTCATCAACGTCGGCAAGCAGTACACGGCCAAGACCGGCAAGAAGTTCGTCGACTCCGGCACGAACATGTTCAACCCCGTGCTCGCGCAGCAGCCGGTCGGCTTCTACAACGAGCAGGAGCAGCTGCAGATGGACGGCGGCCCCAAGGTCGCGTTCGACGTCAGCATGAAGGCGATCCAGGCCGGCATCTCGGCCAACCTCGCCAGCTTCCAGCCCAACTGGGACCAGGGCTTCAAGAAGGACCAGTTCGCCGTCCTCGCCTGCCCGGCGTGGATGCTCGGCCACATCCAGGACACCGCGCCCGACCAGAAGGGCAAGTGGGACATCGCCGCGATCCCGGGCGGCGCCGGTAACTGGGGCGGCTCGTGGTGGACCATCCCGAGCCAGGGCAAGAACATCGACGCGGCGGCCGACTTCGTCAAGTGGATGGTGCAGCCGGAGCAGCAGATCGAGGTCTTCAAGACCGTCGGCAACCTGCCCTCGCAGCCCGCGCTGTACAAGGACCCGGCGGTGCTGAGCTACAAGAAGGAGTTCATGAGCAACGCTCCGACCGGCCAGATCTTCGCGGCCACCGCGGAGAGCCTGAAGCCGCAGTACCTGGGCAAGAAGAACGGCCCCACCCGGGTCGCGGTGGAGAACGTGATCACCCAGGTGCAGCAGGGCCGGATCAAGCCCGACGCCGCGTGGGCCGAAGCGGTCAAGCAGGCCGAGAAGGCCAGCAACTCCTGATTCGAAAGTCATAGCGGCGGGGCGGCGAACGAGCCGCCCCGCCCTTACCTAGGAGTGGCCGTGTCCCTCACGCAGCTCAGGCCGCCGCCGCAACATGCGGCGCCGCCGCGCAAGACGAACCGGGCCAAGCTCGCCCTCTATCGGTTCGACACGAAGTACACCCCGTACGTCTTCATCGCTCCGTTCTTCGTTCTTTTCGCGATTTTCGGGCTGTTCCCGATCGTGTTCAACGCGATCGTGTCGCTGCGCACGTGGCGGCTCGACGACCCGGACAAGGACGGCTGGGCGGGCTTCGCGAACTTCACGAAGCTGTTCGCCGACTCCGACTTCTGGAACGCGCTCTACAACACGTTCGGCATCTTCCTGCTCTCCACGATCCCGCAGCTGCTGGCCGCGCTGATCATCGCCAACCTGCTGAACCGCAAGCTGCGGGGGCAGACGTGGTGGCGGATCGGGATCCTGCTGCCGTACCTCACGCCGGTCGTCGCCTCGACGCTGGTCTTCGCCGTCTTCTTCTCGCGTGACAACGGCATGGCGAACTGGCTCCTCTCGCTCGTCGGCTTCGGCAAGGAGCAGCCGCTCGACTGGCGGGCCGACAAGTGGAGCAGCTGGATCGCGATCGCCACGATGGTCAACTGGAAGTGGATCGGCTACAACGCGTTGCTCTACCTCTCGGCCATGCAGTCGATTCCCAAGGACGTGTACGAGGCGGCCGCCGTCGACGGCGCCGGCCCGTGGCGGCAGCTGTGGCGGATCACCGTGCCCATGATCCAACCGGTCGTGGTGTTCACCGTGATCCTGTCGACGATCGGGGGGTTGCAGCTGTTCAACGAGCCGATGATGTTCGACGAGAACCCGCAGTCGGCGACCGGCGGCTCGGCCCACCAGTTCCAGACCATCGCCCAGCTGATCTACAAGGTCGGCTGGAAGGACCTCAACCTGGGGTACGCGGCCGCCATGTCCTGGGCACTGTTCGCCGTCATCCTGATCGTGGCCCTGATCAACAGCACGCTCACCAAGCGCATCGGAGGGGACCGGTGACGACGTTCGTGACCCGGGCGCCGCAGGACACACGCGGCAGCTGGAAGACGTACCTCGGCCTCGCCCTGGTCTTGATCTTCTCGGCCTTCCCCGTCTACTGGATGTTCGTGATCGCGACGAGCACGGATGCCGCGGTCTCGCAGATCCCGCCGTCGGTCGTGCCGGGCAGCCAGCTCCTGCACAACCTCAACGAGGTCTTCACGATGCAGGAGGTCTACTTCACGGCCTCCCTGATCAACAGCGTGATCGTGTCGAGCGTGATCACCCTGTCCACGCTGTTCTTCTGCTCGCTGGCCGGGTTCGCCTTCGCGAAGCTGCACTTCCCGGGCCGCAACTGGCTGATGGTCGTGGTGATCCTGACCCTGACCGTGCCCAACCAGCTCGGCGTCGTGGCGCTGTACATCCTGATGGGCAAGCTCGGCTGGAACGGCACGCTGCTCGCCGTCATCGCGCCCGGCCTGGTCAGCGCGTTCGGCGTGTTCTACATGCGGCAGTTCATCGCGCACGCCGTGCCGGACGAGCTGGTCGAGTCGGCCCGCATCGACGGCGCGATGACCATGCGCGTCTACTGGAGCATCGTGCTGCCGGCGATCCGCCCGGCGCTCGCGGTGCTCGGGCTGCTGACCTTCGTGATGGCCTGGAATGATTTCCAGTGGCCGCTGATCACGCTGAACGGCACCGACTTCCCGACCTCGATGGTGGCCCTGAGCGACCTCGCCAGCGGCAACTACGTGATCTACCGCCGGGTGCTGGCGGGCGCGTTCGCGGCTACCGTTCCGTTGATCGTTCTGCTGTTGATCGGCGGCCGGCAGATCGTCCGGGGAATCATGGAAGGTGCTGTAAAGAGCTGATGAGTTATCGACCTCTGCACGAAGGCTGGACACTTTCGGGTGCCGACGTGTCCGGCCTTCCGGCGACCGTGCCCGGTTGCGTGCACACCGATCTGCTGGCGGCGGGCCTCATCGCGGACCCGTACCTGGACGCGAACGAGTCGTCGACGTCCTGGATCGGGCGCACCGAGTGGGAGTATTCGACATCGTTCGCCGGTGGTGCGGATGCTCCGCGCGTCGACCTGGTCTGCGACGGCCTCGACACGGTGGCTTCCCTCTCGCTGAACGGCACGCTGGTCGGCGAGACGGCCAACATGCATCGGGGCTATCGCTTCGACGTCAGGTCGCTGCTGCGCGAGGGCGAGAACTCTTTGACGGTCAAATTCAGCAGCCCGTACGCGTACGCCGAGGAGCAGCAGCGTCGGCTCGGCGCGCGGCCCAACGCGTACGGTGAACCGTTCAATTTCATCCGCAAGCAGGCCTGCAACTTCGGCTGGGACTGGGGTCCGACCCTGGTCACGTCCGGCATCTGGCAGCCGATCGGCCTGCACTCCTGGTCGGTGGCCCGGCTCGCGTCGGTCAGCCCGCAGGTGACGGTGGCCGGCGATGTCGGACGGGTCGAGGTGCGGGTGCGGCTCGAGCGGGCCTCGTCCGACCCCGTCACGATCACCGCCTCCGTGGCCGGGCGCCGCGCCCAGGCCACGGTCGACGGCATCGAGGCGCTGCTGATCCTCACCGTCGACGATCCGTCGCTGTGGTGGCCGCGGGGCTACGGCTCCGCGGCCCTGTACGACCTGGACGTCTCGGTCGCCTCCTCCTCCTCCGGGGAGGTGCTCGACACGTGGTCCCGGAAGGTCGGCTTCCGCTCGGTGCGGGTCGACACCGCCGACGACGCGTTCACGCTGATCGTCAACGACATCCCGGTCTTCGTCCGGGGCGTCAACTGGATCCCCGACGACGTCTTCGCCGACCGGGTCACGCTTTCTCGTCTTCGCTCGCGCTTCTCCCAGGCGGCCGACGCCAACGTCAACTACCTGCGGGTCTGGGGCGGCGGCCGCTACGAGTCGGACGAGTTCTACGCGCTGGCCGACGAGATGGGCTTCCTGGTCGGGCAGGACTTCCTGTTCGCCTGCGCCGCGTACCCGGAGGAGGAGCCGTTCGCCTCCGAGATCGAGGCCGAAGCCCGCCACAACGTCGTCCGGCTCAGCTCGCACCCGAGCCTCGTGCTGTGGACCGGCAACAACGAGAACCTGTGGGGCCACGAGGACTGGGACTGGAAGCAGCCGCTCGCCGGCCGCTCCTGGGGTTCCGGCTACTACTACGACCTGCTACCGCGGATCGTGGCCGAGCTCGACCCGTCCCGGCCCTACTGGCCGGGCAGCCCGTACTCGGGCACCCCGCGCCGGCCCCCGAACGACCCGGCCTCGGGCACGACCCACATCTGGGACGTGTGGAACACCGACGACTACACGAAGTACGCCGCTTACCGGCCGCGCTTCGTCGCCGAGTTCGGCTTCCAGGCGCCGCCCACCTACGCGACCCTGACCCGGGCCATCTCCGACTCGCCGCTCGCCCCCGACTCGCCCGGCATGGCCCACCACCAGAAGGCAACCGGCGGCGACGAGAAGCTCTCTCGCGGCTTGGCCAACCACATGCCGGAACCGCACGATTTCGACGACTGGCACTACCTGACCCAGCTGAACCAGGCGCGGGCCGTCGCGTACGGGATAGAGCACTTCCGTTCTTTGCGTCCACTGTGTATGGGCAGCATCATGTGGCAGCTCAACGACTGCTGGCCCGTCACGTCATGGGCCGCGGTCGACGGCGATGGCCGCAAGAAGCCGCTGTGGTACGCGATGCGTGACGCGTACGCCGATCGCCTGCTCACGCTCCAGCCCCGCACCGGCGCCGCCTTGACGCCCGGCGGCCCGTTGTCGCCGGTGGCCCCCGGCGCCGTCTTCACCCCCGCGGGCGCTCCCGCGCTGATCGCCGTCAACGACGGCCCGTCACCGTGGCCGGTGTCCGCCACCGTGACCCGTCGCGACCTGACCGGCAAGATCCTGGCCGCCGCGACCCTGTCCGTCGAGGTGGCCCCCGGCGCGGCCGCCACCGTGCCCCTGCCCGCCGACATCGCCACCCCCGGCGACCCCACCGCCGAGCTGATAGTCGCCGACGCGGGCGACGACCGCGCGCTGTGGTTCTTCGCGCCCGACAAGGACATGGCGTGGCCACCCGCGTCGTTCACCACGTCGGTGGCTTCGGATCGTGGGTCCACAAAGGTCACCGTCACGGCGTCGACGGTGCTGCGCTCGCTGACCCTGTTCCCGGACCGCGTCAACCCATCGGCCTCAACCGACCGCGCCGCCGTGACCCTGCTGCCGGGCGAATCGGTGACGTTCACGGTGGTCGCCGACGGGGTGCTGGATTCTTCGGCTTTGGTCGCTCGCCCGGTCCTCCGCTGCGTGAACGATATTTCGCAGTAGAGGGCCCGAAGTCGCCCTGCTCACCTGTCGTCGCCAACGGGTGAGCAGGGCGATTCGGGTTTTGCGGTCGCTCAGCTGGTGGACCCTGTCTCTGCCGCACCGGATCGGTCGTCTGCCTGCCGCGCCGCTGTCTTGTCTGCCGCGCCGGCTGTCTTGTCTGCCGCGCCGGCTGTCTTGCCTGCCGCCCCACCGTTGGCGCCGGCCCGCCGTTGGCGCCGCGCCGGCCGTTCGCGCCGCCCGCCGTTGGCGCAGCGCCGGCCGTTCGCCCGCCGAACTCGTCGTCCGCGTGCTGGACCTGCCGTCCGCGAACCCGCGCCCCAGCTACCGAAACGGCGCAGTTACCCAACCCCACCCCGTTCAGTGGGTGGGGTGACGTTACGGCCCGGGTACGACGTTTTCTGCCGGCTGTCCACAAGCTCAGGGTCCATCGCCGTCGCGGTTGCGGCAGGCATCGATGCGCCGGTAACTCTTCCCCACCCCGTTCACTGGGTGGGGAGACGATACGGCCCGGGTATGACACTTTCCTGCGGCTACCCACAACCGGCCGTCGCGGCGAGCTGCCGCCCCGGTACGGCGTCTCCGTCGATTGCTTACCCGCGCGAGTCGGGGGTGCTGCACACGGCGGGCCGGTGCGCGTATAGGTAAGCAGAGCAAAGCGCCCCGATCAGGCCCGTGCGCCCGACGGGACTGGGCTTGCGCCCAGCAGGATGTCGTGGCCGTTCTGGTCGGTGGTCAGCTCGATTCTGGTCGCTACGGGGGCGTGGCCGCTCGCGGCGACCGTGTAGACGCCGGGCGGGAGGTCTCGGAGCTCGTAGTGGCCGTCCGGGTCGGTGATCGTGGAGCCGGCTACGGCGCCGGACTGGTCTACGGCTACCACTGATGCCTCGGGGACCGGGCGGCCCGAGCGGGCTGCCCGCACGTTCCCGGAAAGGGTGGCGCCGATTGTCAGGACCAGGTCGGCCTGGCGGGAACGGCCGGGAGAGATGATGCGGGTCGCGGGGCGGGCGTGTTCGGCGGTTGCGGTCAGCATGTAGTCGGCCTGGTCCAGGCCGGACAACCGGTAGCGGCCGTCGAGGGTGGTGGTGGCGGTGGCTACCACGGTTCCGCCCAGGTCGGTCAGGGTTACGGCGGCGCCGGGCACCGGGCGGTCCTGGCGGTCGGTGATGCGGCCCTCGATGCGGCCGGCGCCGGCCAGGGAGAGGACGCGGCGGATCTCGCCTACGCCGACGTTGACCAGGACGGCGGCGGGCTGGTGGTCATCGGCCGCGCAGATCAGCATGAACGCGCCGCCCTCGGGGAGCGGTAAGCGAAACTCGCCGTCGGGGCCGGTTGCGGCGTGGGCGATTTGTCCCCCGCCGAACTCGGCCACGGTGGCGGTGGCGCCGGCCAGCGGTTCGCCGCCTGGGCCGTCGATGCGACCGCTGATCACGGGACCGCCCGCCGCCGCGGACCCCGAGACAACAGAAGGCGCGGGCAAGGAGGGCGAAGCAGCGGACGCGGGCGGAGAGGCGGCGGACGCGGGCGGAGAGGCGGCGGACGCGGGCGGAGAGGCGGCGGACGCGGGCGGAGAGGCGGCGGACGGGAAGGAAGCGGGCGACGGGGCGGACGCGGGCGAAGGGGCGGAGGCGGGCGAGGAAGGAAGATCAGTCACGGTCGGCTCCGCGTGGATGGACTGGGGCGCCTCGGCGGGCGCGGCTCGTAGCGGGACGTGCGGCAGGAACAGGAAAAGGATCAGGGCTATCACGAGGACGGCGGCGGCGATCAGGAAGATGTGGTCCATCGCGGTGGAGAAGCCGGCCTGGAACGGGCGGGCCAAGGCCCTCGACACGTGGGACAGGAAGGACGTGTCGTCCAGCGAGGTCGACGAGGCGCCGGCCAGCAGGGCTTTGTCGGCGGGACTCGCGGCTACGGCGGGGTCGGTCAGGACGTGTGATTTGCGGATCGCGGCGCCGATGCGGTCGCCTGCGGTGCCGAACAGGATCGACAGGAAGATGGCGGTGCCGGCGGTCGCGCCCATCTGGCGGAAGAACGTGGCCGACGCGGTGGCGACGCCGATCTCGGACGGGGCCATCGCGTTCTGCACGGCGAGGGTGATCGGCTGGAGGACGAAACCAAGACCGAGACCGAAGATCCCCATGAAGGTTCCCGTACGCCAGAAGGGCGTGTCGACCCCGAGCGAGGCGAGCAGGATCAGGCCGGCGATCATCAGGCCGGCGCCGATGACCGGATAGGGCTTGTAGCGACCGGTGCGGCTGATCAGCTGACCGGAGACGAGCGAGCCCAGCATGATGCCGGCGGTCAGGGGCAGGAGCTGCAGCCCGGATCGGGTCGGCGTGGCACCCCGTACGATCTGCAGGTAAAGCGGCAGGAGCGCAAGCCCGCCGAACATGCCCATGCCCACCACGAAGCCGCCGGCCGAGGTCAGCGCGAAGGTCGGGTTGCGGAAGAACCGCAGCGGGATCAGCGCCTCCTCGCGCATCACCGCCTCGGTGAGCAGGAACATCACCAGTCCGAACGCGCCGACGGCGTAACAGATCAGCGAGCCGGCCGAGCCCCAGCCCCACGAGCGCCCCTGCTCCGCCACCGTCAGCAGCGGCACCAGGCAGATGCAGATCGTCAGGGCGCCCCACCAGTCGATGCGATGGTTGCGCGGGGTGTGCGAGAGGCGCAGCACCCGGGCGACCACGACCAGCGCCACGGCGCCGATCGGCACGTTGACCAGGAAGACCCAGCGCCAGCCGGCGATGCCGAGGATCTCGTCGGCGCCGGCGAAGAAGCCGCCGATCACCGGGCCGAGGACGCTGGACATGCCGAAGACGGCGAGGAAGTAGCCCTGGTAGCGGGGGCGGTCGCGGACCGGCACGATGTCCGCGATGATCGCCAGCGCGAGCGAGAACAGGCCGCCGGCGCCGAGGCCCTGCACCGCGCGGAAGCCGGCCAGCATGTACATCGACGTCGCGAACGAGCACGCGGCCGAGCCGAGCACGAAGATCGTGATGGCGGCCAGGAAGAAGCGCTTGCGCCCGTAGATGTCGGACAGCTTCCCGTACAGCGGAGTCGAGATCGTCGCGGTGATGAGGTACGCCGTGGTGACCCACGCCTGCATCGACAGCCCGTGCAGATCGTCGCCGATGGTCCGGATCGCCGAGGCCACGATGGTCTGGTCGAGCGCGGCGAGGAACATGCCGAGCATCAGCCCGGCGAGCACCTCGAGGATTTGCCGATGACCGAGTTGCCGTGAATCGCTGGATCCCACTACCTCGCAACGATGCATCGTGCCGCGAGGTGGTGGGATCGGCGAATCAAGCGGTGTAGGAGCCGGCGTCGAGGTCGGCGATCAGGCCCGGTTGCGCCGGCGACCATCCGAGCGTGGCCCGGGTGATCTCGCTGGAGACCGGCAGGTCCATCGGGAAGAACATGGCCAGCCAGTCGAAATGTTCGTTCGGCACCGACTTCACCGGCAGGTCGAGCGAGCGCCCGATGGCCTCGGCGATGTCGCGGGTGGCGACGCCCTCCTCGGCCGTGGCGTGCCAGATCGAGCCCGGCGTGGCCTGCTCGACCACGAGCCGCACCAGGGCGCCGGCGTCGAGGACGTGCACGGCCGGCCAGCGGTTGGCGCCGTCGCCCGGGTAGCCGCTGACGCCGGTGCGGCGGGCGATGTCGACGAGGGCGGCCATGAACCCGTGGTCGCCCCGGCCGTGCACGGTCGGCGCGAAGCGGATGATCGCGGACCGCACACCCCGGTCGGCCAGGGCCAGGGTGGCCTGCGCGCTCGCGATGCGGGGATGGCCGGCGCCGTCCGGGCGGTCGTTCTCGGTGGCGGTGCGGCCGGCCACCGTGCCCAAGGCGCCGGACGCGATCAGGAACGGCTTGCCGGTGCCGGCGAGGGCGTCGCCGACGGTGTCGATCACGGCCCGGTCGGTCGCGGCCGCGCCGGCCATGCCCTCGGGCGTGAAGTCGTGCTTGTAGCCGAGGTGGATCACGCCGTCGGAGTCGGTCGCGGCGGCCCGCAGGCCGTCGAGGTCGTCCAGATCGCCGCGCCGGACCTCGGCCCCGGCGGCCTCCAGCTTGGCGGCCGAGGCGTCCGAGCGGGCCAGGCCCACGACCCGGTGGCCGGCCTTCAGCAGCTCGCCGACGCTCGCCGTGCCGATCCAGCCGGATGCGCCGGTAACGAAGATGCGCATGATGGAACCCTCCTGCGATGTCACTTGATGACATCACCACGCTAGCACGGTCATGTCATGGTGTGACATGACTAGAATCATGGTCGTGGGCAGATGGGAGGGAGACGCGGTCGGCCGTCTCCGGGAAGCGGCGATGAAGCTGTACGCCGAGCGCGGCTACGAGCAGACCACGGTCGCCGACATCGCGAGCGAGGCCGGGCTCACCGCACGCACGTTCTTCCGCTACTTCGCCGACAAGCGCGAGGTGCTGTTCGCCGGGTCCGACGAGCTGCGGGAACGGATGGCGGCCGCGCTCGACGCCGCGCCCGCCGGGGCCGGGCCGATGACCGCGATCGGGGCCGCCCTCGACGCGGCGGCGGAGATGCTGGGCGGGTTCCGCGAGCACTCGCGGCAGCGGCAGGCGCTGATCTACGCGACCCCGGAGCTGCTGGAGCGCGAGCTGAGCAAGATGGCGTCGCTGGCCGTGACGCTGGCCGAGGGGCTGCGGCGCCGGGGCGTGCCTGAGCCGGACGCGAGCCTGGCCGCCGAGACCGGGGCCATGGTGTTCCGGGTCGCCTTCGAGCGGTACGTGAGCGAGGGCGAGGAGGCGGGCCTGGGCGAACTCATGCGGGCGACGATGGAACGGCTTCCGGCCGTCATCGCCGCCCGCTGAAAGGTGACGTCCTACTCGGGGACGCGGCGGTAGGCGCCGTCGCTGGCGCTCGTGGCCATCGAGGCGTAGGCGCGCAGGGCGGCCGACACCGGGCGGGTGCGGTCGACCGGCGAATACGGCTTCGGCCGCCGCTCCTGCTCGTGCCGGCGCTGGGCCAGCGTCTCGTCGTCGACGTTGAGTGTGATGCTGCGGCCCGGGATGTCGATGGTGATCTCGTCGCCGGTCTCGACCAGGGCGATCAGGCCGCCGGACGCCGCCTCGGGGGAGACGTGGCCGATCGAGAGGCCGCTCGTGCCGCCGGAGAAGCGGCCGTCGGTGATCAGCGCGCACGCCTTGCCGAGGCCGCGGCCCTTCAGGAAGCTGGTCGGGTAGAGCATCTCCTGCATGCCGGGGCCGCCCCGGGGACCCTCGTAGCGGATCACCACGACGTCGCCCTCGACAACCTGCTTGCCGAGGATGCCCTCGACCGCCGCGTCCTGCGACTCGAAGACGCGGGCCGGGCCGGTGAACTTCCAGAGCGACTCGTCGACGCCCGCGGTCTTCACGACGCAGCCGTCCGGTGCGAGGTTGCCGAAGAGAATCGCGAGACCCCCATCGACCGTGTACGCGTGATCGACCGACCGGATGCAGCCGTTCTCGCCGTCGGTGTCCAGCGTCGCCCAGCGGTTCTCGGTGCTGAACGGCTGCGTGGTGCGGACCCCGCCGGGCGCCGCGTGGAAGAGCTCGAGCGCCTCCGGAGCCGGCGAGCCGCCCCGGATGTCCCACTTGTCGAGCCAGGTGGTCAGCGAGGGCGAGTGCACCGACCGGACGTCATCGCGCAGCGCGCCGCCGCGGTGCAGCTCGCCGAGCAGGGCGGGGATGCCGCCGGCCCGGTGCACGTCCTCCATGTGGTACTTCACGCTGTTCGGAGCGACCTTGGCGAGGCAGGGCACCCGGCGCGAGATCGCGTCGATGTCGGCCACGCTGAAGTCGAGCTCGGCCTCGCGGGCCGCGGCCAGCAGGTGCAGCACCGTGTTGGTGGAGCCGCCCATGGCCACGTCGAGGGCCACCGCGTTCTCGAAGGCGGACCGGCTCGCGATCGAGCGCGGCAGCACCGACTCGTCGTTCTTCTCGTAGTAGTCCTTGGCGATCTCGACGATCAGCGAGCCGGCCTTCTCGAAGAGCGCCCGGCGGGAGGCGTGCGTGGCCAGCGTCGAGCCGTTGCCGGGCAGCGCCAGGCCGATCGCCTCGGTGAGGCAGTTCATCGAGTTGGCCGTGAACATGCCGGAGCACGAGCCGCAGGTCGGGCAGGCCGAGCGCTCGATCGTGCCGAGCTGCTCGTCGGTCACGTTCTCGTTGGCCGAGGCGCTCATCGCGTCGATCAGGTCGAGCTTCTCGTGCACGATGCCCTCGATGGCGACCGTCTTGCCGGCCTCCATCGGGCCGCCGGAGACGAAGACCGTCGGGATGTTGAGCCGGAGGGCGGCGATCAGCATGCCGGGAGTGATCTTGTCGCAGTTCGAGATGCAGACCAGGGCGTCGGCGCAGTGCGCGTTCACCATGTACTCCACCGCGTCGGCGATCAGCTCGCGGCTGGGCAGCGAGTAGAGCATGCCGCCGTGGCCCATGGCGATGCCGTCGTCGACCGCGATGGTGTTGAACTCGCGCCCGACCCCACCGGCCTCGGCGATCGCGTCGGCGACGATGCCGCCGAGGTCCTTGAGGTGCACGTGCCCCGGTACGAACTGGGTGTAGCTGTTGGCAATCGCCACGATGGGCTTGCCGAAATCGTCGTCGGTCATGCCGGTGGCGCGCCACAAAGCACGCGCGCCGGCCATGGTCCGACCGTGGGTCGAGGTCCGGGAGCGCAGGTCAGGCATCCCCTCATAGTGCCACCGCGGTAAGGGGCGCCCGCCAGTGACGTCCACAAGCCGGGATTCGAGGGTCCCTCAGGTCTCCCCAAACACATCGAGATCCGGCACAGTGTTCCCGTGCAGTCACCGTCCGGCGTGGAGCTAGCCGGGGTCGTGGGCCTTCTGGTCTCCGTCCCCGCCGTCGCCGTGCTGGGCAACTCGGGCCGGCGGCACACCGGCGCGGCCCGGCGCGCGCACGTAATCCTGGCCCTCGGCGGCGCGGTGGCCACCGCGGCGGCGCTGGCGGGCACGCTCAGCGCCCTACTCAACGACGCGCCGCCGCCGCGGATGGGCCTCGGCTCGGCCGTCGGCATCGGCACCGCGATCGGCACGCTGGCGCTGCTGGTGGGCACCGCGCTGCTCCCGGGCGCGGCCGAGAGCCCCGGCGCGGCCGTGCGCCATCTGCTCGACGGCGTGGTCATCGCCGCCGCCGTCTGGTTCGTCGGCTGGGCGCTGCTCAGCGAGCCCACCCACCTGCTCGGCGACGCGACCCCGATGGCCTGTCCCTCGCTGCTGATCCCGACCGCGCTGATGGTGATCTCCCTGGGTCTCACCGTCGTGCTCGCGCTGCACGCCCACCGGCCCCGGCTGACCACGGTGCGGGTGGCCACCGGCGTGACGCTGGTGGCGGCGGCCACGGTCGCCGTCGGCGGCGGCATCTGCCAGGCCCGCGACGGCTGGGTGCTGACCGGTTCGCTGCTGCTGCCGGCCGGGCTGTTCCTGATCGCCCACGCGGTGCGGACGGCCGACCGGCCGGTCGAGGTGGTCGGCGACCTGAGCGAGCGCGGCACGGCGTACGCGGTGGTCCCGATGGTCGCGATGGTCGTCGCGCTCGGGTTCCACCTGTCGCGGGGCGGCTCGTTCGGCCTGTACGCGTTCCTGGGCGCCAGCGTCGAGGGCTTCGCGCTGGTCGGCCGGCAGTGGCTGGCCCTGCGCGACGTGCGGCGCTACACGCTCCGGCTGCGGCAGAGCGAGGCGCACTTCCGCGACCTCGCGCACACCGACCCGCTCACCGGGCTGGCCAACCGGCGCGGCCTCCAGCAGGCGCTGCAGGAATGCCAGTGCCCCGACGAGCCGCTGGTGCTGGTCGGCGTCGACCTCGACGGCTTCAAGACGGTCAACGACATGCGCGGGCACGAGGTCGGCGACGCGGTGCTGGTCGAGGTCGGCGAGCGGCTGCGGCGCAACCTGCTCGAGGGCGACGTCGCGGCCCGGCTCGGCGGCGACGAGTTCGCGCTGCTCATGCACGGCACGGCGGACGAGGCGATGCTCACGGCGCACCGGCTCCTGGCGGTGCTGGGTGAGCCGTACGAGGTCGATGGGATCTCCGTCTTTCTCTCGGCCAGCATCGGCGTCGCCGACACCGATGAGCTGATCCGGGACGCCGACCTCGCCCTGCGCTACGCCAAGCAGCGCGGGAAGAACCGGGTCGAGCGCTACCAGGCCCGCTACGACGAGTTGCTGCGCCGCCGGGGAACGCTGGAGAGCGAGCTGCGGCACGCGATCGACCGCGAGGAGTTCCGCCTGGTCTTCCAGCCGGTGGTGGCGCTGCCGTCGATGCGGCCGGTCGGCGCCGAGGCCCTGCTGCGCTGGCACCATCCGACGCTCGGCGCGGTGCGGCCGGACGAGTTCATCCCGGTGGCCGAGGAGTCCGGCCTGATCAACCGGATCGGCTCGTGGGTGCTCGCCCAGGCCTGCGAGCAGCTCGCCGACTGGCTGGCCAAGGGGCACGACGTCTGGGTCTCGGTCAACCTGTCGCCCAAGGAGCTGCACGCGGCCGACTACGCGGGCCAGGTCGCCGACGTGCTGGCCGAGCACGGCGTGCCGGCCCAGCGCCTGGTGCTCGAGGTCACCGAGCACGCCGTGGCCACCGACATGGAAGAGCTGGTCAGCCGCCTCGCCGAGCTGCGGGCGACGGGCGTACGCGTGGCGCTCGACGACTTCGGCGCCGGGTACTCGTCGCTGGGGCAGCTGCGCACCCTCCCGGTCGACATCCTCAAGATCGACCACGCGCTGGTGGCCGAGCCCGAGTCCCGCACCGGCACCGCCGCCCCGCTGGTCGACGTCGTGGTGCGGCTGGGCCACCGGCTCGGGCTCGAGGTGCTGGCCGAGGGCATCGGCACCCCGGCGCAGCGGGCCGCGGTCGAGGAGGCCGGCTGCCGGCTCGGTCAGGGCTCGCTCTTCGGCTGGGGCGTGCCGGCCGAGCACCTCGAGGCGCAGCTGCAGACGCTGCGCGGCGGGAGCCCGAGGGCCCTGCCCGCGCCCCGCAACGACCCGCCGGTCAGCGGCGCGCCGCGCAGTCAGGTCGTCCCGCTCGGGCCGGGAATGAAGCAGCTCAGGGCCGTTCTGCCGAGCGATCCCGCGTTCGGGGCACTGGCGAGTGATCAAAATGTGGGATCAGTTGACTCGCCGAGTGAGATGGGGCAACCTTAGTCGCATGTGCTTCGCGTCCCGAGTACTTATGTGAGCGCACTCCCAGATTCTCTGAGAGTGCGCTAGGTCCCGTGCTTAAGGCACGAGGGCCTTTTTTGTTGCTCAAGTGCAGGTGCTCAAGTACCACGGACGACCATCCCGAGAAGGTTCGATAGCCATGACGAGACCCACTCCCGAGACCCTCGCCAACCGAGCCAATCCGGCCGGCGCCGCGGCCGCCAGCGCCGCTCCGGCGGTAGCCACTCCGGTGCCGACCTCCGGCGCCGGCGCTCTCGTTCGGTCGCTCGAGGCGCTCGGGGTCGAGGTCGCGTTCGGCATCCCGGGCGGGGCGATCCTGCCGGCGTACGACCCGCTCTACGACTCGAAGGTGCGGCACATCCTGGTCCGCCACGAGCAGGGCGCCGGGCACGCCGCCACCGGCTACGCGCAGGCCACCGGCAAGGTCGGCGTCTGCATCGCGACCAGCGGCCCGGGCGCGACCAACCTGGTGACGCCGATTGCCGACGCCTACATGGACTCGGTGCCGATCGTCGCGATCACCGGCCAGGTGGCCCGGCCCGCGATCGGCACGGACGCCTTCCAGGAGGCGGACATCCAGGGCATCACGCTGCCGATCACCAAGCACAACTTCCTGGTGCAGAACGCCGAGGAGCTGCCGCGGATCCTGGCCGAGGCGTTCCATCTGGCGCTCACCGGCCGGCCCGGCCCGGTCCTGGTCGACGTCCCGAAGGACGTGCTCCAGGCGCAGACCACGTTCGCCTGGCCGCCGCAGCTCGACCTGCCCGGCTACCGGCCCACCCTGCACCCGCACGGCAAGCAGATCCGCGAGGCGGCCCGGCTGATCGCCGGGGCCCGGCGCCCGGTGCTGTACGTGGGCGGCGGCGTGCTCAAGGCCGGCGCCACCGACGGGCTGCGCAAGCTGGCCGAGCTGACCGGCATCCCGGTCGTCACCACGCTGATGGCGCTCGGCGCGTTCCCCGACTCGCACCCGCAGCACCTGGGCATGCCCGGCATGCACGGCACGGTCCCGGCGGTCTACGCGCTGCAGAAGTCCGACCTGCTGATCACGCTGGGCGCGCGCTTCGACGACCGGGTGACCGGCAAGCTCGACTCGTTCGCGCCGGACGCCAAGATCGTGCACGCCGACATCGACCCGGCCGAGATCGGCAAGAACCGGCACGCGGACGTGCCGATCGTCGGCGACGCCCGGCACGTGATCGACGAGCTGATCGCGGCGGTCTCGGCCACGGCCGGCGGCGCCGCGCAGTACGAGTCGTGGTGGGCCCAGCTGAACGAGCTGCGCGAGCGCTACCCGCTGGGCTACGAGGAGCCGACCGACGGCTCGCTCGCCCCGCAGTACGTGATCGAGCGGATCGGCGAGCTGGTCGGCCCGGACGCGATCTACGTGGCCGGCGTCGGGCAGCACCAGATGTGGGCCTCGCAGTTCATCAAGTACGAGAAGCCGGGCACCTGGCTGAACTCGGGCGGCGCCGGGACCATGGGCTACGCGGTCCCGGCCGCGATGGGCGCCAAGGTCGGCCGGCCGGACGCGGCGGTCTGGGCGATCGACGGCGACGGCTGCTTCCAGATGACCAACCAGGAGCTCGCCACCTGCGCGCTCGAGGGCATCCCGGTCAAGATCGCGGTCATCAACAACGGCAACCTCGGCATGGTCCGGCAGTGGCAGACGCTGTTCTACGAGGGCCGCTACTCCAACACCGAGCTGGGCACCCACAAGCACCGCATCCCCGACTTCGTGAAGCTGGCCGAGGCGCTCGGCTGCATCGGGCTGCGCTGCGAGTCCAAGGCCGACGTCGACAAGATCATCAAGCAGGCCATGGAGATCAACGACGCGCCCGTGGTCATCGACTTCACGGTCGGCAAGGACGCCATGGTCTGGCCCATGGTCGCCGCCGGCACCAGCAACGACGAGATCATGTTCGCCCGGGACGTGCGCCCCAGCTTCGACGAGGACGACCTGTAATGAACAAGCACACGCTGTCCGTGCTGGTCGAGAACAAGCCCGGCGTGCTCGCCCGGGTGAGCGGACTGTTCTCCCGGCGCAGCTTCAACATCGACTCTCTGGCGGTGGGCGAGACGGAGAACCCGGACGTCTCCCGCATCACGATCGTGGTCAACGCCGACTCCTCACCCCTGGAGCAGGTGACCAAGCAGCTCAACAAGCTGGTGAACGTTCTCAAGATCGTCGAGCTGGACCCGCAGCAGTCGGTCCAGCGCGAGCTCCTGCTGGTCAAGGTGCGTGCCGACCGTGCGCAGCGAAGCCAGGTCCTCGAGACGGTGGAGCTGTTCCGGGCGAAGGTGATCGACGTCGCCCCGGACACCCTCACGATCGAGGCGACGGGTAACCCCGACAAACTGGATGCGCTGCTGCGCGACCTCGAGCCGTACGGCATCAAGGAGATGGTGCAGTCGGGTCTGGTGGCCGTCGGCCGCGGCTCGCGCTCCATCACGACCGGCCCGGCGCTCCGCGCCGCCTGATTCCCATCCGACCGCCCCACCCGCCGCCCTTAGGCGGCCTGAAGTCTCAAGGATTCAAATGACCGCGGAAGTTTTCTACGACGACGACGCCGACCTGTCGATCATCCAGGGCAAGAAGGTCGCCGTGATCGGCTACGGCAGCCAGGGCCACGCCCACTCGCTGTCGCTGCGCGACTCCGGCGTCGAGGTGGTCGTCGGCCTCCAGGAGGGCTCGAAGAGCCGGGCGAAGGCCGAGGAGCAGGGCCTCGAGGTCAAGACCCCGGCCGAGGCCTCGGCCTGGGCCGACGTGATCATGGTGCTCGCGCCGGACACCGCGCAGCGCAAGATCTACACCGAGTCGATCGCGCCGAACCTGACCGCCGGCAAGGCCCTCTTCTTCGGCCACGGCCTCAACATCCGGTTCGAGCTCATCAAGCCCCCGGCCGACGTGACCGTGGCGATGGTCGCCCCCAAGGGCCCCGGCCACCTGGTCCGCCGCCAGTACGTGGACGGCAAGGGCGTGCCGTGCCTGGTCGCCGTCGAGCAGGACCCGACCGGCGAGGGCCTCGCGCTCGCGCTCTCCTACGCGAAGGCGATCGGCGGCTCCCGGGCCGGCGTCATCAAGACCACCTTCAAGGAGGAGACCGAGACCGACCTGTTCGGCGAGCAGGCCGTGCTCTGCGGCGGCACCGCGGCGCTCGTGCAGACCGGCTTCGAGGTGCTCACCGAGGCCGGCTACGCCCCCGAGATCGCCTACTTCGAGTGCCTGCACGAGCTCAAGCTGATCGTCGACCTCATGTACGAGGGCGGCATCTCCCGGATGCGCTACAGCGTCTCGGACACGGCCGAGTTCGGCGACTACGTCAGCGGCCCGCGGGTGATCAACGCGGAGACCAAGGCGGAGATGAAGCGGATCCTGGGCGACATCCAGTCCGGCGAGTTCACCCGCCAGCTGATCGAGGACGACGACAACGGCCGCCCGCTGCTGACCAAGTACCGCGAGCAGGGCGCCAACCACCCGATCGAGGTCACCGGCCGCAAGCTGCGCGGCATGATGAGCTGGGTCGACCGGCCGATCACCGAGACGGCCTGATTCAAGCGCGGACAGCGCCCGGTTTCCGATAAAGGGCCGGGCGCTGTCGCATATTCGAAACGTCCACGTTACGTGCCGCTTACCTGGTCGGCGCCGAAATAGAATTGTGCGTCGTTCGGGCACTTGAAGATGGTGTTCGGCGGGTATCTTCGCCGCATGCGACTGGCTGATTCTTTTCGGAGTGAGCGCTTCGGCGCGGTCCGGATTCATGAGCTGCAGCGGGTCATCGAGCTGGACTCGGGCGCGTCGGCCGGGGCCGGCAGCCGCATTGTGGCCCCCGCTGAGCTACTCGCCGTCGAATCGCAAATGGTAATAGTCGTGCCCTGCATGAATGAGGCGCGCGGCGTCATCGAGGGCGTGCTCTCCGGCATTCCGCACGACTGCCTCATAGTGCTGGTGTCGAACAGCGACCGAGCCCCGGTCGACCGTTATGAGATCGAGGCGCAAACGGTCGAGCAGTTCTGCCGGCTGGCCGGGCGATCGGCCGTCACGGTCCACCAGCGCGACCCGGGCGTGGCCGGCGCGTTCAAGGCGGCGGGCATGCCCGAGCTCATCGACGACGGCGGCCTGGTGCGGGCGGGCAAGGGCGAGGCCATGTTGATCGGCATGGCGCTGGCCGCGATGACCGGCCGCCGGTACGTCGGCTACGTCGACGCCGACAACTACGTGCCCGGGTCGGTCCACGAGTACTGCAAGGCCTACGCCGCCGGGCTGCACCTGGCCGACTCGCCGTACGCGATGGTCCGCATCTCCTGGCACTCGAAGCCCAAGCTGCGCGACAACCGGCTGTTCTTCAACCGCAAGGGCCGCAGCTCGCAGATCACCAACGAGTGGCTCAACCGGTTCCTCGCCGAGTACTCCGGCTTCGGCACCGAGGTGATCGCCACCGGCAACGCGGGCGAGCACGCGATGACCCTCGACCTCGGTCTCAAGCTACGCCTGGCCGGCGGGTTCGCGGTCGAGCCGTACGAGTACCTCGATCTGTTCGAGCAGTTCGGCGGCGTGCTGGAGAGCACCGACGCCGACGTCATGGCGAGCTCGGTGCCGGTCCTGCAGATCGAGACCCGCAACCCGCATTTCCACGACAACAAGGGCGAGGAGCACGTGCAGGGGATGCGCATGCAGGCCCTCAACGTGCTCTATCACTCGGCGGTGACGCTTCCGGCCGTACGGCAGGCAATTCTCGATTTCATGATCGAACAGGGGGCGCTCGGCATCGGGCAGGAGCCGCCGCGGGAACGGATCTACCCGCCGGTCGGCACGCTCGACCTCGACCTGCTCTACGACGCCCTGGACGCCGAGGCGCTCAGCTTCCGCCAGCCGGACGGCCGGGCGACCGCCGGCCTCTCGCCCGCGCCACCGATCGATCGGGGGGCCATTCCGCGCCGCGTGATGTGACGCCGCTCACAAACACGTGACGCGACGACCGGAGTCGGCGGGAACATACGAGGTGCCGCGAACCGGATGGAGGCAGATTGACTCCCGTCGTTCTGATCGCCGAGGAACTCGCCCCGTCCGCCATCGATGTGCTCGCCTATGACTTCGACGTACGGCATGTCGACGGCACCGATCGAGCCGCCCTGCTCGCCGAGGTCGCCGAGGCCGACGCGCTGATCGTCCGCAGCGCCACCCGGGTCGACGCCGAGGTCGTCGCGGCCGCGCCGACGCTCAAGGTGATCGCCCGGGCCGGCGTCGGCCTCGACAACGTGGACGTGCCCGCCGCCACCGCCCGCGGCGTCATGGTGGTCAACGCGCCGACCAGCAACATCGTGTCGGCCGCCGAGCAGGCGATCGCGCTGCTGCTCGCCGTCGCCCGGCACACCGCCAGCGCCAGCACGTCGCTCAAGCGCGGCGAGTGGAAGCGGTCCCGCTACACCGGCGTCGAGGTGCAGGGCAAAACGGTCGGCGTGGTCGGGCTCGGCCGGATCGGAGTGCTGTTCGCGCAGCGGATGGCGTCGTTCGGCACCCGGCTGATCGCCTACGACCCGTACGTCCAGCCGGCCCGGGCCGCCCAGCTCGGGGTGCGGCTGGTCGGGCTCGAGGAGCTGCTGCGGGAGAGCGACTTCATCTCGGTGCACCTTCCGCGTACGCCCGAGACCTTCGGGTTGATCGGCGAGAAGGAGTTGGGGCTGGTCAAGCCGGGGGTGCGGATCGTGAACGCGGCCCGCGGCGGGCTCATCGACGAGCAGGCGCTCGCGATCGCGCT
Source organism: Actinoplanes sp. NPDC051537 (assembly GCF_055586105.1). Lineage (NCBI taxonomy): Bacteria > Bacillati > Actinomycetota > Actinomycetes > Micromonosporales > Micromonosporaceae > Actinoplanes > Actinoplanes sp. NPDC051537. Next base: position 135,421 of record NZ_JBVJIU010000021.1, read on the forward strand.
GGCCGAGGGACGGGTGGCCGGCGCCGGGCTGGACGTCTTCGTCACCGAGCCGACCACCGACTCGCCGCTGTTCTCCTTCGACAACGTGGTGGTCACCCCGCACCTGGGTGCCTCGACGGCCGAGGCGCAGGACAAGGCGGGCCTCGCGGTGGCCCGCAGCGTCAAGCTGGCTCTGCAGGGCGAGTTCGTGCCGGACGCGGTGAACGTGCAGGCCGGCGGGGTGGTGGACGAGGACGTACGGCCGCTGCTGTCGCTGGCCGAGCGGCTGGGCCGGGTGTTCACCGCGGTGGCCGGCGGCGTGGCGGCGAGCGTGACGGTCGAGGTGCGGGGCGAGATCGTGTCGCACGACGTCGGCGTGCTCAAGCTGGCGGCCACGAAGGGGCTGTTCGCGTCGGTGGTCGACGAGCGGGTGACGTACGTGAACGCGCCGCAGCTCGCCGCCGACCGGGGCGTCGACGTGGAGCTCTCGGTCAGCGACGAGCCTTGCGATCATCAAAACCTGGTCACCGTACGCGGCGCGCTGCCCGACGGCCGGACGGTCAGCGTGGCCGGCACCCTCACCGTGACCGGCACCCGCGAGATCAGCAAGCTCACCGGCCTCGACGGCTTCGACCTCGACCTCAATGCCGACGGGGTGCTGCTGTTCTTCCGGTACGCCGACCGGCCCGGCGTGATCGGGGCGATCGGCTCGCTGCTCGGCGAGTCCGGGGTGAACATCGCGGCCATGCAGGTGGCCCGCCGCGAGGCCGGCGGCGAGGCGCTGATGACGCTGACCCTGGACTCCTCGATCGACGCCGACCTGCTCACGGCGGTGGCCGAGGCGATCGGCTCGGCCCGCGGGAGCCTGGTCGATCTGCGCGCTTTCTAGCCGTTTTTCAGCGCACCCGGGCCGGCGGTGGGTAGACCGTGCCGTCCTGCAGGTCGAGCAGGTCGAGGTTCAGCTCGCCGGCCAGCCGCTCGATCGTCTCGAGCACCACGTCCGGGCAGTCCTCGTCCAGCCGCATCTCGATGTGGTCGGCCGCGGCGTGCAGCGGCGCGTGCGCCCACGGCGAGCCGGGCGCCGAGGCGTGCGGCCCGCGGTCGGGATAATCGCTGGTCAGGGCGTCGTAGAAGGCCACGACCCGAGGGTCGGCCGGGCGCTGCGGGTGCTCTCCGCGCGCACATCGCGCGTTGGCGGCCCGCACCGCGTCCGGCGGGTCCGTCTTGTCCATCGCCCACACCACTAGGTCGAAACTCACCGGCGCATGGTGCCATCACCGAGCGCGGCACGCGGGAACGAAGCGGCCGACACGCGGGGGATGCGTCTTGCGCGTCATTAGTCCGCATCGCTAGCGTTGTCCCTGCCGCACGGCCCGCCGGTGGGCTCGTCTTCGGGTGATGCGTCCGCCGCTGCGCGTCGTTCGGCTGTGTGAATCCGGCGGGACCGAGCCACGCGTCATCGTCGCAAGAACCCCGCACCGAATTGCCGCGGTGCGGGGTTCTTCCCATCTGCGGGTGTTCACTTCCTGGGACCGCCTTACCGAAGATCGGGACGCCGGGCTAGCCTGGTCGAGGTCTTCATCGTGCGGTGTAGGGAGCAGACGTGAGCGTGGCGCGGATCGCGGTGGTGGCCGGCGACGGCATCGGGACCGAGGTGACCGCCCAGGCGCGGAAGGTGATCGAGGCCGTGCTGCCCGGCGCCGAGTTCCAGGACTACGACCTGGGCGCCCGCTTCTACAACCGCACCGGCGAGGTCCTGCCCCAGTCGGTGGAGGACGAGCTGGCCGGCCACGACGCCATCCTGCTCGGCGCGATCGGCGACCCGAGCGTGCCGCCGGGCGTCCTCGAGCGCGGCCTGCTGCTCAAGCTCCGGTTCGACTTCGACCAGTACGTGAACCTGCGCCCCTCCAAGCTCTGGCCCGGCACCACCAGCCCGCTGGCCGGCGTGAAGCCCGGTGAGATCGACATGGTCGTGGTCCGCGAGGGCACCGAGGGTCTCTACGTCGGCGCCGGCGGCGTCCTGCACAAGGACACTCCCGCCGAGATCGCCACCGAGGAGAGCCTGAATACCCGGCACGGCGTCGAGCGGGTCGTCCGGGACGCCTTCGCCCGCGCCCAGCGCCGCGAGCGCCGCCACCTCACCCTGGTGCACAAGACCAATGTCCTGACCAAGGCCGGCAGCCTCTGGGCGCGCACGTTCGCCGCCGTCGCCGCCGAGTTCCCCGAGGTCACCACGGAATACCAGCACGTCGACGCGGCCTGCATGTTCATGGTCAGCAACCCGCAGCGGTACGACGTGATCGTGACCGACAACCTCTTCGGTGACATCATCACCGACATCGCCGCGGCCGTTACCGGCGGCATCGGCATGGCCGCCAGCGGCTCCGTCAACCCGGAGCGCAGGTTCCCCTCGACGTTCGAGCCCGTGCACGGCTCCGCGCCGGACATCGCGGGCAAGGGCATCGCCGACCCGGCGGCCGCCATCCTCTCCGCCTCCCTGCTGCTCGAGCACCTCGGTCACCAGGACGAGGCCCGCCGGGTATCCGACGCGGTCGCCGCCGAGGTGGCCTCCCGCGCCGCCGGCGCCTCGCTGCGCACGGCCGAGGTCGGCGACCGGGTCGCGGCCGCGCTCTAGACCTACTCCCGGGTCACTTCACCCCCGTTGTCTTAACGGACGTTCGGGGTATCTTCGTGGTGCGCGCATGCGGAGTACACGCATGCCCATTTCTTTCCTTGCAGAAAGCAGGTCTGGCGAACCATGAGTGGTGGTGACAACCTCGATTTCGAGATCCGTCCGAACCCCGCGCCGGTAGGCGAGTCCGAGCGCACGGCGCTGCTGGCCAACCCGGGTTTCGGCCGCATCTTCACCGACCACATGGTTACCGTTCGGTACGCCGACGGTAAGGGCTGGTACGACGCCCGTGTGGAGGCCCGCGCGCCGATCGCGATCGACCCGGCCTCGGCGGTGCTGCACTACGCGCAGGAGATTTTCGAGGGTCTCAAGGCCTACAAGATGGCCGACGGTGGCGTGGCCATGTTCCGCCCCGACGCCAACGCGGCCCGGTTCGCCGACTCGGCGGCGCGGATGGCGATGCCGGCGGTCCCGCAGACGACGTTCCTCCAGTCGCTGCGCGAGATCATCCGGATCGACCGGGACTGGATCCCGCAGAGCGAGGAGGGCAGCCTCTATCTGCGGCCCTTCGCGTACGCGAGCGAGGTCTTCCTCGGGGTGCGCCCGTCGCTCGAGTACCTCTACCTGGTGATCGCCTCGCCGGTCGGCGCGTACTTCTCGGGCGGCGTCAAGCCGGTGTCGGTCTGGGTCAGCCCCGACTTCACCCGCGCGGCCCCCGGCGGCACCGGCGCGGCCAAGTGCGGCGGCAACTACGCGGCGGGCCTGTCGGCGCAGGCCGAGGCCATCGAGAACGGCTGCGACCAGGTCGTCTACCTCGACGCGGTGGAACGCAAGTACATCGACGAACTCGGCGGCATGAACGTGTTCTTCGTGCTCGACGACGGCGGCCTGGTGACCCCGCCGCTGACCGGCACGATCCTGCCCGGCATCACCCGCGACTCGGTCATCAAGCTGGCCGGCCGGGCCGGCCGCCGGGTCGAGGAGCGCCCGGTCGGCATCGACGAGTGGCGCGAAGGCGCGAAGTCGGGCCGCATCCGGGAGGCTTTCGCCTGCGGCACGGCGGCGGTCATCACGCCGATCGGCACGGTGAAGTCGCCGAGCGAGGAGTTCACCGTCGCCGACGGCAGCGCCGGCGACGTCACGATGGCCCTGCGCAAGGAACTGGTCGACATCCAGCGCGGCCGCGCCGACGACCCGTTCGGCTGGGTGCACCGCGTTCTCTAGGCGGGTTTCCTCTCCGGCCTGACGGATCCCCGACCGGGCAAACGACAGGCCGGCCCTCGGGGCGAGATGCTCATTCGGTGAGCGGTCGGCGTCTTTCGCTGGTCGTGGCGGTGGACCGCTACGACAACCCGGCGCTGCAGCGGCTTTCGTCGCCGGCCGCCGATGCCGAGGCGCTCGCTGAGGTGCTCGGCGACCCCGAGCTGGGCGACTTCGACGTCGAGGTGCTGCACAACGCGACGTCGTCGCAGACCCTCGAGCGCGTGGAGCACCTGCTCGCCGACCGCCGCAGCACCGATCTCGTACTGCTCCACTTCTCCTGTCACGGCCTCAAGAACGACAGCGGCGAGCTGTTCCTGGCTGCCACCAACACTCGTCCCGACCTGCTGGGCTCCACGGCCGTGGAGGCCGCCTGGGTCAACCGGATGATGCAGCGCAGCCGTGCCCGGACCGTGGTCCTGCTCCTCGACTGCTGCTACGGCGGCGCTTTCGAGCGAGGCGTGGTGAGCCGGGCCGCCGGCGGCGTGGACGTGGGGGACCAGTTCCGCCAGCCCGAAATCGACGCCGGCCGCGGCCGGGTGGTGATCACGGCATCCACCGCGATGGAGTACGCCTTCGAGGGCCGCCGCCTGGCGAGCGACACGTCGGCCGCGCCCCCGATCTTCACCGGCGCCGCCGCCGAAGCAGCCCGACCGGAGAGGCGCCCGGCACCTGCGGAAAGCCCACCCGGTGCGCAATCTCGCGGCGACCACCGGTGTGGTGGCGAGCGGGCTCGGGCGGATGGCCTGGACCGGGCTACGGCCGGCGATGGCCAAGGTCCGGACGGTGCCGTTGTGGGCGCTGTCGACCGCGCTCGTCGTGGCCGGGGTGACGATTGCCGTGGTCATCGTGACCAACATGGTGTCGGACACGCTCGCACGGGACAACCACTCCCGGGGCATCCCACTCGCGTCCCTCACGGCCGGGCAGCGCGACTATCCAGCCCTGCTCGCCATGCTGCCGGCGTCGATTCGCGGCTCCTGCGTTCTACTCCGCGCCCGGGGGCGGGACGGCGAGCTACCGGCCCACGTATGACCGAGCGCTGGACGTGCTGAGCGGGATCAGCTAGGCGGCTCGAGCAGGTGGGCCCTCATCGACGCGACCTCGGTGTCGGTGAGGCCTATCTCGCGGACGTAGTCCCCGATCGAGCCGTGCAGGGCGCGCAGGTCGTCGAGGAACATCAGCATCGCGTCGGGTGGGGAGTCGAACATGTGCTCGTTGCCGCGGACCGCCTCGGGGTTCTTCTTCAGCAGGTACTCGGTCAGCGGGCGCATCGCCGACGTGGTGAGGGCGTAGTCGGCGGCGATGTCCTCGTCGGACACGCCGAGCAGGGCCAGCGTCAGCGCGCACACCGTGCCGGTGCGGTCCTTGCCGGCCATGCAGTGCACGATCACCGGGGCGTTGACCGGGTCGGCGATCACCTGAAGCGAGGCCAGCAGCGCCTCGCGGCCGTCCTCGGCGAAGTTCAGGTAGCGGTCGGCGAGCCAGCGGTCGCGTCCCTCGTCCTCGGGGTGGTCGAGGCCCTCCCAGTCGGTGTGGTTGAGCACCAGATTGCGGTAGTCGAAGCCGTAGCTCTCGGCCACCCGGCCGAACTTCTCGACCTCGGGCGGCCGCCGCAGGTCGATCACCGTCCGGACGCCGAGCTGCGCGAACGCCTCGTTGTCGGCCTCGCCGAGCCGGTGCAGCGCGTCCGAGCGGAAGAGCCGGCGCCAGCGCACCCGGCGACCGTCGAGACCCTCGTAGCCGCCCACGTCACGGAAGTTGTAGGTGGCCGAGAAACCGAGATTCCGGGGGTACGAGTCGGTTACCACGCCCCGACCATAGTCTCGAAAGGTGGAACAAGGCTTCCCGCGGCGGCCGTTAGTGGCATGCTTCATTCCGTGACCCGTCTCGTGCTCATTATTGGCACCTAGCGCCTCGGCTGACTCCTCGCCGATGCGCAGACCTCCCGCGACCGCGGGGGGTCTTTTTGTTGGGTCGCAGAATTCTTCGAAGGGAACGCGCCAATGGACTACCAGGTCTTCGACACCACGCTGCGCGACGGCGCCCAGCGCGAGGGGATCAGCTACTCGGTCGCCGACAAGCTGGCGGTCGCGCGGCTGCTGGACGAGTTCGGCGTGGGCTTCATCGAGGGCGGCTGGCCCGGCGCCATGCCCAAGGACACCGAGTTCTTCGCGCGCGCCAAGACCGAGCTCGATCTCAAGAACGCGCTGCTCGTGGCGTTCGGCTCGACCCGCAAGGCCGGCGTCGACGTGGCCAAGGACCAGCAGGTCCAGGCGCTGCTCGACGCCGAGACCCCGGTCGTCTGCCTGGTCGCCAAGTCGGACATCCGGCACGTCGAGCGGGCGCTGCGCACGACCGGCGACGAGAACCTGGCGATGGTCCGCGACACCGTGAGCTACTTCGTCGAGAACGGCCGCCGCGTCTTCCTCGACTGCGAGCACTTCTTCGACGGGTTCCGCTACGACCCGGCCTACACGGCGAGCGTCGTGCGGACCGCCCTCGAGGCCGGCGCCGAGCGGGTCGTCATGTGCGACACCAACGGCGGCATGCTCCCGTCGATGATCACCAAGGCGATCGAGGAGGTCGTCGAGCGCGCCGGGGTGAGCGCCGACCGCCTCGGCATCCACTGCCAGAACGACACCTCGTGCGCGGTGGCCAACACCATCGCCGCGGTCGAGGCCGGCGTGAAGCACTTCCAGTGCACCGCGAACGGGTACGGCGAGCGCCCCGGCAACGCCGACCTCTTCGCGACGGTCAGCAACGTACAGCTGAAGCTCGGGTTGCCGGTCCTACCGGACGGCTGCCTGGAGAAGGCGACGCGGGTCTCGACCGCGCTCGCCGAGATCGCCAATATCGCCCCCGACACCCACCAGGCCTACGTCGGGGCCGCCGCCTTCGCTCACAAGGCCGGGCTGCACGCGAGTGCGATCAAGGTGGATCCGCTGCTCTACAACCACATCGAACCCGCGGTTGTGGGCAACGACATGCGGATCCTGGTGACGGAGATGGCCGGCCGGGCCAGCATCGAGCTCAAGAGCAGGGAGCTCGGACTGGAACTGGCCGGCCACCCGGACACGCTGACCACCATCACCCAGAAGGTGAAGGACCTCGAGGCCGGCGGCTGGTCGTTCGAGGCGGCGGACGCCTCCTTCGAGCTGCTGGTGCGGGGCGAGCTGCCGGGCGAGGGCTACGTCCGCCCGTTCGCGCTCGAGTCGTACCGGGTGCTGGTCGAGCACCGCGAGGACGGCTCGGTGGTCTCCGAGGCGACCGTCAAGGTGCGCGTCCGCGGCGAGCGGGTCATCGCCACCGCCGAGGGCAACGGCCCGGTGAACGCCCTCGACGAGGCCCTGCGGGTAGCGCTGACCTCGCACTACCCGCAGCTCGGGACCGTCGAGCTGACCGACTACAAGGTGCGCATCCTCGAGGGTAGCCACGGCACCAACGCGGTCACCCGGGTGCTCCTGGAAACCGGCGACGGCGCTCGCGACTGGACCACGGTCGGCGTGCACGAGAACATCGTCGAGGCCAGCTGGGTCGCGCTCGTCGATGCCCTGACCTACGGCCTGGCCCGCACCTCCGCGCCGGCCTGACGACCCGCTTCGACGGCGGAGGCGATCATCGCGAGCGCCTCCGCCTCCGGCATCGGCGGGACCTGACGTCCGTCGCGCATCCGGAGCGCGACCAGCCCGTCCGCCTCCTCGCGGGCGCCGATCACGGCCACGTACGGGATCTTCCGCTCGGCCGCCTGCCGGATCCGTGCCCCGATCGACCCGTCATGGTGCGCCTCGGCCCGCAGCCCGGCCTCGATCGCCGCCTCGCGGAACCGGGACGCCGCCGCCGACTGGTCGGCCGAGATCGGCAGCACGTCGAGCTGCACCGGCGCGTACCAGACCGGGAACGCGCCCTCGTGCAACTCGATCAGGTGCCCGAAGAGCCGTTCCATCGAGCCGACCAGGCTGCGATGCACCATCACCGGTCGCTCCCGGCCGCCGTCGGCCGCGACGTACGAGAGATCGAACTGCTCCGGCTGGTGGAAGTCGACCTGGATGGTCGAGATGCTCCACTCGCGCCCGGCCGCGTCCCGGATCTGGATGTCGATCTTCGGACCGTAGAAGGCGGCCTCGCCCGGCACCTCCTCATAGGACATTCCGGATCGGTCGAGCGCGGCCCGCAGCAGCTCCGACGCCCGCGCCCACATCTCGTCGTTCCCGGCGTACTTGCCGGCATCGCCGCGCAGCGAGAGCTGGATCGACGACGGCGACATGCCGAGCGCCGCGTGCGCCCGCCGCATCAGCCGCAGGATCGCCGCCACCTCGTCGCCGACCTGGTCGAGGGCGCAGAAGTTGTGCGCGTCGTTGAGCTGGATCGACCGCACCCGGGACAGGCCGCCGAGCACCCCCGACCGCTCGGCCCGGAACATCGGCCCGATCTCGGCGATCCGCAGCGGCAGGTCCCGGTACGACCGCTGCCGGGACTTGAAGATCAGGGCGTGGTGCGGGCAGAGGCTGGGCCGCAGGACGAGCTCGTCGCCGCCGAGCACCATCGGCGGGAACATGTCGTCGGCGAAGTTCTTCCAATGGCCGGACAGCTCGAACATCTGCCTCTTGCCCAGGGCGGGCGAGTAGACGTGCTGGTAGCCGGCCCGACGCTCGAGCTCGTGGAGGTAGGACTCCACCTCGTAGCGCGCGGCGGCGCCGGCCGGCAGCCAGAACGGCAGCCCGGCGCCGATCAGCGGGTCGGAGTCGAAGAGGTCGAGCTCGCGGCCGAGCTTGCGGTGGTCGATGTTCATCAGAGGGTCTCCTCGCGGGAATGGGCGAGACCCTCGGGCAATCGACGACGCGACCCCGGGCATCTCGCCCGGGGTCGACAGGTCAGAGCCGATCAACGCCGGGACATCCCGGCGTCGTCGTGGCGAACCTGCGCATCATGCGGCCAAGAGTAGGTCGCGAGCCGTTCGCCGGCATCCGAATTAGGCTCGAAGGATGGGCAGCGAGGTCGATCTGATCGGGGTGTGCTTCGACGGCTCGGGGCGGCGTCACGGACAGGCGGATGCGCCGGCCGCCCTGCGCGAGGCGGGACTGGCGGCCGCGCTGCCGGGCGCGACCGTGACCCCCGACATCACCGGGCCGGAACCGGCGTCGACCCGGGGGCCGGGCGGTTTTCTCAACGAGGCGGCGCTGCTGGCGATGGTCGCCGACGTCCACGACCGGGTCCGCGACTCCCTGCGCGCCGGTCGTCTCCCGGTGCTCTACGGCGCGGACTGTGCCGTGCTGCTCGGCGCCGTCCCGGCGTTGCGGGACGAGTGCGGCGCCGCGGGCCTGCTTCACCTGGACGGCCACGAGGACGCGACCCCGATGGAGTCCTCGCCGGACGGTGAGGCCGCCAACATGGAGATCGCCCTGCTGCTCGGGCTCGCCGGCGACGACGCTGCCCTCGACCCCGGCGCGGTGGTGCTGCTCGGCCCGCGCGACCGGGCCTTTCGCGACACGATCGGGGTGCCCACCATCGCCGGGCGGGTTCGGCTGCATTCCGCCGGCGAGGTGCACCGCCTCCTGCCCGACCTCGCCGGCGAAGTCGCCGACCACCTCACCCGGCAGACGCCCGCCTGGTGGGTCCACGTCGACCTCGACGTGCTGCGCGGCAGCGACTTCGGGGCGTGCGACGCGGCGAGCGACCCGGCCATGCCCGGCGGACTGGCCTGGGACGAGCTCACGGCGATCGTCGAACGGGCCCTCCGATCCCCGAACTGCCGGGGGCTGAGCGTGAGCGTCTACAACACCGATCTCGATCCCGACCGGCACGCGGCCCGCTCGATCGTGCGCTTCCTGGCCGGCGTCACTCGGCCAGCAGCTGGTACATGATGTGGTCGCGCCACTCGCCGTCGATGCGCAGGTAGCGCGGCGCCAGGCCGTACCGGCGGAAACCGTTGCGCTCCAGGACCCTCTGCGACGGGACGTTGTGCACCAGGGTCTCGGCCTGGACCCGGTGCAGGCCGAGGTCGTGGAAGGCGAGACGGGTCATCCGGGCGACGGCGGCCGACGCCACGCCGCGGCCGTTCGCCGCCTTGGCCACCCAGTAGCCGAGGCTGGCCGACAGGAACGGGCCGCGCACGATGCCGCTGAACGTGATCCGGCCGACGATCCGGTCGTCCTCGACGATGACGTGCGGGACGTGGGTGCCGGCGTCGTGCTGCCGCAGCATGTCCTCGAGATAGGCGCGCTGCCCCTCGGCGGTGAAGTAGTCCTCGGCCCGGAACGGCTCCCACGGGCTGAGGAACTCCCGGTTCGCGGCGAGCAGGGCGGCGAGTTCCGGTGCGTCGCTCGGGGCGATCAGGCGCGTGGTTGTCACGGGGGTCATCATGCCGAAGGAATGGTCAAATCGCAGACCACTGCCCGGTGGTCGGTGTGCGGGATCTGGTGCGCGCTCATCGTCCGTACGCCGATCCGCTTGTCCAGCAGCACATGATCGATGGTCGCCGGGGGAATGCCGGGATGCTCGTAGAACGGCCAGGTCGGGGTCAGCCCCTGCCCGGTCGCCGCGGCCGCGTCCCGGTATCCGCGGGCGATCAGCTTCCGCAGCGGCGCGTGGTCCAGTGTGGAGTTGAAGTCGCCGAGCAGGATGCGCGGCGGCCCGGCCGGATCGGGCGGCGGCTGGGCGGCGAGATCCCGGCGCCACAGGCCGTTGTTCTCGGGCCGGGAGGGCGCGAGGGGGTGGGCGGACTCCACGAGCAGCGGCGTCGCGCCGGGTGGGTGGATCATCCCGTACGCCTGCCGGAAGCCACCCTCGTTGAGACGGACCCCGGCCTCGCCGACCGGGTAGCGCGAGAAGACCGCCGAGCCCGCGGGCGAGTTCTCCACCGGGTCGAGCGACGCGTAGGGCAGCAGCGCGCCGAGCCCGGCCCGATCGAGAGCGTCCCGCCCCTCCGGCGTGAACTCCTGGAGCGCCAGCACCTCGACGTCGTGGTCCTTCACCAGTCGCACGATCGTCTCCGGGTCGGCGCTGCCGAAGAGCATGTTGCTGGTCATCACCGTGAGCCGGATGCCGCTCGCCGGGCCGCGCCCGCCCGGGAACGCCCGCGGCAGCACGAAGAGCGCGAACGACGCGACCACCAGCAGGGCCGCGGCGGCGGCCGTCCAGCGCCGGGTGGCCAGCGCGAGGACCGCCGGCAGCAGCGACCAGGCCGCGACGAACGGCGTGTAGGCGAGCAGGGCCACGAGCCAGCCGCGCTCCCATCCGCCGAGCCGGATCGCCGCCCAGAGCAGGCCGGGCACGATCAGAAGCCAGATCAGCAGGGTCACCGCGAGTCTTCCTCTCCGGCGGCCGGTCCCCACGCTCATGATCATCATGACCGCGAGGCTAGCCGCGCTCAGTCCGTGATTCCGCCTCGCGCACAAGGCCTCCACAAGGCCCTCACGACGCGGGCACGGCAAGTTCCGCGATCACCGAGCGATGGTCGCTGCGGGCGACCGGCTCGACCCGCACATCCCGTACGCCGATGCGCTTGTCGACCAGAACGTGGTCGAGCGTGATCGGCGGCAGGTGCCGGCCCGCGTACGGTCCCCAGGTGCCGAGCAGCCCCGTGCCGGTCGCGTCGGCGGCGTCCCGGTAGCCCTTGCCGATCAGCGTGCGCACGGGCGCGTGGTCGAGGGTCGAGTTGAAGTCGCCGAGCAGAATCGTGGGCTCCTCGTGCGGAGCGGGCTCGGCCGCCAGGTCGTCGCGCCAGTCGGCCAACGCCGAGGTCGCGAACGGTGCGAGGGGATGCGCCGACTCGACGGCGACGGCTCTTGTTCGCACGGGGTGAATGGTGGCGTACGCCTGCATGTTGCCGCCGCGGCCTCGATGCGAGCCGGTTCCCGACATGGGGTAGCGCGCATAGAGGCCCGAGCCCGTGGTGCCGGCCTCGTCGGCGAGCGCGTGGTAGGGCAGCAGCGCGTCGAGGCCGGCGGCGGTGAGCCCCTCGCGGGCGTCGGGCGTGAACTCCTGCACGGCGAGGACGGCCACGTCGTGCTCGCGGACCAGGCGCACGATCGCCGCCGGGTCGGCTCCCCCCACGTACATGTTGATGGTCATGACGGTGAGGCGGACGCCCGAGGCCGGCCCCCGATCGTGATCCGGGAGCGCCCGCGGCAGCACGCACACCGCGAGCAGGACGACCGTCGTCGACGCCACGGTCGCCACCAGCCATTTCCGGGCCAGCAGGGCGAGCAGCAACGGCACGATCGACCAGATCAGCGCGTACGGCGTGAAGGCGATCAGTTGGACGGCTTCGCCGTGCTCGGCCCCGAAGAGACGCACCAGGGCCCAGACCAGCCCGGGCAGCGTCAGCAGCGTGAGCAACGCCGTCCGGGTCGCCCGGCGAACGGGTTTGACCGCGGACGGCGTACTCGTGATCGTCATGAAGTTCCCGGTGTCGGACTACAGTTCCGAGTCCACCAGCTCGCCGATCTCGGCCGCGGTGAGCTCGTCGCGGATCGCCGCGGCGTCGCCCTCCACCACCAAGGTCAGGCCCTTCGGGTGCAGGTACCGCGCGGCGGCCGCCGACACCTGCTCGACGGTCGATTCCAGGTACTGCTTGCGCAGCGTGGGGTAGTAGTCGTCGGGCAGGCCGTGCAGCACCAGCGTGCTGAGCGCCCCCACGATCGCGCCCGGCGTCTGCATCTCGACCGAGAGCTGCCCGGCCCGCCACGAACGGGCGACCGCGAGCTCGTCCTCGGTGACGCCGTCGAGCTGGGTGCGGGCGATCTCGCCGATCGTGTCGGTGATCGCCGGCACGGTCACCGCCGTCTGCACGCCCGCGGCCACCTCGAAGCGGCCGAAGCGCCGGGTCATCGCGTAACTGCCGCGGATGCCGTACGTGTAGCCCTTCACCTCGCGGATCAGATGGTTGAGCCGGGAGGTGAACGCGCCGCCCAGCACCGTGGCGGCGAGCGTCATCGGCACGTAGTCGGGCGTGGCCCGCTCCGGCGCCCGGTGCCCGATCCGCAGCGTGGACTGCACCGAGCCCGGCCGGTCGATCAGGATCGTGCGGCGGCCCTCGCGGACCGGCACGCCGAGCGGGCCGCCGACCGGCAGCGGCTCGCCCGCGGACCCGGCGAAGGCGGCCTCGCCGAGCGCGGTCAGGTCGAGCGTGTCGAGGTCGCCGGCGACCAGCAGCACGCCCGGGCGCACCAGCCACTCCCGGTGGAAGGCGAGCACGTCGTCGACGCTCACCGCGGCCACCGACGTCGGATCACCGTGCAGCGGGCGGCCGTACCTCGGCTCGCTGAACAGGTCGGCGCGCAGGGCGGCGTCGGCGCGGGGGCCGGGCTGGGCCCAGTCCATCCGCAGCGCGGTCACCTCGTCGTCGCGCACCCGGGTCACGTCGGCGGGGTCGAGGCGCGGGGTGCGGGTGGCCTCGGCGGCCAGCCGCACGGCGTCGAGCAGCAGCGGGACCGGCGCCGAGACGCCGACCCGGAACGTGTCCCAGTCGACCGACGCGGACAGCTCGGCGCCGAGGCCCTCCAGCGCGAGCGCGTAGGCGGCCGAGTCGCGCGACTTGGTGCCCTCCTCCAGCGACTTGGCGAGCACGGTGGCGGTGCCCTCGCGGCCGTCGCTCTCGTGCACGGCGCCGGCGTCGAGCATCAGCATCGAGCTGGCCAGAAGCTGGCCGGGCAGGTGGGCGGCGACCACGGTGCCGCCGGCCACGCTCACCCGGCGGATCTCCGGGAACTCGTACGGGCGGGCGGCGCCCGCCTCGGGGCGGTTGGCAACCAGCGTCATGCGTCCTTACCTTCCTTCGCGTCCTTGCCTTCCTTAGCTTCCTTGCCTTCCGGGAGATACGTGAGCGTGACCCGGGACTCGGGCTTCAGGGCGTACGCCGCGGCCTCGGTGACGTCGTCGGCCGTGACCGCCAGCCACTGCGGCAGCCGGTACGCGACCGTGGCCGGATCGCCGAACTGGGTGGCATACCGCCCGAGCGTGTCGGCCCGGCCGCCCACCGTGGACAGCGAGCGCCACCACGCGGTGGTCAGCATCGCCTTGGCCCGGCCCAGCTCCTCCTCGGTCACCGGCTCGGTCACCAGGCTGCCGACCACCTCGGCCAGGCCCGCCTCGAGCTCGTCGACGGGCACGCCGTCCTTGGCCGTCGCCGTGATGATCAGCGGCGCCGGGGCGTGCGCGAGGTCGACCCCGTACGAGCCGATGTAGTCGGGCTGGGCGATCCGCTTGCCGTCGGCCAGGCGCTGGTAGAGCCGGCTGCCCCGGCCGTTGCCGAGAACCGTGGCCAGCACCGTGACCGCGTCGTACCCCTTGGTCCCGAAGGGGTGAGTGCGGTGCGAGAGGTAGAGGCGGGGCGCGGGCACCGCGGCCGTGACCGTCTCGCGCACGGCGGTGGTGGCCGGGCCGGCGAGGTGGCCGTGGGGCGCGGGCGGGATGTCCGAGACCGGCGCGAGCGCCCCGAAGTACTTCTCGGCGAGCTTGCGCACCTCGTCGAAGCTCGCGTCGCCGGCAACCGTGAGCACACAGTTGTTCGGCGCGTAGTACTGCTGATGGAACGCCTTGAACGTCTCCAGGCTCGCCGCGTTCAGGTCCTCCATCGACCCGATCGTGGCGTGGTGGTAGGGATGGCCGGCCGGATAGAGCAGCTCCAGGAGCCGGAGCCAGGCATCGCCGTACGGAACGTTCTCGTACCGCTGCCGGCGCTCGTTCTTGACCACCTCGCGCTGGTTGTCCAGGGTCTCCTGGGTGAGCGCCGGAACCAGGCCGCCCATCCGGTCGGCCTCCAGCCACAGCGCCAGCTCGAGATGCTCGGACGGCATGGTCTCGAAGTAGTTGGTCCGGTCCGGGTTCGTGGTCGCGTTGAGCGAGCCGCCGTTGCCCTGCACCAGGCGCATGTGCTCGGTCTTCTTCACGTGGGCCGAGCCCTCGAACATCAAATGCTCGAAGAGGTGCGCGAACCCGGTCTGTCCCGCCGGTTCGTGCCGGGAGCCCACGTCGTACCACAGGTTGACGCAGACGACCGGTGAGCTCCGGTCCTCGCTGACCACGACCCGGAGGCCGTTAGCCAGTCGCGTGGTTTCGATAGGCCACGGATAGCCGGTGGTGACCGGCGCGCTGGGTGACGTCACCCACCCATACTGCCCCCTAACCCCGTGGCGGCGTCGCCGGTAAGAGTGCATGCTTTGGGCGTGCTTGAGGATCTCCGCGTCAACGACCGCCTGACGATCCCGGCGGCCGAGCTGGCGTGGCGCTTCTCCCGCGCCGGCGGCCCCGGCGGCCAGGGCGTCAACACCACCGACTCCCGGGTCGAGCTGTCCTGGGACCTGACCGGTTCGACCGTGCTCCCGCCGATGCTCAAGGAGCGCGCGGTGGCCCGTCTCGGTCACCGCCTGGTCCACGGCGTGCTGACCATCACGGCCTCGGAGTTCCGCTCCCAGCTGCGCAACCGCGAGGCCGCGGCCGAGCGCCTGGCCGGGCTGGTCGCCTCGGCCGTCGCCGCGCCGCCGAGGGCCCGCCGGGCGACGCGGCCGTCGAAGGGGTCGGTCGAGCGCCGCATCGCCGAGAAGAAGCGCCGCGGCGAGACGAAGCGCAACCGGCGCGCTTCCCCGAACGACTGACGCCCCTTTGCTCTGCTTACCTATACGCGCGGCGGTAGCTCTGCTCACCTATACGCGCGGCGGCAGCTCTGCTTACCCATACGCGCGGCGGTAGCGCTGGCTGCCAGCTCTGCTCACCTATACGTGCCGGTGGCTGCCAGCTCTGCTCACCTATACGTGCCGGTGGCTGTCAGCTCTGCTCACCTATGCGCGCGCTCCTTGACGGTCGGCGCCCGCTAGCGGCGGCGGGCCGCGTCGAAGACGACCGACCACGGGGCCGGGCCCTCGGTGAGGCGCTCGGTGGCGGACGGGGCGGCGAGGATCTCGGTTGCCAGCTCGGCGAAGCGGGCCGCCGCCGGGTGGGCGGTGCGGCGCGGCCAGACCGCGGAGAGCGTATGCACCAGCGGCTCGCCCGAGAGCGGGCGCCACACCACGCGCGGCTCGCGGCGGGCCACCGCCTCGCGCTCGACGGCGACGCCTTGGCCGGCCAGGACCATGCCGAAGAGCAGCTCGGGGCTGCGGGCGTGCCGGACCCGGGACGGGCGGAAGCCATGCTCGGCCAGGATGGCCACGATGCGGTCGTACCAGGCGGGTGCGGCGGCCCGGGGGAACAGCACGAGGCCGTGCCCGGCCAGGTCGGCCGGGTCGATCTCGGGGGAGCGGGCCAGCGGCGCGACCCGCGGGAGCACGACACCCAGCGGCGTGCGGCCGGCCGGGGCGGAGCGCAGGTCGACGAGGTCGATCGGGTGCTGCACCAGGCCGACGTCGAGCCGGGCCGCGGCCAGCGAGTCCAGCTGCTCGGCGGTGGTCAGCTCCTGGAGGTCGACCTCGAGGCCGGGCGCGTCGGCGGCCAGCCGGTCGAGCAGCGCGCCGACCACCGGCGCCGGCGTGTCGGAGGGCACGCCGGCCCGTAGCGTCCCCAGTCCACCGTCGCGGATGGTTCGCATCAGCGTGCGCATCCGTTGCTCGGCGGCCAGCAGGGCGGCCGCCTCGTCGCGCAGCGCCTGGCCGGCCGCGGTGAGCGCGATGCCGCGGGGCTGCCGCTCGAACAGCTCGACCGCCAGCTCCCGCTCCAGCCGCCGGATCGCCTGGCTCAGCGGCGGCTGTGCGATGCCCAGCGCCTCGGCCGCCCGGCTGAAGTGCAGCTCGTCGGCGACCGCCAGGAAGTACCGCAGATGACGGAAGAGATCCACGCCTAGGCTCGCACGGTGCTGAGCGATGTTTTCAAAACCGGCGATGTTTTCAGAACCGGCGACGTATTTGAAACCGGCGGCGTCGAGGGGTGGCTGCACGCCCGGGACGTCGACGACGACCGGTCGATCGGCGTCCGCCCGGACGAGCCGGTGGTGATCAGCTCCATCTTCAAGATCCTCCTGGTGCTGGAGTACGCGCGCCAGGTCGTCGCCGGCACGATCGACCCGGCCGAGCGCGTGCTGTTGCGGGCCGGCGACCGCCTCGGCGGCTGGGGCACCGGCGGCTGCGCCGACGACGTCGAGCTCTCGCTCCGCGACCTTGCCTACTTCAGCATGTCGGTCAGCGACAACACGGCCGCCGACGTGCTGCTGCGCCGGATCGGCCCGGACGTGGTGCCGATCCTCGCCGCCGAGCTCGGCCTCACCCGTACGCGCATCGATGGTGGCCCGCGCGAGATGCTCGCGTCGATGTTCGCCGACGTGGGCGCGCGGGATGCCGCCGAGTTCGCCCGGATCTTCCCGACCCTCGCCGCCGACCAGGTGGAGGCGCTACGCGTGTTCGACCCGCGGCGGACGACGTCGAGCACGCCGGCCGAGATCACCCGGCTGCTCGCGCTGATCTGGCGGGACGCCGCCGGGCCGCCCGCGGCCTGCGCGATGGTCCGGGAGCTGATGGGCCGGCAGATGGCGTGGACCCGGCTCGCGGCCGGATTCCCGCCCGGGGTGCGGGTCTCGGGCAAGACCGGCACGCTGCCCGGCCTGCACATGGAGGCGGGCGTGGCGGAATATCCCGGCGGCGGGCGGTACGCGGTGGCGGTCTTCGTACGCACGCGGGATCTCGCCGCCACCCGGCTCGACGTCGACGTGCTGCTCGGACGGGCCGCCCGGGCCGCGGTCGAGGCGCTGCGCGGCGAGTGACCTGGGGCACTTCGCCGTCGTTCGCCGCCCGGCGTGAGCTGGGCCGATATCCGTTCGCGTATCGCCACCCCGCACGACCGGTCTTGGACGTCGTCGACGAACGGCTGGTTGTCTGGGCCGCGACCACCGACGGGGAGGAACACCAAAATGTCACAAAAAATCGGGCGAAGGGGCTTTCTTCGTACGGCCGCGGCCGGCACCGCGATCGCAGCGGTCCCGGCCTTGCCCGCCGCATCCGCCCGGGCCGCGCGGAAGGGCCCGGCCACCAGGGCGGCGTTCCGCTGGCTGGGCACGTCGGGCTGGCGCGTCGACGTGGCCGGCCGCACACTGCTGATCGACCCGTTCCTGAGCCGCTACCCGACCGGGCTGTTCACCGGCGCGTTCGACCCGGCGACGCCGCTGACCGTCGACACCGCCGCGATCGCCGCCCGGGCCGGCACGCCGGAGACGGTCCTCGTCACGCACACTCATTGGGACCACTTCAACGACGTGCCGCACATCGCCCGCACCACGGGCGCCCGCGTGATCGGGACGCTCACCGCGTACCACCTCGGGATCGCCCTTGATGTTCCGGCCGCGCAGTTGAGTCCGGTCAAGGGCGGGGAGGTGCTCGATTTCGGGGCCTATTCCGTCGAGGTGATCTCGGCGCTGCACAGCCGCAACGCCGCCTATTCGCTGGCGTTTCCGGGCGTCCGCGTGTCGGTGCCCTCGACGCCGGCCACGATCGCCGACCTACCCGAGGGCGACACCCTGGCGTATCAGGTCACCATTGCCGGCGGCGCCTCGGTCTTCTTCATGGGCGCGAGCGATTTCGTCGAGCGCAACCTGCGCGGCCTCCGCCCGGACGTGGCGATGATCGCGGTGCCGGGCTCGACCGCGACGCACGACTACGTGCCGCGGCTGCTGGCCGCGCTCGACCATCCGCCGGTCGTGGTGCCGGTGCATTGGGACAACTTCGAGCGCCCGCTGACCAACCCACCCGCGCAGACCCCGGGCGACGCCGCCAAGCTGGACGGGTTCGTCGCTCAGGTGCGGGCGGTGTCGCCGCGGTCGCGGGTCTTGCGGCCCGAATACGCGACGCCGTACACGTTCTGATCGCCCGGTCGGGCGGTGATGGGGCACCTCGCCTCACCTCACCCCACCCTCGACTGGGTGGGGCCGAGATTAGGGCCCCGGTACGACAACTTCCGCGAGTTGTCCCCAGCCGACGAATTCACCTGATGCGGGACACCACCCGGCAGGCTGGGCACGCCGACATCCCGCGCGAACAGCTCGATGGCCGGACCGGGGAGCCGATCGACCCGGCGGCCCGGGCGGCGCGCCGGGCGATGATCGAGCGAGCCGCGGCTGAGATCGGGCCCGGACGGCTCAGCGCCGGTTGAAGGGGGCCACGGCCTCGCGGCTACGGGCCGTGCCCTCGGGGCCGAGCAGCTCCTCGCACACCCGGATCAGGCGGGTCCGCAACGCGGCCGCCCGGCGGGCGAACTCGCGCTGCCGGGCGACGTACTCCGCCTTGCCCTCGGGGGTTTCGATCTTCACCGGCTCGAAGCCGTACGAGGACAGGTCGTACGGGCTCGCCTGCATGTCCAGCAGGCGGATGTCGGAGGCCAGCGCGAAACAGTCCAGGGCCAGCGCGCCGGGCACGGCCGGGCCCAGCTTCTGCGCCCACTTGTGCACGTCCATCGCGGCGTGCAGGCAGCCGGGCTGGTCGAGGTCCACCTGCGTCGCCCGGGTGGGCTGCAGGCGGTTCAGGCCGACGGCCTCGGGGGTGAAGAAGCGGAACGCGTCGTAGTGCGTGCAGCGGATCGGGTGCTGCTCGACCACGCGGTCGGTCTCGGCCTGGCCCAGGCGCAGCGGCAGCGAGTGGCGGTGCTCGGGGGCGCGGTAGACCATCGCCCACTCGTGCAGGCCGAAGCAGCCGGAGAAGACCGGGCGGGACGACGTGGCCGTGAGCAGGCCGTGGATGTAGCGGACGCTCTCGCCGCGGGCGTGCAGGAACGCGTCCTGGTCGAGCGTGACCACGCCGTCCGGATAGGTCAGGTAGAACTTCCAGCCGGCGTGCTCGGCGACCCCGGACGGCGCGGGCGACAAGCCGGTGCCGATGCCGGGGTGCCAGCGGCGCAGCTGGGCCGGCCGGGTGCCGTAGTAGTCGTAGAGAAAATCCTCGATCGCGTGCTTCTCGCCGGTGGCGCGACGATCGCGGTGGCCCGCGGTCATCCCGTCGGCCCGCTCGGCGTGGGCGCGAGCGAGGGGAATCCAGGTGACCGAGGGCAGCGTCGTGGTGAGCGCCCTCACCTGCTTGATCCCCATCGCATCAGCGTATCCAGCCGATGCGATCAACACGATCACCGTTAGGCGCGAATGAGGTCCGCCACGGCCGCGGGGCCGCCCAAGTCCGGGGCGTTATGGTCGAATTCGGGCGTCACGATGGCCTTCGCGTGCGGCATTCTCTCCGCCAGAACATGCAAAACATCTTGGAGGTACGCCGGGGAGCGCCCCCCGCCGAGGAGCAGCGCCGGGGCGGTGATCGCGGCGTAGCGGCTGCCGTCCGAGTCGAACGAGTGCACGATCCCGAGCTCGGGCCCGACGGTCGGCAGCAGCTCGCGAATCGCCCGCCCCTCGGCCGTGAAGTGCTGCATCGCCCAGACGATCGCGGTCATCGCCGGCCCGCTCGGCATGAGGTCGAGCGCGTGCAGATAGTGGACCATCGCCCGCGCGTCGTGGCCCGCCGCCAGAAGCTCCTCGAACCGGGGCAGCCATTGCCAGGGCAGCGAGCCGTCGATGCTGATCGCCGGCTCGTAGGCGATCACCCGATCGAGGTCGGCCCGCAGCGCCGTGTGCATCGCCACCAGCCCGCCGTAGCTGTGCCCGAAGAGCTGCCGGGCGCCGGTCGCGGAGAGCACGTCGAGCGCGTCGGCGACCTCGAGCTCGAGCCCGTAGGACGCGTCCACCGCCGGGCTCCGGCCGCGCCCTCGTCTTTCGATCACATGCACCGTGTACGCGTCCGACAGCGCCGCCGCCATTGCCGCGTAGTGCCGGGCGCGCCGCGTGGTGCCCGGGATGACGACCAGTCCGGGCCCGCGACCCGTGGTAACAACATCGACAGAAGCCATGCGAAAGAATGTAGTACATCTACTACGACTTTGATACCGTGCTGGACATGGGAGGAATGACTTTGACGGGGGCTCTCGACGTCGGCGCCGGCGCGCCGGCCGATGAGCAGGTCATCGACGTCCGTGATCTGCGGATGCGTTACGGCGCCAAGGACGTGCTCTCCGGCGTCAGCTTCACGGCCCGGCGCGGCGAGGTGCTCGCGCTGCTCGGGCCCAACGGGGCGGGCAAGACCACCACCATCGAGATCCTCGAGGGCTTCCGCATGCGGTCGGCCGGCGAGGTCCGCGTGCTCGGCGTCGACCCGGCGGCGGCCGGCGAGCGCTGGCGGGCCCGCGTCGGCGTGGTGCTGCAGTCCTGGCGCGACCATGGCAAGTGGCGGGTCCGCGAGCTGCTCAAGCACCTGGGCACCTATTACGCGCGGTATTCGACCGACCGGATCGCCCGCCCGTGGCCGGTCGACGACCTGCTCGACGTCGTCGGCCTCACCGAGCAGGCGAACCAGCGGGTCATGCGGCTCTCCGGCGGCCAGCGCCGGCGGCTCGACGTGGCGATCGGCATCGTCGGCCGGCCCGAGCTGCTCTTCCTCGACGAGCCCACGGTCGGCTTCGACCCGGCGGCGCGGCGCGAGTTCCACGACCTGGTCCACCGGCTGACCGATGTGGACGACACCACGATCCTGCTCACCACCCACGACCTCGACGAGGCGGAGAAGCTGGCCGACCGCATCGTGATCCTGTCCGGCGGACTGATCATCGCGAACGGCTCGGCCGACGAGCTGGCCCGGCGGGTGGCCGGCGACGCCGAGATCCGCTGGACCCGCGACGGGCAGCGGTTCGTCCACTCCGCCCAGGACGCGACCTCGTTCGTCCGGCAGCTCTTCGTGCAGTACGGCGAGGACATCGGTGACCTCGAGGTGCGGCGCAACAGCCTGGAGGACACGTACATGAAGCTGGTCCTGACCACCGAGGGGGGCACCCAATGATCAACGCCCTGCGCGCCGGGCTCGCCCGCGGCGGGATCGAGCTGAGGCAGACGCTGACCAACTCGACCGATCTGTGGACGTACCTCTTCCCCGCCGTTCTGCTGCTCGGAACGATCTTTTTCATGCGGGACGCCCACGTGCCCGGCACCACGTTCTCGCTCGGGGCCCGGACGCTGCCCAGCATCCTCGGGATGGGGCTCGCCTTCGGTGGCCTCATGACCGTCTCGCAGCAGCTCATCGTCGAGCGCGAGGACGGCACGCTGCTGCGGGCCAAGGCCACGCCGCACGGGATGAGCGGTTACCTGATCGGCAAGGCGGTGCTGGTCGGCGGGATGACCCTGCTCAGCCTGATCATCCAGCTGGTGCCCGGGGTCCTGCTGGTCGACGGCCTGCACGTGAGCGCGACCGGCTGGCTGGTGCTGGCCTGGCTAGTACCGCTGGCGTTCCTGTCCACGATGCCGATCGGCGCCGTGCTCGGCTCGCTGTTCGAGAACCCGCGCAACATCGGCCTCCTGGTCCTGCCGATCTTCGGGCTGGTGGCGATCTCCGGCATCTTCTACCCGATCACCGCGATGCCCGGCTGGCTGCAAGGGATCGCGCAGGTGTTCCCGATGTACTGGCTGGGGTTGGGCATGCGCTCGGTGTTCCTGCCCGACTCGCTGGCCTCGGTGGAGCTCACGCATTCCTGGCGGCATCTCGAGACGTTCGGCGTGCTCGCCTTCTGGACGGTGCTGGGGCTGACCCTGGCGCCGGTGATCCTGCGGCGCATGGCCCGCCGCGAGTCCGGCTCGGCGGTCGCGGCGCGTCGCGAGCGCGCGTTGGCGTCGGTCAACCGTTGAGGAACCTATGAGCAGCGAGGTCACGTACAACCGGATCGCGATGCTGCGCGCCGAGCGCGGCATCTCACGGCGGCAACTCGCCGACGCCCTGGGCGTCCACTACCAGACGGTGGGCTACCTGGAGCGCGGCGAGTTCAGCCCCAGCCTTCACCTGGCATTGCGGATCTGCTCGTACTTCGAGGTCCCGGTCGAGGTCGTCTTCTCGCTCGATCCGTTCCCACGGCTGGGCGCGGAGTCGAACGGCGCCTCGAGACCGGCGTAGATTTCGGGAGAGGTTTCTAGGAGATGGGATTCTTCCGTGCGTTTCGCCCGTTTTGTCCATGCTGGCGGTGTCTCGTTCGGCGTCGTCGAGGGTGACGGCTCGACCGGTCTCACGATCGCCGAGATCGGCTCCCTGCCGTTCGAGAAGGTCCAGTTCACCGGTCAGCGCTGGGCGCTCGCCGACGTACGCCTGCTCGCGCCGATCTTCTCCAGCAAGGTGATCGGCATCGGCCGCAACTACGCCGACCACGCCGCCGAGTTCGGCAACGAGGTCCCCAAGGAGCCGCTGATCTTCATCAAGCCCTCCACCTCGGTGATCGGGCCGAACGACGCGATCCGGCTGCCCCCGCAGTCGCAGCGGGTCGAGGAGGAGGCCGAGCTGGCCGTGGTGATCGGCGCGACCGGCGCCCGCCGGGTCGACCGGGCCGGCGCCGAGCGGGCGATCTTCGGTTACACGATCGGCAACGACGTCACCGCGCGGGACCTCCAGCGGGCCGACAAGACGTGGACCCGGGGCAAGGGCTTCGACTCGTTCTGCCCGATCGGCCCGTGGATCGTCACCGACCTCGACGTGAGCGACCTCGAGATCCGCTGCGAGGTGGGCCGCAACCCCGACACCATGGAGGTGCGCCAGATCGGCCGCACCAAGGACATGGTGTTCGACATCCCGACCCTGGTCTCGTACGTGTCGCACGTCATGACGCTGCTGCCCGGCGACATCATCCTCACCGGCACACCCGCCGGGGTGAGTGAGCTCACCGCCGGCGACACCTGCTCGATCGCCATCCAGGGCATCGGCGAGCTGCGCAACCCGGTGGTGTCGCTGGAGTGACGAAGATCCTGGTCACCGGCGCCACGGGGAACATCGGCCGGATGGTCGTGGACGAGTTGCTGGCCCTGGGCGCCCCCGATGTGCGGGCGCTGACCGTCGACCCCGTCAAGGCCGCGCTGCCGGACGGGGTCGAAGTCGCCCACGGGTTCCTGGGCCGCCCGTCGACGCTCCCCGAGGCGTACGCCGGCGTGGATGTGCTTTATCTGGCCCCGCACCTGCCGACGGTGACCGAGGCGTGCCGGCTGGCCGCCGAGGCCGGGATCGGCCGCATCGTCGACCTGGCCGGGCCGAAAGGCGGTCCGTGGCAGGCGGTGGAGGACGCGGTCGAGGCCAGCGGCGTGCCCTTCACCCACCTCGAGCCGGGCGAGTTCATGAGCAACGCGACGCTGTGGGCGCGGCAGATCCGCGCCGGCGACGAGGTGCTCGACGTCTTCGCCGAGGCGACCAACGCCCCGATCGCGATGGAGGACGTCGCCGCGGTCGCCGCCCGGGTGCTTCTCGCCGACGGGTTCGATGGGTGCTCGCTCGAGCTGACCGGTCCCGAGGCGCTCAGCCGCCGCCGCAAGGTGGAGATCATCGGGGTGGCCCTGGGGCGTGAGCTTCGTTACGTCGAGTTACCGCGCGACGAGGCGATCGAGGAACTCACCGCCGACCTCGGCGATCATGCGGCCTGGTACGTCGACGGCCAGCAGATGCTTCTCGAGCACCCCCAGGCGGCCGTCCCGACGGTGGCCGAATTGACGGGCCGACCTGCGACAACGTTCCTGGAGTGGGTGCGCGCGCACGCGGATCTGTTCAAGAACGGGTAACCCGATTTGTTGGGCCCGGACCGGTCAGGTAGAGTTCTCTTTCGGCGCGGCAAGCCGGGCCAAATGGGGTATGGGGTAATTGGCAGCCCGACTGATTCTGGTTCAGTTAGTCTAGGTTCGAGTCCTGGTACCCCAGCGCTACCGTTCCCGCAGAGGATGGTGGTGCTGGACTTCTGATAGAGTTCGGCCCGCCGCTGAGCGAGAGCGAAGCGAAGAAAGTAGTGCAAAGCAAGTCCTGGCCCCGTCGTCTAGCGGCCTAGGACGCCGCCCTCTCAAGGCGGTAGCGAGGGTTCGAATCCCTTCGGGGCTACATTCAGGATGACCCTGCCCACGGACTGCGTGGGTGGGGTCATTTCGCATTTCTGCCCGGGGGCCGAGCCCCCGGACCCCCACGGTTCGGTGGTCGCGCTGGGGGCGTGCCTCCGGCGGGTCGGTGGTTGCGCTGGGGGCGTGCCTCCGGCGGGTCGGTGGTCGCGCTGCGTCGGGCGCTCGCGGGTCAGTGGTCGCGCTGGGTCGGGGCGCTCGCGGGTCGGTGGTCGCGCGGGGGGCGTCGGGGGCGAATACTCGCGGGGTGACGGATATCAATGTGCGTCGAGTCGACCTTGGGTACTTCATTCGGCCGGCGGGTGAGACCGGCACGGGGCAGCCCAGGGTCGAGCCGGTGCTGGGCTATCTGATCGACCATCCGCTCGGTCGGCTGCTCGTCGACACCGGGATGGGACGCCACCCCGAGGTCGACGCGCACTACCGGCCCCGGCGGGTGCCGCTTGCGACGGCTCTCGTCGAATCGGGGGCCAAGCTGGACGAGATCGACTACGTGGTGAACTGCCATCTGCACTTCGACCACTGCGGCGGCAATCCGCTGCTGGCCGGGCGGCCGGTGTTCACCCAGCGGGCCGAGCTCGCGCTCGCGCGCGGCGCCGATCACACGCTGCCCGAGCTGGTCGACCATCCGGGGGCGCGTTACGAGGAGCTGGACGGCGAGGCCGAGATTCTGCCCGGCGTCGTGATCCTGCCGACGCCGGGGCACACCGCGGGACACCAGTCGGTGGTGGTGACCCGCGCCGACGGCACCATCGTCGTGGCCGGACAGAGCCACGACAACGCGACGCTCTTCACCGGTGACGTGCTCGCCCAGCACTCCGGCGTCGGCCACTATCCGGCCTGGCTGCACCGGATTCTGGCGTTCGACCCCAAGCGGGTCGTCTTCGCTCACGACAACGCGGTCTGGACCCCGGGCACCAGCCAGGTCAGCGCGCCCTGAGGGAACGCCGCGGAGATCTCGGCCCGGCCCTCGTGGAAGTGCGACCAGCCCTCGTAGTGCACCGGCACGATCCGGCGCGGCTTGACCTGCGCGCAGAGCCGCACGGCGTCCCGGCCGGTCATGGTGAAGCGGGCCGGGCCGGTGAGGCCGAACTGCACCTTGCCCAGGTGCAGGATCGCGGTGTCCACGTCGAACCGGTCGGCCACCTCGAGCACGCCCGGGAAGACGACCGTGTCACCGGAGATCCAGATGGTCTTGCCGGCCGGCGAGACGGCCGACGAGAGGGCGAAACCGGTCGTCGGCCCGACGATCGGCACCGCCCAGGCCGGCCCGTGCCGCGACGGCGTCGCGGTGATCTCGATCGGGCCGATCTTCGTCGACTCCCAGGGGGCGAGGCCGGTGGCGCCGAGCCGCCGCGCCCCCACCGGCGTCGTGACCACCACCGGCACCGACGACAGCAGGGCCCGCCCGGAGTCGTCCAGGTTGTCGGCGTGCTGGTCGTGGGTCAGCAGCACCCCGTCGAGCGGGCCCAGCGCGGACGCCGGCACGGCCGGGCCGGCGGTCTTGCGCGACGACGTCCCCCAGCCGAACGAGTACCTCCGGCCGGGGGCGTCGAACGTCGGATCGACCAGCAGCCGTACCCCGTCGAGCTCGAGGAGCGTGGTCGGGCCGCCGATGTGGGTGATCCTCAGCGCGCGTGTGTCAGCGCCCACTCGAGCACCTCGTCGGCGATCTGCTCCCAGCCCTTCTGCGCCGGCAGCAGGTGGGCGTAGCCGGCGTACTCCCGGCGCTCGGTGACGGTGTTCGACTTGTAGTGCTTGCAGTTCGACTCCTGCACCGCCGGCGGCATGATGTGGTCCTCGGACCCGGAGACGAACAGCAGCGGCGCCCGGTTGTCGTTGTGGTAGTCCACCCACGTGTCCTGGTGGCCGGGCTGGAAGTTGGCCAGCACGCCGCCCCACAGGATGCCGCCGCTGGCCGGGATCGCGTAGCGCTCGTACAGCCGCCGCGCCTCGTCGTCGTCGAACGTGTTGGTGAAGGCGTACTTCCACTCCTCGAAGGTGAGCGGGATCGCCTTGTGCCGGTTGGCCGGGCTCTTCAGCACCGGGAACGTGGACTTCAGCTGGGACAGCGGCACCACCCGGACGCCCTCGGTCGGCGCCGAGTTCATGGCCACGCCGGCCACGCCGAGCCCGTGGTCCAGCAGGATCTGGGTGAACGCGCCGCCCGCCGAGTGCCCGATGATGACCGGCGGCTCGGGCAGGGCGCGGATCGACTCCTCGAAATGGGCGATGATCTGCGGCACGGTGACGTTCAGGACCGGCGCCGGGTCGGCGTTGAGGGCCTCGACCTCGACCTCGAACCCCGGGTAGGCAGGCGCGATGACCTGGTGGCCCTTGGCCTCGTAGTGGGCTTTCCAGTTCTCCCAGCTGCGCGGGGTCACCCAGAACCCGTGCACCAGAACGATCGGTTTCATGGCCCGATCCTGCGGGGAGCGCGTCCACACCCGAATCACGCGTGACGCGTAGTCACTCGTGCAAACTCCCGCGTAGCTGCCGCCGCGACCGCACGCCGAGCTTCCGGTACACCTTGCGCAGGTGATAGTCGACGGTGCTCGCGCTCAGGTACAGGTGGGCCGCGATCTCGGCGTTGGTGCCACCATCCCGGGCCAGGCGGGCAACGGCGGCCTCCTGCGGGGTCAGGGCCGTTTCATCGGGATCCCGTACGGTGACCCGCACCGTCCCGCCGAGGGCGAGCATCTCGTTGCGGGTCCGTGCGGCGAACGCCTCGGCCCGCACCTCCTCGAACATCGCGAGCGCGACGGCGAGCTGGTCCCGGGCGTCCCGGCGGCGGCGCTGCCGGCGCAGCCACTCGCCGTAGAGCAGCCGGGCCCGGGCCAGGTCGGCGTGGCCGAGCCCGCCGTCCAGTTGCTCGATCGCGAGCCGGTAGTGGGCCTCGGCCTCGCTGCGGTCGGCGAGCAGGGCCCGGGAACGTTCCAGGAGCCCGGTGGCGCGCGGGGAGTCGCAGGCGCCGGCGGCCAGGGTCAGGTCGGCCAGCGCGAGCTTGGCCGTGCGCCGGTCGCCCGCGCGCAGGGCGGCCTCGACCAGGTCGGGCAGCGCGACGGCGTAGCGGCCCGGACGGCCCAGCTCGGTCAGGCCCGCGACACCCTGAGCGGCCGCCGCGTACCGGCCCTCGGCGTTGTCCAGCACCGCCAGGCTGAACCGGGTCCACCCGTGCAGGCCGCCGAGGCCGAGCGTCTCGAAGACGTCGAGGGCGCCCCGCACCGGCTCCCGGACGCCCGGTTCGGCCCGCCACAGCACCAGCTCCGGGTGGCGCCACACCAGTTCCTGGTCGGCGGTCATGCCGATCGCCCGGCGCAGCCGCTGGCCGGCCGCGTCGTGCCGGTCGGCCTCGGTCAGCCGGCCCAGCACCGTCTCGGTCATCACCGCCAGGTAGTGCACGAGGTCGAGGGTGTGCAGCGCGCCGGTGCGCCGGGCGGCGTCGCCGGCCCGGGCCAGCAACCGCTGCTTGGTCACGTCGTCCCAGACCAGGGTGCAGAAGTTGACGCCGACCACGATGCGGGCCAGCAGCGTCTCCTCGGGCAGGCCGGGATCGGCGATCGCGTCGATCGCCCGGCGCAGCGCGGGAACGCCGTCGGAGTAACCGCCGAGCGTGAACGCCGCGTACCCGGCCAGGATCAGCTCGTCCAGACTCGACGGGCGCTCGCCGGCCAGCGTGGCGGCGGTGGCCGCGACCTCCGGCTCGCTCACGTAGGAGAGGTGCTCGGCGCCGGTGATGTGCTCGATGGCCTGCACGACGGCGCGGCGGGCCCGGTCCCGGTCGTCCCCGAACGCGGCGGCCGCGGCCAGGCAGCGGGCCGCCCCGAGCCACTGCCCGTCCGGCACGGCGGTGTTGACCTCGGCCAGCGCCCGGGTCATCAGCGCCGAGCCGCACGCCGGCCCGGGCAGGCCCGGCACGTCGACGGCGTCGAGCAGCCGCAACGCCCGGCCGTAGGCCCCGGCCGCGAGCGCCGCCTCGGCCGCGCGCACCTGGCGTACGGCCCGGGCCACCGGTTCCGGCGTGAGCTCGGCCGAGCGGGTCAGGAACGTGGCGCGGGCGGTGTGCCCGCCGCGGGCCGCGGCCCGGTCGGCGCGCAGCTCCAGCTCGGCCGCGACCGCCTCGTCCGGCCCGTCGGCGGCGGCCGCGAGGTGCCAGGCGCGCCGGTCGGCCTCGGCGCCGCCGGTGATGACGGCGGCCAGCGCCCGGTGCGCGGCCCGGCGTTCGGCGGGCGCCGCGTGGCCGTAGACGGCCGACCGCACCAGCGGATGCCGGAACGTCACCGCCGGCGAGCCGTCGATCAGGTGGTCGGCCTCGGCCGGCGCGGCGTCCGGCGGCCGGGCGCCGAGCAGCTCGCCGGCCGCGACCAGATGTCCGGGGTCGCCGCCGGCGTCGGCGGCGGCCAGCAGCAGCCAGGTCCGCGTCGCCGCCGGATAGGCCCGGATCCGGGCCGCGTAGTGCGCCTCCAGGCGGCTGCCGATCGGCGCCGGGTCGGGCAGCGGCGCGCTGCCGCCGAGTTGTTCGGCGGTGAGCTCGCGGCCGAGGTCGGTGAGCGCGAGCGGATTGCCGCCGGTGGCCCGCGCGATGTGCACGGCCAGCGAAGGGTCGACCGGGGTGTCCACGACGTCGGTCAGCAGGGCGGCGGCGGCTTCGGGGTCCAGGCCGAGGATCTCCCGTTCGGCGACGCCGGCGAGCAGAGCCGGGACGTCATGGTCGGCGGCGGGGCCGGTGCGCAGGCCGAACAGCAGCACCAGGCCCTCGGCGTGCAGGCGGCGGGCCACGAACGCCAGCGCCCGCAGGGATTCCCGGTCGAGCCACTGGCAGTCGTCGGCGACCAGCAGCCGCGGCGACTCGGCGAGCAGGGTGAGCGCGGCCAGGCTCACCAGGTAGAGGTCGGGCGGCGGGCCGTCGGCCAGGCCGCACGCCACCTCGAGGGCGACGCGCTGACCGGGCGGCAGACGGTCGCGGCCGGCGAGCAACGGGATCAGCAGGCGGTGCAGAGCCGCGTACGGGAAATCGGACTCGGCCTCGACTCCGCTCACCCACAGGGCCCCGGGCGCGGCGCTCTCCGCGTACCGCAGCAATGCGGTCTTGCCGACGCCGGCCTCGCCGCGCAGCACCAGGCTCGCGCTGCGCCCGCCTCGCGCCCCGGTCAGAAGCGCGTCGAGCGCGGCGCAATCCGCCTCACGCCCGAAGAGTCGCACGAAGTTACAAGCCCGAGAGGCGCTGACCCGCGCGCACCACGGCCATCGCGTGCCGCTCGCCGGGACGCCGGCCCAGACGCTCGATCGGACCGCTTATCGAGATGGCGGCGATCACCCGGCCGGTGCGGTCGCGGATCGGCGCCGAGACACTCGCCACACCGGGCTCGCGCTCGGCGACGCTCTGCGCCCAGCCCCGGCGGCGCACCTCGGCCAGCGTGCGCCCGGTGAACTTGCAACGCGGCAGCAGCGGCATGACCGCCTCCGGCGGCTCCCACGCGAGCAGGATCTGGGCGGCCGAGCCGGCCGTCATCGGCAGCACCGATCCGACCGGGACGGTGTCGCGCAGGCCGCTCGCGCGCTCGGCCGCGGCCACGCAGATGCGCTCGTCGGCGCGGCGCAGGTAGAGCTGGGCGCTCTCGCCGGTCGCGTCCCGCAATGCGGAAAGAAGGGGCTCGGCCGCGGTCAGCAACACGTCCGGCGCGGCGTTCGCCAGCTCGCCGAGACGGGGGCCCGGCCGCCAGCGTCCCTGGGTGTCCCGGACCAGCATCCGGTGGATCTCCAGGGCCTGGGCCAGGCGATGTGCGGTCGCCCGCGGAAGCTTCGTACGGTCGACCAACTCAGCCAGGCTGGCGCCGTCGACACACGCCGCGAGGATGACTACCGCCTTGTCGAGAACGCCGACACCGCTCATACTGTGTCCCACAAGCCGAAACATACCTCCCAGAATTTAGGATGTCCAGATGGTGGGAGTCACTCCGAAGCCGCGGACCTTGGCGGAAAAGGTCTGGGACGACCATGTCGTGCGTGCAGCCGATGGCGAGCCCGACCTGCTCTACATCGACCTGCACCTGCTCCACGAGGTGACCAGCCCGCAGGCCTTCGACGGCCTGCGCCTGGCCGGCCGGCCCGTGCGGCGCACCGACCTCACGCTCGCGACCGAGGATCACAACACTCCGACCGGGTACGCGGATCCGGCCTTCAACACCCGTCGCGGCGAGCTGCTGACGATCGCCGACACGGTGTCCCGCACGCAGATCGAGACGCTGCGCAAGAACTGCGCCGAGTTCGGGGTGCCGATCCGGCCCCTCGGCGACGTCCAGCAGGGCATCGTGCACGTGATCGGCCCGCAGCTGGGTCTCACCCAGCCGGGCATGACGATCGTCTGCGGCGACTCGCACACCGCCACGCACGGCGCGTTCGGCGCGCTCGCCTTCGGCATCGGCACCAGTGAGGTCGAGCACGTGCTCGCCACCCAGACGCTGCCGCAGGGCAAGCCGAAGACGATGGCGGTCACCGTGGTCGGCGAGCTCGGCCCCGGCGTGAGCGCGAAGGACCTGATCCTCGCGCTGATCACGCAGACCGGCACCGGCGGCGGCAACGGCCACATCGTGGAGTACCGCGGCGAGGCCATCCGCGGGCTCTCCATGGAGGGCCGGATGACCATCTGCAACATGAGCATCGAGTGGGGCGCCAAGGCCGGCATGATCGCGCCGGACGAGACCACGTTCGCCTACCTCGAGGGCCGCGAGCACGCGCCCCAGGGCGAGCAGTGGGACGCCGCGGTCGCGTACTGGAAGACCCTGGCCACCGACGAGGGCGCCGAGTACGACACCGAGATCATCCTGGACGCGGCGTCGGTCAGCCCGTTCATCACCTGGGGCACCAACCCGGGCCAGGGCGCGCCGCTCAACGGCGCTGTGCCGGACCCGGAGGAGTTCATCGAGGAGACCGACCGCAACGCGGCCCGCCGCGCGCTGGAGTACATGGATCTGACGCCGGGCACGCCGTTCCGGGACGTCCCGGTCGACGTGGTCTTCGTGGGCTCCTGCACCAACGGCCGCCTCGAGGACCTGCGGGCCGCCGCCGCCGTGCTGCGCGGCCACCGGGTGCACGACGACGTCCGCATGATGATCGTGCCGGGGTCGTACCAGGTGCGCGAGGCCGCCGAGGCCGAGGGCCTCGACAAGGTCTTCACCGAGGCGGGCGCCGAGTGGCGTTTCGCGGGCTGTTCCATGTGCCTGGGCATGAACCCGGACACGCTCAGCCCCGGCCAGCGGGCCGCCTCCACGTCCAACCGCAACTTCGAGGGCCGGCAGGGCAAGGGCGGGCGCACCCACCTCGTCTCGCCCCAGGTCGCCGCCGCCACCGCCGTGGTGGGTCGCCTGGCCGCGCCGGCCGACCTCTGATTCGGAAGAGACAGACAGATGGACAAGTTCGTCACCCACAGCGGCAAGGTCATGCCCCTGCGCCGCTCCGATGTGGATACCGACCAGATCATCCCGGCCGTCTACCTGAAGCGGGTCACCCGCACCGGTTTCGAGGACGGGCTGTTCAGCGCGTGGCGGGACGACCCGTCGTTCGTGCTCAACAACCAGGCCCACGCCGGGGCCACGATCCTGGTGGCCGGCCCCAACTTCGGCACCGGATCGTCCCGGCAGCACGCGGTCTGGGCGCTGCGCGACTGGGGTTTCAAGGTCGTCATCGCGGCCCGATTCGGCGACATCTTCCGCGGCAACGCCCTCAAGGAGGGCCTGCTGCCGGTCCAGCTCGACCAGAAAGCGGTCGAGGCGATCTGGGACATGGCCGAGAGCGAGCCGGAGAAGCAGATCACCGTGGACCTCGGGGCCCGTCAGGTGCGCGTGGACGACGCCTCCTGGTCGTTCCCGATCGACGATTTCAGCCGCTGGCGCCTGATGGAGGGCCTCGACGACATCGGACTGACCCTGCGGAACGAGGAGACCATCACCTCGTACGAGGAAGGTCGCCCGGTTTTCAAGCCGGTCACCGTCTGATCGGCAAAACGCTGTCAGCACACGGTTTTTCGCCCCCATCGGGTCCCCGGTGGGGGCGAATTCGTTGCAACACAAGGGTTTTTTTCCCACGAATGTTTGTGTCTGCTGGTCAGAGGGCATACGGTGCGCGCAGAATGGCTCGCATTGGGCCAATGATGCTTGTTCGCGACGGTGGCGACCGCGTGCACGACATGCGGAGCCTCTCAAGGCAAGCATCAGTTCTCACGTTCGGGAGGAAAAACCGTGAACAAGGCCGAGCTCATCGAGGCGCTCGCCGCCCGACTGGGAGACCGGAAGACGGCGACAGCGGCGCTGGATGCGGTCATCAGCGAGGTGCAGAACGCCGTCACCAAGGGCGACAAGGTGGCGATCACCGGCTTCGGCTCGTTCGAGAAGCGGGTGCGTAACGCACGTACCGCCCGGAATCCCAGGACCGGCGAAACCGTCAAGGTGAAGAAAACATCGGTGCCGGCGTTCCGCCCCGGAACTGCGTTCCGGGAGATGGTCGCGGCCGGAAAGGTCGCCAAGGCGGCCGCCCCGGCCAAGAAGACGGCCACCGCCACCAAGACGACGGCGGCCAAGGCCACCACCGCCACCAAGACCGCCGCCGTGAAGAAGACGACGGCGACCAAGGCGGCGCCGGCCAAGACCGCGGCGACCAAGGCGGCGGCGACCAAGGCGGCTCCGGCCACCAAGACGGCCGCGGCCAAGAAGACCACGGCCACCAAGGCGGCTCCGGCCAAGACCGCCGCCACGAAGACGACCGCGGCGAAGAAGACCACGGCGACCAAGGCGGCACCGGCCAAGACGGCGGCCACCAAGACGGCTCCGGCCAAGAAGACGGCCACCGCCACCAAGACGACCGCGGCAAAGAAGACCACGGCGACGAAGGCGGCGCCCGCCAAGAAGGCGGCGACCGCGACCAAGACGGCGGCGGCGGCGGCCAAGAAGACCACCGCTCGCAAGACGACGACGGCGGCTGCCGCCACTCCGGCCCGCGCCCGGGCCACGTCACCGTCGGCGCGCAAGACCCGCTGACGTAGGTGGCGCTGACGTAGGTAGCCAGCAGCGACAGGCGTCCACTCGTACGGTGGACGCCTTTCGTGTGTCCCGGCGCGGAAACGGCGCCGGAGCCTACCGTCCGGGGCATGGAGCGAGATGCGACGCCGCGCGGGCTGGTCGGCCGGTCGCTGATCGCGGCCCTGCTGTTCGCGGCCGCGGTCGTGCCGGGGTGGACGCTCGGGAACCTGACCGAGTCGTGGACCGGAAACGGGTTGCTCGACTGGCTCGTCACCTGCGCCTGGTCCGGCCTCGCGGTGCGCGTGCTGGCGCCGTGGGCGTCCTACCGGGCCCGGGACGGCTGGCTCGGCCTGATCCCGCTCTACGGCTGGTATCTCACGTGTGTGCTCTGCTGGCGGGTGGCGCTGCTGCCCTTCCGCGACTGGGAGCCGCGCGAGGACGAGCTGTGGCGGGCCCGCTGGCTCACCGGCGATCGGCTCGGCCTGTGGCGGGCCGACCCGGCGCCGGCCCGCTCGACCGGCCGCACGGCCGCTAGAGCCGGGACGCGTCCAAGAGCTGGTTCCCGGCCCAGGTGAGCAACCAGCCGTCGCCCTTGGGCGTGCGGTAGGTCTCCGGATCGGCGTCGCGCAGGGTGGCCAGCAGCGTCGGGATGATCTTGCCCTGGCTGCAGATCACCGGGACGCCGCCGCCGCGCAGGTCGAGCAGCCGCTGCGCGGCCAGTTTCGCCTTGGCCGGCGCCTCGTCGGCCTCGGCCGGCTCGGCGAACGCGCCGTCCTGCACGATCGGCCGGCCCACGGTCTCGGCCAGCGGCTCGAGCGTCTGCTTGCAGCGCAACGGGGTGGCCGCGATCAGCCGATCGGGGCGCAGCAGCGCCAGCACCCCGCCGATCCGCGCGGCCTGGTCGCGGCCGCGCTCGTCGATCGGGCGCAGCGCGTCGTTGCCCTTCCACTCCTTGCGCTCGCCGGCGTGCGCGTGCCGCACGAGGGCCACCACGGCGGTGACCGGCGGCAGCGCGGCCGCCTGCTCGAGCACCCGGCGCTCGTCGGCGTAGCTGAGCCGGGCGGCGGCCTCGGCCGGCGGCAGCCAGGCGAGCTCGTCGACCTCGGACGTGTCCTGCACCGGGCCGTCGGTGGCCAGCCGCATCAGCCAGAAGTCGACGGTCTTCGGGGTGCCGTCGG
Organism: Actinoplanes sp. NPDC051537; assembly: GCF_055586105.1. Taxonomy (NCBI): domain Bacteria; kingdom Bacillati; phylum Actinomycetota; class Actinomycetes; order Micromonosporales; family Micromonosporaceae; genus Actinoplanes; species Actinoplanes sp. NPDC051537. The sequence continues at coordinate 170,332 of NZ_JBVJIU010000021.1, forward strand.
GCAGGCCGTAGGCGACCTGCGGCAGGTGCAGCTGCGGGACGCCGGCGCCGCCGGTCTCCTCGGCGACCTCGCGGACCGCGGCGGCCAGCGGGTGCTCGCCGCCGTCCAGCTTGCCCTTGGGCAGCGTCCAGTCGTCGTAGCGGGGGCGGTGCACGAGACACACCTCGATGCCGTCGCCGGCCGGGCGGTAGAGCACACCGCCGGCGGCACGGATGGGGTCGGGCATCAGACCGCCTTGCCGATGGTGCGGCGCAGCAGCGCCTCCTGGAGGTGCCGGTGCGGCTCGGAGGGGCCGAACGGGCGGCGGTGCCAGGTGCCGTCGCCGGCCAGGTCCCAGCCCTCGCTCTCGTCGCTCATCGAGAGCTCCAGCACGTTGCGCAGGTCGGCCTGGGCCGACGGCAGCGTCACCCGGACCAGCGCCTCGACCCGGCGGTCGAGGTTGCGGTGCATGAGGTCGGCCGAGCCGATCCAGTACTCGGCGTCGTCGCCGACGCCGAACCGGAACACCCGCGAGTGCTCGAGGAAGCGGCCCACGATCGACCGGACCCGGATGTTGTCCGACAGCCCCGGCACGCCCGGCCGCAGCGCGCACATGCCGCGGATGATCAGGTCGGACCGCACGCCGGCCTGCGAGGCGCGGTAGAGCGCGTCGATCGTCTCCTCGTCGACCAGCGAGTTCACCTTGAACTGCACGAGCGCCTCGCCGCCCGCCCGGGCGATCTCGACCTGCCGCTCGATCCGCTGGATCAGGCCGGTGCGCACGCCGTGCGGCGCCACCAGCAGGCGGCGGTACTGGCGCTGCCGGCTGTACCCGGTGAGCACGTTGAACAGGTCGGTCACGTCCGCGCCCACCTCGGGGTCGGCGGTGAGCATGCCGAAGTCCTCGTACAGCCGCGCGGTCTTGGGGTGGTAGTTGCCGGTGCCGATGTGGCAGTAGCGCCGGATCTGGTTGCCCTCCTGGCGTACCACCAGGGCTGTCTTGCAGTGCGTCTTGAGGCCGACCAGGCCGTAGACGACGTGGCAGCCGGCTCGCTCCAGCGTGCGCGCCCAGGCGATGTTCGCCACCTCGTCGAAGCGCGCCTTCACCTCGACCAGCACCACCACCTGCTTGCCGGCGGCGGCCGCGTCGACCAGCGCGTCGACGATCGGCGAGTCGCCCGAGGTGCGGTAGAGGGTCTGCTTGATGGCCAGCACGTTGGGGTCGGCGGCGGCCTGCTCGATGAAGCGCTGCACGCTCGTCGAGAACGAGTGGTACGGGTGGTGGACCAGGATGTCGCTCTCGCGCAGCCGGTTGAACACGCTGCGCGGCACCTCGCCGTCGGCCAGCTGCGGGTGGGTGGCCGGGACGAACGGGCGGTCCTTGAGGTCGTCGCGGTCGCACTCGCCGAAGACCTGCCACAGCGAGGACATGTCGAGCAGGCCGGGCACGCGCTGCACGTCCTGGCTGTCCATGTCGAGCTCGCGGGCCAGGGTGTCGAGCACGTGGTCGCTGATCGAGGCGGCCACCTCGAGCCGGACCGGCGGGCCGAACCGGCGCTGGGCGAGCTCGCGCTCGAGCGCCTGGAGCAGGTCTTCGTCGCGGTCCTCGTCGACCTCGAGCTCGGCGTTGCGGGTCACCCGGAACAGGTGCCACTCCTGGATCTGCATGCCCGAGAACAGCTGGTCGAGGTGGACCGCGATGAGCTCCTCGACGGGCAGGAAGCGCGCGCCGCGGCTGTCGTTCTGCACGGTCACGAAGCGCGGGACGTTGTTCGGAACCTTTATGCGGGCGAACAGCTCGGACTCCCGGCCGTCCGGATCGCGCAACACCACGGCCAGGTTCAGCGACCGGCTCGAGATGTACGGGAACGGGTGCGCCGGGTCGACGGCGAGCGGGGTCAGCACCGGGAAGACCTGCTCGCGGAAGTACGTGCGCAGCCGCTCGCGCTCGCCCGGGCCCAGCTCGCCCCAGCTGACCAGCTCGATGCCCTCGGCCGACAGCTTCGGCCGCACCTCGTCGGCGAAGCAGGCCGCGTGCCGGGTGACCAGGTCGGCCGTCCGCTGGGTGATCATCTCCAGCTGGTTGCGCAGCGAGCTGCGGTCGCCGCCGCGCATCGGCAGGCCGGCGCTGAGCCGCCGCTTCAGGCCCGCGACCCGCACCATGTAGAACTCGTCGAGGTTGCCGGCGAAGATGGCCAGGAACTTCGCGCGCTCGAGCAGCGGCGTGTTCGGGTCCTCGGCCAGCGCCAGCACCCGCGCGTTGAAGTCGAGCCAGGACAGCTCCCGGTTGAGGAACCGGTCGTCGGGCAGCTCGGGCGCGTTGTCGGACTCGAAGACCTCGTCCGTGGCCCGCGGCTCCTCGGCCTCGGCGATCTCGGTCATCAGATGCTCCGTCGGTGTCGGTATCTCTTCGGCGACGAGGGCGACGCCGGAGGTGCTCTCCTCGCTGCTCCGGGGGAGGAAGCGGCCGTTGGGGCCACGCCGGCGGGCTTCGGGGATCCGGGGCGAGGTGTGCATCGCTCCATCATTGCGGGTTTAGCGGGAACGTGAAACGAACAGGTGCTTGATCAACTCAACCGATTCCGGGAATGGCCACTCGGCTGATCGTGCCCGTGGCCTCGGTCTCCACCTCGACCCGCTGCCCGAGGCGGAGCAGCCGCAGGCCCGACCGCTGGAACGCGTCAGCGCCGAAGGGCAGCTCAGTGCCGTCGTCGAGGAGGAGCGTCCCGCTGCGGGATTCCGGGTCAAAGGTCGCAATCGTGCCTTGCATGCCCTGCACGCTACCGGGTTCAGGCGGCTGGGACGCAGCTCACCGTGAGTCCCAGATCACGAAGCAGCTCGCAGGTGTGCCGGCCGGCGCCGAGCTCCAGCACCCGCCGCAGGTCGGCGGGGGTGTCGACGTCCTGCCGCAGGCCCGGCCAGTCGCCCGCGAGCGGCCGGGCGCCGGAGGCGGCGTGCGCCCCGGCCGAGCCGATGCCGAAGCGCGGGTCGAGCGGCACCCCGGGCGGCGCCGCCAGCAGCACGGTGCCGGTGCCGGCCGCGTCGGCGACGAAACCGCGCCCGTTCCCGGCGGCGGCCAGGGCCTCGTCCAGGTGCGAGGGGCGCAGGGCCGGCAGGTCGCCAGCCAGCACGGCGCGGAACCGGCCGATCCCGGCGACCTCGTCGGCGCCGAACCGCATGGCCGCGTTGAGGTCGGCGCCCGGGCGGTCGGGCTCGACCCGGGCGCCCAGCGCGGTCACGGCGGCCGCGGCCATCGGGTCGTCGGTCACCACCACGAGCTCGGCCACGGCCTCGCCGGCCAGCACGGCCGAGACCGTGTCACGCACCATGGCCAGCGCGAGGTCGGCGTGCCGGGCGGCGGGCACGGCGCCGCGCAGCCGGCTCTTCGCCGCGCTCAGCCGCTTGACGGGGATCACCGCCGTCCAGTCCCGGACCATGCCGCCAAGTCTGCCAGCGACGGTCGTCACGCCGGCGGCAAGGACCCCTGCCTGGTCCCGGCGGCCGCGAGCAGGCATGATTCCAGCGAGGTCATGGGGCCGCGGTGGGGACACGCCGCGGGTAGGGCAGGAGGGGCCGTGGCACGGCGCAGGCTGGGATTCTGGCGACGTTTCGCGGTCGTGCTCGTCCTCCCGGTGCTCAAGATCTGGACCAAGCGGACCTGGGCCGGGCTCGACAAGATCCCGCCGACCGGTGGGGTGATCATCGCGCCCAACCACGTGTCGCACTTCGACCCGCTGGTGGTGGCGCACTTCATCTACGGCGCCGGCCGCTGGCCGCGCTTCCTCGGCAAGGCGAGCCTCTGGCGGGTGCCCGTCATGGGGCCATTCCTGCGCAAGGTCAAGCAGATCCCGGTGGAACGCGGCAGTGTGGAGGCGGTGAAGTCGCTCGACGCCCTGGTCGCCGCCCTCGACGACGGCGGCGTGGTGGTGATCTATCCGGAGGGCACGACGACCCGGCAGCCCGACCTGTGGCCGATGCGCGGCAAGACCGGCGCGGCCCGGCTGGCGCTGCTCACCGGCGCTCCGGTCGTCCCGATGGCGAACTGGGGCGCGCAGACGGTCTTCGACCCGCGCACCAGCAAGCTCAAGGTCAAGATGCGTACGCCGGTGACCGTCGCCGCCGGCGACCCGGTCGACCTGTCCCGGTGGTCCGGCGCCCAGCCGACCCGGGCGGTGCTCGACCAGATGACCGACAAGATCATGCTGGACGTCCAGGAGCTGCTCACCGGCCTGCGCGACGGCACCCCGCCGCCCGAGCTGTACGACCGGCCCGCCGCCAAGCGCGCCACGACGACCACCACCGAGGACGCCGGATGAGCCGGGTGGCCGTGATCGGCGCGGGCGCCTGGGGCACCGCGTTCGCCAAGGTGCTGGCCGAGGCCGGCAGCGACGTGACCATGTGGGCGCGCCGCGAGCAGGTCGCGGCCGAGATCCGCGACCGGCACGTGAACGAGAGCGCCCTGCCCGGGCTGAAGCTCCCGGCCACCATCACCGCCACCAGCGACATCGCCGAGGCGGTCGGCGGCGCGGGCCTGATCGCCATCGCGGTGCCGTCCCAGACGCTGCGCGGCAACCTGGCCGAGTGGGCCGCCCACTTCGCGCCCGGCGCCACGCTGGTCTCGCTGATGAAGGGCATCGAGCTCGGCACGACCAAGCGGATGAGCCAGGTCATCGTCGAGACCGCCCGGGTCGAGCCGGACCAGGTCGTGGTCGTCTCCGGCCCCAACCTGGCCCCTGAGATCGCCGGAGAGCAGCCGGCCGCGACCGTGGTGGCCGGGACCGACCCCGACCGCTGCCGGGCCGTCCAGCAGGCGATCGCGCTGCCCTACCTGCGCCCGTACACGAGCGAGGACGTGATCGGCTGCGAGATGGGCGGCGCCGTCAAGAACGTGATCGCGCTCGCCTACGGGATGACGATCGCGATGGGCATGGGCGACAACACCCGGGCCTCGCTGATCACCCGGGGGCTGGCCGAGACCGCCCGGCTCGGCGTGGCCCTGGGCGCCGACCCGCTGACCTTCGCCGGCCTGGCCGGCCTCGGCGACCTGGTCGCCACCTGCTCGTCGCCGCTGTCGCGCAACCGCACCTTCGGCGAGGAACTGGGCCGGGGCCGGTCGCTGGAGGAGGCGCAGAAGGCGGCCCGGCAGACGGCCGAGGGCGTGAAGAGCTGCCTGGCGATCCGCGACCTGGCCCGGACGGCCGGGGTGGAGATGCCGATCACCGAACAGGTCGAGCGGGTGTGCCACGAGGGCGCCGATCCGCGCGTCGCCGTGAAGATGCTGATGGGCCGGGAGATCAAGCCGGAATGAGCGAGTACTCCGACGGAACCCGCGTCGTGCACGCGGGCCTGCCCGAGCCGGTCGTGGGCGAGCCGTTCCTGCCCGGGCCGGTGTTCGCGGCGCCGTACCACCTCGATCCGGTCGACGGCCCGGGCGAGAACGGCTACGCCCGCACCGAGCACCCGACCCGGCGGCAGCTGGAGGCGGCGATCGGCCAGCTCGAGGGCGCGCCGACGCTGGTCTTCGCGAGCGGCCAGGCGGCGATCACCGCGCTGCTGCTGTCGGTGCTGCGCGCGGGCGACACCGTGGCGCTGCCCGCCGACGGCTACTTCACGGTCCGGGCGTTCGCCGAGGGAGCACTCCGGGAGCTGGGCGTCTCCGCGATCCAGGTGCCGACCGCCGGCCCTTACCCCGACTTCTCGGGCGTACGGCTGGTGCTGCTCGAGACGCCGGCCAATCCCGGCCTCGACGTGTGCGACATCGGGGCCGTCGCCGCGGCCGCCCACGCCGCCGGCGCCCTGGTCGCGGTCGACAACACCACGGCCACGCCGCTCGGCCAGCTCCCGCTCGCGCTCGGCGCCGACGTCGTGGTCGCCTCCGGCACCAAGGCGCTGACCGGCCACTCCGACGTGCTGCTGGGCTACGTGTCGACCGGCGACGACGAGCTCTTCGCCAAGGTCGAGACGTGGCGCAAGCAGACCGGCGGCGTGCCCGGAGCGTTCGACTGCTGGCTCGCGCACCGCTCGATCGCGACGCTCGACCTGCGGCTGGCCCGCCAGACGGCGAACGCGGCGGCGGTGGCGTCGCTGCTGGCCGCCCGGGACGACGTGACCGGCGTGCGCTGGCCGGGCCTGGAGTCGGATCCGTCGTACGCGGTGGCGAGCGCCCAGATGCGGCGCATCCCCGGGGTGGTCTCGTTCGACCTCGGGTCGGCCGACCGGGTGGCCCGCTTCCTCGCCGCGGCCTCGCTCGTCTTCGCGGCGACCTCGTTCGGCGGCGTGCACACCACGGCCGACCGGCGGGCCCAGTGGGGCGACGACACCGCGCCCGGCTTCGTGCGTTTCTCGTGCGGGATCGAGGACACGGACGACCTGCTGGCCGATCTGACCGCGGCCCTGGACCAGGCTTGAACACCTTCTCCGCCGACGAGGTCGCGGCGCTGGCGACCGGCGAGAGCTTCTTCGCCGCGCCGGGCGAGCGGGTCTGTCCCGCGTGCGGCGAGAAGCGACTCCGCGCGTACGTGAACGCGCCGTCGAACGCGCGCCGGCCGACCCTGGTCAGCTACGTCTGGTGCGCGGCCTGCCAGAAGTTCGTGGGCACCCGCGCCAAGCACCCCGAGGGCCTGGTCTTCTCCGACCCGCTGGCCGAGCTGGCCGACCCGCAGCGCCGTGAACTGGAGCGGAGCCTGGTCGGCTTCCTCGCGTACCTCAATCGTCTCTGGGATGAAGGAACGCTCCCGCAGACGTTCGCCACCTGACGCTCACCCGACATCTCCTTGCTTGGATGCCTCGTCGGCTCTATGGTTCGTTACATGAGTAATGAACCGCAGAACTAGGGAGGCTCGGTGTTCGACGACCGCAGCCCGATCTACCTGCAGATCGCCGACGGGATCAAGAACGACGTTCTGAGCGGCGCCCTCAAGGAGGACGAACAGGTCATGTCCACCAACCAGTACGCGGCCTTCTACCGCATCAACCCGGCCACCGCGGCCAAGGGCTTCGCCCAGCTCGTCGACGAGGGCGTGCTCTACAAGAAGCGCGGCATCGGCATGTTCGTCAGCCCGGACGCCCGGGAGCGGCTGCGGGCCGAGCGCCGTCAGCGGTTCTTCAGCGAGGTGGTCGAGCCGATGCTGGACGAGGCCAAGCGCATCGGCATCGAGGTCGACGAGATCGTCCGGCACCTCGGGAGCGCCCGATGATCGAGATTCGCGACCTCACCGTCCGGTACGGCTCGACGGTCGCCGTCGACGACGTCAGCCTCGACCTGCCGGCCGACAAGATCTACGGCCTGCTCGGCCGCAACGGCTCGGGCAAGACCAGCCTGCTCTCGGCCCTCGCGTCGTACCGCCGCCCGTCGGCCGGCACGGTCCGGGTCGACGGCGCCGACGCCTTCGAGAACCCGGCCGTCATGCGCAACACCTGCTTCATCCGCGACGGCCTCGACAACAACGACTCCGACAAGGTGCGCCAGCTCATGACGTTCGCGAGCTGGATGCGGCCGGGGTGGGACGCGGACTACGCGGCCAAGCTGCTCGACCTGTTCGAGATAAACCCGGCCAAGCGGGCGGCTTCGCTCTCGCGGGGTCAGCGGTCGGCGGTCGGCGTCGTGCTCGGGCTGGCCTCGCGGGCGCCACTGACCATCCTGGACGAGACCTACCTCGGCATGGACGCGGTGGCCCGGTCGGCGTTCTACCGCGAGCTGCTCGCCGACTACATGGCCCACCCGCGCACGGTCATCCTCTCCACCCACCTCATCGAGGAGGTCGCCGACCTCTTCGAACGAGTGATCATCGTGGACCGGGGACGGGTGCTGCTGCACCAGGAGACCGACGAGCTGCGCGGCCGCGGGGTCACCGTGACCGGGCCGGCCGCCGCGGTGGACGTCTTCGCCGCCGGGCGCCTCGTGCTCGGCGAGCAGAACCTCGGTGGCGTACGCGCCGTGACCCTCGACTGGCGGCCCGAGCCGGCCGACATCAGCCGCGGCGAGGCGGCCGGGCTCACCTTCGGCCCGGTCGGCATCCAGGACCTCTTCATCCACCTCACGTCCCCCGCACAGCGGCTGGAGGCCACCCGATGAGCGCGAGCACCGCCCTGTTCCGCGTCTACCGGCCGATCCTCGCCTGGTTCGTGCCGATCGTCCTGGCCGCCTACCTGATCGTGGCCGGCCTCGTGGCGTCCTCGACCGACCTCGGCTTCAGCATGTGGATGGTGCTGTGCGGCCCGGCCTCGAAGTACTGGCTGCTGGTGGTCGGCATCATGCTGGTCGCGATGCAGCTGCGGCAGTTCGTGACCAACGGCGCGACCCGGCACGAGTACCTCGCCGCGCTCGGGGTGTTCGGCCTGGTCATGTGCGTGAGCTTCGCGGTCGCGGTGGTGGTCGGGCACGCCCTCGAGAGCGTGCTGCTGGAGGCGATCGGCAAGCGCGGCGACGGCTACCCGGTGGTGACGCTCGGCCGCGCCGTCACCGAGCTCGGGCACATGCTGCCGCTTACCCTCGCCTACTTCGTGTCCGGCGCCCTGATCGCGGTCGGCTTCTACCGCTGGCGTGCCGTGATCGGCCTCGGCGTCATGGTGGTCGGCGCGATCCCGGCGGCGGTGGCCGAGTGGCTCCTGAACGTCGACGAGTTCGGCACGTTCAACGCCTCGCTGCCGTACGCGGCGGCGCTGCCGATCTCGTTGCTGGCCACCGCCCTCGCCGCCGTCGCCCTGCACCGGGCGGTCAGCGACGTGCCGATCCGCCGCCCGGCCGCCTGACACTCAGACGCGGGTCGTTCGGGAGAGGTCGTGCAGCCAGTCCCGTGTCACCGGCATCTCGGAGCCGCCGGTGACGCGGCGCAGCGCGTCGCTCGGTGCGACGCCGAGCAGGACCAGCGTCGTGCAGGCCAGCAGGGTCGACCGGCCGACGCCGCCGAAGCACTGGGTGGCCACGAAGCGCCCGGCCCGCACGTGCGCGGCGAGCTTGCCGGCGAGACCGACCACCTTGGCCGCCTCGTCGCGCGGGATGCCGCCCTCGGCGATCGGGAACGGGACGAAGTCGACGCCGAGCTCGGCCGCGGCCGTCGCCGTTCCGCCGAAGCCCATCCGTTGCTGCTCGGCGGTGGTCAGCGCGGAGACCAGAACGGTGACCCCGCTGGCGGCGAGCTCGGTCAGCTCCTCGGCCTCCCAGCCGTCGCCACGCGGGTGCGCGATCGTCGCCAACTGCCCGGTGTTCGTCTCGGCGACTACCTGGAGTGTTGCTCTCATGAACCCGCAGTTCCCTCGTCCCGTGGCGGCGGCCGGGCAATCCCGTGAGTGGCTAACGCAGAGTAGGGTTCCCCCCGGCATGACCGCTAGCGAGAGGCTCGAAGAAAAGTGACGACTCCCCGGAAAACCCGCGTCGCGATCGTGTTCGGTGGCCGCAGCTCCGAGCACGCCATCTCGTGCGTGAGTGCCGGGAGCATCCTGCGAGCCCTCGACCCCGGTCAGTACGAAGTGGTGCCGGTCGGCATCACCCGCGAGGGCGGCTGGGTGCTGGCCGGCGAGGACCCGGCCACGCTGGCGATCAGCGAGCGGAAGCTGCCCGAGATCACGGCGGCCAGCGGCCACGCGGTCGTGCTCGCCGCCGACCCGACCGCCACCGAGCTGATCGTGCGCGACCCGGCCGACGGCGTCTCGTCGCTGGCCGGCGTCGACGTGGTCTTCCCGGTGCTGCACGGCGCCTACGGCGAGGACGGCACGATCCAGGGCATGCTCGAGATGGCCGGCATCCCGTACGTGGGGGCCAACGTCTTCGCCTCGGCCGCGGCCATGGACAAGGAGTTCACCAAGAAGCTCGCGACGGTCGAGGGCATCCCGGTCGGGCCGTACGCGGTTCTCCGCGCCGGCGTCTCGCTCAGCAACGAGGACAAGGAGCGCCTGGGCCTGCCGGTCTTCGTGAAGCCGTCGCGGGCCGGCTCGTCGCACGGCATCACCAAGGTCACCGACTGGGCCGACCTCGACGACGCCGTCGCCACCGCCCGGCAGATCGATCCGAAGGTGCTGGTCGAGGCCGCGATCGTGGGCCGCGAGATCGAGTGCGGCGTGCTCGAGGGCGAGGCCGGCGGCACGCCCGAGGCGTCCCTGCTCGCCGAGATCCACGTCGACGAGCACGACTGGTACGACTTCGAGGCGAAGTACCTGGACGGCGGCCGCTACGACATCCCGGCCGACCTGCCCGCCGAGGTGACCCGCCAGGTCCAGGAGTACGCCCGCCGCACGTTCACCGCGCTCGACTGCGCCGGCCTGGCCCGGGTCGACTTCTTCGTCACCGCCGACCACCAGGTCTACCTCAACGAGATCAACACGATGCCGGGCATGACGCCGACCTCGATGTTCCCGCTGATGTGGGCCGCCACCGGGCTCGAGTACCCGAAGGTCGTCGACCGGCTGATCCGCACCGCGCTACGCCGCGGCACCGGCCTTCACTGACGTTTTATTGCGTGCATCCGGTGGGCACGCCCGTGCTCTTCGACTTCACCGTCTTGACCACGGCGTCGGAGAACTCGTTCGCCCACTGCGCCGTCTGCTGGTAGCTGCCGGGCACCGTCACCTGCACGGCGACCTCACGGTCCATCGTGGTGAACACGTCGGACGCCGGGCCGTCCTGGCCCCACCAGCAGACCCCGTTCATCGCGAACATCGTGGCGTCCAGCGGCACGCAGCCCGGGTGCCCGCCGTCGACCCGCTCGCACATGGTCGGCTGCGTCACACCGCAGGCCAGCGTGACCGGGGGCGCGCCCCACGCCGCGTTCTGCTCGGCGCCACCGGTCACCTTCCGGGCGGGCAGGTTGCGTACGGCCGTCGGCAGCTGTGACGTCACCGCGAGGCAGACCTGAGCGGTGGTCGCGTCCAGCTTCGGCGCCGCCATCGGCACCGGCGCGGACGGCACCACCTGGGGTGCGGTCGACGTCGGCGCCGGCTGCGCCGCGGAGTCGTTCCCGGGCGCGAGACGCCAGAAGATCAGGAGGCCCGCGAGGATCGCGATCGGAACCGCGAACGCGGCCGCCCACAGCGCGGCGCTGCGCGCCGTCTTGTCCGGCCTGCGCACCTCGGGCGGAGTCTCCACGTCGACCATGCTCAGAGGTTTACCACGGAGCAGGTGAGCGTCCGCATGATGCCCGTGACGTTCTGGACTTTGCTCACAATGAGCCCGCCGAGGTCGTCAACGGTGTGTGCCTCGGCGAGCACCACCACGTCGTAGGGCCCCGTCACCGCGTCGACCCGGATGACACCGGGGATCTTTCCGATCGATACGGCCACGTCATGAGCCTTTCCGACCTCCGTTTGGATCAGGATGTATGCCTGGACCACGATCCGCTCCCATCCGCCGCCAGCCGTAACTCGAACGTGAAACTACCGTAAGAATCCACGCGGCTGCGGGACGCCACCGGAAGGAAGGCTGCACAGGGTGAGCATTGCCGAGATCGGCGAGTTCGGGTTGATCGCCCGGGTCGTCGCCCGGCTCGACCAGGGCACGAGGACGCTGCTCGGCCCGGGTGACGACGCCGCGGTGGTGTCCGCGCCCGACGGCCGGGTGGTGGCCTGCACCGACGTGCTGGTCGAGGGGCGCCATTTCCGCCGCGACTGGTCGTCGGCGAGTGACGTCGGTCACCGCGCGGCGGCCGCGAACCTGGCCGACATCGCGGCGATGGGCGCCGATCCGACCGCGCTGCTGGTCGCGTTCTGCGCCCCGGCCGATCTCGACGTGGCCTGGGCCGAGGACCTGGCCGGCGGCCTGTCGGACGAGGCGGCGCGGGTCGGCGCGAGCGTGGTCGGCGGCGACATGTCGTCGAGCCCGACGCTGACGATCGCGGTGACCGCGCTGGGCGATCTCGGCGGCCGCGCGCCGGTGGTGCGGTCGGGCGCGCAGCCGGGCGACGTGCTGGCGCTGGCCGGGCGCACCGGGCACGCGGCGGGCGGATACACCATCCTGTCCCGGGGATTCCGCACGCCGAAGGTGCTGGTCGATGCCTATCGGCGACCGGACGTGCCGTACGCGGCCGGTCCGCTCGCCGCCCGGCACGGCGCCACCTCGATGATCGACGTCTCGGACGGGCTCCTCCAGGATCTCGGTCACCTCGCGTCGGCCAGCCTGGTGGCGATCGACGTGCGGCGGGACGCGTTCACCGTCCCCGATCAGATGCGGGACGCGGCGACGGCGCTCGGCGTCGACCCGTACCAGTGGCTGCTCGCCGGGGGAGAGGACCACGCGCTGGCCGCGACGTTCCCGCCCGGCGTGACCCTGCCCGAGGGGTGGCACGAGATCGGCACGGTGCACGACGGCACCGGCGTGACGGTCGATCGACGGCCGTGGTCCGGCCCACAGGGCTGGGACCACTTCCGTTAGAGAAAGCTCAGTCGGTAGTTATTGTCGGTCTCGTGCAGGAGATCAAGATCAGAAGGGCGGACATCGGCGAGCCGGCCGTACGGGCATTGCTCGTCGACGTGCTGTCCGAGCTGTCCGAGCGATACGGCGGCAGCGGGGACGACACGCCCATCGGCGCGGACGACTTCACGCCGCCGCGGGGTGCGTTCTTCGTGGCCGACGACGGGGAGCGGTTGCTCGGCTGCGTCGGCTGGCGCCGGCACGGTGACGACGCCGAACTCAAGCGGATGTTCACCGCCAAGGCGGGGCGCCGGCGTGGGCTGGGGCGGCGCTTGCTGGCCACCGTGGAGGAGTCTGCTCGGGCTGCCGGCTGCAAGCGGGTGATCCTGGAAACGGGCGACAAGCAGCCCGAGGCGATCGCGCTCTACGAGAAAGCCGGATATGTCCGGATAGAGGACTTCGGCTTCTACGCCGGCGAAGAGGGCGTGCTGTCCTTCGCGAGAGACCTGTAACGCACTTAGCCGCCCGACCCCAGTGGGATCGGGCGGCTAAGAAGAGCAGGCACTCGAACTAGGCGCGGACGACCTTGCCGGCCTTGATGCACGAGGTGCAGACCTTGAGCTTCTTGGTCGTGCCGCCACCGGCCGGGGTACGCACCGACTGAATGTTCGGGTTCCAGCGGCGGTTGGTCCGCCGGTGCGAGTGGGACACGTTGTGGCCGAAGCCCGGTCCCTTGCCACAGACGTCGCACACGCTAGCCACGGGGTACTCCTGAGGTTTGTCTTCTAGATCGTCAAGGCAGCCCCGCGAACCAACGCCAAGGCAACCCGGCAAGGTTACCCGATGGTGCGCCGTGACAGCCAATCGCCCCCGGTCAGGGTGCGGTCCGCGGAGAATGTCAGGGGACGTTAGTACGATTTTCGCGTGCTGGAGACCCTGGACGCTGCCGCCGTACGCCGCTGGTGCGGCGGTGGGCTGGAAGCGCTCCGCGCCCACCAGCGCGAGATCGACGAGCTGAACGTCTATCCGGTGCCCGACGGCGACACCGGCACCAACCTCGTGCTCACCCTCACGTCGGCCCAGCAGGCGCTCGACGAGGTGGCCGGCGAGCCGGCGCCGCCGGGCAGCTCACCCCCGGGCAGCACGCTGCGCCGGATGGCCCGGGGCGCCCTGCTCGGCGCCCGCGGCAACTCGGGCGTGATCGTCTCGCAGATCCTCCGCGGCATGGCCGACAGCCTGGCCACCTCGGCCGCGGCCCGCGGCGCCGATCTGGCCCGGGCCCTGCGTTCGGCGTCCGAGGCGGCCTACGCGGCGGTGGCCCGCCCGGTCGAGGGCACGGTCCTGTCCGTGGTGGCGGCGGCCGCCGAGGGCGCCGGCCGCATCAAGTCCGACGACCTGGTGGCGGTCGCCCGCGCCGCGGCCGGCGCGGCGGCCGAGGCCCTGGCCCGCACCCCGCAGCAGCTGCCGGTGCTGGCCCGGGCGGGCGTGGTCGACGCCGGCGGCCGCGGGCTGGTCCTGCTGCTCGACGCGCTGGTCGAGGCCCTCACCGGCCCCGGCGCCGAGCCCGAGGCGGCCGCGCCCGCGGTCGTCGCCCCGCCGAGCGACGACGACGTCTTCGGCTACGAGGTGCAATACCTGCTCGAGGCCGACGAGCCGGCCGTGGCCACGCTGCGCACGGCGCTCGACGGCCTGGGCGACTCGCTCGTCGTGGTCGGCTCCGGCGACGGCACCTGGAATGTTCATGTCCACGTGAGCGCCGCCCGCATCGGCCCCGCGCTCGAGGCCGGGGTCGTGGCCGGCCGGCCGCACCGCATCAGCGTCACGCCGCTCGAGGACGGTCGCGCCCACGTGATCGAGCCCCAGGTCGTGGCGCCCCCGCCGGAGCCGGCGCGGGCCGCCGTCGTGGTGGCCGCGGGCGACGGGCTCACCGCGCTCTTCGAGGCCGAGGGCGCCACCGTCGTCGGCCGCAACCCGTCGATCCGCGAGATGGTCGAGGCGATCACCGCGTCCGGCGCCGGCAGCGTCGTGCTGCTGCCCAACGACGCGAACACCCAAGCCGTCGCCACCGTCGCCGCCCGCGAGGCCGAGTCGGCCGGGGTGCGGGTGAGCGTGGTGCCGACCCGCTCGCCGGTCCAGGCGCTCGCCGCGCTGGCCGTGCGCGACCCGGCCCGGCCCTTCGCCGACGACGTCATCGCGATGGCCGAGGCGGCCGGCGCCTGCCGCTACGGCGAGGTCTGCACCGCCCAGCGCGACTCGCTCACGGTCGCCGGCCCGTGCCGCGCCGGCGACCTGCTCGGCCTCGTCGACGGCGAGGTGCACGTGATCGGCGCCGACCTCGGGGACGTCAGCCGCCGCCTGCTCGACCGCATGCTGGGCGGCGGCGGCGAGCTGGCCACGCTCGTGCTCGGGGCCGACGCCCCGGCCGCCCTCGAGGGGACGCTGCGCGGCCACGTCACGCACGCCTGGCCGTTCGTCGAGCTCGAGTGCTACGCGGGCGGCCAGCCGCGGTATCACCTGCTGGTTGGAGTGGAATGACCGAGCCGACTGCCACCGCCACCACGACGACCACGCCGTTGCGCGCGGTGCTGGGCGAGCGCACCGCCAAGGCGCTCGCCACCCACCTCGACCTGCACACGGCCGGCGACCTCGTCTATCACTTCCCCCGGCGCTACGACGAGCGCGGCGAGCACACCGACATGCGCGACCTGCAGATCGGCGAGCAGGTCACGCTGCTGGCCCAGGTGCAGTCGATGAGCGTCAAGCCGATGCGCGCCCGCAAGGGCAACATGCTGGAGATAACCATCGGCGACGGCTCCGGCGCCACGCTGACGTGCACGTTCTTCAACCAGGCCTGGCGCGAGCGCGAGCTGCGCCGCGGCCGGTGGGGCCTGTTCGCTGGCAAGATCACCGACTTCCGGGGCAAGCGGCAGCTCAACGGCCCGGCCTATCAGCTGCTGAGCGCCGACGCGACGCAGGACGAGGCGGCCGAGGAGATCGAGGAGTTCGCCGGCGCGCTCATCCCGGTCTACCCGGCGGCCCAGGCGGTGCCGACGTGGGTGATCGCCAAGTGCGTGCGCACGGTGCTCGACACGTTCCAGGCGCCCGACGACCCGCTGCCGCCGCCCGTGCGCGCCAACCGCAACCTGGTCGGCATCGGCACCGCCCTGCACGAGATCCACCGCCCCACGTCGAAGGAGGCGCTGTTCTCGGCGAAATACCGGCTGAAGTGGGACGAGGCGTTCGCGGTCCAGCTCACGCTGGTGCAGCGGCGGGCGCGATCGGCCGCCATCCCCGGCACCGCCCGGCCCCGCGTCCACGGCGGCATTCTCGACAAGTTCGACGCCTCCTTGCCGTACGAGCTGACCGAGGGCCAGCGTGAGGTGGGCGAGGAGATCGCCGCCGACCTGACCCGCCCTCATCCGATGCACCGGTTGTTGCAGGGCGAGGTCGGCTCGGGCAAGACGCTGGTCTCGGTGCGGGCCATGCTCCAGGTCGTCGACTCCGGCGGCCAGGCGGCCCTGCTCGCGCCGACCGAGGTGCTCGCCACCCAGCACTTCCGCGGCATCGGCGCCCAGCTCGGCGCGCTCGGCCGGGCCGGCGAGATCGACGGCGACCCCGGCGGCACGCAGCTCACCCTGGTCACCGGCTCGCTCGGCGCGGTGGCCCGGCGGGCGGCGCTGGCCAAGGTCGCGGACGGCACGGCCGGCATCGTGATCGGCACGCACGCCCTGCTCTACGAGGGCGTCGACTTCAAAGACCTGGGCCTGGTGGTGGTCGACGAGCAGCACCGGTTCGGCGTCGAGCAGCGGGACGCCCTGCGCGCCAAGGCCGCCCGCCCACCCCATGTGCTGGTCATGACGGCGACCCCGATTCCGCGTACGGTCGCGATGACCGTCTATGGAGACCTCGAGACGTCCACTTTGTCGCAGTTGCCGCGCGGCCGCTCGCCGATCGCCTCGCACGTCGTGCCGCCCGAGCGCCCGGCGTTCCTCGACCGGGCCTGGAAGCGGCTGCGCGAAGAGGTCAAGAACGGCCATCAGGCGTACGTGGTCTGCCCGCGCATCGGCACCGCGGGCGCCGACGAGGACGAGGAGCCTCCCGGCGACAATGAGCCCGCCCGGCGCCCGCCCCTGGCCGTCACCGAGGTCGGCTCGCTGCTGGCCGAGGGACCGTTGCACGGCCTGCGGATCGGCGTGCTGCACGGCAAGCTGCCCACCGACGAGAAGGACGCGGTGATGCGCGCGTTCGCGGCCGGCGACCTCGACGTCCTGGTCGCCACCACGGTCATCGAGGTCGGCGTCGACGTGCCCAACGCGACCGTCATGATCATCATGGACGCCGACCGGTTCGGCGTCTCCCAGCTGCACCAGCTGCGCGGCCGGGTGGGCCGCGGCTCGGCGGCCGGCATCTGCCTGCTGGTCACCGAGTCGGTCGAGGGCACCGCCGCCCGCGAGCGGCTCGACGCGGTGGCGGCCACCACCGACGGCTTCCGCCTCTCCGAGATCGACCTCGAGCAGCGCCGCGAGGGCGACGTTCTGGGCGCCTCGCAGTCCGGCCGCCACTCGCACCTGAGGCTGCTCTCCCTGCTGCGCGACGCCAAGCTGATCACCGACGCCCGCACCGAGGCGTCCGAGCTCATCGGCGACGACCCCGACCTGTCGAAATACCCCGCCCTGGCCGCCTCGGTGGCCGCCCTGGTCGACGAGGAGCGGGCGGAATACCTGGAGAAGGGCTGACGACTTTGATCCTGCACATCTGCCCGCGCGACGTCTGGGCCAAGGCGGTCGCGGAGGGCGCCTACGAGGGCGACACGCTGGCGACCGAGGGCTACATCCACTGCTCCACCGCCGAGTGGGTGCACATGCCCGCGACGCTGCGTTTCCGGGGCCGCACCGACCTGCTCCTGCTGCACATCGACGAGTCGCTGCTGCCGGTCCCGGTCACCTGGGAGGAGGGCGACCCGCCCCATCCGGAGGGCGCGCTCTTCCCCCACCTCTACGCGCCGTTGCCGGTCGCCGCGGTCGTCGAGACCACCGAATACCTGCCCCATCCGGACGGCTCTTTCCCCCGTCTCTCATAAGAACTCGTCTCTCATAAGAAAGGCGGGGGGGGTTCCCAGGGGCGGAGGTGCTTTTCCCCGCAGGCTTGCTCTCGGGGGGGGGGGTTGCCTTTTTGTGCAGAGGCCAGGAAAAAAAGAACCCCCCCCGC